>JAIXPD010000005.1 GCA_027486405.1 Azospirillum sp. | reverse complement strand
GCGAAGGCGGGGATCCAGGCTTTCCCGTCAGAGCCACTCTGCGAACTCTGGTTCCCCGCCTTCGCGGGGATGACGAATGTCCTAATAGAGGAATTTTAAGCCTTCACCCGATTGCCCTGTGTGGATTGACGGAGGATTGACGGGGGGCAGCGTAGCGCGTCACGCTGTGGCGCAAGCGCCAATCACCCGGCAAATCCCGCCAATGACGTCCCCCGCTCCGCCCCGCCCGTTGCAGCCGGATCACGCCCCCCGGCGGGTGGAGACGCTGGGTTTTGCCAACGCCCAGATCCTGGACATCACCGGGCCGATGCAGGTGTTCGCCTCGGCCAACGATCTGGCGGCGGCGGCGGGGCGACCGGCTCCCTACGCGTTGCATCTGGTGGCCGCCGCCGGGCCGGTGCGGACCAGCGCCGGGCTGGTGCTTGACGCCGCCCCGCTGCCGCCGCCCGACGCCGCCGTGGACACGCTGATCCTGGCGGGCGGCTTCGGCGTGACGGCGGCGTGCGACGATGCCGCGCTGGTCGCCTGGGTCGCGGCGCGGGCGCGGTCGGCGCGGCGGGTGGCGTCGGTGTGCAGCGGGGCGTTCCTGCTGGCGCAGGCCGGTCTGCTCGACGGGCGGCGCGCCGTGACCCATTGGCAGCGCTGCGCCGAGTTTGCCGCGCGCTTTCCCAACGTGCGTTTGGATCCCGATCCGATCTTCATCCGCGATGGGGCGGTGTGGACCTCCGCCGGGATCACGGCGGGCATCGATCTGGCCCTGGCCCTGGTGGAGGAGGATCTGGGCCGTCGCACGGCGCTGGCGGTGGCGCGGCAACTGGTGGTCTTTCTGAAGCGGCCCGGCGGTCAGGCCCAGTTCAGCGCGACCTTGACCTTGCAGACCGCGACCAACCCGGCCACGGCCAATCCGGCAGCGACCGGGCGCTTTGACGCGCTGCACGCTTGGATCGCCGACCATCTGCGGGGCGACCTGTCCTTGCCCGCCCTGGCGGCGCGGGCGGCGATGAGCGCGCGCAGCTTTTCCCGTCATTACCGGCAGGCCACCGGCCAGACTCCGGCGCGGGCGGTGGAGGCGATCCGGGTGGAGGCGGCGCGGCGGATGCTGGAACAGGGGGCGAGCGTGGCGCAGACGGCGGCGCGCTGCGGCTTTGGCGGGGAAGACACGCTGCGCCGCAGCTTCCTGCGCCGCGTCGGGACCAGCCCGCAGAGTTACCGGGAGCGGTTCTGAACCGGTTTCCGGAGGCGTGGCCAGTCAGCGGTCAACCGTTGACTCCGCTGGTTCGGGCAGGGCCACCCCGCGCAGCTCCGCCGCCTGCAACCGGCGCGGGCTGTGGTCAAGCGGCTCCAACAGGGGCAGGTCGCTGCCCTCGGGGGCGGCCCCCAGGTCGCGGAAACGGCGGGCGCTGACCAGCACGCGGGATTCCAGCGTGCCGACCGCCCCGTTGTAGCTGCCGACCGCCTTGTCGAGCTGCGCCCCCAGCCGGTCCATGTGCCCGCCCAGATCGGACAGGCGTTTGTAGAGTTCGGCCCCCAGCGCGCTGATGGCGCGGGCGTTGTCGGCCAACCGCTCCTGCCGCCAGCCATAGGCGACGGCGCGCAGCAGCGCGATCAGGGTGGTGGGGGTGGCCAGGATGACCCGGTGGTCGATTCCCGCCTCGATCAAGGCCGGGTCCTGCTCCAGCGCGGCGGAAAAGAAATTCTCGCCGGGCAGGAACAGCACGACGAATTCCGGGCTGTCGGCGAACTGGTCCCAATAGGCCTTGGTGCCAAGCTGCTTCATGTGCTCGCGCACATGGCGGACGTGGCGGGCCAACCCGTCGCGCCGCCCGGCCTCGTCCTCCGCCTGGATGGCGTCGAGATAGCCCTCCAACGGGGTCTTGGCGTCGACCACGATGGATTTGCCGCCGGGCAGGGTCACGGTCAGGTCGGGGCGCAGGCGGCCGCCACCCTCGCGGTCCACCGACGCCTGTTCGTGAAAATCGCAATGGTCGAGCATCCCGGCCATTTCGCAGACCCGGCGCAACTGGATTTCGCCCCAGCGCCCGCGCGTCACCGGGCTGCGCAAGGCCCGCACCAGATTGCCGGTTTCCGAGCGCAGATGCGCCTGCGTTTCGACCAGCGAGGCCACCTGCTGCCGCAGCCCCTCATAGGCCCCGGCGCGGCTGGCCTCCAGCTCCCGGATGTGCTGGTCCATGCTGGCGAGCGACTGGCGGACCGGATCGACGATGGCGGCGATGGCGCTCTGGCGCTGGTCGAGGTCGCCGCGCGCCTGCTCCTGGAATCCGGCCAACGTTTCGCGGGCAAGGTCGAGGAAGCTGCGGTTGTTGCGCTGCAACGCCTCCGCCGACAGCGCCTTGAAACTGTCGGACAGGGCGGCTTGCGCCCGTTCCAGCAGGGCGAGCTTGTCCTCGGCGGCGGCGCGTTCGGCGTCCATGCGGGCGGTCAGGCGGGCGTGCTGCTCGCGCGCGGTCGACAGGTCGGCGGACAGTCGGGCGATCTGGTGATCGCGCGCCTCCACCTCCTCCCGCAACTCATCCTCCGTGCGGTCGGCCAGATCGAGGCGGGCCGACAGGTCGGCGTGCAGGGCCGCCGCCTCGGCCTGCGCGCGTGCAGCCGCCGCGCTGACCAGCGCCCAGACCAGCCCGCCGCCGACTCCAGCCCCGGCGAGCACGCCCAACACCAACGACCACACATCCACCGCAACCGACTGCATCACCGCTCCGCCGCTCCCAACCCGTTTCCCGCGCGGGCACGCTACAGGAACAAACCGGGAATTGGAACCGGTGCCGACCAACATTTGGTCATCCCATCACCCGGGAATCCCATCATCTGGCCGTCACGGTGCGGCGGGTGGGGGTGGTTCCGCCGCCGGATCGGGCGGGAATTTCGCCAGCCGTTCCAGCGTGGCGTCGCCGCGCCGGATGGTCAGCGGCAGCCAGGTGCCGGGCGTTTGCCGTTGCACCAGCGCGGTGAGGTCGGCGGGCTGGCGCAGCGGGCGACCGGCGGCGGTCAGCAGGACGTCGCCCGTCTCCAGCCCGCTTGCCGCCGCGACGCCGCCCTCCACCACCTGTTCAACCCGCAAACCGTCCGATGTCGGGGTGATCTGCACGCCCAGGCGCGGGCGCGGCGGGCTGTTGGCGGGCGCGCTATCGGTGGGCGCGCCCAGGCCGAACACGGCGTCGGCGATGCGGCCATCCAGATCGGCGCAGTCCCGGTCCGCGTCCCAGGGCAGCAGCACCGCCGATTCGCTCACGCCCAGATCGGCCAACTGGTGCGGCACGCCGTGGCGGTGGGTGATGTGCCCCTCGCCCAGGATCGCCACCACGCCGCGCCCGGTGCGGCGGCGGGTGTCGGCGATCCGCTCGGCCATGGCGCGGTCCCAGACGCTTTGCGCCTCGATGAAGCGCTGGGCGGCGGGGTTGCCGTCGGTCGTGGGATCTGCCGGGGTGTTTGCCGGGGTTTTGTCGCCGTCCCGGTCGGGGTGGGCGGCCAACGCCTCGACCAGGCGGGCGCGGTAGGCGGCGCTGGGCGGGGCGGGCTGGCCGACCCCTTCGCGCGCGTCGGCGGGAATGGCGGCCCAGCCGTCGCGGGCGGTGCGGGCGATCAGGCTGCGGTCGACGTTCAGCGCCACCAGCGGCAGCCGGTTCATCCGGGCAAAGCGCAGGATCGGCAGATACATCTCCGGGTCGAAACCCCAGACCGTGGCCCACGCGCTGGCGGCCAGGAACGCCGCCTCGTCCAGTTCCCCGGCGGACCAGCGGTCCAGCGCCGGTTGCGCCCGGCGCGGCAGCATCTCCAGCCCGATGGCGAGGTCGGGGTTGTGGGCGTGCAGTCCGGCCAGGGTGTGGAGTTGCCAACGGTGGTGGTCGGGCTTGTCGTGCTGCTCGCCCAACAGGATGACGGGAAATTCGGCGATCCGTCGCAGCGGCGTGGCGATGGTCAGCCGCTTGCCCTCGCCGTCGGTCCAAACGCCAGGGGCGACGCAGGCGGGCGGGGCCGGCAGGACGGTCACGGCGGGTGTGTCCTGCGCCCGCACGGCGGTGGCGGACAGGATTGTGGCGGACAGGCAGAGGGCGAGCGCGAGCGTGGCGGACAGGCGGGGCACGGGCGGCGGCTCCGGTGGGGCAGGGGGCGGGGCAGGGCGCGCGGGGCAGGGGGCGGGGAGGGTGTGGTGGTGAAGGTTGGGCCGGATGGCGGCGGCGTCAACATCCGGCTCATGTCTTTCCAATCGCGAATCATTCTCAGCGCTTTCCCCCGGCGGCAAAGCGCGTTAGCATGGGGGTATGCCACACCGCAAAACCGTCATCCTGACCGGCGCCAGCCGGGGCATCGGACACGCCACCGTCGCGCGCTTCAGCGCCGAGGGCTGGCGCGTGATCTCCTGCGCGCGCGAGGACATCCCCGCCCATTGCCGCCGGGATCCCAACTGGACCCACCACATCCCGACCGATCTGGCCAACCCGGCCAGCCGCGCCGCCTTCATCGAGGAGGCGAATCGGGTGCTGGACGGCGGGCCGCTGCACGCGCTGGTCAACAACGCGGGCATTTCGCCGAAGACGCCGATCAAGGAACGGCTGGGCTGCCTGAACGGGTCCATCGAAGGGTGGCATCAGGTGTTCGAGCTGAATTTCTTCGCGCCGCTGGTGCTGGCGCGCGGCTTTGCCGCCCCGCTGTCGCGCGGCAAGGGGGCCATCGTCAACGTGACCTCCATCGCCGGGCACGGCGTCCACCCCTTTGCCGGGTCGGCCTATTCGACCTCCAAGGCGGCGCTGTCGGGCCTGACCCGCGAGATGGCGGTGGAGTTCGCCGAAATCAACGTCCGCGTCAACGCGGTGGCCCCGGGCGAAATCGAAACGGCGATGACCGGGCCGGAATACGACGTGCTCATCCCGCGCATCCCGTTGAAGCGCATGGGAACCCCGGCGGACGTCGCGGCGGTGATCCATTACCTGTGCGGCCCGGACGCCGGTTACGTCACCGGAACCGAGATGTTCATCACCGGCGGCCAGCACCTGTTCTGAGGGGACCGGGGCGGGCCGCAGCGGAAACGCCTTGTTTGCGGTCGGGGGGCGGGCCATATCGTTGGCATGACGCACATCCCCCGCCCCTTGCGCCGTCTGGCGCTGTTTGGCCTCGCCGTTGCCACGCTGACGGCCTGCGCCGGGGCGGAGACGCCCCATTTGCAAACACCTCGTGTTGCCACACCCAGCGCGGTGCCGCCCGGTGTGGCCGCGCCGACGGTGGAGCGGATCGGGGCGAAGCCCAGTTTCCGCCGCATCGAACTGGAAACCCGACAGACCCGCATCGATGTGCCGGGCGCACCGGTGGAACGCCGCTCCACCCCCGTGCGCGCCGACGACAGCCAACCCCCCGCGCGTCGGCCCCGCGCCGGATCCTCCAGCCCGCCCCCCGATCCGGCGGCGTACCCCCCTTCGCCGCGCCCCGTGCCCTTGCCGCCCCCCGCCTTGACCCAGAACGCCACCGACGCGTTCAAGCGCGACCTGCTGCGCCCGGAGGTGGACCGCATGCGCGCCGACGACGCGCTGGGCCGCCTGGACCCGTTGCAACAGCGCGACCTGATGCGGCGTGAGTTGGAGTTGCGCCAACTGGGCGATCCGCTGGCGCGCTGACCCCCGAACGGGTGGTGTGCGGCGGCGAATGGAACGTTTGAAACACCGTGCAACAGGTTTCCGGCCCCTGTTCCACTGTTCCATTGATGGGACAACAGGCCGATCCGCCGCCGGACGGCGGTGGCAGCGGGCGGCTGGTGTGGGGATTGCGTGGTTGGCGGGCATGGCGTCGTCGTTGGAAAGCAGGTGAAAAATCCTATCCCGCCGCGATGTTGCGGGCAACCGCGCGCGGAAAACCGACAGGTTGGACGATTCGAGCGGGCCGGGTGAGGCCACGCGTCACTTGACCCGGGCCGCGATGCCCCGCATACCGCGCCGGGGACTGGGTGAAACCGGGGGATGGGGCGATGACGACGCTGACGGGGGCCTTTGGCTCGGGGTTGATCGAACCCGTGTGGGTCATCCAGCATCTGTTGGGCTTTCTCGGCATTGGGATGTGGGCCGGGCAGGTGGGGGGAACCGCCGTGTGGCAGGCCCCGACCGCCGCCGTGACCGCCGCGATTCTGGCGGGCATCGCCGCGCAGGTTGGGCTGCGTTTGCCCTACGCCGCGCCGGGCTTGGCGGTCGCCCTGATCGTCGTTGGCGCGCTGGTGGCGCTGGCGGTGCGGGTGCCGGTGTGGTGCGTGGTGATCGTCGCCGCCGTCGCGGCGGTGTTCCATGGCCACGCCCACCAGGGAACCATTCTGTTCTGGGCCGGATTCGCCTGTGGGCTGCTGCTGGTGGGGTGCGCCGGGGTGGGGCTGTCGCAACTGGTGGCGCAGGCCGAATCGCCGCGCGCGGTGCGGCTCTGTGGCGGTGCGGTGGCGGTGGCGGGCGTTCTGGATCTGATTGGCGTGATGTAACCGTTCGCGGCTTGAAAAGGGGCGGCGATGCGGGGATCTTGTAGGGAACTTGCGGTTTCCGACCCTCCAACGAATGGGAATGTCCCCGGTGCCACGCGCAGGACGCAACGCCGCTTCGGCGTCTGACTTTCCCACCCCGTCCCTGATCCCCGCCGCCGGGGCCAGCGGGCCAACGCGGCGCGGTCTTCTGGCCGGGGCGGCGGGCTTGGCGCTGGCCGCGCAGGCTGGCGGTTTTTCGACCGGGTTGGCGCAGGATTTGCGCTATTTCCGCATCGGCACCGGGACCACCTCCGGCACCTATTTTCCAATCGGCGGTTTGATCGCCAACGCCATTTCCAACCCGCCGGGGTCGCGGCCTTGCGACCGGGGCGGCAGTTGCGGCATTCCCGGCCTGATCGTGGTGGCGCAGGCGACCAACGGGTCGGTCGAGAACATCGAACTGCTGCGGTCGGGCGCGGTCGAGGCCGGATTCGCCCAGGCCGACACCGCCTTTTGGGCCTACAGCGGGACCGGCAATTTCACCGGCAAGCCGCCGTTCGAGGGGCTGCGCTCGCTGGGGATGCTGTACGCCGAAGCGATTCAGGTGGTGGTGCGCTCCGACGGCTTCATCGACCGGATGGCCGATCTGAAGGGCCGCAGCCTGTCGTTGGGCGAGGAGGGTTCGGGCACGCTGGTGGAAGCGCGCCTGATCCTGGACGCTTATGGCCTGTCGGAAAACGCGATCACGCCCCAGTATCTGAAGCCCGCCACCGCCGCCGACCGGCTGGCCAAGGGCGAGTTGGACGGGTTTTTCATGGTCGGCGGCTATCCGGTGGCGGCGGTCAGCGACGTTGCCGCGCGGGTGCCGATCCGGCTGCTGCCGATTGACGGCGAACCGGCGGCCTGCCTGCGCCGCAACCTGCGTTTTTACCTGGAAAGCGAGATTCCGGGCGACGCCTATCCCGGAACCGCCCCCACCCCGACCTTGAGCCTGGGGGCGGAATTGCTGGTGCGGGCCGACCGCGACCCCGACCTAATTTACGGCGTCCTCAAGGCGTTGTGGCATGAGAACACCCGCCGCGTGCTGGCCGAGGGGCACCCGCGCGGGCGCAGCTTCGACCCGGCCAAGGCGGCGACCGACGTGGCGATTCCGCTGCATCCGGGGGCGGAGCGCTATTACCGCGAGGCCGGGTTGCTGGGCGACGCCGCCAACGAAACCAACGCCCGCGCCCCGGCGGTGGCCCCAGCCAAACCGTAAAGCGGCCAAACCGTAAAGCCGCGCCGGTCAGCGGCGCGGGGAGCGTGGGCCGTGCTTTTTGCCGGTGGGCTTGGCCGTGCCGGTTGGCTTGGCCGTGCCTTTGGGCTTGGCCGTGCCGGTTGGTGTTGCCCTGCCCGTTGGCTTTGCCGCGCCCGCCGCTTTGTGGGGCGGTTTGGCGTTGCGGGCGGATCGCGCCGGGGCGGGCGCGCGTTCGGGGCCGGGGACCGTCACCTCCCGCCATTGGCCGGGGGCCAGACCGTCGAGCGTCCATTCGCCGATCGACCAGCGGATCAAGCGCAGGGTGGGGAAGCCGACCGCCGCCGTCATCCGCCGCACCTGCCGGTTGCGGCCCTCGCGCAGGGTCAGGGCCAGCCACGCGGTGGGGATGGCGGCGCGGAAGCGCACCGGCGGGTCGCGCGGCCACAGATCGACCGGTTCGTCGATTCGTTCGACCAGGGCGGGCAGGGTGGGGCCGTCCTTCAGCGTCACGCCCGCGCGCAGGGCGTCCAGCGCCGCGTCGGTCGGCTCGCCTTCCACCTGCACCCAATAGGTTTTCGGCATCTTGTTCTTCGGCGCGGCGATGCGGGCGATCAGCGCGCCGTCGTCGCTCAGGGCCAGCAGCCCTTCGCTGTCGCGGTCCAGCCGCCCGGCGGCGTAGACCCCGGGCACCGGCAGGCACCCGGCCAGCGTCGGGCGGCCCTGGTCGTCGGTGAATTGCGGCAACACGCCGTAGGGCTTGTTCAACAGAATAAGACGCGGCACGGACGACCTTTCAGATGCGCGGATCGGGAATGGCTCCCCGGTGGGGGAATGGCGCTATGCTCCGCGCCGTCCTGTCCTTTCTACCAGGGGAACCGCCGTGACGCTTCTGTTCTGCTCCGCCAGCGACAACGCCGAGGATTGGCGCCGCGAGATCGCCCAACGCCTGCCCGGGGTGGAGATGCGCGTCTGGCCCGATTGCGGCGACGTGGCGGACCTCACCGTGGCGGTGGTGTGGAAGCCGCCCGCCGGGATGCTGGCCAGCCTGCCCAATTTGGGCCTGATCGTCTCGCTGGGGGCGGGGGTGGAGCCGCTGTTGCAGGATCCGACGCTGCCCGACGTCCCGCTGGTCCGCATGGTGGCGGATGGCTTGACGGCGGACATGGCGGGCTACGTCGCGCTTCAGGTCCTGCGTTGGCACCGCCAGATGGAGGAGTACGCCGCGCTCCAGGCGGCGGAGCGCTGGCAGCCGCTGGGCCACAAGCCCGCCGGGGACGTCACCGTCGGCATTCTGGGGCTGGGGGAGTTGGGCGTGGCCGCCGCGCGCACCCTGCGCAGCCTGGATTACCGCGTGGTCGGGTGGAGCCGCAGCCCGAAGACCATCGACGGGGTGGAAAGCTTTGCCGGAGCCGAGGGGCTGGCCGCCATGCTGCCGCAGACCGACATTCTGGTGTGCCTGCTGCCGCTGACCCCGGACACGCACGGGCTGTTGAACGCCGACCTGTTCGCCGCGTTGCCGCGTGGGGCGGTGGTGGTCAACGCCGCGCGCGGCGGGCATGTGGTGGAGGCGGATTTGTTGGCCGCGCTCGATTCGGGTCGTCTGCGCGGGGCCAGCCTGGACGTGTTCGTCGAGGAACCCTTGCCGCCCGGTCATCCGCTTTGGCGTCATCCGGCGGTGCGCATCACCCCGCACGTCGCCGGGATCACCCACCCGTCGCGCTGCGCCGAACAGGTGGCCACCGCCGTCACCGCCTTCCGCGCCGGGCAACCGCTGCCGAATCGGGTGGACCGCCAGCGCGGCTACTGAAGCAGGGGGATTGTTGCGGGCGGAGGTTATTGCAGGGCAATCGCTTGAAGCATTGGGCACCCGACCAGAACAAGAATGGACACGGATTCCACGGATTTTTTCACGGATTTCGCGGAACCCGTCTCAGAGCCACTCTGTTTGCGATTGTGC
>JAIXPD010000020.1 GCA_027486405.1 Azospirillum sp. | reverse complement strand
GTGTTTTGTGCTGTTCACCGGAGAACTGGAGCGGGCGAAGGGATTCGAACCCTCGACCCCAACCTTGGCAAGGTTGTGCTCTACCCCTGAGCTACGCCCGCGTTCCCGTCGTCCGGGAGCGGCTTTTTACGGAAATACGCCCCGTTCGGCAAGAGAAAAAACACGGCAGGCCATTTTTTTCTCCCAGCCGTTTCACCCCAGCGGATCACGCCTGCCAGGACAGCGTCCCACCGACCAGCTTGCCCGCCTCCGCCGGGGGCAACGGGCGGGCGAAGTGATAGCCCTGGCCGTAATCGCAGGCCAAGGCCCGCAACAAATTGGCGTCGGCGCTGGTTTCGATCCCCTCCGCGATCACGTCGAACCCCAGAAGCCGGGCCAGATCCAGGATGATGCGGACGATGGCGCGGTTTTCCTCCGACTGGTGCATCGCCGAAACGAAGGAGCGATCCACCTTCAGGCTGTCGATGGGCAGCTTGTGCAGGTAGGACAGCGAGGAATAACCGGTGCCGAAATCGTCGATCGACAGCTTCACCCCCAGGGCGCGCAGCTCCTGCAACAGGCGGATCGATTGTTCGGCCTTGTCCATGACCGCGCTTTCGGTCAATTCCAGCTTCAGCCACGACGGTTCGACGCCGGTTTCGCGCAACACCTGCCGCACCACATCGACGAAGTTGGGGTCGGCCAGCTGGCGGGTGGACAGATTCACGCTGATGAACAGCGGGGCGGAGCCGGGTTCCCGCTCCTCCTGCCAGATGGCGATCTGGCGGCAGGCTTCGCGCAGCACCCAGGTGCCCAGCGTCACCACCAGACCGGTGCTTTCGGCGATGGGAATGAAGACACCGGGCGGGATGTTGCCGCGTTCGGGATGGTTCCAGCGGACCAGCGCCTCGAACCCGGCCAGACCGCTCGTCACCATTTCGACGATTGGCTGATAGGCCACCCAAAGATCGGTCCCGCTGGCCATCGCCCCGCGCAGGTCATGCTCCAACCGGACCTGCTCCACGACCTGGCCATGCATGGCCGGATCGAACCAGGATTGCCGCCCGCCGCCCAGTTCACGGGCGCGGCCGGTGGCGATTTCGGCGTCGCGCAGCACGTCTTCAGGCCGTTCATGGCTGGGCAGCGCCACGGCGACGCCGATGCTGGCCGACAGGAACACCGTCCCGCCGGAGTTGGAGCGGGCCGACCGCACGATGGTGGCCAACTCCTCCACCGCGCTTTCCACGACCGGGCGGTCGCAGGGACCGGCGATCAGCAGGGCAAAGGCGTGGTCGCTGACGCGGGCGATCAGGTCAAACGCCGCCCCATGCGCGCCCATCCGATGGGCCAGATCATCCAACAGCTCGTTGGCGAAGCCCTGCCCCAGGCTGGTGCGGACGTCGGCGAAACGGTCGATGTCCAGGATGATGAGGGTGAAGGGTTCGCCCATCGCCCGGTAATCGGCCAGATGCTTCAACAGCATCAAACGGTTGGCCAAACCCGTCACCGGGTCGTAATAGGCCAGCCGGAACAGGTCGTCTTCGGTCTGCCGTCGCTCCGTCATGTCCTGCATGACGATGAAATACCCGACGACGGCCCCGTTCGGCGCGCGGTGCGGCGCGTGCATCCGCAGGAAATAGCGCTGGCGGTCGTCGGGCTGGATCGTCCAGGCTTCCGACACCACGGATTCACCATCCAGCGCGCGCTTGGCCGCGCTCAGGGTGCTGCGGAAGGTGTCCGGCCCCAGGACATCGCCGATGGTGGTGCCGATCAAGCGGTCCAGCGTGGTTTCCAGCATCTCGACATAGGCGCGGTTGGCGAACACATGGCGCCGGTCGCGGTCGAACACACCGACCATCACCGGCATGGCGTCCAGGATCTGGCGCAGCGTGTCGATCGCCGGGTCGTTGGACGGCGTGGCGGACAGCGCCTCGATCAGGGCGGTGATGTGGGCATCGGGTGTCATGGTACCAAAAATCGAGGTCCTGTGAGACAATTGACCGTTCAACACTTACGCGATGTGTCGCCCGCCCGTCAAAAGCAAACCCGTCCCAAAGCGGTTGTCGGAGGGGATACTTTCGGCGGTCCCCCTCCCCCACCCACCCCGCCACGCTCCACCGTGAGTCGCGAAGTTGGTATGCCTGCGCCCCGCTTTCGGCTGGTCGCGCCGGTCGTTTGTGGGCCTATACTGCCAAGCGAAGTGGGGGCGTTGGCCCGCATGGGCGGCTCCCCAGCCAAAACCGCAACTCCAACAACCGAAACAAACGAACGCGTCCGCGAACGCCGGGGAGAACACGCCATGTCTTTCAAGGATCTGCTGGTTCTGGTCGATGACAGCGCCGCATCGGTGGCGCGCCTTGACCTTGCCGCCCGGCTGGCGGCCCAGAGCGACGCCCATCTGACCGGCCTGTACACCGTCAACGATGTGCTGCTGCCCGGCTACATCGAAGCCGAGCTTCCCGACACCCTGCGCGCCAGCCGCCGCCAGAACCGCGAGGAACAAACCGCGCGTCAGGCCGACCGTTTCGCCACGGTGATGCGGCAGTATGGCTTGACCGACCGGTCGGAATGGCTGGCGGTGGACGGTGATCCGACCATCGCGGCGGCGGTGCGCGGGCGCTACGCCGATCTCATCATCGTCGGCCAGCCCGACCCGGACCGCGACCGCGACACCCCGGTGGCCCAACCGGCCGACCTGCTGTTCGAAGCCGGTCGCCCGCTGCTGGTCGTTCCCTACGCCGGGCGTTTCACCAGCATCGGCGAACGGGTGCTGGTGGGGTGGAACGGCAGCCGCGAGGCCGCCCGCGCCATCGGCGACGCCCTGCCGGTCTTGAGCCGCGCCAAGCGCGTGGTGGTGATGGCGGCCAATCCGAAGGCCGGTCCGCATGGTCTGGGCGATGAACCCTGCGCCGACATCGCCCGCCACCTGTCGCGCCACGGCTGCAAGGTGGAAGCGACCCACGTCGTCACCGATGTGGTGGAACCCGGCGACACCCTGCTGAACACGGCCGCCGACGAAGGGTGCGATCTGCTGGTGATGGGGGCCTATGGCCGGTCGCGCCTGCGCGAACTGGTGCTGGGCGGCATGACCCGCTTCATCCTTCAGCGCATGACCGTGCCGGTGCTGATGAGCCACTGACCGCAAGCCGTGATGCCAAGGCGCACGCGCGCCCGCTTGTCCAAGCGGCGCGCGCGGTCGCCCCGCCCCGGCGATCAAAAGTCGGAACAGCGCCCCTTGAACTCCCAATCGCCGTAGCGGGTGGGTTCCGGCCCCTGCGGACCACCGATTTCACCGGGCTTCTGCTCCGGCCCCTTGGCGGTGGCTTCAGGGGCGGTTTCGGGAGCGGTCACGCCCTGCGGCGTCGGGGCGGTCGTGGTGGGGGCCGCGTCGGGTTTGGGCTGTTCGGTCATGGCAACCATCCTCGGGTCCGGGGGATGGCGATGGCTGTAGCATTGGCGGCACGGGCTGGAAAGCCTTGGCGTGTCCCCGGCCTGCGCCCCGCGTCCACGCGCCGCGCCGGATCGGCGGCGGAGGACCGTCGTTGTCATGGTTAAGGGATTGCGCGGCGGTGGTCCCGCGACTACCCTTGCGCGCGTGTTGATGGTTCCGTTGCCCAAGGGATGCCCGCATGTCCGACGCCGCTAAATACCGCCTTGTCACCCGTTCCGACTTTGACGGGCTGGTGTGCGCCGTGCTCCTGAAGGAGCTTGGCATTCTGGACGAGATCAAGTTCGTCCATCCCAAGGACATGCAGGACGGCAAGATCGCCATCACCGACCGCGACATCACCACCAACCTGCCCTATGTGGACGGTGCCCATCTGGTGTTCGATCACCATTTGTCGGAAACCATCCGCGTCGGGGAAAAACCCAATTACGTCATCGACCCGTCGGCCCCGTCGGCGGCCCGCGTCGTCTACAAT
This sequence comes from Azospirillum sp., assembly GCA_027486405.1. GTDB lineage: Bacteria > Pseudomonadota > Alphaproteobacteria > Azospirillales > Azospirillaceae > Azospirillum. The sequence continues at coordinate 233,549 of JAIXPD010000020.1, read as the reverse complement.
TACTATGGCGGCAAGGACCGGTTTCCGACCATTTCGGACGAGATGATGGCGGCGGTCGATCAGGCCGACTCGGCCCGCTACGACCGCGATGACATTTTGACGCCAACCGGTTGGACGCTGCTGAACTTCATCATGGACGCGCGCACCGGGCTGGGCCGCTTCCGTGAATTCCGGGTGTCGAACTATCAGTTGATGATGGACCTCATCGACTATTGCCGCACCCACAGCATCGACCAGATTCTGGAACTGCCCGACGTGCAGGAACGGGTGGATCTCTACACCCAGCACGCCGAACCGTTCGTCGATCAGCTCAAGCGCTGCTCCACCCTGCACGGCAACGTCGTGGTGCTGGATCTGCGCAACGAGGAGACGATCTACGCCGGCAACCGCTTCATGATCTACGCGCTCTACCCCGACACCAACGTGTCGATCCATGTGCTGTGGGGCTTGAAGCAGCAGAACACGGTTCTGGCTTGCGGCAAGTCGATCATCAACCGCAGTTCCAAGACCGACATCGGCCCGCTGATGCTGGAGTATGGCGGCGGCGGCCATCAGGCGGCGGGGACCTGCCAGGTTGCCAACGACGAGGCGGCGGCGGTGCTCGACGCCATCATCGCCCGCATGCGCGCCGACGGCTGATCCCCCAGCCGGTCCGCCATGGTCACGACCCATCGTCTGTTCGCCGACGCGTGGCTGGATCCGCTCTCGCCCGATCTGACGGCTGAGGATTCCGCCACAATCATCGACGCCGCGCTGGCCCAGCTGCTGGACGCGCAGGAGCGCTTTCGCCGCCGCTTGCACGATCTGGAGTTGAGCGGCGATCCCGCCCACATCCGCCCCTTGCTTCAGGCGGAAAGCGCGCTGTTGCCGGAATCCGCCTCCAACGCCGACAGCGCCGTGCACGGCGTGATGCAGCGGGTGGCCTTCAAACGGCGGGCGCTGCTGCCCTTGTTCCCACCCTTGCTGGACCGGTTGCGCGTCGTCCACGCGGAATCGGTGGTGGAATGCGCGCGGGCGCGTTGGCGGTTGATGGCGCGGCGGGCCTTGGCCGATCCCGGCGGACCGTCCAGCCCGATCCAGGGCCAGGGAACCCGCTACGTCAAAAGCGACCGCTTCGACGCCCGCGCGGCCGATCAATTGCCGCCCGACGACCGGGTGCGCGCCGACCGCGCCCTGAAACGGCTGGGCGATTACCCGATCCCGGTTGAGCTGGACATCCGCTCGTTGAGCGGCGGCGGGTTGGACAGCGTTGGTTTGTGGACGATCAAGGCGGGCGGCAACAACCGCTTCATCCTGCGCCGCGACCAGGACCGGCGCGGCCCGCATTTCGTCGTCGAGGATGTCGGCCCCTGGCGGGAGGAGGCGGCGCACTGAACGCCGCCGTCCCCTCTACCGCGCGCGCTTACGACAGCCAGACCGCCGCCAGCGCCAGCGCGGCGGGCAGCGCCTGGATGAACAGGATCTTGCGGCTGGCCGTCCACGCGCCATAGACCCCGGCGACGATCACGCAGATCAAAAAGAAGCTTTTGATGCGCAGGGCGGCGGCGGGATCGGGATCGATCAGCCCCCAGAACAGGCCAGCGGCGAGAAAACCGTTGTAAAGCCCCTGGTTGGCGGCCAGCACGGCGGTGATCCGCGCCTTGTCCGCCGAATTCCCGAAGGCGCGCAGCCCCATCGGCTTGGTCCACAGGACCATTTCCAAAATCAAAATCCAGACGTGCAGCAGCCCGACCGCCGCGACCAGAACCGTGGCCAGAACCCCCATCCCACTCCTCCCGACGCCGCAGACTGGGCGGCGCGTGTCATGTGCGTTGCGAATGGTTGATGGAACCCGCAATCCAGGGCCGTGTCACGCCGGAACTGCGCACGCACACCGCACCGGAACAGATAACGCATAGGTGACGCAGGGGCTGTAAAGGTTATGCGATCAGTTCAATCGGCGCACCGCCCGCGCGTCGGCCGTGATCCGCGCGTCGCCGCCGCGATTCAGGCGGGACAGACGCCGCACATCCGTGGCGATTCGCATCACGAGGCTGCTCATGGGCTGCCCCGGCTCGGGACGAAGAACCCGCCGCGTCAGGCCGCCGGGCAACGACGACTCCCCGCCCGTCCCCCCGTCCAACCCGCGCGCGCCATAGCACCAGACCGGCACGCCCAGCGCGACGGCCAACTCCGCCAGCGACCGGGGCGGGGCGATCATCAGATCCAGGCAGGACAACAGCGCGGCGGTCTCCTCCAGATCCCCCCGCCAGCCGTCGGCCAAGGGGGCCGCCGATCCCGCTGGCAGGCCACCCAGGACGCCTGGTTCCTGAAAATCGATGACGGTGACACCGGGCAGACGCAACACCGGCCCCCAATCCAACGGCGGCTCATGCACCGGCCCCGTCGCGACCGCCGCCGGATCCGGTTGGATCAGGCCCACGCGCAAGCCGCCGCCCAAACGGTCCAACCGCTCCCGCCATTCGGCCATCCGCCCGGCGTCGGCGTACAGCCACGCGGTGCGCGCGGGCAAGCGGCCCAGCCGGTCGCGCAGACGGTGCGGCAACCGATCCGCCGCAATTCGAACGGTGGGGGTGCTGCGGTCGGCATCGGCGTCAGCAGTGGGCGGGGTGGCGGTGGGCGGGGTGGCGGTGGGCGGGGTGGCGGTCGGCTCCGCGTCGATCGCCGCCCGAACCTCCGCGCGGGGGAAGGCGCGGGCGAAGAGACTGGCCATGGTCGGCGGGCAGCGGATCTCCACGCGCTCCGCCAGGGCGATGGCGTCGGGCCAGCAGGCGGCGGCGGAAAACGCGTCCCACGGCTCCGCTGGAACGGTGATGAGCAAACGCTGATCGGCCAGCGCCTCCCCTTGCCATTCGGGAATCGCGGCCCGTTCCCAACCATCGGTCGGCAACGCGGGGGCCGTGTGTCCGGGGTCGGGGCGGTGGACGCAATCGCTCCAGTTCGGTTCCATCACGGCGCGATCCAGCGCCAGCAAGCCCCGACTGAATCGGTGCGGCGGCGCACGGTCCGCCCCCATCGGGCCACGGTCCGAACCATTCATCCCCAGCCGCGCTTCGATGGTGGCCAACACCCGCCGGGGGTCGGTGAGCGACGGGGCCACCGCCAGCGACCGGCGGCACTGCCGGGCCGCCTCCAGCAAGCGTCCGGCGTCGCGCAGGGCGCGGCCATGGGCGGCGCACAGCGGGGCGTGGTCGGGCATCAGGCGCACCGCACGGCCCAACAAACGGGCCGCCGCATCCGGCTCTGCCCGGTCGATCGCATCGGCTCCCAGATTGCCGAGCGCGTCGGCGAAGGCGGGGTTGAGCGCCAGCGCCCGTTTCCAGCACGCCGTCGCCGCCTGTCCCAACCCCTTGCGGGCAACCCCCAGATTGTTCCAGCCCTCCGGCTGTTGGGGGTTGAGCGCCAGGGCGCGGCCTTGCCACACCGCAGCGGCTTCGAATCGGCCGACGGCGGCCTCGGCCACCCCCAGATTGACCAGGGCGGTGCCAAGCTGCGGCGCAACGGCCAACGCGACGTTCAGCGGGGGGCGGGCGTTCGCCACTCCCCCCATCCCCAGATGCAGCAGCCCCAGATTGTTGAGCGCGTCGGCGTGGTCCGGGGCGCGGCGCACCGCCTCGCCATAGGCTTGCTGCGCCTGCCCGGCCTGCCCCAGCGCGTGCCAGACGCTGCCCAGATTGGCCCAGGCGGCCGCCCGGTCCACGTCCCGCTTCAGCACCTCCTGATACGCGGACACGGCCTCCACCGGATGGTCGAAGCGGTGGAAGGCGTGGGCCAGCATCAGCCACCCGTCGGCGTCAGGCCCCCGCAACCGCGCCGCCGCCTGGTAGCAGCGCAGGCCGACGTTGCCGTTTCCGGCCCGTTCCCACACGCGGCCCAGCCCCACCCGCGCTTCGGGCAGGGTCGGGTCCAGACGGGCGGCGGCGTGAAAGCTGCGCAGGGCGGTGCGACGGTCGCCCATCCATCCCGTCACGGCCCCCAGCAGGCAAAGCGCGGCGGGATCGGACGGGCACAGGGCCAGGGTGCGGCGGGCGCTGGCGGCGGCGGCGCGCGGGTTGCCGCTGTCCCACTGCGCCAACCCCAAGGCCAGATGATAGGGGGCGACGGTGGCGTTGCCGCGCGCGGCGGCGGTGAACAGGGCGGCGGCGGCCTGCGGCCGTCCGGCCTGATGGGCGATGCGGCCCAGCCGGTGCGCGGCGTCGCCATGGTCGGGATCGATGCGCAGGATCTCGCGGTAAAACCGCGCCGCGCGCTCCGTCTGCCCGGCCTTTTGATGCTCCACCGCCTTGCGCAACAGGCTGTCGGTGTGTCGTGTCGGGTGTCCGCTCATGATCGGCCGCCAAAATGGTCTGACCCTGATACGCCGGACAACCGCCGGTCCTGCGGCGCGCGCTCAAACCGGACGCGGTGGGGCCGTCGCGAACGCGCCGCCGCAAGCGCGTAAGGATAGGAAGGAATGAAAACGAAAAGAGCGGACATTACTGCCCGCTCTTTCTGTATTTTTCACATATTTATCAATGACTTGAAAAGACGACCACCGGACACGCGGGCTTGGCACCGCCCGCACGCCCTTGCGCCATCCTTACACGTCCAAATTCGAGACCTTCAGCGCGTTGTCCTGGATGAACTCGCGCCGGGGTTCGACGATGTCGCCCATCAGGGTGGAGAAGACCTCCTCCGCCTGATCGGCGTGGTGGACGCGGACCTGCAACAGCGACCGCTTGGCCGGGTCCAGCGTGGTTTCCCACAATTGATCGGGGTTCATCTCGCCCAGACCTTTGTAGCGCTGGATGGTCACGCCGCGACGGCCCAACTCCATCACCGTGTCGTACAGCGCGACCGGGCCGGTCAGGGCGCGGGTTTCCTTCTGCTTTTCAAAGGCGCGGCCTGGCGTGCCGAACACGCGGTGCAGGTCGGCGGCCTGGACGTCCAGGCGGCGGGCCTCGCCGCTCTTCAGCAGGTCGGTGTCGAACCGGTGGCGATGGGTGACGCCGCGCCGGGTGCGGACCACGGCGTAACCGCCGTTCGGCAGGGTTTCGCCGCGCCAACCACCATCTTCCAGCAACGCGTTCAACCGCTCCGCCACCGCCTGGGCGGCGGTCAGGGCGGCTTCGGCGTTGTTGGCGAGGCTGGACGAGAGGGCACCGGCCACGGCGGCCTGTTCCACCACCGTCGCGTTGCCGACCTTGCGGGCCAGCGTGTCGATGGCCGGACGGGCGGCGCGCGCCTGTTCGACCAGACCGGACAACTGGTCGCCGATCAGCAACGAGCCGTCGGACAGTTGCACCGACAGATCGCCCAGCGCGGCTTCCACCAGATACTCTTCCAGCGCCCGGTCGTCCTTCAGATAGCGTTCCTTGGCGTTGCCACGCTTGATCCGGTAGAGCGGCGGTTGGGCGATGTAGAGGTAGCCGCGCTCGATCAGTTCCGGCATTTGCCGGAAGAAGAAGGTCAGCAGCAGGGTGCGGATGTGGCTGCCGTCCACGTCCGCGTCGGTCATGATGATGATCTTGTGATAGCGCGCCTTGTCGGCGTTGAACTCGTCGCGCCCGATACCGGTCCCCAGCGCGGCGATCAGCGTGCCGATCTCCGCCGAGGACAGCATCTTGTCGAAGCGCGCGCGCTCCACGTTCAGGATCTTGCCGCGCAGCGGCAAAATCGCCTGGAACTGGCGCGAACGCCCCTGCTTGGCCGATCCGCCCGCCGAGTCGCCCTCGACGATGAACAGTTCGGAACCGGCGGGGTCGCGCTCCTGGCAGTCGGCCAGCTTGCCGGGCAGCGACGCCATGTCCAGCGCGCCCTTGCGCCGGGTCAACTCGCGCGCCTTGCGGGCGGCTTCACGCGCGGCGGCGGCCTCCACCACCTTCATCACCACGCGCTTGGCGTCGGCGGGATGCTCTTCGAAGAACTGGGCCAGCGCCTCGCCGACGATGGTCTCGACCACCGGACGGACCTCCGACGACACCAGCTTGTCCTTGGTCTGGCTGGAGAATTTCGGATCCGGCACCTTCACCGACAGCACGCAGGTCAGGCCCTCGCGGGCGTCATCGCCCGACAGATTGACCTTTTCCTTTTTGGCGATGCCGGATTCGTTGGCGTAATTGTTGATCGCGCGGGTCAGGGCGGCGCGGAACCCGGCCAGATGGGTGCCGCCGTCCTTCTGCGGGATGTTGTTGGTGAAGCACAGCGTCGTTTCGTGATAGCTGTCGTTCCACTGCAACGCGCATTCGACCGTGACGATGCCGCCATGTTCGGTGGGGCGTTCGGCCTTCAGCGTCACGGCGGGCTTGTGCAGCGCCACCTTGGACCGGTCGAGGTAGGAGACGAACGCCTCCAGCCCGCCTTCGTAATGCAGATCCTGCACCTTCGGTTCCACCCCGCGCGCGTCGGTCAGCACCAGACGCACACCGGAATTCAGGAAGGCCAGTTCACGCAGCCGGTGTTCCAGCGTCGCGTAATCGAATTCGGTGTTGCTGAAGGTTTCTTTGGAGGCCAGGAACGTCACCTCGGTGCCGCTCAACGGCTTGGTCCCGCCCTTGCCATCGGGAACCTGCGGCGCGGGGCCGCTGTCGGCCAACGGCGCGTCGGCCACGCCATGGCGGAACCGCATCGTGTGGGCGCGCCCGTTGCGCCAGATGCGCAGATCGAGCGTTTCCGACAGCGCGTTGACCACCGACACGCCGACGCCGTGCAGACCGCCGGACACCTTGTAGCTGTTCTGGTTGAACTTGCCGCCCGCGTGCAGTTGGGTCATCACGACCTCCGCCGCCGACACGCCTTCCTCGGCGTGGATGTCGGTGGGGATGCCGCGCCCGTTGTCGCGCACCGTCACCGACCCGTCGGCGTTGAGCTGCACCTCGACCTTGTCGCAATAGCCCGCCAGCGCCTCGTCAATGGCGTTGTCGACCACCTCATACACCATGTGATGGAGACCCGACCCGTCGTCGGTGTCGCCAATGTACATGCCCGGACGTTTGCGCACGGCGTCAAGCCCGCGCAGAACGGTGATCGACTCGGCCCCATAGTCCTGCTGCGGGAGGTCGTTTTTCAGTGCTTCCTGTGCCATGCGCCGACTATACCAGATCCGTGAAGAGTTTCGGCGGTTTCGCTGCCGCCACATGCGTTTTTTCGGGCGTTTTTTCGCGCCCCCGCTATCCGGGCCGGATGCGGGCGTCGTCCACGAAGACGCGGGCCGCTTCCTGCGCCAGCGGGGCGAAGACCGCCGCGTCGGTTCCGGTCATCCAGGCCTGCGCGCCCAGCGCCAGAATCTCCCCGAACAGGGCGTCGCGCCGGTCGGGGTCGAGATGGGCCGCGACCTCGTCCAGCAGCAGCAGCGGCGCGGCCCCGCGTTCGGCGGCCAGCAGCCGGGCGTTGGCCAGCACGATGGCGATCAGCAGCGCCTTTTGCTCCCCGGTCGAACAGAGCGCGGCGGGCATGTCCTTGGCGGCGTGGCGCACAGCCAGATCGCTTTTGTGCGGGCCGACCGCCGCGCCACCGCTGTCGGCGTCGCGCCGTCGGCTGTCGCGCAGGCTGCGGCGCAGGGCGTCTTCGGCCTCCAGCGCCGGGCCTTGGTCCAACCACTCCTCCACCGTGCCCGCCACCGTCAGATCGGCACCGGGAAAGGGGCCGACGGCGCGGTCGCAGGCGGCGCGCAGCCGCTGCGTCACCTCGCGCCGGGCCGCGGCGACGGCGACGCCGGTGGTGGCCATCTGGTCTTCCAACCCGCCGAGCCAGCCGTCGTCAAAGCGTCCGTCGCGCAGCAGGCGGGCGCGTTCGCGCAGCGTGTGTTCGTAACGCGACAGCCGCCCGGCGTGGCCCGCATCAAAGCCGAAGACCAGCCGGTCGAGAAAGCGACGGCGTCCGCTGGAGCTTTCCACGAACAGCCGGTCCATGGCGGGGGTGAGCCACAGGGCGGACACATGGTCGGCCAGCGCGGTTTGGCTTTTCGCCGGTCGCCCGTCGATGTGGACGACGCGGCGGTCGCGGTCGCTGGGGCGCGGGTTGGGCGGCGGCGGCTCGCGCCCGGTCCCGATCTCCACCGGGCCGCCCGGCGTGTCGAGGGTGGCGGCGACGGCCCAGCCGCTTCCGGCGGGCGCGCCGATGCGCTCCACCTCCGCCAGCCGCGCGCCGCGCAGGCCACGGCCGGGGGTGAGAAAGCTGATGGCTTCGAGCAGGTTGGTCTTGCCCGCCCCGTTCGGCCCGATCAACGCCACCGGGCGGCGGTCGCAGTCCAGCCGCGCGCTGTCATAGCCGCGAAAGCGGGTCAGCGTCAGCCGCCGCACCGCCAGCGCGGGCGTGACGCCACGGGGAACGCCCCCATCCTCGGTCGGCATGGTGTCAGCCGTCATGACAGGAACCGGCAAGACGCGGCCCAGCGGGGCGGCGGCCATCGGATCGCGGAACGGCGGATCGCGGAACGGCGGCGGAAAGCACGGTCACGGCAGAACGGGCGGCGCACCAACCGCCGTCACACCCGCATCGGCATCAGCACATAGAGCGCGGTGCTGTCGGCCACGTCGCGGATGATGGTCGGCGACGCCGCGTCGGCCAGGGTGAAGCGCGCGCCCTCGCCCTCGATCTGCTGGGTGATGTCGAGCAGATAGCGGGAGTTGAAACCGATCTCCAGCGGGCCTTCCTGGTAGCTGACCTCCAGCTCCTCCGTCGCGCTGCCCGCCTCCGGGCTGGTTGCCGACAGGGTCATGACACCGCGCGCCAAGGCCAGCTTCACCGCCCGGCTCTTTTCGGTGGAGATGGTGGCGACACGGTCCACGGCGGCGGCGAACAGCTTGGCGTCCACCTCCATCACCTTGTCGTTGCCCACCGGGATGACGCGTTCGTAATCCGGGAAGGTGCCGTCGATCAGCTTGGAGGTGACGACGACCGAGTCGAAGGCGAAGCGGATCTTGTTTTCCGACAGCGAAATGGCGATGCGGTCGGCCGCCTCGTCGATCAGCTTGCGGATTTCGGTCACGGTCTTGCGCGGCACGATCACGCCGGGGATGCCGGTCGCCCCGGCGGGCAACGGCACCTCGACCCGGGCCAGACGGTGGCCGTCGGTGGCGACCGCGCGCAGAACCGGCGTTTCGGTTCCGGCACCACGGCTGACGGCGGCGTGCAGGTAGATGCCGTTCAGATAATAGCGGGTTTCCTCGGTCGAGATCGCGAAGCGCGACCGGTCGATCAGGCCGCGCAGATCGACGGCGGACACATCGAAATTGTGGCGCAGATCGCCGCCGGAGAGCTGCGGGAAATCCTCCACCGGCAGGCAGGACAGACGGAATTGCGAGCGCCCCGAGCGCAAGGTCAACTGCGAACCGCCGCTGTCCACCTGCAACTCCACCTGCGAGCCGTCGGGCAGCTTGCGCACGATGTCGTACAGGGTGTGGGCCGGGGCGGTGGTCCCGCCGGGGGTGCCGACAATCGCCGGAACCGACTCGATGATCTCCAGATCCATGTCGGTCGCCGCCAGCGACAGCTCGCCGTTCTGGGCGCGCAGCAGCACGTTCGACAGGATGGGAATGGTGTTCCGCCGCTCGACCACACTTTGCACGTGACCCAAGGACCGGAGAAGGGCGGCGCGTTCGATGGTGATGTTCATTGCTGGGATCGTCTCGGCGTCGGGTCGGTGGGGTTGGGCGGTGGTCACGGGTCCGCCGGGCCGTTGTGGCGACAAGCGGGCGGGCATCATATCACAACACCCTTTCTGACGAACGAAATTCGTTCGTGTCTGCTGGGCGCGTCAGGTGGGCGCGTCTGATGGGCGCGGCCGTCGGCGATGCCCCCCTCTACCGCTGCCGGGTTTCGTGCAAACGCAGGATCGCGACGAAATCGGCGCTCTGCCAGTGGCGGGACCGGGACAGTTCGGCGCGGATGGACGCGACGAAGGCGTCGATCACCGCCCATTCATCCTCGTTGATGGTCGGAATGTCGGCCAGATAGACATGAACGACGCGGTGCAGGCCCTGGCTGACCGGGCTGATCCAGGGATCGACGCTTTCGCCCATCGCCTTCATCAGGCGGCGGATGCGCAGCAGATGGGCCATGCGGTGGGTGGGTTTTTCGTGCTCCTCCGCCTTCATCGCCTGGATGAAGGCGATGCGCCCGCTTTCCACCGCGAACATCCGCAGCGATTTCAGTTCCGGGTTGGCGTAACCGGCGGCCCCCAGATAACGGCCCCAGCGCCAGACCAGTTCCAACAGCCACACCACATCCTCGTGATCGGCCACCGGGTTGTGACGGGAGGTCATCGCCGCTTGCAGGCGCGCGGCCAGCGCCGACATCACCGTTCCGGTCAGACAGCGGCTGACATCGGCCAGTTGCGCGCGGATCGCCGGGCCGCTGCTGCGGCTGGCCAGGAAACCGCAGGCCGACAGCGCGGTCAGGGATCGGTCGAACCGCTCCACCGCGTTGGCCAGCAACTCGCGCGTCGCGGTGTTGACCGACAGCACGCCGCCGTCGCGGATGTCCACATCGCCGAACATGCCGTCCACCACCTCGCGCAGGGTGATGCTGGCGGCGTTGAAATGGGCCAGCAGGGCGCGCAGCAGAGGGTGGGATTCGCGCACCGTCGGCCCGCCATGCTCGCGGATGTGGCGCAGGAAGACGTCGTAACGCCGTTTGACGTTCAACCCGTAGAGCGGGGCGAACCAGGCCAGAATCTGGGTCTGGTCGCGGAACGGGACCCCCAGATCGCGAACCCGGCGGACAAAACCGACCATCAGGGCCGATTGGCAATCGACCTCGGCGGCCTGCTCCTCCCCGTTGGTCTGCATGGCCTCAATGTCGCGCCGCATCCGCTCGGTCAGGGGGACGAGCAAGGCGTTGTGCTCCAGCAGGGCGCGGACGAAGCCCAGCAGATCGCTGTCGATGGCGGATTTGCGGTTCAGGTACTGCGTGCGCAGACGGGCGTCCTGCAACGCCTCGTCGTTGGCCAGCGCCAGGAAACGGTCGCACGCCTTGCGGTCGGCGGTGAGGCGGACCAGATAGTCGAGCGCCTCGCGCCGCATCGTCTCGCGCATCGCCATCGCCTGCGGGCTGACCATGACGGCGTCCAGCATGGCGTCGCGCGACAGGTCGTCGAGATGGTTCTGCACCTCGGCGGCCAGGCCGGGAAAGGCGTATTGGACCAGCGCCGCCCAGATGCCCCCCATGTCCACCCGCTGCACCAGGGCCGGAACGGCTTCGGGCGCGCGGTACAGGATGTGGTCGTCCACCAGAAAGGGTTCGAACAGGCTGGTGAACAGGCGGCGGGCCTTCATCGGCCGCAACCGGTTGAAGTGATCGACCAGCGCTTCGCGCAGATGGCGCGCGCGCTCCCCATTGGGACTGGACGCGCCATCGACCGCGTCCAAGACGGAGCGGATGGCGTGCATGGGGATGCGGGCCACCACCTCGTCCATCTGCCGCCGGAACGCGGCGGATTCCAGACTTCCCGAAGCCCGGCTTTCGGCGGACGGCGGTGTGGCGCTTGGCAACAAAGAGGATATCGCGCTGTTCATGCCCCAGAACCTCGCCAGACTGACGTCACCAATCCAAACATGATCCAGGGTGATTATTAAATATCCTTTTCCGGCTAACCGATTCTTGTGTGACGTTTGCAATAAGTATGCGGGTATGTTTTGTGTTGCTTCGAAATCGAAGCAATTTGTTGTTGGCTGTTCACATCTGCCGTTCCGCCGCAAACTGGGCGTCCAACCCGGCGCGGTAATCGGGGTAGGCCAGCGCCACGCCCAGCCGCTGCTTGATGCGGTCGTTCTTCACCCGGCGGCAGTCGCTGTAGAAGCTGGCGGCCATCGGCGACAGCTCGGCCTGGTCGAAGGGGATCAGCGGCGGCGGCTCCACCCCCAGCAGACGGCAGGCGTAGTCGACCACCTCGTGCGACGGGGTCGGGAGATCGTCGGCGACGTTGTAGACCGCGCCCAGGGTCGGGCGGTCCATCGACGCGCGCAGCGTCGTGGCGATGTCGTCCACATGAATCCGGCAAAAGACCTGCCCCGGCTTGTCCACCCGCTTGGCCTCGCCCGCCCGCACCGAATCAAGCGCGCTGCGCCCCGGCCCATAGATCCCGGCCAGCCGGAACAGATGCACCGGCACGCCGTATTGACGGTACAGGTTCAGCCACCCGCGTTCGGCGTCCACCCGGCGTTTCTGGCGGTCGCCGGTGGGCTTCAGCCACGCCGCTTCGCTGACCCAATCGCCCTTGGTGTCGCCATAGACCCCGGTGGTGGACAGATAGCCCGCCCAATCCAGCGTCACCAAAGTGGCCAGATCCGCGCCGTGATGGTCCAGCACCGGGTCGCCCTTGGCGTCGGGCGGCACGCTGACCAGCAGATGGGTGGTTCCCGCCAGCGCGGCGGCCGCGTCGGCCAGCGGCTTGCCCCGGTCGAACAGGAACGCCTCGATCCCGTCGGCGGCCAGCGCCGCGCGCTTCTCCTCGCTGCGGCAGGTGGCGGCGACGCGCCAGCCCTCGGCGCGCAGCCGGTCGGCGAAGACGCGGGCGGTGTAGCCAAGGCCGAACACGAACAAACGGGGATGGGGAAGACAGGGATCGGGCATCAAGAAACGTCCTTGGGCGGGCCTGATGGCAAGCCCTTGCGTCGGGTCGGGTGATGGCGGAGTGTAAGGCCACCATGATCCGACGCAACGCTTTCATCGCGCTCGCCGCCCTGTCGCTGTCGATGGCGGTCGCGCTTCCCCCGGCGGCCCACGCCGCCACGGCCACCGTTGCCGCCCCGGCCAATCCCAGCCCGGCCGCAACTCCGGCACCGGTTCCGGCACCAGCGCCCGCAGCCCAGGACGTCAACCGCACCCTGAAGGAGTGCGCGGCCCAGGCGGAGAGCGACCCGGTCGCCGCGCTGGACCGCGCCCTGCGCTGGCAGGACAGCGGTGGGGGCGATTACGCCCGGCTCTGCCAGGCCCTGGCCCGCTTCCACAAGGGGGAGTTCAAGGCGGCGGGTGAGCAGTTGGAAACGCTGGCCCCCCTGTTGGGCAAGGACGACCCCAAGGCCGCCGCCGCCATCCTGGCGCGCGGCGGGTGGGCGTGGCTGCGCGCGGGCAACCACACCAAGGCCGAAACGCTGTACAGCGCCGCGCTGGCCAAGCAGCCGGGCGACGTCGATCTGCTGATCGACCGCGCCTTCGCCCGCGCGGAGGCCGAACGTTTCTGGGACGCCGTGGCCGATCTGGACGCCGCGCTGGCCGCCGATCCCAAGCGGGCCGACGCCTATCTGTACCGGGCCGCCGCGCACAAGGCGCTGTCGAACCACCGCCAGGCCTTGGCCGACATCGACCGCGCGCTGGAGCTGAAGCCCGGCGACCCCGAAACCATCCTGCTGCGCGGCAACGTCAAGGCGTTGAGCGGCAGCGTCAACGCCGCGCGCGAGGATTGGGCGCTGGTCAAGCGTCTGGCCCCCGACAGCGCGTTTGCCCGTGCGGCCGCCGTCAACCTGGACCGCGCCGCCAAGATGGCCAGCGCCCCGCCGGAAAAGCCGTCCGATAAAACGACAGACAAACCGGCGGACAAACCCAAAACACCCTGACGGGGTGCAGCCCGGTGCAATCGCGTGAACGAGCGTTCATCGTCGCGCAAGCAAGAGTGGACACGGATTTCACGGACAGAATCTAAGGATTACACGGATTTTCGACTCCAATCGCCTCCCGCATCACGCCAGAAGGGTTGCCGCACAATCGCAAACAGGGTGGCTCTGAGACGCGTTCCGCGAAATCCGTGAAAAAATCCGTGGAATCCGTGCCCATTCTTGGTCTGGTCGGGTGCGCGATGCTTCAAGCGATTGCCCTGGAGGGCAGCCCACCCACGCGCCAAAGTCTTGCAAAGCGCCGCCGGACCCACCAAAGCTTACCATCATGACGTCCTCTCACGCTTCGTCGGGCGGCGGTCTGGGGCTGGGTGGCCGGGTGGTCGCCGTGCTGGGGCCGACCAACACAGGCAAAACCTATTTGGCGATCGAGCGGATGCTTGGTCACAAATCGGGCATGATCGGCTTTCCCCTGCGTCTGCTGGCGCGGGAGAATTACGACCGCATCGTCGCCATCAAGGGCCGCAACGCCGTCGCCCTGGTGACGGGGGAGGAAAAGATCCTGCCCCCCAACCCGTCCTGGTGGGTGTGCACGGTCGAATCCATGCCGCTCGACCGCGTGGTCGATTTCCTGGCGGTGGACGAAATCCAGCTTTGCGCCGATCCCGAACGCGGCCACATCTTCACCGACCGGCTGCTGAACGCGCGCGGTCTGGTGGAGACGATGTTTCTCGGCTCCGATTCCATGCAGCCGTTGATCCGCAAGCTGATTCCGCGCGCCGAATTCATCAACCGCCCGCGTTTTTCCCAACTGACCTACGCCGGGCACAAGAAACTCACCCGGCTGCCGCCGCGTTCGGCCATCGTCGCCTTTTCCGCGACCGACGTGTACGCCATGGCCGAGTTGATCCGCCGCCAGCGCGGCGGCACGGCGGTGGTTCTGGGTGCGCTGTCGCCCCGCACGCGCAACGCGCAGGTGGCGCTGTATCAGGCGGGCGAGGTCGATTATCTGGTGGCGACCGACGCCATCGGCATGGGCCTGAACATGGATGTGGACCATGTCGCCTTCGCCCGCATCGTCAAGTTCGACGGTTTCGCCCCGCGCCGCCTGCGCGCCGCCGAGGTGGCGCAGATCGCCGGGCGGGCCGGTCGCCACATGCGCGACGGCACCTTTGGAACCACCGACGAGGTGGGGGAACTGGACGCCGACACCATCAACCGGGTGGAAAACCACGAGTTCGAGACGCTGAAGACGCTGACCTGGCGCAACAGCGCCCTGCGATTCGACACGCCGGGCTTTCTGCTGAAATCGCTGGAGGAACGCGCGCCGATTGCGGAGCTGCACCGCGCGCGCGACGCCGACGACCATCTGGCCCTCCAGGCCCTGGTCCGCGATTCCGAGGTGATGGATCTGGCCAAGGGCCGCGACGCCGTGCGGCTGCTGTGGGAGGTCTGCCAGATCCCCGATTTCCGCAAGGTGCTGTCGGACGCCCACACCCGCCTGTTGGGGCAGATCTTCAAGTCCCTGCGCACCGGCTTCGGGCGGCTCGACAGCGATTGGGTGGGCAAGCAGATCGCCCGGCTCGACCGCACGGAGGGCGACATCGACGCGCTGGTCGCCCGCATCGCCCACATCCGCACCTGGACCTACATCTCCAACCGCCCGGCCTGGTTGAGCGACCCGCTGCACTGGCAGGAGCGCACCCGCGCCATCGAGGACCGGCTGTCCGACGCCCTGCACGAACGCCTGACCCAGCGCTTCATCGACCGCCGGTCGGCCACCCTGTCGCGCACGCTGAAGGATGGCCGCGCCCTGATCGGTGGCGTGCGCGCCGACGGCGAGGTGGTGGTGGAGGGGCACGTCGTCGGCCGCCTGGAAGGCTTCCGCTTCGTCGCCGACGCCCCCGACCGGTCGGAGGAGGCGCGCGCCCTGGAAACCGCCGCGCGCCGCGCCCTGCGCGACGAACTCGCCAAACGGCTGCGCGCCTTCGAACAGGATCCCGACAGCGCCTTTGCCCTGGATCCCGATGGGGTGCTGCGCGCGCAGGGGCTGGCGGTGGCGCGGCTGGGGGCCGGGCCGTCGGTGCTGTCGCCGTTGGTGGTTCCGTTCGACGACGGGATGCTCGATCAGGCCCAGCGCGAACGGGTGCGCGTCCGCCTGGACAACTGGGTGAAACAGCACATATCCACGCGGCTGAAACCGCTGTTCGCCCTGGCGGCCACCAATGGGGCCGGATCGAAGGAGGGCGACGGCCTGTCCGGCGCGGCGCGCGGGCTGGCCTTCCAACTGGTGGAAGGGCTGGGGGTGCTGGCGCGCGCGCCGGTCGCCACCCTGGTCGAGGGCCTGTCGCGCGAGGACCGCAAGGCGCTGGCCCGGCTGGGCGTGCGGTTGGGGGTGTCGCACCTTTACCTGACCGCCCTGGCCAAACCGGCGGCGGTGGCCCTGCGCGGGCTGTTGTGGGCGGTGGCCGCGCGCCATCCCCTGCCGGTGCCGCTGCCGCCGCCGGGCCGGGTGGCGGTCGATCCGGCGGACGCCCCGCCCGCCTTCTGGGAGGCCATCGGCTATCCCCTGCCCGGCAAGCCCCAACCCGGCAAGACCATGCCCGGCAAGACCATGCCCGGCAAGACCCTGCCCGGCAAAAGCGGCGCGCGGGCGTTGCGGGTCGACATGCTCGACCGGCTGGAAACGGAGCTGCTGGGGCTGGTCAAAACGAACGCGCCGGTGCGCGAGGTGGCGTTGGGCCAGCGCGTCGGCCTGTCGGCGGAGGAGGTCGCGGCGGTGCTCACCGGTCTGGGCTACACCCGCGCCGAGGCCGAGGATGGCGCGGTGACGTGGAAGCGGCGGCGACCGACCGGGCCGAACCCCGGCGGCAAGAGCCGAGGCGCGGGCGGCGGCAAGGGGAGCGGCAAAGCGGGTGGGCGGGCCACCGTCAACCCGGATCACCCCTTCGCCAAGTTGCGTCAACTGACCGAGGGGTGACGCGCGGGGCAATCGGGTGAAGGCTTGAAATTCCTTTATTAGGACACTCGTCATCCCCGCGAAGGCGGGGATCCAGAGTTTGCAGAGTGGCTCTGACGGAAAAGCCTGGATCCCCGCCTTCGCGGGGATGACGGTAAATTCTTCACATAGGTTTATAAACCTTCAAGTGATTGCCCTAGGGTGACGCGCGGGGGCCGCCCCATTGCGCTCATTCGGGAAGACTCTGCGACAGTTGGGTGAGCAGGCCCAGCACCTCTTGCGAGGCGGCGTTCAGATCGCGCAATTCGCTCATCGCCTCGACCTCCCGCCCGGCCGCGTGGTGGCGCAGCGCCGCTTTGCCGTGATCGTGCACCCGCCGGTGCGGGGCCTCCATCGCCTTGTAGGCCGGGTTGGCGCGGATCGCCGGGTCCTGCACCGACTCGTACCAGGTGCCCAGACGGCAACCGTGATGATCGCTCAACCCGTCCGCGCTCAGGTCGCTGCGCCCCATCAGGGCGTCCACGATGCGCTTTTTGAAAACGATGTGGTCCATCTTGGCGATTTCGCACAGCGCGCGCGGCGTCTTCAGCGAGGCCATCCGCTCCACCCGCTGGGCGACGGCCCCGTTGGAGGCGTTGACCGACTGGATCACCGCGCCGATCAGGTCGTCGTTGTGCGCGGCCATCGCCGCCACCCGGTCGATCCCCTGGGAAATCCGGGTGGCGCTGTCCGATTGCGAACCGAGGATCTGGGCGATCTCGTGCATGCGGCTGCCGACGTTGCCGACCTGTTCGGCCACCACGGTCATTTCCGCGCCGGTGGCGGCGATCACCTCCTGCCCCTGGGCGACGGCGGCCCCGTTCTGGCGCATCGCCTCGACGATGGTGGCCATTTCGCCGCGCAGGGCGTCGATGCGGCCCCGGATGTCCTCGGTCGCCTGCGCGGTCTGGTTGGCCAGAACCTTCACCTCGTTGGCGACCACGGCAAAGCCCTTGCCGGATTCGCCCGCCCGCGCCGCCTCGATGGTTGCGTTCAGGGCCAACAGGTTGGTCTGTTTGGAAATGGCGTCGATGGACACCAGGATGTCGCCGATGCGGTCGGACGCGGCGGCCAGATCATCGATCTTGTGGACGGTGGCCTCCACCGTGTCGGCGATGCCGCTCATGGTGGTGACGGCCCCGGTGGCGGCGGCCATGGCGCGGCGCACCGCCTCCCCTGCCCGGCGGGCGTCGTCGGACGCGCTTTCGCTGTTGCGGGCGATGGCGTCCACCGACCCCACCAGCGCGCTGGCCGCCCCGGCGATGTCCTGCCCCTGTTGGCGCACCACGCGGGAATCGCGGCTCAGTTCCGCCAGCGTCACCATCGCCTCGTTCGAATCGATGGCGAAGCGGACCAGGCTGCCCAGATTGTCGTTCATGTCGCGGCCCAACTGTTCGGCCCGGTTGCGCAGATCATGCGCGCTTTCATAAGCCGACAGGGTGCGTTCCAGATCGCGGGCGACCAAGCGGGTCAGCGCGGCCGACACCCCGGCCGCCGGTCGCCCGAACAGCCCGCGCGCGCCCTGTTCCGCCGTGTCGATCAGGCGGGCCAGCATGAACATGTAGGCCGACACATAGGCGTGCGGCGGCAACCCGATCCGCGCGTGCGCCAGCCCGACCGCGCGGGTGCGCGCCTGGGCAACCGCGTCCCCCGCATCCTCCCGCCCCGCACCGCTCAACAGCGTGGCCCAATGGGCCTTCTGCTGCGCCTTCAGCCGGTCCAACGCCGCGTCGTCGCCGATGAAGCGCCACAGGCCCGGGGTGGCCCGGATGAAGGCGTAGACGTCGGCCACCAGCCCGTCCAATCGGCTGGTCAGCAGCGGGGCCACCGACCGCAAGGCCGCCCGGTCGCGGTCGCTGAGCGTGGTGGCGACCGGAACATCGGAATCGGCGACGGCGGGATCGGCGACGGCGGCCATCGGAAAACTCCTGGTGGTTCAAAGGGTTGACCAAAGGGTTGGCCAAAGAGTTGGCGCGGTGACGGTGGGCGTGTTCATTTCACACAAATTGTTGATGAAACAATCATCCGTGCACAACCGTCCAAACACACAACCTCACGCACCGGGACGATGCGTCGCACCCTTGGCCTTTCCCAACGCCACCGCCTGGGTTAGGCTCCACCCCCACCGAACGGGAGGAGCGCTTTTCCGATGCTGTACATGTTCCATTGCACCGACAAGGCCGGGGCCGCCGACATCCGCGCCGCCAACCGCGCCGATCATCTGGCCTATCTGGAAAGCCACGCGGATCGCCTGTTCGCCGCCGGTCCGCTGCTGTCCGAACCGGACGCCGCCGGGGCGCAGGGCATGGTCGGCAGCCTGCTGGTCGTCGAGTGCGCCGACGCCGACGCGGCCCAGAGCTTCGCCGCCAACGATCCCTACGCCAAGGCCGGCCTGTTCGACAGCGTGACGATCCGCCCCTGGCGTCGCGTTTTCCCCAAGGCCTGAGCGGGAGCGGCGGGACCATGGCCTATTGGCTGCTGAAATCGGAACCCTTCAAATACGCCTGGGACCGGATGGTCGCCGATGGGCGCACCCACTGGGACGGCGTGCGCAACCATCAGGCGTCCAACAACCTGAAGGCCATGCAGGTCGGCGACCGCGCCTTTTTCTACCATTCCAACGAAGGGTTGGCGGTGGTCGGGGTGGTGGAGATCGTGCGCACCTACTACCCGGATCCCAGCGATCCGGCTGGGCGGTTCGGCATGGTCGATGTCCAGCCGGTCAAGCCGGTGGTCACGCCGGTCACGCTGAAACAGATGAAGGCGGATCCGGAGTTGCAGGGCATGGCGCTGGTCCGCCAATCCCGCCTGTCGGTCTGCCCGGTGACGGACGCCGAATGGGCGCGCGTGTGCTCGCTCGCGGGGATCGAGGCGTAAGCCCGCCTCCCCCACCCCGGCGCTCTTGCGTTCTTGTTCAACCGTCCGCCGGTTCGCGAATCGCCGCCTGGAAATCCTGGGTGGCCTGAAGCATCCGGCGGGCGAGTTCCCGCACCTCCTGCGCGGCCGCCGCGTTGGACAGGCCAAGCGGGGACGCACCATCCCCCCCCTCGGCCACCCCCTCGCCCCCCCCATCGGCGGGCAACAGGCGCAAGGTGGCGTCGATGGCCATCAGGCTGGTGCGGTCGCCGATCTGGGTCAACCGGGCGGCGTTGGCGATGGCGTGATCGGCAATCAGACTGTTGGCGATGGGGCGCTGCTGCACCGCGCCGTCCGCCACGGCCGAGTCATCCGCGCTGGTTGTGTTGGTCATCCGCTGATCCCTGCCCCACCCGTTGCCCCGACGATCCCGGCACACCGCATGATGGTAGGGACACCCGGTTAAAGCCCCGTTAAACAAGAGCAAATCCCGAGCGCCGCGCTCAAGCATCGTCCAAGAGGCGCAAAGAGGACGCAAGGGTCAGAACGGCGGGGGCCATTGCGTCACCCGGCCATCATCGACCACGCGGATCAGGAAAAACCCGCAGCCTTTTCCAGGGAATAATAAGTCTCGCGCGGCACGGAACACGACACAATCCTCCTTTGGTCGGGGGTGTCTTCGGGCCGTTCCGCTTGTTCGCACTGCAACTTGTGTGGATAATGCGCCTCAATACGGGCGGCGGCCCGCCGCCCACCAAACAGCTTCCGAATCAACGCGGAAGCCAACGGGGGAATCGCGCAGCTATGACCAGCGACAACAGCTATTTTCCGGTGTCCGACGAGGTTGCCAAGGCGGCGCACATCGATGCCGACGCCTACGCCCGGATGTACAAGCAGTCGGTCGAGGATTCCGAAGGCTTCTGGGGCGAGCAGGGCAAGCGTCTGGACTGGATCAAGCCCTACAGCAAGGTGAAGGACGTCGATTTCAGCGGCGACGTGCACATCCGCTGGTTCTACGACGGCACGCTGAACGTGTCGGCCAACTGCATCGACCGCCACCTCGCCACCCGTGGCGACCAGACCGCCATCCTGTTCGAAGGCGATGACCCCGGCGTGTCCAAGGCCATCACCTACAAGGAACTGCACGAGCAGGTCTGCCGTCTGGCCAATGTGCTGAAGAAGAACGGCGTCAAGAAGGGCGACCGCGTCACCATCTATCTGCCGATGATCCCGGAAGCGGCCTACGCGATGCTGGCCTGCACCCGCATCGGCGCGATCCATTCCATCGTCTTCGGCGGCTTCTCGCCCGACAGCCTGAAGGACCGCATCGTCGATTGCGACAGCCATTTCGTCATCACCTCCGACGAGGGGCTGCGCGGGGGCCGCAAGGTGCCGCTGAAGGCCAACGCCGACAAGGCCGTGGCCAACGCCGCCTGCGTCCGCAACGTCCTGGTCGTCAAGCACACCGGCGGCAAGGTCGATTGGACCGAGGGTCGCGATCTTTGGTACCATGAGGAAGTCGCGTCGGTGTCCGCCGATTGCCCGCCGGAAGAAATGAGCGCGGAAGACCCGCTGTTCATCCTCTACACCTCCGGCTCCACCGGCAAGCCCAAGGGCGTGCTGCACACCACCGGTGGTTATCTGGTCTACGCGTCGATGACGCACCAGTATGTCTTCGATTACAAGGACGGCGACGTCTATTGGTGCACGGCCGACGTGGGTTGGGTCACGGGCCACAGCTACATCGTCTATGGCCCGCTGGCCAACGGCGCCACCACGCTGATGTTCGAAGGCATCCCGACCTACCCGGATATTTCGCGCTTCTGGCAGGTCATCGACAAGCACAAGGTCAACATCTTCTACACCGCGCCGACCGCCATCCGGTCGCTGATGCGCGAAGGCGAAGGGCCGGTGAAGAAGACCTCGCGCGCGTCGCTGCGCGTCCTGGGGTCGGTGGGCGAGCCGATCAATCCGGAAGCCTGGCTGTGGTATTACAACGTCGTCGGCGAGGGCCGCTGCCCGATCGTCGACACCTGGTGGCAGACGGAAACCGGCGGCATCCTGATCACCCCGCTGATCGGGGCCATCGGCCAGAAGCCGGGTTCGGCGACCAAGCCCTTCTTCGGCGTCCAACCCGTCGTGGTGGACAATGAAGGCGTGGTTCAGGAAGGCGAGACGGAGGGCAACCTCTGCATCGCCGACGCGTGGCCCGGCATGATGCGCACGGTGTTCGGCGACCACGAACGCTTTGTCCAGACCTACTTCTCGACCTTCCCCGGCAAGTATTTCACCGGTGACGGCTGCCGCCGCGACGCCGATGGCTATTACTGGATCACCGGCCGCGTGGACGACGTCATCAACGTGTCGGGCCACCGCATGGGAACCGCCGAGGTCGAAAGCGCGCTGGTCGCCCACCCGAAGGTGGCCGAGGCCGCCGTCGTCGGCTACCCGCACGACCTGAAGGGCCAGGGCATCTACGCCTACGTCACGCTCAACGCCGGGGAAGAGCCGTCGGAAGAGCTGCGCAAGGAGCTGGTGAACTGGGTCCGCAAGGAAATCGGCCCGATCGCCTCGCCGGACCTGATCCAGTGGGCACCCGGCCTGCCGAAGACCCGTTCGGGCAAGATCATGCGCCGCATCCTGCGCAAGATCGCCGCGAACGAACACGACGCGCTCGGCGACACCTCGACGCTCGCCGATCCGGGCGTGGTGACGGACCTGATCGACAACCGCATGAACAACGCCTGAGCGTTGCGCGACGGTTGCCGCTGACGGCATGAAAAAACCGGGGGTCGCGAGGCTCCCGGTTTTGTTTTTGCTGGTTTTGTTTTGTTGGCGTTGCTTTTGCCAAGATCGCTTTTGCCAAGATCGCTTTTGCCGAGGTTGCTCGTGCGCGTCAGGCCCCCTCGCCCCGGAAGGGGCGGGACAGCAGGCCGTCGATGGTGGCGTCCAGACCGGCACCCCGGTTGAGGATGGCGTCCACCGCCGCGCAGATCGGCATTTCCACCCCCAGCCGCGCGGCCAGCCCGACCACGGCGGCGGCGGTGTAGACGCCCTCGGCCACCGACCGGCGGGCGGCGAGAATCTCGGCCAGCGTCTGGCCCGCGCCCAGCGCCGCGCCCAGCGACATGTTCCGCGATTGCAGGCTGGAGCAGGTCAGGGTCAGATCGCCCAGACCCGACAGCCCCATCAGCGTGTCGGCCCGCCCGCCCAGCGCCAGCGCCAGCCGGGTGATTTCCGCCAGCCCACGGGTGATGAGCGCGGCGCGCGCGTTGTCGCCCAGCCGCCGCCCCTCGACCACGCCGCAGGCGATGGCCAGCACGTTTTTCACCGCCCCGCCGATCTGCGATCCGATCACGTCGTCGCTGCGGTAAGGGCGAAAGCTGCGGCTGCCCAGCGCCTCGACCAACGCGGTTCCCAGCGCGGCGTCGGCGCAGGCCAGCGTCACCGCCGTCGGCAGGCCGCGCGCCACCTCCGCCGCGAAGGTCGGGCCGGACAGGATGGCCAACGGGGTTCCGGCGGGCAGCGCCGCCGCCACCGCCTCGCTCATCAGGGCGAAGCTGTCCAACTCGACCCCCTTGGCGCAGATCACCACCGGCACGCCGGGGCGCAGCGCCGGGGCCAGTTGGGCGCACATGGCGCGGGCGTGCTGGGCGGGCGAGACCAACAGAACGGCGTCGCAGGCCCCGATGTCGGCAAGGTCGCCGGTGACGCGCAACGCCTCGGGAAAGGGGACGCCGGGCAGGTAATCGCGGTTCTCGCGGTCGGCGGCCATCGCCGCCACCTGCGCCGGTTTGCGCGCCCACAGCCAGGTGTCGCGCCCGGCGCGCAGCGCGGCCAGCGCCAGCGCCGTGCCCCAGGCCCCGGCCCCCAACACGCCGATGCGGGACAGGGCGGGAGACGGGTGGATGGTCATGAACAGGATCCTTGCGGCAATGGGCCTGACATCATCACGCCTTCACGCCCGACCCCACCCCCGCCCGCCCGATCACCGGGGCGGCGCTGGGGTCGAGCGGCCAGCGCGGGCGCGGGGCGAAGCTCAACGAATCCTGTTCGCCCAGCCGGAACCGCTCGATCCCGGCCCAGGCGATCATCGCCGCGTTGTCGGTGCACAACCGCAACGGCGGGGCGACGAAGGGCATGGCTTCGCGGTCGGCCAGAATCTGCAACCGGGCGCGCAGCGTCTTGTTCGCCGCCACCCCACCGGCGACGACCAGCGCGCCGCCCTGCGGGTGATCCTGCTTGAAACGCGCGATGGCGCGGGCGCAACGGTCGGCCATCACCTCCGCCACCGTGGCCTGAAAGGCGGCGGCAAGGTCGTCGCGGTCGGCGTCGGACAGCCCTGCGCCCGACAGCGCGCCCAACTCCTCCACATGCCGCCGCACGGCGGTTTTCAGGCCGGAAAAGGAGAAATCACAGCCCGGACGCCCGACCAGCGGGCGCGGCAGGGCGAAACGGCCGGGGTTGCCGGCCCGCGCGGCGGCCTGTTCCACCAGCGGCCCGCCGGGATAGCCCAGCCCCAGCAGCTTGGCCGTCTTGTCAAAGGCTTCGCCGACCGCGTCGTCGATGGTGGTCCCGAGTCGGCGGTAACGCCCGACGCCCTCGACCACCAGCAATTGGCAATGACCGCCCGACACCAGCAGCAGCAGGTAAGGAAAGGCGACGTCGTTGGTCAGCCGCGCGGTCAGGGCGTGGCCTTCCAGATGATTGACGGCGACGAAGGGCAGGTTGCGCGCCGCCGCGATGGCCTTGGCGGTCATCACCCCAACGATGACGCCGCCGATCAGGCCCGGCCCACCGGTGGCGGCGATGGCGTCCAGATCGCCAAAACCCACCCCGGCCTCGGCCATGGCGCGACGGATCAGCCCGTCGAGATGCTCCAGATGGGCGCGCGCGGCGATTTCCGGGACCACACCGCCATAGGGCGTGTGGTCGTCCAATTGCGACAGGACCACGTCGGCGCGGATCTCGCGCGCGTCGGTGACGACGGCGGCGGCCGTCTCGTCGCAGCTCGTTTCGATTCCCAGGACGATCATGCCGCCAAACTAGCCGCGTTGACGACGCGGGTATAGGGTTTTGGCGGACCACGCCCGCCCCGCCCCCCCCTCCCGAGCGCCACGCCCCCGGACCGTCGATGAATCCTGACACCCCTGCCGACGACGCCAGCATTGTCTATTACAACGCCGATTACCCTTCGTTGGAGCTTGGCTCGGCCAGCCCGGAGGCGGTGCGGGCGCTCGCCCGCATCGGTTTGCTGGGCGATGTGGGATTCTACGCCGAACAGGCGGCGGCGCACGCGGCGGGTGGTCGGCCCGTGCTGGAGCTGGGCTGCGGGACCGGGCGGATTGCCATCCCGCTGGCCCGCCGGGGGTTCGAGGTTTGGGGCGTGGACATCGCCGACGCGATGCTCGACCAACTGCGCGACCGGCTCGACGCCGAGTCGGCGGACACGCGGGCGCGGTTGCGGTTGGTGCGGCAGGACGCCGCCGCGCTGGATCTGCCGACGTTCGCCCCGCCCGATCCGGGGGTCGGTCTGCTGCTGCTGCCCTTCAATCTTCTGATGCTGATTCCCGACCGCGACGAGGCGGTGCGGGCGTTGGCGGCCGGTGCCCGCCATCTCGCCCCGGATGGCCGGTTCGCCCTGGACGTGATGAACGCGGCGGTCCTGCCGCAGGGGGCCGACCACGCCCCCGCCCCATCGGAACCGCGCCGCAACCCGCGCAGCGGCCATCCTTACGTGCGCCACGCCCAATTGTCGGCGGTGGACCGGCGCGGGGTGCAGCGGGTCGGCGGTTGGTACGACGAATTGCGGCCCGACGGCGGCATCCGCACCACCCGCTTTGCCTTCGACTGGCGGATGATCGACCGGGCCGAGTTGACCGCAATGCTGGCCGACGCCGGGCTGATCGCCGACGCGTTCTATGGCGATTTCGACGGCGCGCCCTGGACCGACGCCAGCCCCCGCATCGTCGCCGTCGGTCGCCGCGCCGGATCGCCGCAGCGGGCCGGTTGACTGCGGCTGAGCCAACCCTTGCAAAGCCGCGCGGATGGCCTAGAAGTGGGCGTCATGACGACGACGCAACCGCTCCGCATCGGCACGCGCGGCAGCCCGCTGGCGCTGGCGCAGGCCCACGAAACCCGCGATCGCCTGATCGCCGCCCACCCCCACCTCGCCGCTCCCGGCGCGATCGAGATCGTGATCCTCAAGACCACGGGCGACCGCATCCAGGACCGCACGCTGGCGGAGGCGGGCGGCAAGGGCCTGTTCACCAAGGAGCTGGAGGAGGCGCTGTTCGATGGCCGCGCCGATCTGGCCGTCCATTCGATGAAGGACGTGCCGACCCAGCTTCCCGACGGGCTGGAGATCGCCACCCTGCTGCCGCGCGAGGATCCGCGCGACGCCTTCTTCTCGCGCACCGGCTGCGCGCTGGCCGATCTGCCGCCGGGGGCGGTGGTGGGCACGGCGGGTCTGCGCCGTCAGGCCCAGGTGCTGGAGCTGCGCCCCGATCTGACCATTTTCCCGCTGCGCGGCAACGTGCAGACCCGCCTGTCCAAGCTGGACGCCGGGGAGGTGGACGCCACCCTGTTGGCGCTCGCCGGGCTGCGCCGCTTGGGCCTGACCGACCGCATCACCGCAATCCTGGAACCCGACACCATGCTGCCCGCCGTGGCGCAGGGGGCCATCGGCATCGAAATCCGCAGCGCCGACGACGCCACCCGCGCCCTGATCGCCCCGCTGAACTGCGCGGCCACCGCCACGCGGGTGACGGCGGAGCGGGCCTTGCTCGCCGCCCTCGACGGTTCCTGCCGCACGCCCATCGCCGCGCTGGCGACGCTGGACGGCGACAAGCTGTCCCTGCGGGTCAAGGTGCTGTCGAACGACGGACGCCGCGTCTTCCACACCGCGCGGAGCGGACCGGCGGGCGACGCCGCCACGATGGGGGCCGACGCCGGGGCGGAGATCAAGGCGCAGCTTCCCGCCGATTTTTTCACCGCGCCCTGAGTGGAGAAACCGATGGGTCTGGCCGCATGAGCGACCGTTCCGCCCCACCGGCCCACCCCCCGACGGACGGGCGTACGCGTCTGCTCGTCACCCGCCCGTGGGAGGACGCCGAACCGCTGGTGCGGCGGCTGTCCGCCCTGGGTTATGCCTGCGCCGTCGAACCGATGCTGGAGATGGTCTGGCTCGACGGGCCGGAACCGGGCCTGACCGGCGTACAGGCGTTGCTGTTCACCAGCGCCAACGGCGTACGGGGGTATGCGCGGCGTACGGACCGCCGCGACCGCCCGGCCTACGCCGTCGGCGACGCCACGGCGCGGGCGGCGACCGAAGCCGGATTTTCCCAGGTCGAGAGCGCTGCGGGCGATGTGTACGCGCTGGCCGATCTCGTCCGCCGCCGTTGCCAGCCGATGGACGGAACCTTGCTGCATGTGGCGGGGAGCAAGGTCGCGGGCGATCTGGCCGGGCTGTTGGGTCGGGCCGGATTCACCGTGACCCGCGCCGCGCTGTACGACGCCGTACCCGCCACCGCGCTGTCCGCGCCGACTGCGGCGTTTTTGCGTACGTCGGCGATCACCAATGTCTTGTTTTTCTCTCCCCGCACCGCGCGGTCCTTTGTTAAGTTGCTGGTCGAGGCGGGGTTGATCGAGCGGTGTCGTACGGTCGATGCGCTCTGCCTCAGCCCCGCCGTTGCGGAGGCTGCCCGCGCGTACGGCCAAGGCGGTGAAACGCCGTGGCACCGCGTACGGGTGGCGTCCCGACCGGATCAGGACGCCTTGCTCGACCTGTTGCCGCCGCTGACCGGCGGTACGGGGTGAGGATGCCGGTTCGGTGGCTGTGGCGTTGCGACGAACAACAGCGAACCGAAGGTACACCCCATGACCTCTCGTCCAGGCCCCGAGCGTGTCGGTGCCGACCGTCCCGTCACCGAACAGGATGGTGAGTCGACCAGCAGCCCCGCCACCGCCACAACCCCGGCCGCGACCGCCAGCGACACCAGCGCGGTGGACCGCATCGTCGAACGGTTTGGCGGCATCCGCCCGATGGCCCACAAGCTGGACATCCCCGTGACCACGGTGCAGGGCTGGAAGAAGCGCGGCGCGATCCCGTTGGCCCGCCACGCCGACCTGCGCGGCGCGGCAACCAAACACGCCATCACCCTGGACGACGCCGACCTCGACGCCGCCACCCCGTCGGAAGAGCGCACCACCGGCGACAGCGCGCCCGCCGAAGCCGCTGCGGCCACCGTCGCGCCGGAAACCCCGACCAGCACCACGGCTTCCGCCAACACGGCGTCTCCCGCCAACGCAGAGGCTGCGCCGACCGAAGCAACTCCTTCCGCAACCGAAACGACCAGCGCGCCCGCGACCGACCCGACACCCGCCACCCAATCGGACAAGATCGTTTCGGAACCGGCTCAAACCACCCCCCCACCGATGCCCTCCTATCTGGAGGAGCCGCGCGCGGCGGGCGGCTTTGCCAGCGCGCTGTCCATCGTGGCGCTGCTGGTCGGGGCCGCCGCCCTGGCCGAACCCTGGTGGGGGCCGCAGCTTTCCGGCTGGCCCACCGGCGCGAGCGTCCCGGCGGCCTCCGCCCCGGCCAGCGTTGACCCCACCCTGCGCGCCCAGCTTCAGCAATTGGCCGAACGCGTCGGCAAGCTGGAGCAGCGCCCGGCCGCCAGCGCCGCCGCCCCGGCGGGCGACAGCGCCGCGTTCGACGCGGCGGTGCGCCAGTTGACGCAGCGCCTCGACAGCCTGGAAAAGCGCCCCGCCGCGACCGGTGGCGGCGACGCCGCGCGCCTGGACGGGCTGGAACAGCGCCTGACCGCGCTGGGGACCGGGACCAAGGCCGCGCAGGATCTCGGCAAGGAGATCGACGCGCTCAAGCAACAGATCGCCAGCGTCGGCCAGAGCGTCGAAGCCCGCCGCGACTCGAGCGTGGCCGCGCAAGCCCTGGTGCTGGCCGCCGGGCAATTGCGCGCCACGCTGGCCGCCGGGCAACCCTTCCAGCAGGATTTGCAGAGCGTGCGCGCGCTGGGCATCGCCGACGCCGGTGTGACCCAGCCGCTCGACGCCGTCGCCCCCTTCGCCGCGAAGGGCATCCCGACCCAGGCGCAGATCACCGATCGTTTCCGCCCGCTGGCGTCCGAAATCGTCCGCGCCGCCGAACGCGGTGACGGCAGCAACTGGATCGAAAGCGTCACTGGCAAGCTGACCACCCTGGTCACGGTCCGGCGCGAGGGCGGCGGCGTGGTCGGCACGGGGGCCGACGCCGTGGTCGCCCGCGCCGAAGCGGCCCTGACCGACAACAACCTTGCCAAGGCGGTGGAGGAGTTGGCCGCCCTGCAAGGCCCCGGCGGGGCCGCCGCCGCCGCGTGGCTGGCCGAGGCCAAGGCCCGTCTGGCCGCCGATCAGGCCGCCCGCGCCCTGACCCAGCGCGCCATCGCCCTGCTGACCACCGCGTCGGGCGGGAAGGGAGCGGCCCAATGATCCGCGCCCTCTGGTTCATCCTGAAGCTCGCCGCCGTCATCGCTGCGGCGGTCTGGCTGGTCGAACGGCCCGGCATGGTCAGCGTCCATTGGCTGGGCTATGTCGTGGAAATGTCCTTCACCGTCGCGCTGCTGCTGGCGTTGGCGGCGATGGGGCTGACGGCCTTCGGCTACCGGTTCCTCCGCTCCATCCTGCGGGCACCGGGCAGCATCCGCCGTTACCGCCGCTCCCGCGTGCGCGAGGCGGGCTACCGCGCCCTGACCCAGGGCATGGTCGCGGTGGCGGCGGGCGACGCCGTGACCGCGCGCAAGATGGCGCGCAAGGCCGACGGGCTGCTGAACGAGCCGCCGCTGACCATGCTGCTGTCGGCCCAGGCCGCCCAGTTGCAGGGCGACGACCGCGCCGCGCAGCAGTATTTCACCGCCATGCTCGACCGCCCGGAAACCGCCTTTCTCGGCCTGCGCGGTCTGCTGACCCACGCCATCAAGATCGGCGACCGGGTGGAAGCGCTGGAACTGGCCCGCAAGGCCCGCGCCCTGCAACCCAACACCCCCTGGCTGCTCGGCACCCTCTATGACCTGGAAGCCCGCGCCGGGGATTGGGCGTCGGCGGAAGGCACGCTGCAACAGGCGATCCAGGCGGGCGCGATCCCGACCGAGGATGGCCGCCGCCACCGCGCCGTCCTGCTGCTGGAACGCAGCTTCGAGGCCGAACGGCGGGGCCGCAGCGACGCCGCCCTGGCCCACGCGCAATCGGCGCACGACCTGTTGCCCGGCTTCGTTCCGGCGGCCGCGCGTCTGGCCCGCCTGCTGGTCGCCGCCGGTCGGCTGAAGCCCGCCGCCAAGGTGGTGGAACGGACCTGGAAGCAGGCCCCGCACCCCGACCTTGCCGAGGCCTACCGCGAGGTGCTGGGCAGCTACGACGCGCTGACCCGCGTCAAGCTGTTCGAAAAGCTGCTGACCCAGGCCCCCAACCACGTCGAATCGCACATCGCGCTCGCCCGCGCCGCGCTGGACGCCAAGCTGTGGGGCGAGGCGCGCGACCATCTGAAGCGCGCCTTGGGCATCGAGCCGTCGCGCCGCCTCTACCGCCTGCTCGCCGAGTTGGAGCGGAACGAGCGCCACGACGAAACCGCCGCCCGCGATTGGCTGGCCAAAGCGGCCAACGCCCCCGCCGATCCGGCCTGGACCTGCGGGTCCTGCAACGCCGTCAGCCACGCCTGGGGCGGGCTGTGCGGCCATTGCGGCGCGTTCGACAGCCTGGAATGGAAGGCCCCGACCCTGGCCGTGTCGCTGATGGAACCGGGCCTGCCCCCGGCCACCACGGCGCTGGTGAAGTCCACGGCGGCCTGACGCGCCGTCCACCACGTCGCGTCCACCGTCAAAACGAAAAGGGCCGGTTCCCAACGCGGGGAACCGGCCCTTTTTCGTTCGACGATCAGGGCGCGATCAGGGCGCGATCAGCCCGCGATCAATGGCGGAAATGGCGCATCCCGGTCAGGACCATGGCCAGACCCTTTTCGTCCGCCGCCGCGATCACGTCGGCGTCACGGATCGAGCCGCCGGGCTGGATCACCGCCGTCACGCCCGCTTCCGCCGCCGCCAGCAAACCATCGGCAAACGGGAAGAAGGCGTCGGAGGCGACGACCGACCCCTTGGTCAGCGGTTCGGACAGGCCGGCGGCCTTGGCCGCTTCCGCTGACTTGATGGCGGCGATGCGGGCCGAGTCGACGCGGCTCATCTGCCCAGCGCCCACACCGACCGTGGCACCGTTCTTGGCGTAGACGATGGCGTTCGACTTCACATGCTTGGCGACGCGGAAGGCGAAGAGCAGATCGGCCAGTTCCTGTTCGGTCGGCGCGCGCTTGGTCACGACCTTCAGCTCCGCCGGGTTGACACGGCCCGAGTCCCGGTTCTGCAACAGGAAGCCGCCCGACAGATGCTTGATCATCATCCCGGCGTCGGCGGGGTTCGGCACGTCCTTGGTCAGCAGCACGCGCAGGTTCTTCTTGGTCGCCAGCAGGGCGCGGGCCGCGTCGTCCGCGTCGGGGGCGATCACCACCTCGGCGAACAGCTTGGCGATCTCCTCGGCGGTTTCGGCGTCGAGCGAGCGGTTGACGGCGATGATGCCGCCAAAGGCGCTGACCGGATCGCACAGCAGGGCCGAGCGGTAGGCGTCGAGCAGATTGGCCCCCTGGGCGACGCCGCAGGGGTTGGCGTGCTTGATGATGGCGACGGCGGGCTGTTCGAACTCGGCCACCAGTTCGAACGCGGCGTCGGTGTCGTTCAGGTTGTTGTAGGACAGCTCCTTGCCCTGAAGCTGCACGGCGGTCGCCACGCCGGGGCGCTGGTCGCCGGTGACGTAGAAGGCGGCCTGCTGGTGCGGGTTCTCGCCATAGCGCAGGGTCTGCGCCAGCGCGCCCGACAGGGTGACGCGCGGCGGGAAGGTTTCGCCCAACTGACCGGCCAGCCAGGTCGAAATGGCGGCGTCGTAGGCGGCGGTACGGGCGTAGGCGCGCTGGGCCAGCTTGCGGCGCAGCCCCAGCGTGACGCAGGCGTCGTTGGTCGCCAGCTCGTCGATCACCGCCTCGTAATCCGACGGTTCGGTGATGATGGTGACGAAATCATGGTTCTTGGCCGCCGCGCGGATCATCGCCGGGCCGCCGATGTCGATGTTCTCGACGCAGTTGGCGTAATCGGCCCCCTGGGCCACCGTCGCTTCGAACGGGTAGAGGTTGACGACCACCAGATCGATCGGCGGAATGTCGTGCTGCGCCATCGCGTCGGCGTGAATGTCGCGGCGGGCCAGGATGCCGCCGTGCACGCGCGGGTGCAGGGTCTTGACCCGGCCATCCATGATTTCCGGGAAACCGGTGTGGTCGGAAACCTCCTTCACCGGAACGCCCGCGTCGGCCAGCCGCTGCGCCGAGCCGCCGGTGGACAGGATTTCCACGCCACGGGCGGCCAGGGCCTGCCCCAGCGCGACCAGACCGGTCTTGTCGGACACGGAAATCAGCGCGCGGGTGATGCGGACCTTGTCGGGGGCGGGGGCGTGGTTGGCTTTCGGCGGACTCATGGCGTGTTCCTGATCGTCGAACGTTGTTGCGCGGGCGCGACGCGGCCAGAAGACACACGGGATGAACACGGAATAAGAAAAGCACGGATGAACGCAAAGACATTCATCTGTGTTTATCGGTGTTCATCTGTGGATAATCTCACTGGACCGAAGCCGGGTTTTTATCCACCGATGAACACAGATAAACACAGAGTGAAAACTCCGCGTTCGTCCGTGCGCCAATCCTGTTCGTCCGTGTCTCCGTTCCCGTCCGCCGATGCGAGTCGCTTCGGCGATCAGGTCCGGCCACTGCGGATGGCGGGATTTACGCCGCCTTGCGCTCGCGGCGCAAGGCCCATTTGACCGTCACGCCGTCGGGGCCGCTATGCCCGTGCATCACGATCTGGGCGCTGCGGCGCGGTTCGTCGCCGGTCCCCAGATAGATGCTTTCGGCCAGTTCCAGCGCCACGCCGGTCGCCCGCAACCGCCACACGTTGCCGCTGGGCAGGCGCAGGATCACCTGCGCCCCGCCCTGCACCAGAATCGGTTGCACCGTCGGGTGCAGGTGGAAGCGGATGGCGAAGGGCTGGTCGGTCGCCTGCGCGCCAAGCACCGGTTCCAGCGTGTCTTCGCCGCGCAGATCCTCGCCGTTCTCGGCCAGATAGACGCGGCGGCGGTGCAGCAGGCTGAACCCCTTGCTGTAGCCGTTGTGGGTGGCGACCACCAGAACGGCGCTGCCCGATTCCTGCCGTTCGCAGCCGACGTGCGAGGGGCGGCGGCCAAGCCCGCCCGCCTCCAGCACCTCCGCCGAATTGGTGTCGGCGACGACGACGGTGGAGTGGGCCGCCGATCCGGCCAGCGCCAAGCGCCACGGCCCGCGCTGGGCCGGGTGGCTGCCGCAATTGACGATCAGCCGCTCCTTGTTGACGGACATCTCCATCGACAGGGTTCCGGCGTGGGCCATCCGGTCCAGCCCGGCGGACGGCGGCGCGCCGGTGTCGAGCAGAACCAGGGTGCGCGCGGCGATCAACCGCTCATAGCCGCTGTGGGGGGCGCTGCGCAGGGTGCGGCCACGGACGTCGGCCTGGGCCAGCACGGTGTCCACCAGCGCCGGTTCCTCCTCCCGTCCGCCGTTGAACAGGGCCAGACCGCCGTCACCGTGGCGGAAGAAGCGCAGGGCCGGAGTCATCCGCTCGATGGCCGGTTGCAGGGATTCCGGGGCCTCGACGCGGGCCACCCGCAGCACCGCGCGGATGTCGATCAGGTCGCGCAGCACCCGCAGATGCACCGACGGGTTGCGCTCCACATGCCCGCCATCGGGCAGGATTTGGCCCGGCAAGGCGCGGTCGAGCAGCCGCAAGCCGTCCTGCCCCGCCCGCTCCAGACCGGGCAGGCAGAAACCGCCATAGATCAGCCCCTTGATCGCGGCGATCAGCGGCGCGCCGTCCAACCGGGCGGGCAGGACGCGGGCCAGATGACGGACCTGCCGCCCGAGATGCTCGAACACCCGCGCGCGGAACTCGTCGTCGGCGGACGCGCAATAGAAATCATGCAGACCGATCCAGTTGGCGACCCGGGTCCCCAGGGTGTCCGGTGCCCATCCCTGGCTGTTCCAACCGCCATTGTGCTCCAGCCAGGACCAGACCAGCACCCGCGCCCGCCGCCGCGCCATGTCGCCGCCGACGGCGCGCAGGTCGCGCATCCAGTCGAATCCGTGCAGCGCCCTCAGCCAAACCGGGCTGGCCCCCGGCATCCGCCAGGGCGGTTCACCGTTGGGGTCGATGGCCATGGATTGCCCGGCCATGCGCAGCATCCCGGCCAGAAAGGCCGAACCGTCGCTGGGATCGCCGGGCCATGGATCGGGCGGGACCACGGACAGCGCCGCCGGTGCCCGTCCGCTCAGCATCAGGGAATAGAGCGGGTTCCCGTAGGCAATGCGCGCGAGTCCGCTGCGGATCCGTCCCGCACCACCGGCCCCCCTGCCCGTCCCCTTGCCCGCCCCTTTGCCCATCGCGGCCACCCCTTCAGGACCGCTGACGGCGGAAACGGCCGGCGGGCAGGCGTGTTGCGGTGCGGTGCAGCAAGGACGGGGGCATGTCTGTGTCCTATCAAGTCACCGCCGCCGCCGCAAGGCGCGGGGCCGCCCCACCATCACGAATCATGCGCCGACACGCCGCAGCCGGGACACAAAGAACCCGTCGATGCCGCCCAGATCGGCCAGCATGCCGGGCAGCGAGCGCACCTCCCCCAGCGGATTCAGGATCTCGGTCAAGCCGCCCAGCTCGTCCGGGGTGATGGGGTGACGCTGCACCCGCGCGTCGCGCGCCAGCAGGCGGGTGATCTGCGCCTCGCCCTCCTCCGGCTGGATGGAGCAGGTGCAGTAGATCAGCGTGCCGCCCGGCTTGACCAGACCGACCGCGTGGGCCAGCAGCCGCCCTTGCGCCTTGGCCAGCTTGGCGATGTCGTCGGGCGTCTTGACCCGCAGAATGTCGGGGTGGCGGCGGACCGCGCCGGTGGCCGAACAGGGGGCGTCGAGCAGCACCGCGTCGGCGGCCTCCTCCGGCATCCAGGCCGCCGCGTCGGCGGTGATGACCTCGGCCTCCAACCGCAAGCGGGCGAGGTTTTCCGTCACCCGCTCCAGCCGCTTGGCCGAGCGGTCGAGCGCGGTGACGCGCGCGCCCTGCGCGGCCAGTTGCGCGGTCTTGCCGCCAGGGGCGGCGCACAGATCGAACACGCGCTTGCCGCGCAGATCGCCGAACAGCTTGGCGGGCAGCGAAGCGGCCAGATCCTGGACCCACCACGCGCCCTCGTCAAAGCCCGGCAGTTCGGGAACGGAACCGCTGGTCGTCCGCCGCAGCGCGCCGGTCGGCAGCAACGCCGCCTCCAGCCGCTCCGCCCAGGCGGCGGGGTCGTCCTTGGCGGTGAAGTCGAGCGGGGCTTCGTGCAGATGCGCCTCAACGATCCCGCGCGCCCGGGCCGTGCCGTAGGCGGTGCGCCAGGACAGCCACATCCAATCGGGGGTGTTGAGCCGCCCGGCGTCCTGCTGGGCCGCCAGCGTTGCGCCTTCCCGCCCGATCCGGCGCAGCACCGCGTTGATGAGGCCCTTGTAAGGAGCCGCGTTGCGCTGGGCCGCCAGTTCCACCGCCGTGTCGACGGCGGCGTGCGGCGGGGTGTTGAGGAAGACCAGTTGCGCCACCCCCAACCGCAGCATGTCGTGGATCGCCGCCTTGGGCAGCCCCGGCTTGGCCAGGCTGGTCTGGATCAGCTCGTCGATCTGGCCCAGGCGGCGCAACACCGTGGCGACCAGCACGCGGACGAAACCACGGTCGCGCGGCTCCAGCCCGGCAAGATCGGGGTGCGCGTCGAACGCGTCGTCGAAGGGAACGGACTTGCGCAGCACGTCGCGCAGCAAATCGAGCGCGACGCCGCGAGCGGCGAGGGTGGTGTCGGTCATCGACTGGATTTAGCGCGCTCAGGTGCCGGTGTCGATGGGGCTGTTTGGGAATTCGCCGAACGGCGCGCCCTCTCCCCTGTGGCGGGAGACGGGCGCGCCGTTCCGGTCAGCTTGCGGTCAGCGCGCCGTCAATGCACGGTCTTGGCCGTTGGCGCGTCGGTGCGGCGGCCCTGTTCGGACACCGCCACGCCGTTGATGGTCAACACCCCGGCCTCCGCCCCCACCGACACCGTCTGGCCATCGCTGACGCGGCCCTCCAGGATCATGGTGGCGAGCGGGTTTTGCAGCTCGCGCTGGATCACCCGCTTCAACGGCCGCGCACCATAGACGGGATCATAGCCCGCCTCGGCCAGCCATTCGGTCGCCGCCGCGTCCACCTCCAGGGTGATGTCGCGGTCGGCCAGCATCTTGACCAGACGCCCCAACTGGATGGAGACGATGCCGCCCATGTGCCGCCGGTCGAGCCGGTGGAACAGCAGGATCTCATCCAGCCGGTTGAGGAATTCGGGGCGGAAATGCGCCCGCACCGCCTCCATCACCTCGCCGCGCACGGCGGAGGAGTCCTCGCCCTCCGGCTGTTCGGCCAAAGCCTGCGAGCCGAGGTTGGACGTCATGATGATGACGACGTTGCGGAAATCCACCGTCCGCCCCTGCCCATCGGTCAAACGACCGTCGTCGAGCACCTGAAGCAGCACGTTGAAGACGTCCGGGTGGGCCTTTTCCACCTCGTCGAACAGCACGACCTGATAGGGCCGACGGCGCACCGCCTCGGTCAGCGCCCCGCCCTCCTCATAGCCGACATAGCCCGGAGGCGCGCCGATCATGCGGGCGACGGAGTGTTTTTCCATGTATTCCGACATGTCGAGCCGGACCATGGCGGTTTCGTCGTCGAACAGGAATTCGGCCAGCGCCTTGGTCAGTTCGGTCTTGCCGACGCCGGTCGGACCGAGGAACAGGAAGGAGCCGATGGGCCGGTTGGGATCCTGCAAGCCCGCCCGCGACCGGCGGACGGCGTTGGACACGGCGACGATCGCCTCCTCCTGGCCGATGACCCGGCCGCGCAGGCGGCTTTCCATCGCCAGCAGCTTTTCCCGTTCACCCGCCAGCATCTTGTCCACCGGCACGCCGGTCCAGCGGCTGACCACCCCGGCGATGTCGGTGTCGCGCACCTCCTCGTTCAGCATCCGGTTGGCGGCGTGCGCCTCGGCGGTCTTCAGCGCGCTTTCCAGGCCGGGGATGACGCTGTAGGTCAGTTCGCCCGCCCGACCCCAGTTGCCCGCGCGCTGGGCGACGTCCAGTTCGGTCCGCGCCTTTTCCAGATCCTCCTTGATCTTCTGCGCGCCCTGAAGCTGGTCCTTCTCCGCCTGCCATTTGGCGGTGAGTTCGGCCGATTCCTGCTCCAGCTCCGCCAACTCGCGTTCCAGATTGGCAAAGCGGTCCTTGGATCCCTGATCGGACTCGCGCTTCAGCGCCTCGCGCTCGATCTTCAACTGGATGATGCGGCGGTCGAGTTCGTCGATGTTCTCCGGCTTGGTGTCCACCGCCATGCGCAGGCGGCTCGCCGCCTCGTCGATCAGGTCGATGGCCTTGTCGGGCAGGAAACGGTCGGTGATGTAGCGGTTGGACAGGGTGGCCGCCGCGACGATGGCCGCGTCGGTCACGCGCACGCCGTGATGGACCTCGTACCGCTCCTTCAGCCCGCGCAGGATGGAGATGGTGTCCTCCACCGTCGGTTCGGGCACGAAGACCGATTGGAAGCGGCGGGCCAGCGCGGCGTCCTTTTCGATGTGCTTGCGGTATTCGTCCAACGTGGTGGCACCAACGCAATGCAGCTCGCCGCGCGCCAGCGCCGGTTTCAGCATGTTGGAGGCGTCCATCGCCCCATCGGCCTTGCCCGCCCCGACCAGCGTGTGCAGCTCGTCGATGAACACGACGATCTCGCCCGCCGCCGCCTGGATTTCCGACAGCACGGCCTTCAGCCGCTCCTCGAACTCGCCACGGTATTTGGCCCCGGCCACCATCCCAGCGAGATCCAGCGCCAGCAGACGCTTGTTCTTCAGCCCTTCCGGCACGTCGCCCTTGACGATGCGCTGGGCCAGCCCCTCGACGATGGCGGTCTTGCCGACGCCGGGTTCGCCGATCAGGACCGGGTTGTTCTTGGTCCGGCGGGCCAGAACCTGGATGGTGCGGCGGATTTCCTCGTCGCGCCCGATCACGGGATCCAGCTTGCCCTCGCGCGCCGATTCGGTCAGGTCGCGGGCGTATTTCTTCAGCGCGTCATAACCCTGCTCGGCGCTGGCGCTGTCGGCGGTGCGGCCCTTGCGGACCTGATTGATGGCGGTGTTCAGCCCCTGCGGGGTGACGCCCGCCGCCTTCAGCAGCCTGGCGGACGGCGTGCCGTCGGCCATCGTCAGGGCCAGCAGGATGCGTTCGGCGGTGACGAAGCTGTCCCCGGCCTTTTCCGCGACCTTTTCCGCCTGTTCGAACACGCGCGACAGTTCGGGCGACAGGAACAGTTGCCCAGCCCCGCTGCCCTCCACCTTCGGCTGTTTGTCCAGCTCCGCGTCCACAGCGGACAGCGCGGCGACGGGATCGCCCCCGGCGGCGCGGATCAGGTTGGCGGCCAGCCCCTCCTTGTCGTCCAGCAAGGTTTTCAGCAGATGTTCGGGCGTCAACCGCTGATGGCCCCGCCGGGTCGCCAGCGTCTGCGCGGCCTGGACAAAACCCCGGCTGCGTTCGGTGTATTTCTCAAAGTCCATCAGGCGGCCCCCCTTCTTCCAACGACCGTCCGCGCGGCAGCCCGGTCGTTCCGATCCACGAATGTGCGATCCGCAAGGATGCTGCACCAGATGTAGTCACAGCCACCGGCCACGCAAGACCATGGCGCGGGAAAGGGCATCACCGCCCCGCGCATCACCAATTCGGATTTGTAATTCGGATTTGTCCGGCGTGGGGAATGCTTCAGAGTCGTCACCACCCCCAGACCTTCGCCGTGGTTGACAGATCCGGCCCCAGCCTGTTCATTGTGCAGTGCAATGAACACGACCGTCGCCGCCATTCGCCGTTACCCCGTGAAGGGGTTGAGCGGCCAGGATCTGCCCGCTGTCGATCTGACCGCCGGGCAGGCCATTCCGCTTGACCGTCGCTATGGGCTGCTGCACGGGCCGGCGGCGTTGGACACGGAGTCCGATGGCTGGCGGTTGCCATCCGATTTCTTCACGCTGGACCGCACGGAAAAGCTGGCCGCGCTCGACACGCTGTTTGACGAGGACACCCAGTCGCTCATCATCCGGCGCGGCGGGCGGCAGGTGTCGCGCGGGCGGTTGGACCAGCCGATGGGGCGGACGCTGCTGGAGCAGTTTTTCGCCGCCTATCTGGCGGGCATCGTTCCCGGCATGCCGCGTCTGGTGGACGCCAAGGGCGGGTCCTTCGGCGACACGGAAGAACCGTCGCTCCTGCTGCTGAACCGCGCCAGCCTGCGCGATGTGGAGGAGCGGATCGCCAAACAGCCGATCGATCCGCGCCGTATGCGCGCCAATCTGCTGTTGGATGGGCTGGCCCCCTGGGCCGAACGGGCGTGGATCGGGCGGGAGTTGACCGTCGGCGGGGCCACCCTGCGCGTGATCGAGGCGGTGGAGTGCCGACCGGCCAACAACGTGAACCCGGACAGCGGCGTGGCCGATCTGGCCCTGGGGCCGATCATGGAGCGCGGCTATGGCCACGCCCACATCGCCCTGCGCGCCCGCGTGATCGCCGATGGGCGTGTCGCCCTTGGCGACCCAGTGGACCTGACCGGGGCCTGAACGGGCCGACATCCGCCATCCCGGCCCAGGCGGGACAAACAGCAGGCGGGACAAACAGAAAAAGCGGCAATCGGGTGAGGGTCAACGGTTTCCCGGCCCCTCACCCCGCCGTCAGACCCAACCGTCCGACAAGGACTCAGGCGTTGACGGTGGCGCGCTCTTCGACGCCGTCGACCTCATCCTCGCCCCCGCCATCCTCATCATCGCCGGGTTGAGCGGTGCTGCTGGAGGGTTGGGCGTGACCGGACGCCGGTGCGCCGCCGCGTTGGCGGTTTTCCGATTCCTGGATCTGGTTGATGATGCGGAGGTAATGCTCCGCGTGTTGCAGGTAGTTTTCCGCCTGCACCCGGTCGCCCGCCGACATCGCGTCGCGCGCCAGCGCCTGATACTTCTCATGGACCTGCCACGCGTTGCCGCGAATGCGCACGTCCGGCCCGTTGCTGTCGAAGTTCTGATGGCGCAGCGGCACATTCTGACG
This sequence comes from Azospirillum sp., assembly GCA_027486405.1. Classification (GTDB taxonomy): domain Bacteria; phylum Pseudomonadota; class Alphaproteobacteria; order Azospirillales; family Azospirillaceae; genus Azospirillum. The sequence continues at coordinate 193,885 of JAIXPD010000020.1, read as the reverse complement.
GCGACCGGCGTTGTTGCCGCCGCCGTTGCCACCACCACCACCGCCCCCGCCGCCATTGTTGCCACGGCCACGCGAACGCCTGGAGTTCGGTCCCTGTCTCATTCGGCTCTTAAGGCCCCATGCAAGAGAAGCGTATTCCCCGGAACGCGGCAGCGGCCCTTCCGACCTGTTCGGTTCGGCCGCCAAGCCCGCCATGGTCATCCATGGATGGGTCACGGGGATCAAACGACACGGTTCGGGCGGGTGCGCCTGCCTGTTGCGGTGAAACGCCCGGCGTTGCCCCACGCCAGGGCACAAAGGCCCGCACACGCCACAATCACGGTCGTATCACCGCACACTATCCGCCGCCGCCGGTCAATCCAATCCTTTTTTTGCCCAACCCGTCTTTTCTCAGCCCCCGGTGGAACCGCCGTTCCGGGCGCGGACGCAGCGCTCGATCCCGCCCAGATCGCGCAGCCGGGTGATGTCGCCCAGCCCCTGGCGCTCCAGCAGCTCGGCGACATCGGCCGCCTGCCCCTGCCCGACCTCGAACGCCACCAGCCCGCCGGGGGTCAGCAGGGTTGGCAGTTGGGCGGCGATGATGCGGTAAGGGGCCAGCCCGTCCGGCCCGCCATCCAGGGCGCGCATCGGGTCATGCTCCCGCACCTCCGGGGCCAGGGCGGCGATGTCGGCGCTGGGGATGTAGGGCGGGTTTGACACAACGATGTCGAAACGATCACGGATATCACTGGCCCAATCGCCGGTTTGGAAATGGGACCGCGCCGCCAGCCCGTTGCGGTCGGCGTTGTCGCGGGCCGCCGCGACCGCCAACGGGCTGAGATCGACCCCCACCCCGCGCGCGTTGGGCAGTTCCGACAGCAGCGCCAGCAGGATGCAACCCGTTCCGGTCCCGAGATCCAACAGGGTCAAGGCCGCGTCATGGTCCGGGATCGCCGCCAGCACCGCGTCCACCACCGTTTCGGTGTCGGGTCGGGGTTCCAGCGTGTCGGAATTCAGGGCCAGATCGATCGTCCAGAACTCCCGATGCCCCAGGATGCGGCCCACCGGCTCGCGCGCCGCGCGGCGGTCGATCAGGGCCAGCGCGCGGGCCTGATCCGCCGCCGCTATCATCTGTTCCGATTTCGTAATGAAATCCGTGCGGGTGACACCCAGCGCGTGTTCCAGCAGCAGGCGCGCGTCCAGATCGGGGGTGTCCACCCCCGCGCCGCGCAGGCGGGTTTCGGCCAGACGGCGCAGGGCGGACAGGGTGATCGTCACCGGAAATCTCCGTTAGCAGGGTGCGGAAAAAGGCTTTTGCGTCGCGAGGGAGGGGGCTTTTTGGCAATATTAGGAAAGGCCGAAGCAAGATACCGGTGGTATCTTGCAAGGTCTTGACGCGAGATTGCCGGAAAGAACCCGACTGCAGCAGCAAAATGGTTTTTCTGCACCCTGTTAGGGGGAACCATGGGCCGCCTCACCCCATATCGGCCAGACGGGCGGCCTCATCCTCCGACACCAGGGCGTCCACAAACTCGTCGAGCGCCTCGCCCGCCATCATCTTGTCGATCTTGTAGAGCGTCAGGTTGATGCGGTGGTCGGTGACACGGCCCTGCGGAAAATTGTAGGTGCGGATGCGTTCGGAACGGTCGCCGCTGCCGACCTGGCTCTTGCGGTCGGCGGCGCGGGCCGCGTCCTTGGCGGCGCGTTCCAGGTCGTACAGGCGGGCGCGCAGCACCTTCAGCGCCTTGGCCTTGTTCTTGTGCTGCGATTTCTCATCCTGCTGGCTCACCACCAGCCCGGTCGGCAAATGGGTGATGCGCACCGCGCTGTCGGTGGTGTTGACCGATTGGCCGCCGGGGCCGGAGGAGCGGAAGACGTCGATCCGCAAATCCTTTTCGTCAATGTGGATGTCCACCTCTTCGGCTTCCGGCAGAACGGCGACGGTGGCGGCGGAGGTGTGGATGCGGCCCTGCGCCTCCGTCGCCGGAACCCGCTGCACGCGGTGGACGCCGGATTCGAACTTCAGCCGGGCGAACACGCTGCGCCCGGTGATGTTGGCCGTCGCCTCCTTGTACCCGCCCACCCCGGATTCGCTGACGTCCATCACCTCGAACCGCCAGCCGCGCAAACCGGCGTAGCGGCGGTACATCTCGAACAGTTCGGCGGCGAACAGCCCGGCCTCGTCCCCGCCGGTGCCCGCGCGCACCTCCAGGATGGCGTTCTTTTCGTCGGCCTCGTCCTTGGGCAGCAGGGACAGTTGCACCCGACGTTCGAATTCCGGGATGCGCTTGGACAGGTCGCGGAACTCCTCCTCCGCCAACGCCTTCATCTCGGCGTCGCCGTCGGGGTCGGCGATCATCTGGGCCAGATCGGCGGCTTCGCCCTTGGCCTTTTTCAGGGCCAGGATGGCGTCGGCGATCGGGGTGAGGTCGGCGTATTCCTTGGACAGCCGGGAAAACTCCCCGGAATCGACCAGACCGGCGGCGAGCGCGTCGCGCAGTTCGTCATGGCGGGCCACGACCTTATTGAAGGTGTCGTCCAGATTCACGTCGCTCGTCCTCATCCCTGTCCTGCCCGGCGCACTCCGTCGCCGCGCGTTCCTCCGCCACCCCGTCCAAATGGAACAGCCGGAACAGCAACCGTTCCGCCGCCGCCCGTTCGGCCAGCCCCATCGCGTCCCCGCCCCCCGGATCCGCCGCCAACTCCCGCAGGGCTTCCGACGGGTGATGCAGCAGCCGGTTCACCAGCAGCCGGGTGGCCGACGCGGCGTCCAACCCGCTGTGATCGGCCAGCAGACGCCGCCGTTCCCGCTCGAAATGCGCCCGCAGCCCCGCCACGGCGGGCACGGCGGCCCGTTCGGCGCGGTCGCGGGCAAAGGCGGCGACCGCCTCCTCCACGATGCTCCAGGCGGCTTGCGTCGCCGCTTCGCGCCCGACCCGGCCTTGCAGCGCCACCCGCTCCAGGTCGGCCAGATCATAGACAAAGGCCCCGTCCATCCCGGCGACCGCCGGATCGACGTCGGACGGGATCGCCGCGTCCACCACGAAGATCGGACGGCGGCGGCGGCGCTTCAACGCCACCTCCACCATCGCGGTGGACAGGATATAGCGCCCCAACCCGGTCGCGGTCACGACGATATCGGCCCCGGCCAGCGCCGCGTCCAGATCGGCCCACGGCGCGAAATGGCCGGACAGCCGCCGCGACGCCGCTTCGGCCCGGCGGTCCACCGGGGCGGCGACGGTCAGGCGCGGCAAACCGGCCTCGCGCAGACCGTCCAGCACCAGCGTGCCCATGTCGCCCAACCCGATCAGCAAGGCCGCGCAGCGCCGCAGATCGCCGTGCAGATCGCGCGCCACCTGGATGGCGGCGGCGGCGAGCGAGGTCGCCCCCTCCGCGATCGGGGTTTCGCTGCGCACCCGCTTGGCGGCGGCGTAGGCGGCCTGCATCACCGCCTCCAACTCCGGCCCGGTCAGCCCCTGCGTCGCCGCACCGCGATGGGCGGCCTTCAACTGGCCCAGGATGTGCGGTTCGCCGATGATCTGGCTGTCGAGCGAGCAGGCGACCGCGAACAAATGCCGGATCGCCTCCGGCCCGGTGCGGATGTAAAGCTGATCGGTGAACTCCCCCGCCACCATCCCGACCCGCTCCGCCATCACCGCCGCGACGGCCAAGGCCGCCTCGTGCGGGCGGGGGTGGACGGCCTGAACCTCCACCCGGTCGCAGGTGCTCAACCACAGCGCTTGCGTCACCCCAACGGCGCGCAACCGCTCCAGCACGCCCGGCACCTCCGCGTCATCGGTCGCGAGGCGATCACGGATCACCCCGGAACAGGTCCGATGACTGGCGCCGATGACAAGATAGGATGCGGTGGTCACGCCGGGGGTCGTTTCGTTCCTGCCAGTTGCGGGAGATTAATGAATGATGGAGTTTTTTTTGAGACACCAATGAACACAGATGAACACAGATTTTTCTATCATGGTTGCATACGGTTGGTCCGGAGCCGCGACGCTCACACGATCCTCAAAATTTTCTATCTGTGTCTTTCATCTGTGTTTATCTGTGTTCATCGGTGTCAAAAATTCATCCCGCCACCGCAGCCGCCGCTTTCGCCGCCTCGATCTCCGCCGCCTTTTTCTCAACCAGACCGACGAGGTGGGCGACGATGTCCTGGTCCTTCAGCCGGTGGTCGGTGACGCCGGACAGGTAGATTTGGTGGATGTTGTTGCCGCCGCCGGTCAGGCCGATGTCGGTTTCCCGCGCCTCGCCCGGGCCATTGACGACACAGCCGATCACCGACAGGGTCAGCGGCGTGGTGATGTGGGCCAAACGGGCCTCCAGGATCTCCACCGTCTTGATGACGTCGAAATTCTGGCGGGCGCAGCTTGGGCAGGAAATCACCGTCACCCCGCGCCGCCGCAGCCCCAACGATTTCAGGATTTCGTAGCCGACCTGCACCTCTTCCGCCGGTTCGGCGGACAGCGACACGCGCACGGTGTCGCCAATGCCCGACCACAGCAGCATGCCCAACCCGATGGAGGATTTGACCGTGCCCGCGCGCAGCCCCCCGGCCTCGGTGATGCCGATGTGCAGGGGATAATCGCAAGCCTCGGCCAAGCCCTGGTAGGCGGCCACGGCCAGGAAGGGATCGGACGCCTTCACCGAAATCTTGAACTCGCGGAAATCATTGTCTTCCAGGATTTTCGCGTGATTGAGCGCGCTTTCCACCATCGCTTCGGGGCAGGGTTCGCCGTATTTCTCCAGCAAATCCTGCTCCAGCGACCCGGCGTTGACGCCGATGCGCATCGAACAGCCGTGATCCTTGGCCGCCTTCACCACCTCGCGCACCCGCTCGGCCGAGCCGATGTTGCCGGGGTTGATGCGCAGGCAGGCCGCCCCGCTCTCCGCCGCCTCGATGGCGCGCTTGTAATGGAAATGGATGTCGGCGACGACCGGAACCGAAACCTGTTTGACGATCTCCTTGAGCGCCAGGGACGATTCCCGGTCGGGGCAGGACACGCGGACGATGTCCACCCCCACCCGCTCCGCCGACTGGATCTGTTCGACGGTCGCCTTGACGTCGGTGGTCGGGGTGTTGGTCATGGTCTGGACCGAAATCGGCGCGTCGCCGCCGACCAACACGTTGCCAACCCGGATCTGCCGGGACTTGCGGCGCAGAATCTGGCGATAGGCGCGAACGGACATGACAGACCTCTCACAAGCAACACCATCACGCCAGACATGCGGCCCGGCGCGCTGGTTTCAAGCGTGGACCACGGGTCAGCGGTTTTTCACCACGCCGCTGGCGTCGATGGGAACGTCGCGCAGCACCATGCCGACCGATCCCAAGGGCTGGCTTTCCGCCCCGTCGGCGACCACCACAAGCCCACCGGCGTTGCCGGTGCGGATGCGCACGCCCGCCTTGTCGGGCACGCGGTAGGTGTCGCCCGGCTTCAGCACGCGGGTGAACACGATCTCGTTGCCATCGCGGATTTGCAGCCAGCTTTCCTGGGTCGCCTTGATGATCAGCTTGGGATTCTGGTTCTGCATCCCATAGACCTTGGCGTTCGGGTTGGCCGGGGTCGGTTCCGCCGGGGTGCGGGCGGCGTTGGCCGCCGCAGCGCTGGCCGCCGTGGCATTGGCCGCCGCCTGCGCGGCTTGCGCGGAAGCCGCCTGGGCAGCAGCAGCAGCCAGCGGCGTCGGCTCCTGCGGCGAGCTTTCCGAATCCTCGTCGTCCGCCGCGCTGGCGACCACCGGCGACGGGGTGGGTTTGATGGTGGGCAAGGGCGGGATCACCACCGGGGTCGCCGGGCTGGGCGGAACCGCCGCAGCCGCTGCGGCCGCCGCGTTGGCGGCGGCGGTGCTGGCGGCGGTCGCAGCCCCGTTCAGGCTGGGCGTGGCGGGAGCGGTCGCGGTGGTCGTGGTCCCATGGGCCGCCGGAGCCGACGCGACCGCCGGGGCGGTCACGGTCGAACCGGAAACCAGCGGCGGAACCGACGGCGGCGCGGTGGTGGTGGACAGGTTGGCGACCACCGGGGCTTGGGCGGGGACCGCCGGGGCGCTGTCGGCGGCGGAAGTCGGGCCGCCGCTCTTCGTCGGCAGCGCGTCGAGCAGCGACACCAGACGGTCGGGCAGACGCGGAACCAGATCGGCCATCGACCGGTCGGTCGCCGACAGATAATACCAGCCGCCATACACCGCCCCGGCCAGGACCAGCGTCAGCAGCAGCAGGGTCCCGCCGGGGATCCGCTCCTCCGTCGCCGGGGTCGGCAGATACAGTTCCTGGTCGCGCATCGCGCCCGCCGCCTCGGCCTTGTAACGGGCGACGATGTCCACCGGATCCAGGCCGAGATATTCGGAGTAGGAGCGCAGGAAGCCAGCGGCGTAGGCCGATCCCGGCAAATCCTGATACCGGCCATCCTCGATGGCTTGCAGGTAAGGATAGCGGATGCGCAGCATCGTCGCGACGTCGCGCAGTTCATGCCCCATCGCCAGACGCGCGTCCCGCAACGTCTGCGCCACGGTCGGGCCGGTCGGGGTCGAATCGAAGCTGTCGAAAACCTTGCGCTTGGCCATGGAATCGCCGTCTGCTCGCCACTAGGCCCCGCCACCGGACGCCTTTGCCAAAAGGGGTACGACAAGCCACCCCTGCGGCGCAACCGGAATGACCGCGCAAAGGCCGCAACCCCGGTGACAACAGCCGACAGTCAACGGGCGACAGAGGGACGATGGACGGTGAAACCGCCGTTCAGATGTCCACGCCATGGTCCTTGGCGAAGGTCTTCAGCTTGTCGCGCAGGCTGTGGTCGCTGCCGAAATACAGGCCGGTCATGTAATCGCGCAGCGCCGCCACCTCCAGCGAGCGCAGCATGGTCTTGACCGGGCCGACCGACGGCGGCGACATCGACAGGGTGCGGAAGCCGACCCCGATCAAGGCCATGGCGTCCAGCGGCCGCCCGGCCATCTCCCCGCACAGGCTCAGCGAGACCTTGTGCTTGGCGCATTCATCGACCAGACGGCGCAGCACGCACAGCATCGGCGGCGACAGCGAGTCGTAGCGGGTGGAGGTGCGCGGGTTGCCGCGATCCGCCGCGAACAGATATTGCGTCAAATCGTTGGAGCCGACCGACAGGAAATCCAGCTTCGGCAGCAGGGCGGGCAATTGCCAGAGCAGGGACGGCACCTCGATCATCGTGCCGACGCGCAGGCGGCTGGGCGCTTCCACCCCCTGGGCGGCCAGCCGCTTCAACTCCAGATCCAGCAGACGGCGCGCGCCGTCGAACTCCGCCACCTCGGCGATCATCGGGAACATCACCGACAGCGGACGCCCGGCGGCGGCCAGCAGCAGCGCCCGCAACTGCTGGCGCAGCAGCGACGGGTGGTCCAACCCGATGCGGACGGCGCGCCAGCCCAGCGCGGGGTTTTCCTCCGCCTCGCCGCTCATGTAGGGCAACATCTTGTCGCCGCCGACGTCCAGCGTGCGGAAGATCACCGGCTTGTCGCCCGCCTCGTCGATGATGCGGGCGTACAGTTCGGTTTGCGCCTGCACGTCCGGGTAGGAGGAGCGCACCATGAAGGGGATTTCGGTGCGGTACAGGCCGATGCCCTCCGCCCCGCTGGCCTTCAGATGCGGCAGATCGATCAGCAGGCCACAATTCAACTGGATGGAGATCGGCACCCCGTCGCGCGTCACCGACGGCAGGCTGCGGATGGCGGCGTACATCTGCTCCTTGCGGTGCTGCAACGCCACCGATTCAGAGAAGGCCATCTGAATGTCTTCGGCGGGCCGGATGAAGACCTGCCCATGGTCGCCATCGATGATCAACTGGTCGAGCGGCTCAATCCGGTTCAGCGCCTCGCTGGCCTGGACGACCGGGATGTTCAGCGCGCGGGCGACGATGCAGACATGGCTGGACGGCGTCCCCTCCTCCAGCAGCAGCCCACGCAGGCGGGAGCGGTCGTAGTCCAGCAGCTCCGCCGGCCCCATGGAACGGGCGACCAGGATCATGTCGTCCGGTTGGGTCGCGGCGTCGGCCCCGGAGGTCTTGCCCGCCAGATGCTGCATCAGGCGGTTGGTCAGATCCTCCAGATCCTGCACGCGTTCGCGGATGTAGGGGTCGGTCAGGTGGCTCATGCGGGCGCGGGTGTCGTTCTGCACCTGCTGAACCGCCGCCTCCGCCGTCAGGCCGACATGGATCGCCTCGCGAATGCGCGACAGCCAGCCGCGATCCTCGGCGAACATCCGGTAGGTTTCCAGAATGTCCAGCGATTCACCCAAGCCCGCCAACGTCACCGCTTCCAGCAGGTCATCGATGGCGCTGTGCATGGTGACGAGCGCGGCGTTGAAGCGCTCCAGCTCCGCTTCGCTGTCCTCGGCCACCATCTGGCGGACGGTGAGCTGCGGGCGGTGGATCACCGCCAGCCCCATGGCCAGACCGGCGCTCATCGCCGTGCCGGACAGGCGGGCGGGCAGCAGCACCGGATCGCCGGTGGTGGAGACCTCCGACGGGCTGACCAGCTCGCTCTGCGCGATCAGTTCGGCCACCACCATCGCGATGGTCTGGAGGGTTTCGACCTCCTCCTCCGCATAGCCCCGGCGGTCCTTGTGCTGGATCACCAGCACGCCGCGCACCTTGCTGCCGCGCAGGATCGGCACACCGGCCAGCGACAGGAAGGGATCCTCGCCGGTTTCCGGGCGGTAGGCGAAGCTGGGATGGGACGGCGCGTTGTCCAGCGCCACCGGGCGGGCGTGGTTGGCGACGTAGCCGACGATGCCCTCGCCCACGCGCAGACGGGTGTTGTGGACGGCGGTCTTGTTCAGCCCCTCGGTGGAGAACAGCTCCAGCACCTCACCCGCGCGCATGACGTAGCAGGAGCAGACATCGGCCCTCATCTCCGCCGCGATCAGCGACACGATCTTGTCCAGCCGCTCCTGACCGGTCCCCGACGCGGCCATGATGTCGCGCAGGGAGGCCAGCAAACGCCGCGACGAGGCCCCATCGTAGGTCCTGCCCATGCTCTCCACCCCTTCCACCCTGCCGGGGCCGGACGTGGCGCCCGGCGTCTCAACCCATTGGTCTTACCAGAACAACCCTCAGACTGCCCCAACCCCATGACGGACCGCCAGCGCCGTTTCGGCCTGGGCGATCAATTCGGCCAGAATGTCGGCCACCGGCTGTTCGCGGGTGACAAGCCCCACGCTCTGCCCCGCCATCAGCGATCCGAACTCGACGTCGCCGTCGATCACGGCGCGGCGCAGCGCGCCCGCCCAGAAATGTTCGATCTCCAACAGCCCGGCCTCGCGGGTCAATTCGCCCGCATCGACCTTGGCGATCACCGCCCGTTGCCGATCCAGGAACGCCTTGCTGCCCGCGTTGGCGAGCGCGCGCACCGGGATCACCGGGAAACGCGGGTCGATCTGCACCGACGCCTGCGCGTCGCGGGCCGACGCGCGGATGAACGCCTTTTTGAAATTGGGATGCGCGATGCATTCGGTGGAGCAGACAAAGCGGGTGCCGATCTGCACCCCCGCCGCCCCCAGCTCCAGATAGGAGAGAATCGCCTCGCCGCGCCCAATGCCACCGGCGACGAACACCGGGACCTCGCGCAGATCGGGCAAAACCTCTTGCGCCAGCACGGTGGTGGAGACCGGGCCGATGTGGCCGCCCGCCTCCGTCCCCTCGATCACCAGCGCGTCGGCCCCCAGACGGGCCAGACGCCGCCCGCTGGCCAGGGTGGGGGCGAAGGCCATGGCCTTGGCCCCGCCATCCTTGATGCGGGTCAGCGTCGCGCCGGACGGCAAACCGCCCGCGATCACCACATGCCCCACCGCCTGTTCCCGGCAGACGTCGATCAGCCGGTGCAGTTCGGGGTGCATGTTGATGAGGTTCACGCCGAACGGCTTGTCGGTCAACGCCTTGGTTCCGGCGATCTCCGCCGCCAGAGCGTCCGGCGGCATCGACCCGCAGGCCAACACCCCGAAGCCCCCGGCGTTGGAGATCGCCGCCACCAGATGCCGTTCGGACACCCAGCTCATCGCACCGCCCATCACGGCGGTGCGTGTGCCGAGAAAGGCGCACCCGCGCGCCCAAAGCTGGTCGAGCCGCGCCCGTGCCGTGGTTTCGGTCATGGCCGACCCGTCCCGCCTTGTGTCAACACCGCGATCAGGCGGCGTCCAGACCGTAGGCGGTGTGCAGGGCGCGCAGCGCCAGCTCCGCATACTCCTCGGCGATCAGGACCGAAATCTTGATTTCCGAGGTCGAGATGACCTGAATGTTGATGCCCTTGTCGGCCAGCGCGCGGAACATGCGCTGGGCCACGCCCGCGTGGCTGCGCATGCCGACACCGATGACCGAAACCTTCACGACGTTGGCGTCCGACACGATCCGCTTGAACTTCAAGGTCTCGTGCGCATCCTCCAGCACCTTGACGGCGCGGACGATGTCGGCCTTGCCGACGGTGAAGGTCATGTCGGTGGACTTGCCGTCTTCCGACACGTTCTGCACGATCATGTCGACGTTGACGGCGGAATCGGTCAGCGGGCCGAAGATGCTGGCGGCCACGCCCGGCTGATCGGCGACGCCGACCAACGTGATCTTCGCCTCATCGCGGCTGTAGGCGATGCCGCTCACAACTTCCTTTTCCACGATCTCGTCCTCGTCAACAACCAGGGTTCCGGGAAGCGCGCTGCCCGCAGCGGCTTCGAAGCTCGACAGCACCTGCACGCGCACGCGGTGGTTCATGGCCATTTCGACCGAGCGCGTTTGCAGAACCTTCGCGCCCTGCGAGGCCAGCTCCAACATCTCCTCGTAGGTGATCTTGTCGAGCTTCTTGGCCTTGGTCACGATGCGCGGGTCGGTGGTGTAGACGCCATCGACGTCGGTGTAGATGTCGCAACGGTCGGCCTTGACCGCTGCGGCCAACGCCACCGCCGAGGTGTCGGAACCGCCACGGCCCAACGTGGTGATGCGCCCGTCCTTCGTCACCCCCTGGAACCCGGCGACCACGGCGACTTCGCCGGTTTGCAGGGATTTTTCCATCTGGGTGGTGTCGATCGACACGATGCGGGCCTTGCCGTGCGTGTCGTCGGTGTAGATCGGGATCTGCCAGCCCGCCCAGGAGCGCGCCGGAATGCCGATGGACTGCAGGGCGACGGCCAGCAGGCCGGACGTCACCTGTTCACCGGACGCCACGACGGCGTCGTATTCGCGCGCGTCGTGCAGCTTGTCGATGTCGTTGCAATATTTGACGAGCTGGTTGGTCACGCCGGACATAGCCGACACGACGACGGCCACCTGATGGCCCGCCTTGACTTCCTGCTCCACCTTTCGAGCCACGTTTTTGATGCGGTCGATGTCGCCGACCGACGTGCCTCCGAATTTCAGGACGATCCGCGCCATACCTCACACCAATCTCTGGCCGCCCCCAGCGCGTGTTTTTGTCGCGTGGAACAGGGCGGCGTGCGGCACCCCCGCTCTACCGTTGCCGGCGCGGGGCGGCGTATCCATACTCTCTCGTTCACAGCGAGGCAAGGTTGCCCCGCATGCCAACCGTCCCTCTGTTATGGAATCCCGCCCCGATGACCGCGACCGCCCCCTCCCGCCCGGCCAGCGCCCCGTCCACCCCGGCTGACCGGGTCGGCGGCGGGGCCAGCACGATCGATCCGGCGGACGTCGCCCGCTTTTCCGCCATCGCCGCCGAATGGTGGGATCCCACCGGCAAATTCCGCCCGCTGCACCGGCTGAACCCGCTGCGCCTCACCTACATCCGCGACACCGTGTGCCGGCGCCTGGGGCGCGACCCGCTGGCCCCCAGCCCGCTGGCCGGGCTGCGGCTGGTGGACATCGGGTGCGGCGGCGGGCTGCTGGCCGAACCCTTCGCCCGCATGGGGGCCGAGGTGGTCGGGGTGGACGCGTCGGACAAGAACATCAAGACCGCCGCCACCCACGCCGCCGAAAACAACGTGACCGTCGATTACCGCGCCACCACGGCAGAGGCGCTGGCGGCGTCGGGCGAACGGTTCGACGTGGTGCTGGCGATGGAGGTGATCGAGCATGTCGCCGACGTGCCGCTGTTCCTGAAATCCTGCACCGACCTGCTGGCCCCCGGCGGCGTCCTGTTCCTGGCCACCCTGAACCGCACGCCGAAAAGCTTCGCCATGGCCATCGTCGGGGCCGAATATGTCCTGCGCTGGCTGCCGCGCGGCACCCACAATTGGCGTCAATTCCTCCGCCCCTCCGAACTCTCCGCCGCCGTCCGCCCGCACGGCCTGACCATGCGCGACCTGACCGGCGTCACTTACAACCCGCTGACCGACACTTTCAAACTGAACGCGCGGGATTTGGGGGTGAATTACATGGGTTGGGCGGAACGGGGGTGAGGGGGCGTTGCCCCATTCCCTGCCCCCTTCCCCACTGACGCAGGAGAGTGAGTCTGAACCCTTGTCGGCCCACTGCGGAGTTCCCTCTCTCGCGCCCGCGTGGAAGAGGGTTTGGGAATGGGCAGCAGAGCGCGCGCCTTACATCGGGATGATGAGTGGTGGTCAGGCGCGACCACCACCGCGCACATAGGCGGCGAAAAAGTTATTCAGAATAGATGGTTTCTTAGATTATTGCTACTTTCCAAGCATCGCTTTGTTCAGTAGCGCGCGCGCCGTCTGAGGCTGACGCGCGCCATAATCATAAACCCTGTAGCGAATATTGCGGCGGACGGTGCATGATAAAAGAATTGAAACTGAGAAATACCGAAGAATTGAAGAGTTGGTTGAAAGATAAACCTGCCGCATGGTCACACATAATTGCTATCCGCATTGCCTTTCGCATGTTGCCAACAATTGGTTGCGCAATCAAATCGGAAGGAAACCCGCACAGAGACGATGATATATCATTTTTATCGACTTCTGTATTTCGTGCATGCTGCCTTTCATGGACTCTGTATAAACTTCCGCCCCACGGTAAAATCGGTTCGGTCATCACCTCTATGCACGCTGCTCGAGCCGCCGGAGTCGCAGCTACCAAAACTCCCCGAGCCGCTGATGCCGCAGTCACAGCCGCTCGCGCGGCGTATGCCGCCCGCGCTGTTTTCGCCGCCGACACCCTCAGCGTAGCCGCCTACGCTGCCCACTCCACCGACATTGATATCGTTGAGCAAATTTCTCATGACGCTGCATGGCTGAACGCCCATAGCAAAGTTGACGCCCCTCGTCATGCAGCAGGATTAGCTGAACAACCGCTCTGGTATGATAGCGCCCCGCTATCGCTGCAAGCCAACTGGCAAGACTTTAAAAACAGCCCCTTCGCCGCAGACAACGGCTATCAGCCCTGGATCCGTTGGTATGAGGCAATCGCCCCGTTTGACCCGAAAACTCCACCCCGCGATCTATTCAGCGACACCTTAACCTTGCGCATAGCCACTCAACCAAACGCTTGGTGGGAACGCCCAGCCTTGGAGATCAATAGCGACATCGCGCACTGGTTGGAGGAGGAAAATCCTCCCTTGCCCATGCCAGCGCCCCTCCCCCCGGATCCACACGCCCAACTCACCGAAGCCCTGGACGCCCTCCCAGGCCAACAACCCGCCCCCTATCAGTTTGACTGGCGCGACGGGCGCATGGAGGTTCTGCCGCCGGAGGCTCTGCCAGAAGATGGTGGGCTGGCGCAGGACTATTTGGACGAAACACGCGAGAAGGCTGACGACCTCCTCCAGCATCTGACCGGCAGCAACGTCAACCCGGAGATTGCCCGCAAGGTTGGAAAGCTGCGGGAGGTTCTGACCGAACGCGCCGCCGACTTGCGTCCGGCGGTGGTGGATTCGCGCACCATCACGGTGGAACGCCTCGTCCAAAGGCTCGACAACCCAGAGGACAAGGCCGAACTCTCCTCCCGCGTCCTCTCCGACCTAGACGACATCGCCGAAACCGCGCGACGTTTGTGCCAGTGCCTGCCCGAACTGTGGCGACGGGATGTGGAGGCTTTGGCGCGCACCCTAACAACGGACAGCGCCGCCACACTGCTGTCCAACCTCAACGCGCTGCGCGATGGAATCAAGGACGCGGAGATCATCGGACCGGACGTGCAGGCCGCGTTTGACACTCTGTCCGAAGAAAGCGCCGAACCAGCGGACGGAGATTTGAAGAAGCGCCGCACCGCGATGTTCGGCGTGACCGTCCGAAATTTTCTGAATGCACTGCTGAGCGGCGGAAAAGGAGCCTCGTCCGTCGTAGCGAGCGGATTGCTTTGGTATTCGAAGGGGGTTGGAAAGGAACTTGCCCCAGAGTTGTTCAAGGCCTCAGCAAAATTTGTGCTTTCTGGCGTAAGCATCACCGCGATCGCAGCCCTGTTCGTATCTCTGTCCATCCCGATTGACGGCATCTGGCGCTTGCTTCCTGGGGCCGAGACGATTGGTCGAATCGTTGAGTACCTCAAGGCTGGCAGCAACGAAGCCCCGCCCTCAGAGCCAAGCACACCGCCCACCCCACCCCGCACCACGCGCCCCACATCCGAAAAAGGTCCCACGCGGCCCGCGTGATCCTGACGTTGGCGCTGAGCGTCCCTTTCCGCGAAGGGGACGCTCAATCCTCGTAAAGCGCGGTCAACGGCAGGGTGAGGTCCAGCGCGGTCAGGGTAAGGTCGCCCTCGGTCACGATGTCGGCCACCCAATGGGGGCCGTCGCGGCGGTAGATTTCGACCCGGCGGTCGTCCTGGGCCACCAGCACGATTTCCCGCAGGCTGGGGATTTTCTGATAGTTGGCGCGCTTTTCCCGGCGGTCGATGGCTTCCGTGCTGTCAGACAGCACCTCGACGATCAGGGCCGGGGCGTGGACCACGTATGGATCATCGTCGCTGGGCGCGCAGGTGGCGACCAGATCGGGATAATAATAGGCGTTCGCCGCCTCGACACGGACCTTCACGTCGTTCGCGTAGGCGCTGCACCCTCGGGCACGGGCGGCCTGCCGGATGGCCACGAACAGGTTTCCGACAATCGTCGCGTGCCGTCGGCTGGCCCCGACCATGGCGAAGATCTCGCCATCGACATACTCGTGACGAAGCTCCGCCACCCGTTCCGCTGACAGGTAGTCGTCCGGGGAAATCCACAGCTTGCGGAGTGTGTTCGTCATGCCCGGCATTGTACCCCACGCCAGCGCGCGCCGCCACCGCGCGAGCGCCACCGACACCACGCCAAAGAAAAAGGCCGCGCGACGAAGGCGGCGGCCCTTTTGAATTCCGGTGTTGACCCGCCCGCAGCGGTCCGCCCGTCACGCGGCGGGGGTGGCTTCCTGTTGGGTGGTCAGCAAGGCAAAGATTGCGTCGCCGGATTGCGCGCCGCGCAGTTTTTCGCACATCGACTGATCGCGCAGCAGCCGCGACACGCGGGCCAGCGCCTTCAGGTGATCGGCACCCGATTGATCGGGGGCCAGCAGAAGAAAGACAAGATCGACCGGCTGCTCATCGATGGCGTCAAAATCGATGGGCCGCTCCAAACGGGCGAAAACGCCGTGGACGCGGTCGAGGCTGGACAGTTTACCGTGGGGAATGGCGATGCCATGCCCCACGCCGGTCGTGCCCAGCCGCTCGCGGTCCAGAAGGACGTCGAAGATCGTCCGTTCGGGCTGTCCGGTCAGCTCGGACGCTTTGCGCGCCAACTCCTGCAAGGCCTGCTTTTTGTTGCCGGCCTTCAGGTGCGGGAGGATGGCTTGCGGCGTGATGAGGTCGAGCATGACGGTTCGGGCCGGACGTCGGAGCCTGAAATCAGGCCCCGGCCTTCTCCGCCGGATCGACCCAGCCGATGTTGCCGTCGGCGCGACGGTAAACCATGTTCAGACGGCCGTGCGCGCCGTTGTGGAACATCAGCGCCGGGGCCTGGGCCAGTTCAAGGCGCATCACCGCCTCGCTGACCGACAGGGTGGCGATGGAGGTTTCCATTTCGGCCACGACCATCGGGTGGGCCGCGTCGGTCGGAACCTCCTCGTGATGCTCTTCGGCCTCGGCTTCCAGGATCTGGTAGCGGGCGGGGATGACCTCGGCAGCGCCGTTTTCGCTGTGATGGTCGCGCAGACGGCTCTTGTACCGGCGCAGACGCTTGGCCAGCTTGTCGCACGCGGTGTCGAAGGCCGGGTACGGTTCCGTGGCGTCCGACGCGCTTTGCAGGACGATGCCACGGCCCACATGGACCTGAATATCGGCCTTGTACAAATGCGCGTCCTTGGTCAGGACAACGTTGGCTTCGATCGGCTTGTTGAAATACTTGCCGACGACGGCGTTCAGGCTGTCGGCCACATGGGAGCGCAGGGCGTCGCCCACGTCAAGCTGCTTGCCTTTGACGGTCAGTTGCATGTTGGAACGTTTCCAAAAATTGATCCGCTGGGGGCGGTGGAAAGACGGCTGGACGTCGCGTGCGGGGCGGGACCTTAGTGACGGTTGTGGAGCCTGTCAACGAAGCCCACACCATCCAAGTCCCGCTACATACGTGACATCTTGGCGCGGCGCCTCTGCACCGATGACGGTATTTTCATAGCTTCACGATACTTCGCAACGGTCCGCCGCGCAATGTCGATCCCTTCGCTGCGGAGGATTTCGACAAGTTTATCATCGGACAAGACGTCTTCGGCCTTTTCCGCGTCGATCATGGTTTTGATGCGGTGCCGAACCGCTTCTGCGGAATGGGCGGCCTGACCATCGGCCCCCTGGATCGAGGACGTGAAGAAATATTTCAGTTCAAACACGCCGCGCTGCGTGGCCATGAATTTGTTGGTCGTCACCCGGCTGACCGTGCTTTCGTGCATGCCGATGGCCTCGGCGATGTCGCGCAGGATCAGCGGTTTCAGGTGCGAAACGCCATGGATGAAAAAGGCGTCCTGCTGGCGCACGATCTCGCTGGCCACCTTCAGGATGGTGGTGGCGCGCTGGTGCAGCGATTTGACCAGCCAGTTGGCCGACTGGAATTTCTCGGTCAGATACTCCTTGTCCGCCTTGTTCTTGGTGGCGTCGGAGATTTTGGCGAAATAGCGCTGGTTGACCAGCACGCGCGGCAGCGTGTCCGGGTTCAGATCGATCAGCCAGCCGCCGCCGGGGTTGGCCCGCATCAGGATGTCGGGCGTCACCAGTTGGGCCGGGGTGTGGTCGAACAGCATCGCCGGTTTGGGGTTCAGCTTGCGGATGTCGGCGACCATGTCGGCCACATCCTCCGCGTCCACCCCGCACACCTTCATGATGGCGGGCAGGTTGCGCGCCGCCAGCAGATCGAGGTTGTCGAGCAGCGTCGCCATCGCCGGATCCAGCCGGTTCTTTTCCCGCAACTGGATCGCCAGACATTCCTTGAGCGAACGGGCGAAGATGCCCGCCGGGTCGAAGCGCTGGCAGGCGACCAGCACCCGGTCCACCCGCGCGGCGTCGCAGCCCAACTGCCCGGCCAGGATTTCCGCATCAAAGCCGACCAGCCAGCCCGCCCCGTCCAGCATGTCGATCAGGGCCAGCCCGATGAGTTGGTCGCCATGGTCGGGCAGATCGATCTTGAGCTGTTCGATCAGATGCTCGCGCAGGCTCTTTTCGCCGGCCAGCGTCGCTTCCAGGTTCGAGTCGTCGTCGTCGAAGCCGCTGCGCCCGCCCCGGTCGCTGTAGGAGCCGTAAACCTCGTTGCCGCCGTCCGACCCGTCGGAAAAACGGTCGTCGGAATAGACATTCTCGAAATCGGTGTCGAGCGGGGCTTCGGACGACGCGCCCATGGTTTCCGACGAGGTCATCTCGACCGTGTCGCGGGTGCGCCCGTCGGTTGGCGGCGCGGCCGGTCCGTCGTCGCGCCCGTTCAACCCGTCGGTGGTGCCGCCGAACTCGCCGACCGGCCCGTCCAGCCCACCGCTGATCTCCCCCGCCGCCGCGTCACCGCCGTCGCCGGGGCCGCTGTCGCGCTCCAGCAGCGGATTTTGTTCGATCTCGCGATCGACGAAATCCGACAGCTCGATGTTCGACAGTTGCAGCAGCTTGATCGCCTGCTGCAACTGCGGTGTCATCACCAGGGTTTGAGCTTGCCGAAGATCGAGCCGTTGCGCGAGCGCCATGGGTGGGAAACCGAAAGCTAGAGGCTGAATCGGTCGCCGAGATAGACCTTGCGCACACCCTCGTGCGCCACGATCTCTTCGGGACCGCCTTCCATCAGTACGACCCCATCGTGCAAGATGTATGCCCGATCCACAAGGTCCAAAGTCTCACGCACGTTGTGATCGGTGATGAGGACGCCGATGCCACGGTCGCGCAGATGGCCAACCAACTCGCGGATGTCGTTGACGGCGATGGGGTCGATGCCCGCCAGCGGTTCGTCCAGCAGGATGAAATGGGGCTGTCCGGCCAGCGCGCGGGCGATTTCCACGCGCCGCCGCTCGCCGCCCGACAGGGCCAGGGCCGGGGCGCGGCGCAGATGGGTGACGGAGAATTCGGCCAGCAGCTCGTCCAGCATCGCTTCGCGGGCGTCGCGGTCGCTCTCCACCACCTCCAGCACCGAGCGGATGTTGTTTTCCACCGTCATGCCCCGGAAGATCGAGGCTTCCTGCGGCAGATAGCCGATGCCCAGCCGGGCGCGGCGGTACATCGGCAGGGCGGTGATGTCCTGCCCGTCCAGGGTGATGGAGCCGGAATCGGCGGCGATCAGCCCGGTGATCATGTAGAAGCAGGTCGTCTTGCCCGCCCCGTTGGGGCCGAGCAGCCCCACCGCCTCGCCACGCTGGACGCTGATTGAGACGTCGCGGACGACGGGCCGCTTCTTGAAGGATTTGCCGAGATGGCGGGCGATCAGGCCCTCCCCCGGCGTCGCGCTGTCGGCCAGCGTCGGGGCGGTGCGGGGCGGCTGGCTCACGGTTTTTTCCCGTCGGCTGGCTTGGGAGCGACCTTGCCATCGGCCTCCGGCTTCTGGCCGGAAATCAGCAGGCCGTTGACCCGCCCGGCGTTGGGACCGGCGATGACCCGGTTGACCTTGGTCGTCATGTTCATCTCGGCGGATTCGCCGTTGATCTGATTCTCGCCGCGCGTGATCTTCACGTTGCCAATCAGCACCGCCACATTGTCGGTGATCGAATAGATCAGCTTGTCGGACACCGCGACGTCGGTCGCGGTCGTCACCACGACGCTGCCCGACCCGTCGATCCGCTCCATCTGGGTCGTGCCGTCCGGCAGCTTCTTCAACTGGCCGATCAGCACATCGGCGCGCATGCGGTCGGTGCCGCGCACCGCCACCGCGTCGCCGCGCGCCACCGTCAGCTCGCGCGCCTCGTAATATTCCAGGCTGTCGCGGGCGGTGACGACGTCCTTGGTGGTGATGAGCTTCAGCGCCTTGCCGGTGACGACGGCGATCTGCTTGTCCACGTCATAGACGCCATGGTCGCCGAACACCTGCTGGGTTGGGCTGACCACCCGCACCGATCCTTCGGCCACCAATTGAAACACCTCGTTCCCCTTGCCGGGAACCTCGCGGTAATAGGCGGTCAGCACATCGGCGAAGACCGTCGATTCGCCGCGCTTGGCCGACGCGTTGCCGCGCGCGACATAAGCGCGGACATCCTGGTGCCATTCGATGGCCTGATCGGCGTTGACCTCCACCGGGGTCTTGCCCGCCGCCATGCCCGGCAACCCCTGGGCCAGCGCGCCGCCCCCGTGTCCGGCCAGCCCGGCGACCCCGGCCATCAGGGCCAAGGCCAACCCGGCGGCGCGGCACGCCCGCAGCCCCCGGCCCGGTGCGTTTGGTGTGGCGACGACTCCCGCCCCCGGCTTGCCCCATCGCTGCATCACCGCTTCTTTCCTCCCGGACGCTCTGCCGCCTGAACCTCGGCCTTGGACTGATTGAGGAAGACCACGGTCTTGCCATGGTCGGTCATACGAAAGCCCTTGGCGTTGATTTCGCCCTGCGGCCCCTGCCCGACAACGGGGACGCTGCCCCAGGCGTTGCCCTTGCGGATGTCGGTTTCCGCCTCTTCCGTCGTGAACTCGCTGCCATCGTCGCGCATGAAGCGGACGTTGCCGCGCATCAGCAGGATGCCCGTGACCTGATTGTACCACCCCTTGTCCGAACGGATCGTCACCCAGGTGCCGCCGGTTTCGGTCAGCTCCGCTTCGGGCAGATCCAGCAGGACGATGTCGGGCTGGTCGGTGGATTTGTCGGCCTGGGCGGCCACCAGGGAAAAGGGCTGGTTGTGCTCGTCCACGCTGAAATAGCGCGGCTTGACCATCTCCGTCTGGCCCTTGTCGGCGGCGATGCGCGGGGTGGGCACGCCGTTCAAGGACGGCCAGGCGGCCAGCACCGCCACCAGCGCCAACGCCGCCGCCGGCAGGACGAACTTCATGCCGGTGACGAAGCGGCTGTAGACGCGGCTGACCGGGCGGGTGTCGCGGCGGCGGTGAACCCGCTTGGCGGCGGCCAGCGCCGGACCGCCTTGGCCGGAACCTGGAGCCTCGATGGTCATGGACACGCCCCTTTCCCGTTGGTCCGGTGGATCAGGCCGCGCCCGCGCGCAGGCAATCGTGGATGTGCACGATGCCCAGCGGCCGGTCGGCCTCGATCACGAACAGGGTGGTGATCTGCTTGTCGTTCATCACCCGCAGCGCCTCGGCGATCAACGCCTTGGGGCGGATCGTCTTGGGCCGGGGCGACATGATGCGGTCGGCCCGCTCGGACAGCAGCTCCGGGGCCAGATGGCGGCGCAGGTCGCCGTCGGTGATGATGCCGATCAGCGCCCCTTGCGCGTCGGTGACGCCGACGCAGCCCAGCCGTTTGGCCGTCATCTCCAGGATCACCTCGGACAGGGACGCGTCGAAGCGGCACAGCGGCAACCCGTCGTCCTTGTGCATGATGTCCGTCACCTTCAGCAGGGCGCGGCCCAACTGCCCACCGGGGTGGAATTCGCGGAAATCGGCGGCGGAAAAGCCGCGCCGTTCCAGCAACGCCACCGCCAGCGCGTCGCCCAGCGCCAGCATCAGGGTGGTGGAGGTGGTCGGGGCCAGCCCCAGCGGGCAGGCTTCCGGCACCGGCGGCAGGATCAGCGCCACATCGGACTGTTCCCCCAGGGCCGAGGCGTCGCGGCTGGTGATGCCGATCAGGGGGATGTCGAATCGGCGGGTGTAGGCGATGATGTCCGACAGCTCGTGCGTGTTGCCGGAGTTGGACAGCGCCAGCACGGCGTCGCCGCGCGCGATCATGCCCAGATCGCCATGGCTGGCCTCGCCCGGATGAACGAAAAAGGCCGGGGTGCCGGTCGACGCCAGCGTCGCCGCGATCTTGCGCCCGACATGGCCGGATTTGCCCATGCCGGAAACGATGACCCGCCCCGACACGCCGCTCAACAGATCGAGCGCGCGCAGGAACGCGCCGTTCAGGCCATCGGCCAAGGCGGTCAGCGCGTCCGCCTCCGTCCGCAGAACACGGGCCGCGCAGGCGAGATCATCCTCTGGACGGCGCGCGGCCTCTGGACGGCGCGCGGCCGTTTCGGATGGTCCCGACACAGCGGTGTCGTCGGCCACGGACGCCGTGGCGGCAAGCCGACTGGTCAAATCGGTGATCAACTCCGCGACCTCATTCATCAGGCTGGTCATGAACGCAAGGGGCCTTCGGCAAAGGAGCGCAGACGGCGGGGCCGCCGGGCGGTCCCCCGGTGGCCTTCGCCGCCCGCAGTATGCCCACCGCCGCGCGCCGGGTCAAACCCGGCCCCATCCAATGGGCGGAGCCGGGGCGTGCCCTTGCGTGGGATCGGCGGATCAGTGCGCCAAAATGTCAGGGATTTCCCAGCCGCCCAGATCCAGTTCGCCGCGCGCGGGCAGGAAATCGAAGCAGGCCTTGGCCAGATGGGTGCGGCCTTCACGCGCCAGCATGACGTCCAGCTTGGCCTTCAGATCGTGCAGGTGCAGCACGTCCGAGGCGGCGTACTTCATCTGCTCGGCGTTCAGGTCGGCGGCCCCCCAGTCGGAGGATTGCTGCTGCTTGGACATTTCCACGCCCAGCAGATCCTTGCTCAGATCCTTCAGCCCGTGCTTGTCGGTGAAGGTGCGGACCAGCTTGGACGCCACCTTCGTGCAATAGATCGGCTGGCAGGTGATGCCGAGATAGGCCTTCATCACCGCCACATCGAAGCGGGCGAAGTGGAACAGCTTGGTGACGGCGGGATCGGTCAGCAGCCGCTTGAGGTTGGGGGCGTCGTATTCGCCCTGGCGGAACTGGACCAGATGGGCGCTGCCGTCGCCGGTCGACAATTGGACCAGGCACAGACGGTCGCGGTGGGGGTTCAGCCCCATGGTTTCGGTGTCGATGGCGATGGCGTTGTCGCGCGCGGTGGCGGCGAGGTCGAGGCCATCCGGCAGATCGCCGACGTGCAATTCAATGGACATGGTCGCTTCCCGGAGTGTCAGGCCCCCGGCCACGGACCCCAGAAACGACGAACGCCGCTCTGCACTGTTTCCTTCTTCCGAAGGAGTTGTGCATGCGGCGCAGCCGGGTAGAAAGAAATGGTGCCCAGGAGAAGACTCGAACTTCCACGACATTTCTGCCACAGGTACCTGAAACCTGCGCGTCTACCAATTCCGCCACCTGGGCTTCGGTGCTCGGTGTGGGGCGTTTTCTAATGATCCGGCCGGGCAGCGTCAACATCTATTTTCACCCATCTTGCATTTTTTTGAACCGCGCCCGGTCGCCCCCTTCTCCTCCCTGCGGCATCCGGGCAAATCCCCAGCGGCGCAAGGGCTAGCTTGGCGCGGGCGCATTCGCTATAAGCTTGCGCGGAATTCATGGCACAGCGGGCTGATCGGCGCGCGGGCGCGGCCCCGCGAACCGCGTGACGCCATCAGCATGGGGAGACGGTCGATGTCCATTCGCACTCAGGTTATCACGGTGTTCGGCGGCTCGGGCTTCATTGGCCGCCACCTGATCCGGCGTCTTGCCAAGTCCGGCGCGATCGTCCGCATCGCCACACGGACCCCGACCAAGGCGGCGTTCCTGAAGACGGCGGGCGCGGTCGGCCAGATCGTTCCCTTCGCCACCGACGTGACCAAGGATGAGTCGGTCGCCCGCGCGCTCCAGGGGGCGGACGTCGCCATCAACCTGATCGGCGTGCTGTTCGAACGCGGTGCGCAGACCTTCCAGGCCGCCCATGTCGACACCCCGGCCCGCATCGCCCGTCTGGCCGCCGCCAACGGGGTTGGCCGTCTGGTCCATGTCTCGGCCCTGGGGGCGGACGCCGGGTCGGCCTCCTCCTACGCCCGGTCGAAGGCGGCGGGCGAACAGGCGGTGCTGTCGGCCTTCCCGGCCGCCACCATCCTGCGCCCCAGCGTCGTGTTCGGCCCCGAGGACGGCTTCTTCAACAAGTTCGGCGCGATGGCCCAGGTCGCCCCGGCCCTGCCGCTGATCGGCGGCGGCGCGACCCGCTTCCAGCCGGTCTATGTCGGCGACGTGGCCGAGGCCATCACCGCCGCCCTCAGCCTGGACAGCGCCAAGGGCCGCAGCTTTGAACTGGGCGGCCCGCGCGCCTACAGCTTCAAGGAGCTGCTGCAACTGACCCTGAAGGAGGTTCACCGCAGCCGCTGCCTGGTTCCGGTTCCCTGGACCGTCGCCGAAACGCTGGGCGGCGTCCTGGAAAAGGTGCCGGTGCTGGCCCCGGCGCTGACCCGCGATCAGGTCGAGCTGCTCAAGCGCGACAATGTGGTGTCGCCGACCGCCGCCGGTTTCGCCGATCTGGGCATCACCGCCCTGTCGTCCTGCGAGGTCGTGGTCCCGACCTACCTCGCGCGTTTCATCGTCGGCGGCCGCAACCCGACGGTTCCCGGCGGCGCGCACTGAAAGCCACGGAATGAACGAAATGGGGCACCCGGTGGACCGCCGGGGTTGCCCCATTGGGGTTTTTCCGCCCCTTGGAAGCGGGGGTTTCCGCTCCCAGATGATTTGACAGCCCGCCAAGCCGCTCTTATCATCTTCTCTTCAGATTCTGGGAAACGCCCCCGTCTGAACCTGAAGCGCTGGCGTGTGTGTTCCGCAAAGGCTTTGGAGACGGTCCGGTGTCCTGGAAGAACAACAGCAACAGCCAAAACACGCTTCTTGGCTTTTCCACATCCACAACTTCGGATCGTTCTCACCCAGGGATGGCCGCGCATTCGGTTGCCCTGTCGCCGGAACGCCGTCCTTTGCAGCATCAGACGCCCGCCCTGAAGCGCGAACCGGTTGTGATTCAAAGGCGGTCGGCAGCCGAGTCGCCGCCAGCTCATCTGCGCCTGGCCACCCGCGAGGAGTTGTACGACACCAGCCGTGGCGTGATGGACCTGTCACGGGTGCGTGTTCGGTCGCTGTCGGACGAAGAAAAAGACGATCTTAAACTGGTAATGGATGAGTTGGCGCGCGCGGGGCAGCGGGCGCCGGATGATTCGCGCGCATGGTCCGTGCCCGTTGGGCGGCTTTCGGTTGATCGGGCGATTGCGCGCGCCACACCCGACGAAGCGCTTGATGCGACCGATATCCTACACCATGTCGGTTGAACACAGTTGCCGTAGAACACGCACCCTGGCAGGTTGTTGCACTCATCTGTGAGTGTGGTGCGCGATGACCGAGCCTGTGTTGGTGGATTTCAATGGCATTGCCTTTCCGCCCGATCCTGACGGCATCAACGCGCTTATGGTCGCGCTGAACAAGGTCATCACCGCCCCTTACCACCCCGACAAAACGGCACCTTTGCGTGGCGAAACCGTTCTGGTTGCCAGTGGTCGCGTGTCATTGTCCGGCGGTGTCGTGATCGGTGGCGTTGTCTACCAAACCCATTCAATCAATCCCCCTGCCGGGACCGCCTATTTTTCTGGAAACACACTGACCAGCGAGACCTACACCCTGGTCACGATCAAGCACATGGTGGTGATCCGGCGTTGATCACCGGATCACCACCACACACACGTCTCACAAATACAGCGCCACCAGCATCACCGTGCCGACCGCGATGCGGTACCAGCCGAACGGGGTGAAGCCGTAGCGCCCGACGAAATCGACCAGCGACTTGACCACCAGCGCCGCCGCCAGGAAGGCGACGACGAAGCCGACGGCGATCAGCAGCCCGCTGTCGATGCTCATCAGCTTCCAATTCTTGTAGAGGTCATAGACCGTCGCCCCCGCCATGGTCGGAACCGCCAGGAAGAAGGAGAATTCGGCGGCCACCTTGCGGTCCACCCCCATCAGCAGCGCGCCCAGGATGCTCGCCCCCGACCGCGACACGCCGGGAATCAGCGCCAGGCACTGGCACAGGCCGATCTTGAGCGCGAGCGGTGCCGGAAACGACTCGATGGCGTGGTAACGCGCCGGGGGAACCAGCCGTTCGACCAGCAGGATCGCCACACCGCCGACGATCAGGGCGACGCTGACGACCGTCGGATTGAACAGCACGCTCTTGATGTAGCCGTGCAGCCCCGCCCCCAGCAGCATCGCGGGCAGGAAAGCCAACAGCACCGCCACCACGAAGCGGCGGGCGGCGGGGTCGTCCTTCAGCCCGACGGCGACCCGCCACAGGCGGGCGAAATAGACCACGCAGATCGCCAGGATCGCGCCAAGCTGGATCACCACCTCGAACACCTTGCCGGGCGGGCCGTCGAACCCCAGCAACTCGTCCAACAGGATCAGATGGCCGGTGGAAGACACCGGCAGAAACTCGGTCACGCCTTCGACAAGGCCGAGCAGGATGGCGTCAAGATATTGGTCGATCAGCATGCGCGGGAACGCCTTGGCTGCGGGTTGGGGGCTTCGCGGCGGCTTATAGCAGGGACCAACCGGCTTGGCGACCGCAGGGCGGTTTCACGCCCTTTTTGGTCATAGGTCCGATTTGGGACTAATTTTCTTTCACTTTTGCGGCACCCCACCAGAAACACCCCGCCCCTCACCTCATTGCCGATGAAAAGGTCAACAAACGATACCTTTCGTCGTTTTTGTGCTTTCGCCGCATCGCGGCATGCGTTATATGACGAGGACCCGCACAAGCGCGGGTGTTCGGTTTCAACCCAACCGACGGCGCACCGGCATGCCCGACGCCGCCCGGTCAGGCGACCGCCCGCAAGCGCGCGACGCCACGCAACAGGAGCAGAGGTCATGGCGAACCAGAAGATGTTGGGCTTTGTGCACACCGCGCAGACGATGCCCGACAAACGCTCCGCTGCGGAGCGCCGCCAGGACTTCAACGAGATCTACGCCCGCTTCAGCACCGAACGCGCCAACGAGCAGGCCAACCGCTGCTCGCAGTGCGGCGTTCCCTTCTGCCAGGTGCATTGCCCGGTCTCGAACAACATCCCCGACTGGCTGCGCCTGACCGCCGAAGGCCGACTGGAAGAGGCGTATGAGGTCAGCCAGGCCACCAACAATTTCCCGGAAATCTGCGGCCGCATCTGCCCGCAGGACCGGCTGTGCGAAGGCAATTGCGTGATCGAGCAATCGACCCACGGGGCCGTCACCATCGGCTCGGTCGAGAAGTACATCACCGACACCGCGTGGGAGCAGGGCTGGGTCAAGCCGCGCACGCCGTCGCGCGAGAACGGCGAGTCGGTCGGCATCATCGGGGCCGGTCCCGCCGGTCTGGCCGCCGCCGAGGAGCTGCGCGCCAAGGGCTACGCCGTCCATGTCTACGACCGTCACGACCGCATGGGCGGCCTGCTGGTCTATGGTATCCCCGGCTTCAAGCTGGAAAAGGACGTGGTGGGCCGCCGGGTCAAGCTGCTGGCCGACGCGGGCGTCGTCTTCCACCCGAATTTCGAGGTTGGCCGCGACGCCAGCCTCGCCGATCTGCGCGCCAAGCACGTCGCCGTGCTGATCGCCACCGGCGTCTACAAGGCCCGCGACATCAAGGCCCCCGGCTGCGGCCTGAAGAACATCGTGCCCGCGCTGGAATACCTGACCACCTCCAACAAGGTGAGCCTGGGCGACTCGGTCGCGGCCTATGACGACGGCTCGCTGAACGCCAAGGGCAAGAAGGTCGTGGTTCTGGGCGGCGGCGACACCGCGATGGACTGCGTGCGCACGGCGATCCGCCAGGGTGCCACGTCGGTCAAGTGCCTCTACCGCCGCGACCGCAAGAACATGCCCGGCTCGCAGCGCGAGGTGGCGCACGCCGAGGAAGAGGGCGTCGAGTTCGTCTGGCAGGTCGCGCCGGAGGGCTTCACGGGTGAGGACGTCGTCACCGGCGTCCGCGCCGTGCGCATCCATCTGGGTGTGGCCGACGCCACCGGCCGCCAGACCCCGCAAATCATCGAAGGCTCGGAGTTCACCGAACCCGCCGATCTGGTCATCAAGGCGCTCGGCTTCGAGCCGGAGGATCTGCCCGGTGCCTTCGGCGCGCCGGACCTGACCGTCACCCGCTGGGGCACGCTGCTGGTCGATCACCGCACCAAGATGACCGCCATCGACGGCGTGTTCGGGGCCGGTGACATCGTGCGCGGCGCGTCGCTGGTGGTCTGGGCCATCCGCGATGGCCGCGACGCGGCGGACTCGATCCACGCCTACGCCCAAGCGCTGAAGGCGGACGCCCTGGCGACGGCGGCGGAATAACGCATGTTGGCCCGCGCCCCCCTGTGCGGGGGCGCGGCAGTCCCCTCCCCGATCATCGACGGGCGAGGGTCAGGATGGGGGCACCATCGGTCCGCCCCCCTCTACCCCAAGGGGGCCATCCCCCCTCAGGTCAACGTCAAGACTGTGAAAGGGTCGTTCCATGACCACCGAGTTGAACCAGGGTGAGCAGTTCGTCGAAGAGTTCCGCGCCAACGCAGCGGCCCTGACCACTGCCAACGCCTACAACCCGGAAGATGAGCACGACGCCTGCGGCGTCGGCTTCATCGCCGCGATTGACGGCAAACCCCGCCGTTCGGTGGTCGAAAAAGGCATCGAGGCGCTGAAGGCCGTCTGGCACCGTGGCGCGGTGGACGCCGACGGCAAGACCGGCGACGGGGCGGGCATCCATGTCCAGGTCCCGCAGAAGTTCTTCAAGGACCATGTGCGGATCATCGGCCACCGCGCGCCGGACAACAATCTGGCGGTCGGTCAGGTCTTCCTGCCGCGCGTCAGCCTGGACGCGCAGGAAGCCTGCCGCTGCATCGTCGAAACCGAAATCCTCGCCTTCGGCTACTACATCTATGGCTGGCGTCAGGTGCCGATCAACGTCGACATCATCGGCGAGAAGGCCAACGCGACCCGGCCGGAGATCGAACAGATCATCGTCGGCAACACCAAGGGCGTGTCGGACGAGCAGTTCGAGCTGGACCTCTACATCATCCGCCGCCGCATCGAAAAGGCGGTGCGCGGGGAGCAGATCAACGACTTCTACATCTGCTCGCTGTCGGCCCGCTCGCTGATCTACAAGGGCATGTTCCTGGCCGAACAGCTCACCACCTTCTACCCCGATCTGACGGATGAGCGGTTCGAGTCGAGCTTCGCCATCTATCACCAGCGCTATTCGACCAACACCTTCCCGACCTGGCCGCTGGCCCAGCCCTTCCGCATGCTCGCCCACAACGGCGAGATCAACACGCTGAAGGGCAACGTCAACTGGATGAAGGCCCACGAAACCCGCATGGAGCATGCGGCCTTCGGCCCCTACATGCAGGATCTCAAGCCGATCATCGGCGTCGGCCTGTCCGACTCCGGTGCCTTCGACTCGGTGTTCGAGGTGATGGTCCGCGCCGGCCGCACCGCGCCGATGGTCAAGATGATGCTGGTCCCGCAGGCGTTGACCAGTTCCAAGACCACGCCGGACAACCACAAGGCCCTGATTGCCTATTGCAACTCGGTCATGGAACCGTGGGACGGCCCCGCCGCCCTGGCGATGACCGATGGCCGTTGGGTCGTCGGCGGCATGGACCGCAACGGCCTGCGCCCGATGCGCTACACCATCACCACCGACGGCCTCATCATCGGCGGGTCGGAAACCGGCATGGTGAAGATCGACGAGGCGATGGTCATCGAAAAGGGCCGCCTGGGTCCGGGGGAGATGATCGCCGTCGATCTGGTGGCGGGCAAGCTCTACCACGACCGCGAGCTGAAGGATCACCTCGCCGCGCAAAAGCCGTGGGGCCAGTGGGTGAAGAACACCACCCATCTGGACGAGCTGGTCAAGACCGCCGCCGAGAAGGGCGAGCCGTCGGAGATGGACAAGGCCGGGCTGCGCAAGCGCCAGATGGCCTTCGGCCTGACCATGGAAGACATGGAACTTATCCTCCACCCGATGGCGGAGGACGGGAAGGAGGCCATCGGCTCGATGGGCGACGACAGCCCCATCGCCGTGCTGTCCGACAAATATCGCGGCCTGCACAACTTCTTCCGCCAGAACTTCAGCCAGGTCACGAACCCGCCCATCGACTCCTTGCGCGAACGCCGCGTGATGAGCCTGAAGACGCGTCTGGGCAATCTGGGCAACATCCTGGACGAGGATGAAAGCCAGACCCGCCTGCTGCAACTCGACAGCCCGGTGCTGACCACCGCCGAATTCCGCGCCATGCGCGCCTATATGGGCGACACGCTGGCGCAGATCGACGCGACCTTCCCGGTCGATGGCGGTCCCGATGCCCTGCGCGACGCCCTGCGCCGCATCCGTCTGGAGGCCGAAGACGCCGTGCGCGGCGGGGCCAGCCATGTCGTGCTGACCGACGAGGCGATGGGGCCGGAGCGCGCCGCCATCCCGGCGATCCTCGCCACCGCCGCCGTCCACACCCACCTGATTCGCAGCAACCTGCGCACCTTCACCTCGCTGAACGTGCGGTCGGCGGAATGCCTGGACGTGCATTTCTTCGCCGTGCTGATCGGCGTTGGGGCCACCACGGTCAACGCCTATCTCGCGCAGGAAGCGGTGGCCGAACGCCATCGTCGCGGCCTGCTGGGGACGCTGCCGCTGGAAAAGGCGATGGCGAACTACAAGAAGTCCATCGACGACGGCCTGCTGAAGATCATGTCCAAGATGGGCATCTCGGTCATCAGCAGCTATCGCGGCGGCGGCAACTTCGAAGCCATCGGCCTGTCGCGCGCTCTGGTCGCCGAGCATTTCCCGGCGATGGTCAGCCGGATTTCCGGCATCGGCCTGACCGGCATCCAAAAGAAGGTGCTGGAGCAGCACAGCGTCGCCTATGACAACGAGGTCGTGGCCCTGCCGGTCGGCGGCTTCTACCGCTTCCGCAAGTCGGGCGACCGCCATGGCTGGGAGGGTGGGGTCATCCACACCCTGCAACAGGCCGTCACCAACGACAGCTACACCACCTTCAAGAAATACTCGGAACAGGTGAACAACCGCCCGCCGATGCAGCTGCGCGACCTGCTGGAGTTCCGCTCCACCAAGCCCGCCGTGCCGGTGGACGAGGTGGAAAGCATCACCGCGATCCGCAAGCGTTTCATCACGCCGGGCATGTCGATGGGTGCCTTGTCGCCCGAGGCGCACGGCACGCTGAACGTCGCGATGAACCGCATCGGTGCCAAGTCCGACTCGGGCGAGGGTGGCGAGGATCCGGCGCGCTTCCGTCCCGACAAGAACGGCGACAACTGGAACTCCGCCATCAAGCAGGTGGCGTCGGGCCGCTTCGGCGTCACCGCCGAATACCTGAACCAGTGCCGCGAGCTGGAGATCAAGGTCGCCCAGGGGGCCAAGCCCGGCGAAGGCGGGCAGTTGCCCGGCTTCAAGGTGACGGAGATGATCGCCAAGCTGCGCCACGCCACCCCCGGCGTGATGCTGATCAGCCCGCCGCCGCACCACGACATCTATTCGATCGAGGATCTGGCCCAGCTCATCTATGACCTGAAGCAGATCAACCCGGACGCCAAGGTCACGGTGAAGCTGGTCAGCCGGTCCGGCATCGGCACCATCGCGGCGGGCGTGGCCAAGGCCAACGCCGACATCATCCTGATTTCCGGCCATTCCGGCGGGACCGGGGCCAGCCCGCAGACCTCGATCAAGTTCGCCGGTCTGCCCTGGGAAATGGGCCTGTCGGAGGTGCATCAGGTGCTGACGCTGAACCGTCTGCGCCACCGCGTGCGGCTGCGCACCGACGGTGGTCTGAAGACGGGCCGCGACATCGTCATCGCCGCCATGCTGGGCGCGGAAGAGTATGGCATCGGCACCGCCAGCCTGATCGCCATGGGTTGCATCATGGTGCGCCAGTGCCATTCCAACACCTGCCCGGTCGGCGTCTGCGTGCAGGATGAGAAGCTGCGCGAGAAGTTCATCGGCTCGCCGGAAAAGGTGGTCAACCTCTTCACCTTCCTGGCCGAAGAGGTCCGCGAAATCCTGGCCAAGCTGGGCTTCCGCACGCTGAACGAGGTGATCGGCCGCACCGATCTGCTGCATCAGGTCAGCCGTGGTGCCGAACATCTCGACGACCTCGATCTGAACCCGCTGCTGGCCCAGGTCGATCCGGGTGAGAACGCGCGCTACTGCACGCTCCAGGGCCGCAACGAGGTGCCGGACACGCTCGACGCCCGCATCGTCGCCGACGCCCGCCCGCTGTTCGAAGAGGGCGAGAAGATGCAGCTCGCCTACAACGCGCGGAACACCCAGCGCGCCATCGGCACGCGCCTGTCGTCGATGATCACCCGCAAATACGGGATGACCGGCCTGCAACCCGGCCACATCACCGTCCGTCTGCGCGGCACCGCCGGCCAGTCGCTCGGGGCCTTCGCGGTCCAGGGCATCAAGCTGGAGGTGATGGGCGACGCCAACGACTATGTCGGCAAGGGTCTGTCGGGTGGCATGATCGTCGTCCGTCCGCCCAGCAACAGCACGCTGGAGTCGAACAAGAACACGATCATCGGCAACACCGTTCTGTACGGGGCGACGGCGGGCAAGCTGTTCGCCGCCGGTCAGGCCGGTGAACGCTTCGCGGTGCGCAACTCCGGGGCCACCGTGGTGGTCGAGGGCTGCGGCTCCAACGGCTGCGAGTACATGACCGGCGGTGTCGCCGTCATCCTCGGCAAGGTCGGTGACAATTTCGGTGCCGGAATGACCGGCGGCATGGCCTATGTCTATGACGAGGCCGACCAGCTGCCGCTCTACATCAACGACGAAAGCGTCATCTTCCAGCGCGTCGAGGTCAGCCACTACGAAGCCCAGCTCCGCAGCCTGATCGAGGAGCACGTCGCCGAAACGCAAAGCCGTTTCGCTGCCGAAATCCTCAACGATTGGGAACGGGAACTCGGCAAGTTCTGGCAGATCGTGCCCAAGGAGATGCTGAGCCGTCTGTCCGTTCCGGTGACGCTGCCCAAGGCGATCCCCGCCGAGTAACAGCGCCGTCCACCGCGTGGCCCCGAAACGGCGGCCCGGCATCGCGCCGGGCCGCCGTTTTCGTTTTCCCCACAATCGATGCGGTTTGGCCTTGCGCCAGCTTCGCAGCAGGCAAAGCAATCGCTTGAAGCATCGCGCGCCCGACCGGAACAAGCGTTGCCACGGATTTCACGGATTTTCTAACGGATTTCACGGAACCCGTCTCAGAGCCATCCTATTTGCGAGCTTGCGACAAACCTCGTCACAGGAGGTGGGAGGTGCGAGACGATTGATATCGGAAATCCGTGAAATCCCTCATTTTGTCCGTGAAATCCGTGTCCATTCTTGCCTGCGTGACGATGATCGCTCGTTCAAGCGATTGCCCTGTCACCGCAAGGGGGAGGCGCACGCGCGGGCTGTTTTCCTCTGCTGCGTTGCGCTAAAGTCCGCCCGCCATGAGGATCCTGTACCATCACCCGCTGAACGTGCTGTCGCGCGTCGCCCGCATCACGCTGGCCGAAAAGGGCATTCCTTTCGAGCCGGTGATCGAACGCCCGTGGGAACGGCGCGACGCCTTCCTGCGCATGACCCCCGCCGCCGAGGTTCCGGTGCTGGTGGAGGAGGATGGCGCGGTCATCGTCGGCGGTTGGGCGCTGATCGAGTATCTGGAAGAGGCCTACCCCGACAACACCCAACTGCTGCCGCGCGAGGTGGTGCACCGGGCGGAGGTGCGGCGGCTGGCCGACTGGTTCCTGCTGAAGTTCGACCGCGAGGTCACGGAAAATCTGGTCGGCGAAAAGCTGATGAAACGGTTGTCGGGCCAGGGCCATCCCTTCGCCCCGGCGATCCGCGCCGGGCTGGCCAACATCCATTACCACCTGGATTACATCGCCTTCCTGTCGGAACGCCGCCCCTGGCTGGCCGGTCCGACCTTCACCCTGGCCGACATCGCCGCCGCCGCCGCGCTGTCCTGCGTCGATTACATCGACAATGTGCCGTGGGACAAGAACCCGGAGGCCAAGGACTGGTACGCCCGCATCAAATCGCGCCCCAGCTTCCGCGCCATCCTGGCCGACAACATCACCGGTTGCCCGCCGCCCCGCCATTACGCGGACCTTGATTTCTGAGCAAGCGCGCCTCTGGTCAATCGCGTCAGCGGGTATGGACCCGCGTCGAATATCAGGGTTAACTGGTTCAAACCATTCCCAGAGGGAGAATCCCCGATGCGTCGTCCGTCCGTCCGTTCCGTTGCGCCTGGCCTGTTGGCTGGCGGCCTGTTCGTGTTGGTCGCCGCCGCGTGGTCGCCGGTGCGCGCCGACGTGCCCGTGGTCGATGACGCGGGTGCCCGCGCCTTGGCCAGCACGCTGAAAAGCGGCCTGACCCGCTGGATGCCGCCCGGCACCGACGACAGCGACGTGAGCTTCGAGTGGGACGGGGAACCGACGGTCAAGGTGTCCGGCGACCATTACGACATCGCCCTGCCCCGTCTGGCGGCGGAAAGCGACGGCCTGCGGATCGAGGTCGGGACCGTGCTGCTCAGCGTCACCCCGCGCGACGGCGGTCAGTTCGGCGTGTCCGTCACCCTGCCGAACAAGGTCCTGGTCCAGAGCTTCGATGAGCAGGAAGAGGATTACAAGGACGCCGCCACCGTCACGCTGGGCCGCCAAAGCTTCAGCGGCGTGTGGTCGGCCGCGCTGGAAACCATGCTGACGATGGACGGGACGTTCAACGACATCGCCGTGACCAGCCCGGACGGCAAGGGCGGTCTGACCATCGGCGGGGTGGTGTTGAAGCAGGATTTGAAGGCCGACGGCCCGACGACCTGGTCCGGCCCCTCCAACTTCGCGTTCAGCAACATCACCGCCAGCGACGAGAAGAAGCGCGACGTCTTCAAGGTCGCCGGTCTGTCGGTGGAAAACACCTACACCCGCGCCGATTTGTCGCGCATCAACGCCTTGCAGACGATGGCCCAGCGCGTGTCCGCCACCGGCAAGCCGCCGAAGGTGGCGGAGATCCTGCCGGTCCTGCGCGGGACCATCGCCGGTTTCGACAGCCGCTTCACCCTGTCCGGCCTGAGCGGCACCGACCCCAGCGACGGGACCAAGATCGATCTGGGCCATCTGTCGGTCTCCACCGGCGTCGCCGCGCTGGATCAGGATTTCTCGACCATCAGCGCCGGGTTGACCGCCCGCGATTTCGCCATGACCCCGGCGGTCGCCCCCGCCGCCTTCACCCCGAAGACGGTCGAAGTCGGCCTGTCGGTGGCCAAGCTGCCCAACGCCGCGCTGTGGCAGGGGGTGAGCGATCTGGCCCTGTCGATGGAGGCCACCGGCGAACCGACGCCGAAGAAGGGGGACAAGGCCAAGGCCGCCCCGGCCCCGGCCACCCCGCTGCCCTCCCCCGACGCGGTGATCGCCCGGACCATGACGGCGCTGGTGGACGCCGGGGCCGAACTGCGACTCGACGCGCTGAAGATCGAAACCCCCGCCACCACCGGGACCGCCACCGGGGCGATGCGCGTGGCCCCCAAATCCGATTTCGGGGCCGTCGGCGGCGTCACCATCCTGCTGAAGGGGCTGGACGCGGCGGCCAAGGCCCTGCAACCCGCCCCCGGCAAGAAGCCGGACAAGGACGCGCAGGACGCGTTGGGCATGATCGGCATGCTCCAGGCCATGGGCCAGATCAGCAAGGATGACAGCGGGGCCGAGCTGCGCAGCTACAAGATCGAGCTGACGGAGGCGGGCCAACTGCTGCTGAACGGCGGCGACATGGCCCCGCTGCTGGGCGGCCCCCAGACCTCCACCCCTGCCCCGGCGGACGCGGGCAAGCCGAAGAAGTAAACGCGCCATCGCCGCACCAACCGCGCCGCACCAACCACGTCGGGCCAACCGCGTCGGGCCAAGGGATCATCCCCTTGGCCCGACGTGTTTTTGCGCGCCGTCCCCCCTTGAACGGCGGAACCGCTTTCACATATCTCCGCCGTCCCAAGACCACACGTACCACCACACTGACCACACGGATGAAGGTGCCAAAAATGACCGAGGAGCGGCTCAGTTTTCAGGCCGAAGTCAGCCGTCTGCTCGACATCGTCGCCCACTCGCTCTACAGCGAGAAGGAAGTCTTCCTGCGCGAACTGGTGTCGAACGCGTCCGACGCCTGCGACCGTCTGCGCTACGCCGCGCTGACCCAGCCCGAACTCTCGTCCGACGACCCCGACCTGAAGGTTCGCCTGCTGGCCGACAAGGAGGCGCGGACCCTGACCGTCGCCGACAACGGCATCGGCATGAACCGCCAGGATCTGGTCGACAATCTCGGGACCATCGCCCGCTCCGGAACCGCCGCCTTCATGAATTCGCTGAAGGCCAACGGCGGCGACGCCAAGAAGGACGTCAACCTGATCGGCCAGTTCGGCGTCGGTTTCTACTCCGCCTTCATGGCCGCCGACCGGGTGGAGGTGCTGACCCGCAAGGCCGGGGACAGCCAGGGTTGGCGCTGGCAGTCCGACGGCAAGGGCGAGTTCACCATCGCCGAGGTCGCCGATCTGCCGCGCGGCACCAAGATCATCCTGCACCTGCGCGAGGGCGACGACGAGTATCTGGAGGAGCACCGGCTCCAGGCCATCGTCCGCAAATACTCCGACCACATCGCCATTCCGATCCTGTTCGGCGAGGACGAGGACGCCAAGGCGCTGAACAGCGCGTCGGCCCTGTGGACCCGCTCCAAGAACGAGATCACGGCGGAGCAGTACAAGGAATTCTACCACCATGTCGGCCACGCCTTTGACGAGCCGTGGCTGACCCTGCATTGGCGGGCGGAAGGGGCGCTGGAATACACCAACCTCCTGTTCATCCCCTCGACCAAGCCGTTCGACCTGTTCGACCCCAAGCGCGCCCACCGGGTGAAGCTGTACGTCAAGCGCGTGTTCATCACCGACGCGGCGGAGGGGCTGATCCCGCCCTATCTGCGCTTCGTCCGTGGTGTGGTGGACAGCGAGGATCTGCCGCTGAACATCAGCCGCGAGATGCTCCAGCACAACCCGATGCTGGCCAAGATCCGCGCCGGCCTGACCCGCCGCATCCTGTCGGAGCTGGCCAAGAAGGCCAAGGACAGCGAAAAGGCCGCCGAATACGCCACCTTCTGGGAGAATTTCGGCGCGGTCCTGAAGGAAGGTCTGTACGAGGATTACGAGCACCGCGACGAGCTGATGAAGCTGCTGCGCTTCCGCTCCACCGCCGGTGACGGGCTGGTCTCGCTCGACGAGTATGTCGCGCGGATGAAGGAGGGCCAGGACGCCATCTACACCATTTCGGGCGAGGATGTGGACAGCCTGCTGCGCAGCCCGCAATTGGAAGGCTTCAAGGCCAAGGGCGTGGAAGTCCTGCTGTTGACCGACCCGGTGGACGAGTTCTGGATGCCGTCGGTCGGCGTCTACGACTCCAAGCCCTTCAAGTCGGTGACGCGCGGCGGGGCCGATCTGGGCAAGATCCAGGGCGGCGAGGACAAGCCGGAGGACAAGACCCCCGATGGCGAGGTCGCCGATCTGCTGGCCCTGCTGAAGCTGACCTTGGGCGAGTCGGTGAAGGACGTCCGCAAGTCCGAACGCCTGACCAACAGCGCCGTTTGTCTGGTGTCGGACGACAACGACATGGACATGCATCTGGAACGCCTGCTGAAGCAGCACAAGCAGTTGGGCGGCTCCACCGCCAAGCGCATCCTGGAAATCAACCCGTCCCACCCGCTCATCAAGCGTCTGGCCGACCGGGCCAAGGCCGACGGGGCGGCGACGGCGCTGGAGGATGCGGCGTGGCTGCTGCTGGATCAGGCCCGCATCGTCGAAGGCGAACCGGTCCCCGACCCCGCCGCCTTCGCCCGCCGCATGGCCGGTGCGATGGAAAAGGGTCTGGCGTAAAAGGGTCTGGCGTAAGCCGCAAATCGGGCCGGATCGCGACACCACGCGCGTCGCGGTTCGGCCCGAACCGCCCCCCCCCGTCACCCGTGCCGTGCGACGGTCAGCGCGGCTCCACCCGCGCAGCCGGGAAGATCAACGACATCGTCGTTCCGCGTTCGGGCGTGCTGACCACGTCCAGCCGCCCGCCGTGCAGTTCGATCAGGCATTTGGTCAAAGGCAGCCCCAGGCCGGTGCCGACATGGCCACGGCCCAGCGCGCTGTCGATCTGCCCCCATGGCTCCATCGCCCGCGCCAGTTCCGACCCCGACATGCCGATACCGGTGTCGTGCACCGACAGCCACAGGGCACCGGTGTTGGCGATGCGGGCACCCACCGTCACCACCCCGTCGCGCGGGGTGAACTTCACCGCGTTCGACAGCAGGTTCAGCAGCATCTGGCGCAGCTTGCGTTCGTCGGCGCGCAAGGGCGGCAGATCGGTCGGCACGGTGCTGACGATGCGCACGCCGCTGCGCGACGCCCGTTCCGACAACAGCCGCGCGCCGCTGGCCGCCACGCGCGGCACATCGACCCGCGCTTCGGACAGCTCCAGCCGCACCGCCTCCGCCTTCGACAGGTCCAACAGATCGTTGATGAGATCCATCAGGTGCCGCCCGCTGTCGGCGATGTCGCGGGCGTATTCGGCGTAAAGCGGGATGGTGTGGGGGCCGAGCACCTCCTGTTCCAGGATTTCGGCAAAGCCCATCATGGCGTTGAGCGGCGTACGGATCTCGTGGCTCATGTTGGCCAGAAAGGCCGTCTTGGCCCGGTTGGCCTGATCGGCCTGCCGCCGGGCCGCGTCCAACTGGCGGGCGCGCAGATCGGACTGTTCGGCGGACAGCAGCATCAGATCGGCCACCGTCGCCAAGCCCCGGTAAAGACCGACCTCCACCACGATGAAGCTTCCCTGCGCGGGGGCGGGGCGGAAGCGCGCCAACCGCCGCCCGACCTCCCCCAGCGGCAAGGCCGCCTCGACCAGCAGCGGGGCCGGATCCATCGCGTCGGTGATGGGCCGCTGGTCGCAGTTGGACAGGGCGGCGCACTGGGACGACAGCGTGTGACGCTCGACCAAGCCGACCGGACGACCGTCGCGCCCGACCACCGCCAGCGCCCACAGATCGGCTTTGCGGGCGAAACGGTCGCGCGCCTCCCCACACAGCCCGTCCGCCGCCAGCGGGGCCACGGGCACAGCCAGTGCGGCGGCGGTGTACGCGTCACCGTCGCCCATGGGCAAGGCCGAACCGTTCACTGGAGGGGACGTCACGATGGCCTGAGCCTCCCAAACACCGCCGCCAACGCCAGCCGGGGTTGATCCGGCCCGCTGAGCTTAAGAAAAACGGTAACAGTGGTTTATGAGCAATTGGTTTCAATCCTGATGTTAAAGCCGCCATGCGCGTGTCACTCTTTCTCGCCGATCACCACGGCGATGGCTCTCGCGATGGCCCTCGCGATGGCCCTCGCGATGGTTTGAGAATCCGCTTGAAACACAGTATGATGGTCGGGTATTCGCCGGGCGGCGGCGGCGTTTGCGCCCGTCCGCCACGCCATCGCAGGGGAGCGTCATGACGTCGCGCATTGAAGAGCTGTGCGTCCAGAAGGGGTTGAAGATGACCGATCAGCGGCGCGTGATCTCGCGCGTGCTGTCGGACGCCACCGATCACCCCGACGTGGAAGAGGTGCACCGCCGCGCCGCCACCATCGACCACCGGATTTCCATCGCCACCGTCTACCGCACCATGCGGCTGCTGGAAGAGGCGCACGTCATCGACCGGCTGGATTTCGGCGATGGCCGCGCCCGCTACGAAGGGACCCGCACCGACCACCACCACCATCTGATCGATGTGAATTCCGGCGAGGTGATCGAATTCACCAGCGAGGAGATGGAACGGCTGAAGGAGGCCATCGCCCGCGAGCTGGGCTATGACCTGATCGGCCACCGGCTGGAGCTGTACGGCGTGCCGCGCAACCGGCGTGGCGACTCCGGCGACGGGGCCTGAGCGCCTCTCCCCATCGTCTGGCCTCCTGGTCATCCCTGATCGCCCCTGATCTTGCGGGAATCCGCTTGCCCTTTTCCGCCACCCGGCGTGATAACCCGGCCATGCAGACCACGGCTCTCCCCACCCCGCCGCCGCCCGGCATCGACCATGATGCCCCCGGCGTGGCGTTTTTCGATTTCGACGGCACGCTGATCCACGGCGACAGCCTGCCGATGTTCGTGGGTGAGGTGATCGGGCAACGCCGCGCCGCCCTGGCCCTGGCCGACGCCATCCGCTCCTGCCTGCACCGCCATGTGCGGGGAAAGGGGCCGGGGGTGGATTTTCCCGGTTCGGTCAAGGCGGTCTATCTGAAACGCACCCTGCGCGGCCTGCCGCTGGCCGACGCCGCCGACGCCGCCGAACGGATGGTGGGGCGGGTCCGCTGGCACGCGCCGCTTGTGGAGATCCTGAAGACCCACCAGCGCCACGGCCGCCGCGTGGTCGTCGCCACCGGGGCGCTGGATCTGTACATGCCCGCTCTGCTGCGCGGCCTGGGCGTGGATGATCTGCTGGCCACCGGCATGGAGGTGGTGGACGACCGTTTGACCGGGCGGCTCAGCACCGGCAATTGCGTGCGGCGGGACAAGGCCAACCGGGTGCGCGCCTGGATGCAGGACCACGCCCCGGTCGGGACCACCTGGGGTTATGGCAACCGCCCCAGCGATCTGCCGATGCTGGCCCTGATGCAACGGGGCGAGGTGGTGACGATCAAGCGGGGAAAACCCCACCCCACGCCGGGTTTACAACCTTAACGCATCCGTCTATCGTCAAACCCTGATGAACGACCTTCGGCGTGATCGCGACAAGGAGACGGCGGTGTTCAGCATTGACGCCGACATCCAAACGCCCGAACCCGGTGGTCGGCGCGCGCTGGTGGCTGACGACGATCCCCAGCAGCGGGCCACCCTGATCCAGCATCTGACCGCGCGCGGTTTCCGCGTGTCGACGGCCAGCGATGGCATGAACGCCCTGACCCTGATCGGGTCGGAGGCCCCCAGCGTCGCCCTGCTGCAACGCCACGGCGCGGACGGCAGCGGCGAGCGCACCGCCGCGCTCGCGGCGATGCTCTACCCCCACACCCGCATCCTTGTCACCGCCAGCCCGGACGGTGTCGGCGGGGAAACGGTCGGCGCAGCGGAGGGTGAACCCTTTCCCGTCCTGCGCCGCCCGGTCAACCTCGACCAGCTCGACCGTTGGCTGGAGTCGTTGCACCGCTGACGGACGACGCGGTGCCCCCTTGCCGAACCACATGCCCCAGCTTGTGTGGGTTTGACATCTGATAGAGCCGACTGATCCGCCCGTCGGCGATCTCCATCCCCCACACCGCGTGAAACGTCCCGCCGAAGGTGACGAGAAAGCCCGGCCCGCCATTCACCCGCACCGGGGTGAAGCCATAGCTTTTGTCGCGCTTGCGCTGGACGCCCAGGATGAAACGGGCAATGCGGTCGGGACCACGCAAGGGGTTGATGGCGGTCAGCACCACACCGCCACCGTCGCTCAACCATTGCGCCTCGTCCGCCAGCAGGGCGACGATGCCCGCGTAGTCTCGGCGCTGGCTGGCCTCGGCAAAGGCGGCGGC
This sequence comes from Azospirillum sp., assembly GCA_027486405.1. Lineage (GTDB taxonomy): Bacteria > Pseudomonadota > Alphaproteobacteria > Azospirillales > Azospirillaceae > Azospirillum. Next base: position 153,134 of record JAIXPD010000020.1, on the reverse strand, counting down.
CAGCTTGCGCCCGGCGGTCTGGCTGCGCGTCGGCCCGGATTCGTCCGCGTCCCGCATCTTCTCGCGCGCACGCCGCATGATCTGGCGGCAAGCCTCCACCGATTTTCCCAGAATGGGGGCGATGTCGGCGTAATCGAGATCCATGGCCGCGCGCAGCACGAAGACCGCGCGCTGATCCGGCCCCAGCCGTTCCAGCAGCAGCATCAGGGCGATGGGGGTGGAGTCGGTGTCATCGGCCTCCTCCTGCCACACCGACACCTCGGGTTCGGGCAGCCACAGCCCGTAATAGCGTTCCCGCACCGCGCGCGCCGCGCGCAGCCGGTCCAGCGCCAGCCGGGTGACGATGGTGGTCAGCAGCGCCGGGGCGGAGGCGACCGCAACCGACTCGACCGCGCTCCACCGCAGCCAGGCGTCTTGCAGCACGTCGTCGGCCTCCGCCACCGATCCCAACAGCCGGTAGGCCAAGGCCCGCAGCCGCCCCCGCTCGCCCGCGAACAGGGCGAGTGGGGGATGGCCCGGACGATCCGTTGCCCCGCTCACGCGCCGACTCAGGCCGCCGCCGCGACCGGCTCGCGGAACTGGGCGATGCCCACCCGGTTCCAGGCGTTGATCGCCGCCACCGCCACGGTCAGGGCGGCGATCTGTTCGGCGCTGAAATGGCGCCCCAACTCCGGGTGCAGATCATCCACACGGTGGGCCTCGCTGCGGGTCAGGGCCTCCGCCCAAGTCAGCGCGGCGCGTTCGTCCGGGGTGAAGAGCGGCGACTCGGCCCAATGGAGGAGCGCCGCCAGCCGCTCGGCGCGGTCGCCGTCGTGCAACGCCTCCTCGCTGTGCTTGGCGATGCAGAAGGCGCAGCCGTTGATCTGCGACACCCGCAGATCGATCAGATGCTTCAACCCGGCGGGCAGCGCCGACGCGTTCAGCGCGGCGGTGACGGCGACCAGGGATTTGTAAAGGGCGGGGGCGTCGGCGAAAACGGTGAAACGGCTGTCCATGATCGGGTCCGATCCTTTTGGCGTTGCAATCACCGACATGACGGGCCGACGGCCGCAAACGTGACGCATGGCCGATCCCCGCCCGGCGCATATCACCCCTCCAGCAGCCCCACCCCTTCGCGCAGGATGGCGATCTTGGCGGCGAAGCGGCCCGCCGGATCGCTCTCGCCGATCAGGTCGATCATGATGCCCAGGGCGTGGGCCACACGCGGGGCCATGCCGGGCTGCGCCGTCACCTCTTGAGCCAGCGCGGTCAGGGCCGCGTGATAAGGCTGCCCCTCGAACCCGTCCGCCGCGATGGCCTCGAACCGGTTGGCAAGGTCCAGGACAGCGCGGATGTCATCATGGTCGTGGTCAGCAGGGGTCGCATCGGTGGTGGTCATGGATCGTCACACGAACAGCATCGCGCCGCCCTTGGGCGCGTCGTTGAGGAAGGTGACGACGCCGCCCGTCGTCACCGGCACGTCGGGGCGCAGCGACGCGCCGGACGGCAGCCCGAGCGCGCGAATCCCCATCTCGCAGGCCATCACGGTGACGCCCAGCGCCACGCAGGCGGACAGCAGTTCGTCGAACCCGGCCAGCCCGTTGCTGGTGAAGAAGCGGTCGCGCTCCGCCGGGGCGCTGCCATCGTCGGCGGGATCCAGGCCATGCCAGCCCGGCGCGCCCGCCTCATCCTCCCGCCTCAGGGCCAGCAGGGCGCGGCCGGTGAAGAACAGGATGACGGGCCGGTTGGTCGCCGCCGCCGCGCTGGCCATCACCAACGCGTAATGCACGCGGTCAAAACCACCAGCGAACACAACGATGGCAAGGCCCGACGGGGCCGCTTGGGCGGTGGGCTGTTCAGCCATGATGAACCTCGAAGGCGGGCCGCACCCGGTCAATGGGCGGACAGATCACGGATGGTCGGGTGGTCGCCGCAGAGCGCGCAGGCCGGGTCGCGCTTGAAACCGATGCGTTGAAAGGAGGCGTGCAGCGTGTCCATCATCAGCAGGCTGCCCGAAAGGCTTTCGCCCAGCCCCAACAGTTCCTTCAGCACCTCCGTCGCCTGGAGCGAGCCAACCGCCCCGGCCAACGCGCCCAGCACCCCGCCTTCCGAACAGGACGGCACCAGCCCGCGCGGCGGCGGTTCGGGGAACAGGCAGCGGTAACAGGGGTGCGGCGCGCCCAGATGGGGCTTGAAACTGCTGATCTGCCCGTCGAACCGCAAGATCGCCGCCGAAACCAGCGTCTTTTTCGCCAGGAAACAGGCGTCGTTCAGCAAAAAGCGGGTGGCGAAATTGTCCGACCCGTCGGCCACCAGATCATACCCGCCGATGAGGTCGAGCGCGTTGTCGCGCGTGATCCGCGTGGCGTGGACCTGCACCCGCACATCGGGATTCAGCGCGGCGATCCGCGCCGCCGCGCTCTCCACCTTCAAACGGCCAAGCCCGGATTCGTCGTGGATGATCTGCCGTTGCAGGTTGGAACGGTCAACGACATCGTCATCGACCACGCCCAGCGTGCCAACCCCGGCGGCGGCCAGATAGAGCAGCAGCGGCGCGCCCAGCCCCCCAGCCCCAACCACCAGAACCTTGGAGCGCAACAGCCGTTCCTGCCCCACCCCGCCCACTTCGGGCAGGATGATGTGGCGGGAATAGCGGTGAAGTTGATCGTCGGTGAAGTCCATGACCGACAGCATAGCGCAGACACGCACCGACGCAACCAACGCGCACCACGCGCCGGGTCGGGCGTGGGTCAGCGCATCACAGATCAGGCTTTGGTCGATGTGCTTTTGGCTTCCGCCGCCCACTGCTTCAAACGCACCTGGCGTTCACGCAAGGTCTTCGACACTTCGCTTTCCTGCGACGCGGTTGCGGCCGCCTGCACCGTCGGATCGCGCGGCACGAAATTGAACTGGAACGGCGTCGCCGCTTTCAACTTGGCGGGCGGGATGATGATGAGCTGGTAATCGCCCGGATCGATCTTGTAGGTCGGTTTGGTGAAGAAATCCTGCGCGTCGGGCTTGCTCAGGTCGCTGGAGGCGACGACCTTGCCCTCCTTGCTCATCATCGCCCAACGGGAATTGGGCAAGGTCAGGTTGGCGGTGAAGCTGCCGCCCTGAATGACCTTGATGTTGTGCTTTTGCACGCCGGTGTCGCCGTTTTCGGGCGGCTGGGCGGTTCCCTTCATCAAGGCACCACCCGCCGTCATCATCACATTCTGCTTTTCGGTCACGTCCAGCGAGTAATCGCGGACCCCTGCGGTGCGGTTGGCCTGGGAAATCACCGCCGAATAGGTGCCGGGTCCCAAACGGGCGCTGACATCCGTGGCGTCCTGCTTGGACCGCAGGTTGGCCACCACCTTGTTGGTGCTGGTGTCGATGATGTCGACGTTGGTGAAGCTGTTGTTGATCTTGAAGTTGAATTCAGCCGGTTTGCTGACCGTGAAGGTGCGGTGATCCGCCGGCGCACCGTTGGTGGTGATGCCGGTGGTCTGGCCCTTCAGCCGCGAAAAATTCGACAGCGACAGGTTCGGTACGGACACGCTCATGGCGACCACCCCCGATCAACACACCACCGCCTTGGGGCGCCGAACCAGCCACCAACACGGCAAACCAAGCCCGAATGTACAGAAAAAGCGCTGAAAAGTCAAATTGCGCCCCCCTATTTCAGGGGACGCCCGCAATCATAGGGCGGCTCAGCGCCGCCCCACAACACCACCAAAGGGAGTAGCCGTTTCGCGCGATGCGCAGCCGCAAAACCACGCGAAACGGCGCAGCGCCTTATTCCAGCCCTTCGAACAGGGCGGTGGACAGGTAACGCTCGGCAAAGGACGGCAGAACGACGACGATCAGCTTGCCCTCATTCTCCGGCCGCGCGCCGATCTCCAGCGCCGCCGCCAGCGCCGCCCCCGACGAGATGCCGACCGGAACGCCTTCCAGACGGGCGACCTTGCGGGCGGTTTCGAAGGCGCGCTGGTTGGAGATGCGCACCACCTCGTCGATCAGATCCTTCTTGAGGATGTCGGGAACGAAACCGGCCCCGATGCCCTGGATCTTGTGCGGGCCGGGCATGCCGCCCGACAGGACCGGGCTGTCCTCCGGCTCCACCGCAACGACTCGGAAGCCGGGCTTGCGCTGCTTCAGCACCTCGCCCACGCCGGTCAGGGTCCCGCCGGTCCCCACGCCGGAAATCAGGATGTCCGCCGCACCGGCGGTGTCGGTCCAGATTTCCTCGGCGGTGGTGACGCGGTGAACCTGCGGGTTGGCGGTGTTCTTGAACTGCTGGAGCAGGAAGGCGTTCGGATCGGTGGCGAGGATCTCCTCGGCCTTGCGGATGGCCCCCTTCATGCCTTCCGACGCCGGGGTCAGAACCAGTTCGGCCCCCAGCAGCTTCAGCATCTTGCGCCGTTCGACCGACATGCTTTCCGGCATGGTCAGGATCAGGCGATAGCCCTTGGCGGCGGCGACGAAGGCCAGCGCGATGCCGGTGTTGCCCGAGGTCGGTTCCACCAGCGTGGTGCGGCCGGGCTGGATCGTGCCAGCGGCTTCCGCCGCCTCGATCATGGCGTTGCCGATGCGATCCTTGACGCTGGCCAGCGGGTTGAAGAACTCCAGCTTGCCAACGATCTGCGCCTTGACGCCCGCGTCGGCGGCCAAGCGCGACAGGCGAACCAACGGCGTGGCCCCGATGGTGTCGAGGACGCTGTCGTAAATCTTGCCGCGAAACTCGGGAGCAGCCATGATTTCACCTCTGTGATGTGTTGTTTGTTCCGATTTCAACGACCTGAACTGGAATTTACCTGTCCCACAGGCCGAATCAAATCGTAAAGTCGATGCGGTCTTCCGTTTCGCTTTCCACACCGGCGGCGCGGGCGCGCATGCACAGATCCTCGATGGTGATGGTGTCGAGCTGCTTCATCGTCTCTTCCTGAAGCTCGCCCCACAAGGGCCGAACCACCTTGTGGCCCAAAATCGACCCCGCCGGTTCCTCGATCGGGTCCGACGCGGTTTCCATCGAGCGGACGACGCGGACGATCTCGCCCAGGGTGATGCGCCGCCGCTCGCGCGCCAGCCGGTAGCCGCCGCGCGGCCCGCGCACCCCGGCCAGCACGCCGTCGCGCACCAATTGTTGAAGCACCTGTTCCAGATAGCGTTTCGGAATGCCCTGGCGGCGCGTGATTTCCCCGGACTGCACCGGCTCGGTCCCCGCGTTGTAGGCGATGTCGAGAACCGCCTCGATGGCGAACATCAGCTTTTTGGAGATGCGGAGCATCACGACCACCCCTGAAAGACCCGGATGAGGGGGATCCGGGCATAAGGACCCGGCCCCGGTTCCAGCGCGCGGGCGGCGGCGTGCCTGGACGGCGCGCGTCACCTCCCCCAGCGCTGGTCTGTTGGATGGTGATTTTTTACACGAACATCACGGTATTTCACAAGCCGAATTGTCCAGTCGGTGACGGAAATTTACACCAAAACACCGCAGCGGATTCGCCAGACCGGATTTTACACCGGCTGTGAAACCAGCGCGCCCCTTTCACACGATCAACACGCCCAGCCAACCGCACCGCCGATCCTCCCACACCACCAGCCCCAAAAGCGAAAGCGTGGAGCCGACCGGGGCAAACGCCTAAACTGGCAACACCCCGCCCTCCCCCAACGGACACCCGCCATGCACCGCCTTTTGACCGTGACGCCCGAAATCGCCGACGCGCTGGCCGAGCACCGCCCGGTGGTGGCGCTCGAATCGACGGTGATTTCCCACGGCATGCCCCACCCCGACAACCTCGCCACCGCCCGCGCGCTGGAGGCGGAGGTGCGCAACGCCGGGGCGATTCCCGCCACCGTCGCGGTGATGGACGGGCGCATCCGTGTCGGGCTGGACGACGCGGCGCTGGAGCGGCTGGCCATCGCCGGGCGGATGGCGCGCAAGCTGAGCCGCCGCGATTTGCCCATCGCGCTCGCCACCGGAACCTTGGGGGCCACCACGGTGGCGGCCACCATGATCGCCGCGCGCCTGGCCGGAATCGCCGTGTTCGCCACCGGCGGCATCGGCGGGGTGCATCGCGGGGCCGAACGCAGCTTCGACATTTCCGCCGATCTCGACGAATTGGCCCGCAGTTCGGTCTGCGTCGTTTGCGCCGGGGCCAAATCCATCCTGGATCTGCCCAAGACGTTGGAGGTGCTGGAAACGCGCGGCGTGCCGGTTCTGGGCTATCAGACCGAGGAGTTTCCCGCCTTTTACAGCCGCCGCAGCGGCCTGCCGGTCGATCAGCGCTGCGACAGCCCCGCCGAGGTCGCCGCGATCCTGAAGACCAAATGGGATTTGGGATTGGAGGGCGGCGTTCTGCTGGCCAACCCGATTCCCACCGCCGACGAATTGGACGCCGACGCCATGGAACACGCCATCGAACAGGCGTTGGCCGAGGCCGACTCGCAGGGCATCACCGGCAAGGCGATCACCCCGCATCTGCTCGCCGGGCTGGAGCGGTTGACGCAAGGGCGCAGCCTGACCGCCAACATGGCGCTGATCCGCCACAACGCGCGGGTCGCCGCCGCCGTCGCGACGGCCCTGACCGCGTTGAAAAGCGCGGAATCCGGTGAGTCCCGCACGCCGTCTTAACAACCCGTTAACCTCCTAGGCGTGAGTGTGGTTTTGTTCGACTGCGGAGATATGTTCATGCGCGCACCCGACAGCCCGGTTGCGGATGTCCAGCCGGTTGCCGTGACCGACCAAACCGATGGTGCCGCCACCTCGGTTGATGCCCAACCAGCCGCGCGGGTTGCCCGCATCCTGTGGGCGTCCCAGGCCGCCTCCCTGCGCTCGTCCTTGAGCGCGCGGACCATCCACGACATCGAACAGGCCGTGACCTGCGATCTCGACAGCCTGGAACTGCCGGAGGTGTATTTCACCTCGGTCGAGGTGGGCGGGCGCGTGGTGACGTGCGATCTCGACTCGAACGGGACCGCCTCGATCTTCGGCCTGATCGACGCCAACGAGTACGACGATTTGGTGGAAGCGGCGGGCGACGACGCCCTGCTGGGGGTTGATTGGGACGGCGTGTACGTCACACCGGCCCGCACCCGGCACTGACCCCGTCGGCAACACGCCGACAGCAACACGCCAAACGCAAAACGGGCGCGCCGACCAAGAGGTTGAGCGCGCCCGTTTGGTGTCAGCGACCCGCGAACCGGGCCAAGCCGGTCATTGCAGATTGCGCTGCATCTCTTCGAAATTCCGCGAGAAGCCGTTCAGCGGGAAATCGATGTCGCGCTTGCCCGCCTTGACGAAATTGACGCGGACCAGGATCGAGGAGCCGTTGCGGAACTGGTCGGCGACCCGGCCCGACACGAAGTTCGGGAACATGCACATGTTCAGCGTGGCGATGTGCGATTCGATGCGCGGCTGGCGATCCACCCGGATGGCGCAGGAATCGACCAGCCCCTGGCTGGTGGTCAAAAACAAGTGATAGTCGCTGCCGGTCGGAATGACGCTCAAGGCGATGAAGCCGACCTCCTTGCCGTCGTCAAACAAGCGGTAGACCATCAGGCGACAGACCTTGCTGTCGGTCATCCGGTCCACATCGCATTGATTGGTCCAGGCCCCTTCCGGCCCCAGATCGGCCTTGGAAAAATCCGCAGCGGCGGCGGTCTGGCCCCAGACAGCGGCCATCACCGCCATCGCCAACCCGCCCAAAAGACCTCTCCAGCCCATCGCAGACCCCTTGCCGCCGTTCCGGTTGTCGTGAGCGGGCATGATAACCGGGGATCGACGGCGCGCAAGGCGTGTGTTGCCGCAAGGAGAACGGTTTGACGACCGATCAGCCGATCCGGCCTTCCTCGTAATCGCGGAAGGCTTGGATCACCTCCTCGCGCGTGTTCATCACGAACGGCCCGCCCCAGGCGATCGGTTCGCCCAGCGGACGGCCGGACAGCAGCAGGAAACGCGCGCCCGTCACACCCGCCGTGGCGGTGATGCGATCCCCCGGCCCCAGCACGATCACGCGCGGGCCGTTGCGCTCTCCCGTTTCCGTGCCCACGCGCAGGCTGCCTTCAAACAGGATCAGGCAAGCGGTGTGGCCGTAGGGAACCGGTTCGTCCAGGCTTTGCCCGGCGGGCAGGGTCACGTCAAAATAACGCGCGTCGGTCGCCTCCGCCCGCACCGGCCCGCTGGTCCCTTGGGCGGTGGTTCCGGCGATCACCACCAGCCGCACGCCCGAGTCGCGCTGTTCCACCGGAATGCGGTCGGCGGGGAATTCCTGATAGCGCGGTTCGGTCATCTTCAACCGCGCGGGCAGGTTGATCCAAAGCTGAAAGCCCTTCATCAGCCCTTCGGTCTGTTCGGGCATTTCCGAATGGATCAGGCCGCGCCCGGCGGTCATCCACTGCACCCCGCCGGTTTCAATCACCCCCTCATGCCCCCGGCTGTCGGCGTGGCGCATCCGCCCGGCCAGCATGTAGGTGACGGTTTCAAAACCGCGATGGGGATGATCGGGGAAGCCCGCCAGATAGTCGGTCGGCTCGTCCGACCCGAACAGGTCGAGCATCAGGAAGGGGTCGAGCGTGCGCAGGCGCGGCGTGCCCAGCATCCGGGTCATCGACACCCCGGCCCCGTCGGAGGTGGGCATCCCTTCGACCGAAGCGATCACGGGGCGGACGGTGGGAACAGCGGCGGTCATCGGACGACTCCTCTCAAAAAGCACGAGTTCAGAGTTAACCGTTTCCGCCCCACCCGTTAAGAGCGCGGCGCGGGGGAAGAGTGTTGCGCAAACCGGAACAATCCCGGCCCAACCACCCCGCCCCACCGCACCGCCGCCGCAGGGCCGGTTACTTGGTGCCGAACATGCGGTCGCCCGCGTCGCCCAAACCGGGGACGATGTAGGCGTCTTCGTTCAGATGGCTGTCGAGCGAGGCGGTGAACACCTTCACATCCGGGTGCGACTCATGGAACCGGCGCACACCCTCCGGCGCGGCGACCAGGGACATGAAACGGATGTTGGCGTCCTCGACCCCATGGCGGTTCAGCACGTCGCAGGCGTGGGCGGCGGAGTTGCCGGTGGCCAGCATCGGATCGACGACGATGAACAGGCGGCCATCGGCGGGCGGCAGCTTCACCAGATATTCATGCGGCTGCTTGGTGTCGTGGTCACGGTACAGGCCGATGTGGCCCTCGCGCGCCGACGGGACCAGCTCCAGCAGACCGGCCGACATGCCCAGACCGGCGCGCAGCACCGGCACGACCGCCAGCTTCTTGCCCAGGATGACCGGGGCGTCCATCTCCTGCAACGGCGTCTCGATCCGTTCGGTGGTCAGCGGCAGGTCGCGGGTCAGTTCATAGCCCATCAGCAGCGAGATTTCGCGCAGCAGGGTGCGGAAGCCGCCGGTCGAGCGCTGCTTGTCGCGCATCAGCGTCAGCTTGTGCTGAATCAGCGGGTGGTCGAGGATGAACAGGTTGGGGAACGCGGGTTCGATGCGCATGGGTTTGGATCGCCATTGGCTGAAATTGGCGGCGATCCTACTCCCCACACCCCAGTTCAGCCAAGATGCGGATGTTCCGCAGCCGCCCAAGCCCCCATCACAGCCCCCATCAGGCGCGCGGGCGGGCCGGTTTGCTGGCGGGAACGGCGGGCGGGCGGTCGACGCCGTGGCGGATCACCCGGTTGCGCCCGGCGTGCTTGGCCTGATAGAGCGCGCGGTCGGCGCGGATCAGCAGATCGTCGATGCTGGCGTCGTCCTCCACCTCCACCAGGCCGAAAGAGGCGGTGACGGGTATCTCCCGCCCATCGGCCAGCAGCACCGGCGACTCCATCAGGTCGAGCCGCAGCCGGTCGATGACGGCGAAGCCCTCCTCCATCTCCGTTTCCTTCAGGCAGACAAGGAACTCCTCGCCGCCCATGCGAAAGGCTTCGTCGAAGCTGCGCACGCCCCGGCTGATGACGGCGGCGGTGGCGGCCAGCACGCGGTCGCCGATGTCGTGGCCGTAGGTGTCGTTGATGTTCTTGAACTTGTCGATGTCGGCCAGCGCCAGGCAATAGGGTTGGCCGGTGCGGTGGAAGCGGTTGTGCTCCCGCTCCAGCGCCTCCATCATCCCGCGCCGAGTGCGCAGGCCGGTCAAGGGATCCAGGCCGGACGCGGCGGCCCCGAAGGCGCGCTCCATCCGGCGCAGATGCAGCACGAATTCCTCAAAACGGGCGATGACCGCCTCATACTCCCCCTCGCTGGGGGTGTCGCCGCCCGACGCCTTCAGCAACACCAGCTTGGCCTGACGGTGCATCTGTTCGTGCAGGTTGGCCAGCTTCAGAACGGCGGGTTGGTGCACCAGATCATCGCGGTTGGCCGCCACGCACCAGGCGGCGAAGGCGGCGGGGGCGGCGGGGCGTTCGCCGCCCACCCCGTCGCGGAAAAAGGCCGCGCGGTGCCATTGCCCGATCCAGCGCAAATGTTCGTCCAGAACCACGCCCAACAGTTCGGTGGCGGACGGGGAGGAGGTGGTGTCGCTCATACCATCATCCTAGCCGAAAGGGCGGGTCAACACCATGCGGGGATCAGCGCCGCCCGGGCAATCGCTTGAAGCATCGTGCGCCCGGTCGGAACAAGAATGGACACGGATTTCACGGATTTCCTCACGGATTTCGCGGAACGCGTCCCAGAGCCATCCTGTTTGCGAGCTTGCGACACACCTCGTGACCGGATGCCTGAGACGATCGAGGTCAGAACTCCGTGCAATCCCTTATTTTGTCCGTGAAATCCGTGTCCATCCTTGCCGGCGTGACGATGATCGCTCGTTCAAGCAATTGCCCCCTCACCGCCGGTCCGTCTCCGGCGGGGCGAGCAGCAGCAGAACGACGCCCAGGATGGTCAGGAACAGATGGGCGCTGCGCTGGCCGTTCCAGGTCTGGGATTGCCACATGGCGAACCACTCGCCGCCGACGGTGACGAACCCGACGGCGTAGAGCAGGAACCCGGCGGTCACGCCCAGCAGGGCCAGCCCCTTGGCCGTGTCATAGGCCGCTGCCGACGCGCCCCGCGCCCGCCACAGCCGCCCCACCCCGGCCCAGCACAGCGCCGCCGTCAGGATCTGCCAGCCGATGATGAGCCAATAGGCGGCGTGGTGCAGGGTGGGGTCGGTGATCGCCCGCCCCATCAGCGCCGGGCTTTGAAAGGTGGTGTCCATCGACAGCACATGCTGCACAAAGGCGAAGTTGCTGCCGTAATCGGCGATGTTGCCCCAGGCCACCAGAGTGAAGAACAGCGCCACCCCGGCCACCAGCGACAGGCGCGACAGCCGGAGGGCGCTCATCTCACAGCCCCGACAGGTTGGACAGGAAGGCGCGGATCAAGCCCGCATCCTTGTGGCCCGGCCGGTCTTCCACGCCCGACGAGACATCGACCTCCGCCGCACCGGTGACGCGCACCGCCTCGGCCACATTCTCCGGCGTCAACCCACCGGACAGCATCCACGGCTTGTCCCAACGGCGACCGGCCAGCAGCGTCCAGTCAAAGGCCACACCGTTGCCGCCGGGCAGGGCGTCGCTGCGGTTGGGCGGCTTGGCGTCGAACAGCAGGCGGTCGGCGACCTCGGCGCAGGCGGCGGCGAACGCCAGATCGTCCGGCCCGCCGATCTTGATCGCCTTCATCACCGGCATGCGGTGGCGGGCCTTGATCTCGGCGATGCGGCGCGGGTTTTCCGACCCGTGCAGTTGGATCATGTCCAACGGCACCTGCCCCAAGACATGCTCCAGAAAGGCGTCGTCGGGATCGACGAACAACCCGACGGAACGCACGCCGGTCGGGACCAGCCGCGCCAATTCCCCCGCCAGCGCCGGGGCGACCGCGCGCGGGCTGGGCGGGTAGAAGACGAAACCGACATAGCGCGCCCCACCGGCCACGGCGGCGCGCAGGGTGTCGGGTTCCGACAGGCCGCAGATTTTGGCCGCGACGGTCATGCCGCACCCCCAACGCCCTCTGCGATCTCCGCCGCGATGCGGCGGGCGGCGGCGGCGGGATCGTCGCTGGCGGTGATCGGGCGGCCGATGACGAGGTGATCGGCCCCGGCGGCCAGCGCCTGGGCGGGCGTCATGATCCGCTTCTGATCGTTGGCGGCGGCCCAGACCGGGCGGATGCCCGGAACCATCAGGATGAAATCCGGCCCGCAGGCGGCGCGCAGGATCGCGACCTCCGCCGGGGAGCAGACAACGCCGTCGGCCCCCGAATCCCGCGCCAGCAAGGCCAACCGCGTCACCTGATCGGCCACCGGGACCGATTGCCCGACCTTGCCCAGATCGCCATCGTCCAGGCTGGTCAACACGGTGACGGCCAGAATCTTCGGGCGGTCCGCCCCGGCGCTCGCCGCCGCGTCCGCCGCCGCGCGGATCATCGCCGGACCGCCGGAGCTGTGGATGGTCATGAAGGCGGGCTTCAACGGCAAGGCGGCGCGCACCCCCGCCCCCACCGTGTTGGGGATGTCGTGCAGCTTCAAATCCAGGAACAGCGGCGGGCCATCCTCCCCCACCACCGCGCGGATGCCCGCCGGGCCTTGGGCGGAAAAGAACTCCAACCCCAGCTTGATGCCGCCGACCACCCCGTTGACCTGGGCGGCCAAGCGGCGCGCGCCGTCGATCTCGGTGGTGTCGATGGAACAGAACACGCGCGAAGCGGCGGGGATCATGGGGCAGAGCCTCCCAAAACCAAGGTCATCGGAACGGCCCGCACCCTAGCAAGCGGAACCGGCGCGCGCCAGTGCGGGGGAGAGACGGCCGGATCACCATCGGCTGTGCGCCGGGGCGTGCTTGAGGTGCGGGGGTCTGTTTTTTTTGACACAGATGAACACAGATGAACACAGATTTAGAAAGATGATTTTTGATATAAATGGCTTTTATTGTGGAAATTCGCAATAAATGACAGATTTTTCTTGTATCAACAAATACCAATCGAACCCATCCACTCACAAAGCCATCAACCCGCCATCAAAGTCCATCTGTGTTTATCTGTGTTCATCTGTGTCAAAAAACCCAACATCCCCAACGCCTCCCCCTCACCGGATCGAGTCGTTGTGCAACACCATCTCCACCGCCAACTGCGCGGCGCAGAGGTCTTCCAGCGCGGTGCCGACCGATTTGAAGACGGTGATCTGGTCGTAATAGCGTCGCCCCGCCCGTTCGCCGCGCGTCAGGTCGAACAGGTCGCCCGCGATGTCGTCCGCCGTCAGCACGCCGTCGCGCAGGGGTTGGACGATGTCGCCCGCTTCCTGGCAGGCTCCTTCGCGGGTGTCGACGAAGACGCGGGCGCGGCGGATGCAGTCGTCATCGGCCTCGCGCGTCTCCGGGGTGGAACCGCCGATGAGGTCGAGATGCTGGCCCGGCTCCAGCCACGCCCCCCGGATGATCGGATCCGTCGCCGGGGTGGCGCAGGTGATGATGTGCGCGCCGCGCACCGCCCCTTCCAGATCGTCGGTCGCCTCGATCTTGAACTTCGGCCGGTGGAAGCGGGAGACGATTTTCCTGGCCTTGTCCAGATGGCGCCCCCAGACCAGCACCTGCTTGATCCGGCGCGTCGCCGTGTGGGCTTCGATCAGTTCGGGGGCAAGGGCACCGGTGCCGACCACCAGCAACCGTTCGGAGTCGGGCCGCGCCAGATAGGAAGCCGCCAGGGCCGAGGCCGCCGCCGTCCGCCGTTTGGTCAGCGCAGGCCCGTCGATGATGGCCTGCGGCACCCCGGTCTTGCCGTCGATCAGCAGATAAACGCCTTGAACGGCGGGCAGATCCTGCGCGCCGTTGTCAGGGAAGACGGTGACGATTTTCAGGCCGATCGCCTGGTTGATCTGCCAGACCGGGGTCAGCAGCAGCGACGCGTCGCTTTTGCCATAGGTTTCCACCCGGTGTTCGTGGCGTTGCGGCGCGTTCACCCCGGCGCGGAAGGTCTGCCGCATCCGTTCGACCAGCATCGGGTAATGCAGGACGGAGCGGAGTTCGGCACCGGGGATGATCCGCATCGGCAAGGCTCCCGAAACGACGACGCCCGCCGGACCATCCGGCAAACGAACGGCCTATGAACGGATGGCGGCGGCGGAGCCGAGCCGAGCCGGATCGGGTTGGATCGGGTCGGCTCAGTGCACCGTCGTCGGCGCGTTGGTCGGCGCGTTTGCCGACGGCACGGCCACCGGCAAACCGCCAAGCGGGCCGGACACCGGGCGCGACAGCTCGGCCAGACGCTTTTCAGCGGCGGAGGCGCGGGCCTGCGCCTCTTTCACCTCACGCTCCAGGAACAGGACTCGGTTGCTTTCGCGGCGGGCGCGGCGGCGGTGACGACGCTGGCTGTTCCACACGACGAAGCCGCCCGCCAGAAACCCGGCCAGCAGCGCCAGCAGCGCGGCCAGATACAGCGGCGCGTCCAGCGTGAAGGGCAGCGGCCAGAGCGACAGGGTCACGCCCTCGCGGTTGGACACCGCGAAGAGAACGGCGACCAGGGCGATCGGAAGGGTGATGATCCAAGACAGATAACGCACAGCGACGATTCCTCGCGATAACGGTTCCCCAAGCCCGGCGGGGAGCGGTCAGTCGGTGTTCAGCCGTTCCCGCAGTTGCTTGCCGGTCTTGAAGAAAGGGATGCATTTCTCGCCCACGTCAACCGATTCCCCGGTGCGCGGGTTGCGACCTGTGCGCGCGTCGCGCCGTTTGATCGAGAACGCGCCGAATCCGCGCAGTTCCACCCGATCGCCACGGGCCAGCGCCTCGCTGATCTCATCAAAGATGGTGCCGACGATTTTCTCGATGTCGCGCTGGTACAGATGCGGATTGCGCTCCGCCAGACGTTGGATCAGTTCCGACTTGGTCATGGCCGTTGACGTTCCCCCAGTTCGCTGCGGGACGTGTTGGCGTGTGTGCCCCGCTTGGTCAAAGCGTGCCACCGCTCCCCCACCCCGTCAAGCTAAGGCGTTCAGACCAAACATCTTTCACCATCCCACCGATCAAGAACAACGTCCACAAAGAACAACACACACCCTTCCAGAACGCTCAAAAGGGAAATCCCTGAAACAGAGTATTCCGCCCGGATGAAAACGCACATCCGGAATAGTCTTCCGATGCAAGGGAACAGCGGAGAAAACAAACAATCCGCGCCGTCTGACAATTCTGTCGATTGAACCAAAGCCGTCTTTGACCTCGACACCCGCAACGCAACGCCCCTGCCGGTTGATCCGCCGACGACACGGCCACAACGGATCACCCTCTTCAGGCCGCCCCCATCCGGGTTCCCTCCAGGATGGCGTCGTCCAGCACCACCGAGCTGCGGTCGCAGCCGGTCAGGTCGGCCATGGTCAGGTCGCTGCCCTTCATGTTGGTTTGCAACAGCGACGCCCCGGCCAGACGCGCCCGCACCAGCGACGCGCGCATCACCTTCGCCCCGGCGCTGATCAGCAGCATGCCAAGATTGGCGTGGTCCAATTGGCAATCGATCAGGATGGCGCGGTCCAGCTTCACCCCGCGCAGATCGGCCGACCGCAGATCGGCGGACCGCAGATCGGCCCCGTCGAACTGGGCGGCCTGAAGCTGCGCGCCGTGCAGGCGGGCGTTGCGCAGCTTGGCCCCGGTCCCCTTGGCCAACGTCATGATCTTGCCCGACAGGTCGGCCCCTTCGAGATTGAGGCCGGTGAGGTCGAGTTGGCTGCCCTGCTTGCCGCTGGTACCCAGCCAGATCATGTGCTGCTTCAGCATGGTGTCGAGCTGTTCGGCGGGCAGGGCCGGCATTTCGGCGGCGACCACCGCCTCCTCGTCCGGCTCCGGCTCCGGCGCTGCGGCGGCTTGGGCCTCGCGGGCGGCGCGGCGGGCGTCCTCGTCGCTGCGGATCGCCTGCATCATCCCGACCTCGTCCACATGGGCACCGGTCAGGATGGCACCGCGCAGGTCGGAGCCGTTGAGGTCGGCCCCGCGCAGGTCGGCCCCGGTGAAGTTGGATCCGCGCAGGTCGGTGCGGTCCAGCCGCGCCCCCGACAGCGAGGTGTTGGTGAAGTCGGCGGCCTGGGCGAAGCTGCCCGACAGCCGGGCGCGCGCCATGTTGGCGTTGGTCAACCGGGCCGACGCCATGTCCGCCGGGCCGGGGTCGAAGCCGACGACCTTCAACTCACCGTCGCTGCTGCGGTTGTAGACGCTGCCGTCGCGCAGATCGACTTCGACCATGGTCGCCCCGTCAAGCTGCGCGCCGCGCACGTTGGCCCCGCGCATGTCGGTGCGGTACAGGCGGGCTTCGGTCAGGTTGGCCCCGCGCAGATCGGCCCCGTACAGATCGGCGTGGTCCAGCCGCGCGCCCACCAGCTTGGCGTCGCGCAAAATGACCCCGGACATGTGCGCCCCGGTCAGATCGCGCCCCGACAGGTTCAGCCCCGACAGATCGAAGAACGGCAGATTGGCCCGCGCCCCGTTCGGACGCCCTTCCAGAAAACGGAGGTGGCGTTCGCAGACCCGGTCGAGCTGCTCCTGGGACAATCGGATGCGGGATTTGCCGTCTTGCGCCATCAGGGATCACTCAAACGGTCACGCGAACAGGGCGTCGATGTCGGATTGCGAAATCTCCGTCCCGCCGCCGGTCGGTTCCGGGGGGGGAGGAGGCGGCGGCAACGCGGCCTTCTTCTTTGCCGGAGGCGGTGGGGGCGGTGGAGGGGGCGGAGGAGGAGGAGGAGGAGGAGGAGGAGGCGGCGGCGATGTCTCGAACGCCGGTTCGGCGCGCTCCATCGCGGCGGGAAAGCTGTCGAACAGGGCGTCGATGGCGTCCTGGCTGACCTCCGGCCCACCCAATTGCGGCCCGTTGAGCAGATGCGCGTCGGGCCGGGTGTCGCCGATCTTGCGGTGGGAGGTCACGTCCTCCCCCGGCCCGGCACCGGACCCGACCCCGGCCAGCCGCTCCACGCCCCAAATCTCGATCATGGTGTTCACGCGCTCTTCGATGTAGCGCAGCGTGTTCACCACCTTGGTCGTGCGTTGCCCGGTGATGTCCTGGAAGGAGCAGGCGGTCATCACCTCGATGCACCAGGCTTCGATCGCGTCGATCTGTTCGGCCAGATCGGGATCGTCGCGCGGGATCGACATGGTGATTTCCTGGATCTTCTCCGTCGCGTTCAGGATATCGGTGGTCGCGCGTTCCGTCGCCGCGACAATTTCGTCCAGCTCGCTGGTCGCGGCTTCGATCCGGTTCGATCCGGTGTCGGTCGCCTTCAGGGCGGCGATGTCGCTGCGCGCCTCCCGCACCACCTGGGTGATGGCGGTCAATTCCTGCTGGAACCGCTGGTCGTCGCCCCCGGCCCCGACCATCCCCACCGCCTCCATCGGCCCCAGACCGGCCAGACGGTTGACCTGCCCCTCCAATTGCCCGACCAGACGCTGGAAATCATCGGAGGCCACCACGCGGCTGCGCCGGTCGCGCATGCGCAGAAAGGCCCGACCGCGCGCCGATTGCGACAGCGCCTCTTCCATCTGCAAGTAATCTTGCTCGGTCAGTTCCAGGAGTGGCCCGCCGCTCATCCCATCCATCCGCCCCAAGCGCTTCACCCCAACCACACCACCCATCTCAATGGGCTGTGCCCCCACTTTACCCCGAGAGCGCCCCCCGGGCCAAGCGATCCGACACCGCCGAGCCAATCGCTTGAACGAGCGATCCTCGTTGCGCAAGCAAGAATGGACGCGGATTTCACGGACGACATGAGGGATTGCACGGATTTTCGACCACAACAACCTCCCGCATCCCGTCACGAGGTTTATCGCAAGATTGCAAACAGGATGGCTCCGAAACCAGCTCCGTGAAATCCGTGGAAAAATCCGTGAAATCCGTGGCAGATCTTGTTCCGCCCGGGCGCACGATGTTTCAAGCGATTGCCCTGCACCGCTCCACCCCCGGGCGCATCATGGCCGTTCCGATCTGGTGTCGGCGTCGGCTATGATGGTGGCAACGGGCTTGAACACGCTTTTCTTTTCTCCCAAATCAGCCCGGTTCACAACGGAGAGGGCGGACCCATGTCACGGTTGGCGGCGCGGTTGGCGGCACGGACGGGCAAGACGGCGATGGCGGCGGCGGTCGGCGTCGGCGCGTGGTTGGCGCTGGGGTTGGTTCCCGGCGGCGGTCTGGCGGTCAACCCGGCGGCGGCGGCGCTGCCCGCCGGTGTCACCGGGGTCCACACCATCGCGCCGATGCTAGAGCAGGTGACGCCCGCCGTCGTCAACATCTCGGTCCTGTCGCGGGCACCGCAGGCGGAAAACCCGCTGCTGCGCGATCCGCTGTTCCGCCGTTTCTTCAACATCCCCGACCAGCCGCAGGCCCGCCCGCAGATGAGCGCCGGGTCGGGCGTGATCGTCGACGCCGCGCGCGGTCTGGTCGTCACCAACAACCATGTGGTGGAGAACGCGCAGGAGATCGCCGTCACCCTGAAGGACCGCCGCCGCCTGCGCGCCAAGCTGATCGGGCGCGACGCCGCCACCGACATCGCCCTGCTGAAGATCGAGGCCAAGGGCCTGACCGCCCTGTCCATCGGCGATTCCGACAAGCTGAAGGTCGGCGATTTCGCCGTGGCCATCGGCAACCCCTTTGGTCTGGGGCAGACGGTGACGTCGGGCATCGTCTCCGCGCTGGGCCGCAGCGGGCTGAAGATCGAGGGGTATGAGGATTTCATCCAGACCGACGCGTCGATCAACCCCGGCAACTCCGGCGGGGCGCTGGTCAATTTCAACGGCGAGCTGATCGGCATCAACACCGCCATCATCGGCCCGGCGGGCGGGTCGGTCGGCATCGGCTTTGCCGTGCCGGTCAGCATCGTCCGCTCGGTCATCGACCAATTGAGCGAGTATGGCGAGGTGCGGCGCGGGCGGCTGGGCGTGGCCATCCAGGATCTGACCCCCGACCTGGCCGAAAGCCTGAATCTGGTGGGCGACGAAGGGGCGCTGATCGCCAAGATCGAGCCGGGATCGCCCGCCGACAGCGGCGGCCTGCGCAGCGGCGACGTGGTGATCGCCGTCGATGGCCGCCCGGTGCGCAGCGCCACCGATTTCCGCAACCGCATCGGCCTGTTGCGCGTCGGCACCCCGGTTCAGGTCACGGTGGTGCGCAACGGCGCGCAAAAATCCCTGACCGTGCGCACCGCGAAATGACCGCCGGCCACAGGACCACGACCCCAACGGCCATGGAGTCGATGAGAAAGGACATGGTTGCAGCGGCATGAACCGCCCGATCCACCAACGCCGCGCCGCGTCCCCGCCGGTCGCCAAAACCCCCGCCCAGCGGCAGCGCGAAATCGCGACGCTGCTGATGCGGCTGGACGCCATACTGAAGCAGGCCAACGAGCAGGCGGTGAACGCGCGCGAACGGGTGTCGATCGGCGGCCTGACCCGTTACCGCCGCTTCAGCCGCCGGGTCCGCGACTTCTTCGCGCTCGCCGCCGTCGCCCAGGAGCGGTTGGACGCCGCCCCGGAGGAGATGGAAGACCTGATCGACGCGATGACCACGGCGCTGGAACGGCTGCACACCCGCATGGTCGTGCTGTTCGTCGAGGGGACCGCCGCCTTTTTCGCCGCCTACGCGCGGGTGAAGGCGCTGCCCATCGGCACGCACGAGATGTGCGGGGTGGAGCTGCGCAGCGTCGTGGAGATCCGCAAATTCCTGGATGATCCGCTCTATGACGGGGAACGCGGAACGGCGTTGCGGGCGCAGACCGACCGCATCATCGGCCTGATCCGCATCATCATGGACCGCGTCCCGCCCCTGCCCGACTTTGGCGAGGAACCCAGCATCGGCCCGAAAGGCACGTTGAACAGCCCGCTGAAAGGCCCCGGGGCCGGGCTGCCGCCGCGCCCATCGGGCCGGGCGCAGGCGATGCCGCCCCCCACCCCGCAACCGCCGCCGGAGGTGCGGTCCCTCAGCCTCGACCAGTTCGAGGATGAGGAGGACGACGCCGGTTGATGGGGGGCCGGTTGATGGGGGGGCCGGTTGATGGGGGCGCCGGTTGATGGGGGCGCGGGTTAAGCGGACACCGCCCGGTCAGCGCCCATGACGCTCGTCGGTGGACAGCGCGCCGACCGCCGCGCCCGCCGCACCGCCCAGCAAACCGCCATACAGCGCGCTGCCGCCGGTCACGGCCCCGATGACCGCGCCGCCCGTCGCGCCCAGGCCGCCGCCGACCAGCGCGTTGTTTTCCCGGTGGCTCAGGTTCGAACAGCCGCCCAGGACACCCGCCGCCAGCACCAACAGCGTCAGACCGGTGGCCGGGCGCATGGTCGTGCGCATGGTCGTGCGTTGAATCGTCGTGGTCATCGGACCTCTCCTTGTCTCCTGTGTTCGACGGTTTGATGCCCACGTCCCGGCAACCGCCGACGCGCGTCATCACCCAACGGACATGGGGTGGCCGGACGGTGGCCGCTGTGACCATTCCGGGACCATCGCCCCGCCACCCCACAGGCGGAGGTTGTGCCGATTGCGGGACAGAACGCCGCACGGCCCGGCGTTGGGCTTGCCGATCAAACACTTGCGCCGGTGTCGCAACTCACCCACTATGTGGGCATGGGGGAATCGCACAAAGGCGGACACCGCCGTCTCTCCTCCCGTCTCGCCACGGGACGCCCATCCGCCGACCGCAAGCGGATCCTGGAAGACGTCGACCGTCAACGAACGCTGGAGTATTTCGAACGACTCGGCAAAGAGCGCGTGCGCCTCTACGCCGCCGTCGATTGCGAGCGCTTCCTCGGTGATTGGCAGGTGCGGGAACTGGCCGATCAATGGCTGGCCGAACAGGACGCGGCCCCCCGCCCCCGCCCGCTGTGGCGACGCCTGTTGCGCCGCCCGGCGGTGAGCTGATCCCCACCGCCAGACAACACGGCAGACAACAGTCCCCGTCAGCGCCGTTCGGGAAACAGGCCGAGCAGCCCCTCGCGGCTGGCCGGGCACACGCCGCGTTCGGTGATGAGACCCGTCACCAGACGGGCGGGCGTCACGTCGAACCCGTAATTGGCCACCGCGCTGCCGTCGGGCGTGATCTGGACCGTTTCGAGTCGGCCATCGGCGGTGCGCCCGGTCATGTGCGTCAGTTCGCGCCCGTCGCGCTGCTCGATGGGGATTTCGCGCACGCCGTCGCTCATCCCCCAATCGATGGTCGGTGACGGCAGACCGACGTAAAAGGGCACGCCGTTGTCAAAGGCCGCCAACGCCTTCAGATAGGTGCCGATCTTGTTGCAGACGTCGCCGGTGGCCGTCGTGCGGTCGGTGCCGACGATGCAGAGATCGACCATGCCATGTTGCATCAGATGGCCGCCGACGTTGTCGGCGATCACCGTGTGCGGCACGCCGTGGCGGCCCAACTCCCAGGCGGTCAGGCTGGCCCCCTGGTTGCGCGGGCGGGTTTCATCGACCCAGACATGGATCGGGATGCCCTGGTCGAAGGCGGCGTAGACCGGGGCCAGCGCCGTGCCCCAATCGACCGTCGCCAGCCACCCGGCGTTGCAGTGGGTCAGCACCTGCACCGGCTCGTCCGTGCCCTTACGGCGGGCGGCCGCGCGGATCAGCGTCGCCCCGTGCAGGCCGATGCCGTGGTTGATCGCCACATCCTCGTCGGCGATCACCGCCGCGTCGCCCATGGCCGCCGTCGCGCGGAAGGCGGTCGGGACCGCCGCCAGCCGGTCGCGCATCCGCTCCAACGCCCAGCGCAGGTTGACCGCCGTCGGGCGGGTGTCGAGCAGGGTGGCGCAGGCGGTTTCCAACCCCGAATCGGACGGGTCGGCCCGCATCGCCAGCGCCACGCCATAGGCCGCCGTCGCCCCGATCAACGGCGCGCCGCGCACCAGCATGGCGCGGATGGCGTGGGCGGTCTCCTCCAGCGTCGTCAGATGGACGATGGCGAAATCATGCGGCAGGCGGGTTTGATCGATGATGGCCACCGCCGCCCCACCCTCCACCGGCCAGATGGTCCGGTAGGCTTCGCCGTCGATCCGCATGTCAATCCCCCCAACAGGTTTGGCAGCGCCATCGGTCGCCGCGTCGGTCCCCACCATAAACGGCGGCGGAGTCCGCTTCAACGCGCCCGCGTTCCTGACCAAAGGGCCAGAAACATCCCACTCTTTTGTGACACAAGGCTTTGCAGACGGCGGCGAGTGTGATTGCCTGTCATTCTTGTCGGTTGAAACCATTCGAGGGCGAAGCGCTTGACCGGTTCCCCCCCGCGCGCGCTGACACGCGCCGCTGGCCTGATCGCCTCGGTCGCGGCCACCCTGTTCGGCCTGATCCTGGTCACGTTCCTGATTGGCCGGGTCGTGCCGATCGATCCGGTGCTGGCCATCGTCGGCGACCGCGCCAGCGCCGAAACCTACGCCCGCATCCGGGTGGAGCTGGGGCTTGATCTGCCGCTGTGGCAGCAGTTCCTGCGCTACCTCGTGGCCGTGATGCAGGGCGATCTCGGCACCTCCATCCTCACCTCCCGCCCGGTGCTGGAGGACGTGCTGCGGGTGTTTCCCGCGACGCTGGAGCTGGCGACGGTCGCCGTGGTGATCGGGGCGGCGCTGGGCATTCCCGCCGGGGTGCTGGCCGCCACCCATCGCGGCGGCTGGCTCGACCACATCATCCGCCTGCTGGGGCTGATCGGCCATTCCGCCCCGATCTTCTGGCTGGGGCTGATGGGATTGCTGCTGTTCTACGCCAAATTGGATTGGGTCCCGGGGCCGGGCCGGGTCGATGTCTTTTACGAAGGGCTGGTGGATCCGCGCACCGGGGTCGCCACGATCGACGCCCTGCTGGCCGGGGAAACGGACGTGTTTTGGAGCGCCCTGCACCATCTGGTGCTGCCCGCGTCGATTTTGGGGCTGTACAGCGTCGCCTACATCGCGCGGATGACGCGCAGCTTCATGCTGGACCAGTTGCGCCAGGAATACATCACCACCGCGCGGGTCAAGGGGCTGTCGGAGATGCGCGTGGTCTGGCGGCACGCGCTGGGCAACATCGCCGTGCAGCTCATCACCATCATCGCGCTGTCCTACGCCCATCTGCTGGAAGGATCGGTGTTGACCGAGACGGTGTTCGCCTGGCCCGGCCTGGGGCAATACATCACCAATTCTCTGCTCAGCGCCGATATGAACGCGGTGCTGGGCGGCACGCTGGTGGTGGGCGTCGTCTTCATCGGGCTGAACCTGCTGTCCGATCTGCTTTACCGCCTGTTGGACCCGCGCGCGCGATGAGGCTCCCATCATGACCAGCCAAACCCAAAGCTCCTCCTGGCGCGCGTGGCTGACCACCGACACGCCGCAGTCCCGCGCGCAGGCCCGCTTGGGCCGCGCCTGGGTCGGCTGGTGCGCCTTCCGCCGCAACCAGCTGGCGATGGTCGGCCTGCTGATCGTGCTGGCGCTGGTGGTGGTGGCCGCGCTCGCCCCGCTGCTGGCCCCCCATCACCCCTATGACCAGGATCTCGCCAACCGGCTGCAACCGCCCACCGCCGGGCATTGGCTGGGGACCGACGGCTTCGGGCGCGACATCCTGTCCCGGCTGATCCACGGCGCGCGGCTGACCCTGATGATCGTCGCGCTGGTGGCGCTGACCGCCCCGGTGATCGGGCTGGTGATCGGCACGGTCGCGGGCTATCGCGGCGGCTGGGTCGACGCCGCGCTGATGCGCGTGACCGACATCTTTCTCGCCTTTCCCAAGCTGATCCTGGCGTTGGCCTTCGTCGCCGCGCTTGGCCCCGGCATCGAAAACGCGGTGATCGCCATCGCCATCACCTCCTGGCCGCCTTACGCCCGTCTGGCGCGGGCCGAAACCCTGACCATCCGCCACGCCGATTTCATCAGCGCGGCCCGGCTGCAAGGGGCGTCGGGGCCGCGCATCGTGCTGGGCCACATCATGCCGCTGTGCGTCGCCTCGCTGGTCGTGCGGACGACGCTGGACATGGCCGGGGTGATCCTGACCGCCGCCGGTCTGGGCTTTCTGGGGCTGGGGGCGCAACCGCCCCTGCCGGAATGGGGGGCGATGATCGCCGCCGGGCGTCAGAACGTGCTCGAACAATGGTGGGTCGCCGCCATGCCCGGTTTGGCCATCTTCGTCGTCAGTCTGGGATTCAACCTGCTGGGCGACGGGCTGCGCGACGTGCTGGACCCGAAGGGGGATTGAGGCGATGAGCGAACCGTTGCTGGAGGTGTCGAATCTCCGCGTGTCCTTCCCCACCCGCCAGGGCGTGACCGAAGCGGTGCGCGGCGTCTCCTTCACCCTGGGCCGGGAAAAGCTGGGCATCGTCGGCGAGTCGGGATCCGGCAAGTCGATGACCGGGCGGTCCATCCTGGGGCTGGTCCCGCCGCCGGGGCGCGTCACCGCCGACCGGCTGGCCTTTCGCGGCGAGGATCTGCGCACCGCCTCCGACAAGCGGCTGCGCGCCATCCGGGGCAGCGGCATCGCCATGGTGATGCAGGATCCGAAATTCTCCCTGAACCCGGTGATGACGGTGGGCCGCCAGATCGCCGAGGCCTACCGCGTCCACACCCGCGCCAGCGCCCGCGAGGCCAAGCGCCGCGCCCTGGAGATGCTGGCGGCGGTGCGCATCCGCGATCCCGAACGGGTTTACGACCGCTACCCGCACGAGGTGTCGGGCGGCATGGGCCAGCGGATCATGATCGCCATGATGCTGATCCCCGACCCCGCCCTGCTGATCGCCGACGAACCGACCTCCGCGCTCGACGTCACCGTGCAGATGCAGATTCTGGCGATCCTGGACGATCTGTGCGGCCAGCGCGGCATGGGCATGATCTTTGTCAGCCACGATCTGAATCTCGTCGCGTCCTTCTGCGACCGGGTGCTCATCATGTACGCCGGGCGGGTGGTGGAAAGCTGCCGCGCGGCCGATCTGCACAACGCCCGCCACCCCTACACGCGCGGCCTGCTCGACAGCCTGCCCCGGCTGGACGACGACCGCCGCGACCTGCCGGTGCTGACCCGCGATCCGGCGTGGCTGACCGACGATCCGGCAGCGGAGGCCCTGCGATGAATGTTCCCCCGATGATTGGCATCGACTCGCTTCAGGTCGCCTTCGGCCATGGGGCGCAACGGATGGTGGCGGTCGATGGCGTGTCGCTGCGCGTGGCGGACGGCGAATGCTATGGGCTGGTCGGCGAATCGGGATCGGGGAAATCCACCGTCCTGCGCGCGGTCAGCGGCCTGAACCCGGACTGGAGCGGGCGGGTGTCCATCGGCGGCGTCGAACAGGCCGCGACGCGGAGCAAGGGCTTTTTCAAGACCTGCCAGATGGTGTTCCAGGATCCCTACGGCTCGCTCCACCCCCGCCATTCGGTGGACCGGATCCTGGCCGAGCCGGTCGCCATCCACGGGTTGGACGACGCCGATGGCCGGATCAACCGGGCGCTGCGCGAGGTCGGACTCGGTCCCTCCTTCCGCTTCCGCTACCCGCATCAATTGTCGGGCGGCCAGCGCCAGCGCGTCGCCATCGCCCGCGCCCTGATCCTGGAACCGCGCGTGCTGCTGCTGGACGAGCCAACCTCCGCGCTCGACGTGTCGGTGCAGGCGGAAATCCTCAACCTGCTGCGTCGCCTGCGCGCCACCTATGGGTTGACCATGGTGCTGGTCAGCCACAATCTGGCGGTCGTTGCCAACCTGTGCGACCGGCTGGCGGTGATGAATCGCGGGCGGCTGGTGGAGGAGCTGACGGTGGAGGCGCTGCGCCGGGGCGACGCCCGCCAGCCCTACACCCAACAATTGCTGCGGGCCAGCCAGGGCTATGACCGCGCCACGGCGGACAGCTTCCGCGATTTCGCCTGACGGGTCACGCTCCACCTCCGGCGTTGGAAGCGGCGTTGGAAGCGGCCAACGCCTCATAGACCATACACGGTTCGCCCTCATAAAGGCCCGCGCCGACGAAACCCATGCCTGCCCGCTCGGCCACACGGCGCGAGCGATCATTGCCCGGCGCGATGGTGGCGATCACCCGCGCAAGCCCCAATTCGGCAAAGGCGTGGCGCAACAACCGCGTCGCCGCCTCCGTCGCGAAGCCCTGCCCCCAGACGGTCGGGACAAGCCGCCAACCGATCTCCACCTCCCCCTCATAAGGGACCAGCGACGCCCAGCCGAGAAATTGCTCCGGCGCGCGGCGCGCCGCGAAGGACCAATAGCCAAGCCCGGACGGATGACAGGCCTCGATCCGCTCCGCCAAACGACGGGCGTACTCCGCCCAATCCGTCGGAGGGCCGCCGACATGGCGCGTCACCGCCGGATCGGCGTCCATCGCCAGAATTTGGGCCAGATCGCCCAACGCGCGGGGCCGCAAGACAAGCCGTTCGCTGTACAGAACCGGGAGCATCGCAACGATCCGGGGCATTGGTTGGTCTTTGCAACCTTACGCGGCGTCACGCCGCTCTGGCAACGCTTTGCCTCAAACGCCTGGGCAATCGCTTGAACAAAGAGATCGGGGATGCCTGACAATATTTGGCACGGATTTCACGGATTTCTGTCAATGAGCGAAGCTTTCGAAGCCCTGGTCCTTGGCAAAAGGAAAATGTCCGTGAAATCCGTGTCAAAGTTTGTCTCGGATCGACAAAACCTTGTTCAATCGATTGCCCTGCCTCAAACGCCGACCACGGATTTTATTTCCAAATTAAAACAATCAATGCGGCTCAGCGCCTCACCACGCCCCCGACAGGCGGATGACGCACAGCTTGTCCGCCGCGCTCTTGGCGTTGGTTTTGTTGTCGGCGATGGTCGCGTTGATCGCCTCGGGCGTCAGGCTGTGCGGGCCGGGAGCGATGGCCACCACCACACCGCTGACCGACAGCAGCGGATAAGATCGAACGGTCCCGTAACGATCCTTGGAAACAAAGGATCCCGCCTCCCGGGTGGCCGGGTCGTAGAGGCTTTCGGCGTCGGAACGGAACTGCGCCAGCAGCTCCGCCAAGCGGGTCACGACCTCCTCCTCCTCGCCACCGCTGACGCCCAGGAAGAAATCATCGCCGCCGATGTGGCCGACGAAGGCATCGCCCGGCGCGGTCGCCGCCCAGGCCTTCAGCCGTTCGCTGAACATCAGGATGGCGCGGTCGCCCTGGCGGAAACCGAAACTGTCGTTGAACGGTTTGAAATTGTCGAAATCGAGATAAGCCAGCGCGTGGGCGCGCGCGCCGTCGGCCAACGCGGTTTCGATGTGGCGGACGATGGCGGCGTTGCCAGGCAACCGGGTCAGCGGGTTCTGGTCGGTCGCCATGGCCAGGTTGCGTTCGTGCACCAACCGCAGCAGGGCGCTGCTGGACAGCACCCCGGCGTAGACGCCGCCCTCGACGATGACGATGCCATCCTCGGCGGATTCGGCGGAAAAGGCTTCGATCACCCGGTCGAGCGGGGTGGAGATGTCGCAGACCGGCATCTTGATGACCAGATCGTCCAGCCGGTCGCCCAGGCCCCGGTTGCGCAGCAGCTCGCCGCCGAAACGGGAATAGACGAAGCGCTTCAGGTCACGCTCGCGCACCAGCCCCAGCGGGCGGTCGTGCTCGTCCACGATGGGGGCGATGGAGGCGCTGGAATCGCCCTTGAAGTAATCGAGCAGCTCCGTCTTGCGCGCGGTGACGCGCAGCGGCGGCAGCCGTTCGATCACCTCGGCCAAACGGCGGTGCGCCTCGCTCGGCTGGCGGCGGTCGCGGGCGTTGAGATCGACGACGGCGGCGTAGCTGGTGGGCAGCGCGCCAACACCAACGCGCGGTCGGGAAATCAGGAAGCCTTGCACGAAGTCGCAGCCCAGATCCCGGCACACGTAGAACTCGCTGGCCGTTTCCACCCCTTCGGCGATGATCTGGATGCCCAGCGCGTGGGCGTGGCCGACCATCGCCGCGACCAACGCCCGCCGCCGCGCGTCGCTGTCGATGTTGCGGATGAAATAGGCGTGCAGCTTCACGTAATCGGGGCGCGCTTCGAACAGCAGGCGCAGCCCGGCAAAGCCGATGCCGAAATCGTCGATGGCGATGCCCAGCCCGCCCTGGCGGTAGCGCTCGACCGCCGCCTCCACCGCCACACCGGGCGGGATGGCGCGCCGTTCGGACAGTTCCAGCACGATGCCGCTCTGCCGCCGTCCACCGCCATCGCGCGGCAGCCACGGCGAATCGGGATGGCCGATCAAACGAGCGTCCAGATTCAGAAACAGCTTGGAGTCGCTCCACCCGGCCATGGTGCGGTAGACCGTGACCGCCTTGGCGTGCAGGGCCGATTCCACCGCCCCCAGAACGACCGGCCCCGCCGCAGCGGCGGCGTCCAGCAGCGCGTCCAGGTCGGCGAAGGGCGTGCGCTCGAAGCCACGCAACAGCGCCTCGTAGCCGTGACAACGCCCGCTGCGGGTCTGGACGATGGGTTGAAAGGCGTAAGTCAGCGCCGCGACCACCGGCGGCCAATCCAGCGGCACGGACGTCGGTGCGGCCGCGCGGCCCGCCGGGGCCGGACGTCCGTCCGCTGTGTCATCCGTGGATAGCAAGGTCATGAAGCGACCGCCGCCCGCTGTGGTGCGCGCGACCGACGCGCGCCGAAACCCGATGGCTCACACGGGTTTGTAGCAGACCACCGTTGCGGTTTCGTGACTCGGAGGAAGGGTTTTGATGGGTTGAAGCCCGCAAACGGAAAAACACGCGCGCCCGGTGATGGCGCAAGCCGATATGCGGCTGCAGGGGCGCGGCTGCGGGGAGCACGGCTGGAGAGGGCGGAGTTGACTTCCGCCCCCCCCCGGCCTGTTCACCCGGAAACCTCAACCTCCGCCGGGGCGCGGCCCGAGGCCAGCAGATAGGCACCGGTCATCGCGTCGGCCAGCGGTTCGGAAATCGGGCGGCCCAGACGTTCGACCAGGAACGGCCAGAGCGGGACCGCCAGACCGCCGGAGAAATACAGCGTGTCGGCATCCTCCAGCCGCAGCGCGCGGGCCAGGGCGACCAGATGATCGACCGCCTGGTTGCGGATGCCCAGCGCCACCGGGTCGCCGTCATCCGCCGCCGCCAGCACGAAGGGCGTCAGGCTGGCCATCCGTTCCGGGTTCGGGTTGGCCAGGATGTCGTCCAGGGTCTCCGCCCCGCAGATGGTGGCGATGAGGGAGTCGGCCAAGGGCCAGGGCGGGGCCACCGTGTCCTTGACCTCCAGCGCGTGGCGGAAGGCCTGCACGCCGATCCACGCCCCGCCGCCGCGATCCCCGACCGTCCAACCCCAGCCATCGCGGAAGAAATTCGTGCCATCGGGCAGCAGGCGGCGCGCCGTCACCCCGGTTCCCACCGCCACCATGCCGCAGGGCTTGCCACCGCCCGCCCCGATCAGGGCGGCGTAACCGTCGTTGATCGGCAAAATCCGGCCAAAGGGCGGACAGGCGGCGACAAAGGCGGCGCGGGAGCGCATGACGTTCAGCCCCGCCGACCCGATGGCCAGCGTGATGCCCGCCCGATCCTCCGGATCATGCCCGGCGTCGCTGGCGCAGCGCCGCCACAGCGCCATGACGCTGGCGACCGCGCGGGCGCAATCGGTGTTGGGGTTGCAAGGGCCATCGACGGCGCTGGCCAGCGTCACGCCATCGGCGTCGGTCAGGCGGCCACGGCTGCGCGTACCGCCGCCATCGACACAGAAATAGACAGCGGACGTCATGGGAACCACGTCTCCTCATCCACAAAAGCAAAACAGCGTCGAAGGTTGGTTACGGCAGCGCCCGCAGGGTTTGCGCGCCGCTCCAGCGCTCACCGGGATCCAGCGTGACCGGCGCGCCGATCACCGCCGCCTCGACGCAGACGAAACGGCTGTGACCGTCGGACGGCAGGGCGGGCAGACGGTCGGTCGCGGCGGGCTTCCACACCACGGCGTCGCAAAAGCCGCTCTGCTCGATCCGCAATCCGGCCCGCAATCCGGCCCGCAACCCGGCGGTCCCCCGCTCCAGCGTCACCGGCGCATGGGCGTTCAGGAAAATCCGGTCGATGGGCGCGTCGAGCGGGATCGGCGCGTCGTCCGCACGCAAACGACGGTCGCCGTCGGCGCTGTCGATCAGCTCCAACCCGGCCAAGCCCGACACCCGGTCGGTCACGTCCGCGCGCAGATAGCTGTGCAACGCGGTGGTGAAGGTGAAGGCGGCCCCCCCGCTGTTGACCACATCCAGGCCGATCGTCAGGCGGCGGTCGTCGAAGCGCGCGGTCAGTTCCAGGCGGAAGGGGTGCGGCCAGACGGCGCGCGTTTCCGGCGTGTCGTTCAACGCCATCGTCACCCAACCGCAGCCGTCGGCCTCGTCCACGCCCTGCCCGACCAGCGCCCACACGGCGGTCCGGGCAAAGCCGTGCTTGGGCAACGGCCCGCGCGCGGCGAATTGCGGGAAGATCACCGGCACGCCGCCGCGAATGGCGTCCGTCGTCACCCACGGATTCGCCGGGCTGAGATAGAGCCGCTCCGCCCCATCCTGTCCCCACCATTGGCAGAGCGTGCCGCCCTGGCGGGCGAAGGCCAGCCGCGCGCCGTCGCGGGCGGCGACGGTGACGACGGGAACGGCCTCGCTGCCCAGGGGCGGATGGGCGGGGAAAGCGGCGGTGGTCATGGCGCAAAGGTCCTTATGGTCGGGACCGACCGGGCGCTCAGGCGACCCGCGCGGCGGCGGGCTGGGCCGCCGCGTCCGGCCCCTCGGCGATCCGCAAGCCGCTTTCCGCGTCGAACAGATGCAGGTTGCCCGGACGCAGCCGCAGCGTCACCGGCTGGTCGATGAGCCACCCGTGATCGGGGTGTTCATGCACGGTGACGACCGTGCCATCGGCCAGACGGACGCGCAAGAAGCTCTCCGCCCCCAGATACTCCGACGCGATGACCGTGCCCGCCAGCCCGTCGTTCCCACCGGGCAGGACCTCAAAGCCGTTCGGACGAATCCCGGCGGTGACGGCCCCGTTGGCCGCCGCGCTGCACGGCAGCCGCCCCGACCCGGCCAGCGTCAACACCCCGCCCCCGGCGGTCCCCGGAACCATGTTCATGCCGGGCGAGCCGATGAAGGTGGCGACAAAGGCGTTGGCCGGGCGGCGGTACAGCTCCGACGGCGTGCCGATCTGTTGCACGATGCCGCCGTTCATCACGATGATGCGGTCGGCCAGCGTCATCGCTTCGACCTGATCGTGGGTGACATAGACCATGGTGGCCCCAAGCCGCCGGTGCAGATCGGCGATTTCCGCCCGCACCTGGTTGCGCAGGGCGGCGTCCAGGTTGGACAGCGGCTCGTCGAACAGGAACACCTCGGGGTGGCGGACGATGGCGCGGCCAATGGCGACGCGCTGGCGCTGCCCGCCCGACAATTCGCCGGGGCGGCGCTTCAGGAACGGTTCCAGCGCCAGGATGCGCACGGCCTCGGCCACCCGCTCGGCGATCAGCGACGCGGCGGTGCGCGCCTGCTTCAGCCCCAGCGTCAGGTTCCCTTCCACCGTCAGATGCGGGTAGAGGGCGTAGCTCTGGAACACCATGGCGATGCCGCGCTTGGACGGCGGTTGGCTGCTGACGTCGCGCCCGCCGATCAGCACCTTGCCGGTGGATTGGTCGCTCAGGCCCGCGATGATGCGCAGCAGGGTGGATTTGCCACAGCCCGAGGGGCCGACGATGACGATGAACTCACCGTCGGCCACGTCGAGATCGACCGTCTTCAGAACCTCGACCGCGCCGAAACGCTTGGAAATGCCTTCGAGAACGAGTTTGCCCATGATTTCCTCTCAAGTCCCGTGCCGCGTCGGGCGTTCGGTCACTTCACCGCGCCGGCGGTGATGCCCCGGATCAACTGGCGGGAGAACATCAGATACAGGATCAGCATCGGCACGATGGCCAGGGTCAGGGCCGCCAGGACGGCGTTCCAATCCGTGATGAACTGACCGATGAAGGATTGCGCGCCCAGCGTCATCGTCCGCGTGCTTTCGCCCGGGGCCAGCACCAGCGGGAACCACAGGTCGTTCCAGATCGGCACCATGGTGAAGACCGCGATGGTGGCGATGGCCGGGCGGACCACCGGCAGAACCAGCCGGAACAGGATGGTGTATTCCGACAAACCATCGACGCGGGCCGCGTTCTTCAGATCGTCGGACACCTGCCGCATGAACTCCGACATCACGAAGACCGCCATCGGCAGGCCTTGGGCCGTGTAGACCAGGATCAGGGCGAACAGGGTGTTGGCCAGCCCCAGCGATACCATCAGCTTGAGGATGCCGACCGTGCCCAGCCGGATCGGGACCATGATGCCCATCACCAGGAACAGGCCGATCAGCCGGTTGCCGGGAAAGCGGTATTCCGACAGGGCGAAGGCCGCCATCGCGCCGAACAGGATGATGAAGAACAGCGCGCAGACGGTGACGATCAGGCTGTTCTGGAAATAATGCAGAATGTCGCCGCGCTTGAGCACCGTGTCGTAGCCGATCAGGGTGATCGTTTCGAAGCTGGGCAGGGCCAGCGGTGCGCCGAAGATCTCCTTGCGCGGCTTGAAGGAGTTCATGATCACCAGCAGCGTCGGCGCCAGCGCCAACAGGGTGAAGCCGATCAGAACCAGATGGGCGGCCAGCGTCGATATCTGGAAACGGCGCGCGATGCCTTGCGTCATGGCCGAAATCCTTACATTTGGTAGTAGGCAAGCCGACGCTGCACGCCATAAAGATAGACGCAGACGCCGCACAGGATGATGAGGAACATGGCCCCGGCGATGGTCGCCCCCATGAAGGGGTCGCCGGATTGCAACTGATTGCCGAAGAAGGTGCGGTACAGCAGCGTGCCCAGGATGTCGGTGGAGAAGTTCGGCCCGGCCAACGCGCCCTGGCTGACGTAGATCAGGTCAAAGGCGTTGAAGTTGCCGACGAAGGTCAGGATCGACACCACGCCGATCGACGGCCAGATCAGCGGCAGCTTGATCTTGAAGAACTGGTTGATCCCGGTCACGCCGTCGCAGGAGGCCGCCTCCATCAACTCGTCGGGGATGGCGATCATCGCGGCGTAGATCAGCATCATCGGCAGACCGATGAACTGCCAGACCGAAATCAGCGCCAGCGTGATCAACGCCGTGTCCGGCTGGCCCAGCCAGGGGGCGAACCAGCTTCCCAGACCGACCGACCCCAGCAGCGTTTTCGACACGCCCCAGGCCGGGCTGAGGATCAGTTTCCAGACGAAGCCGACGATGACGAAGGACAGCATGGTCGGCAAAAACAACGCCGTGCGGTAGAACTCGCGCCCCGGCAGCTTACCCAGCGACAGCAGCGCCGCCAGCAGGATGCCGATGGGGTTCTGGACCAGCATGTGGATGATGAAGAACACCACATTGTTCCACAACGCGTTCCAGAACGGCCCCTGCCAATAGCTGTCGGTCAGCAGGGTGGTGTAGTTGGCCAGCCCGACGAACATCGGCGCGCCATCCGGCCCCTTGCCGTAGAGCGACATCCGCAGGCTGTCGAAGACCGGCAGCAGCATGATGACCGTGTAGATGAGGATCGCGGGCGCCAGCAACACCCCAATGTGCCAGCGGATTGGTTTGCGCTGTGCCGACGTCGCCACGGCATACCCTTTCGTTGTGAGAAAACGGTGGTCTTTGAAGAGAGCCGGGCCGCGCGCGAACGCGGCCCGGCAAACCATCAACAGCAGGCCATCAACAGCAGGCCATCAACAAAAGACCATCAACAGCGGACACTCAAAACAGGCACTCACACGCTGCGGACGCTTACTTCTGCTGCGGCTTGTACCAGTTGGCCAGGGCGGCCTGGAGACGTTCGGCGGCCTTCTCCGGCGTTTCGGTGCCGTTGATGACGTTGGCCGACGCGCCCCAGGTGGCGTCTTCCAGGTTCGGCTTGGCACCGCGCGACAGGATTTGATAGGTCGAGCGGATGGTGGACTTGCAGCCGTTGCGCCAGCCGACGAAGGTCTGGGCCAGCGGATCGTCCACCGCCACCGGCGCGGTTTGCAGGCTGAAGAAGCCCGGCAGCGCGTTCGCGTAGATCTTGGCGAAATCCGACGTCGTCACCCAGGTCAGGAACTTCTTGGCGGCTTCGGGGTTCTTGGTCTTGGTGTTCATGCCGACGGCGATGTCGGGATGGTCGGAGATGTAGCAGGTGTCGCCGACCTTGCGCACCGGCGGCGGGAACGCGCCCATCTTGAAGGTGGCCTGGGCGTTGAAGCCCGAGATTTCCCACGACCCGCCGGGATAGATCGCCGCGCGGCCGAG
Source organism: Azospirillum sp. (assembly GCA_027486405.1). Lineage (GTDB taxonomy): Bacteria > Pseudomonadota > Alphaproteobacteria > Azospirillales > Azospirillaceae > Azospirillum. Next base: position 118,999 of record JAIXPD010000020.1, on the reverse strand, counting down.
CGTGAAGATGTTCTGGCTGTCGGCGTAGGACTGCGCCTTGTACCCGTCGCCCAGATAGGGACCCCACTTGGCCAGCGTGCGCAGGGTTTCCACCCAACCGCCTTCGGACAGCTTCTGGGATCCTTGGATGACGGCGTTGCGGCCTTCCTCACCCTTCCAATAGTTCGGGCCGATGTTCTGATAGCCGGTGGTCGCCGCTTCCCACTGGTCGGCGGTCCCCATGGCCATCGGCACATAGGTGCCGTCCTTCTTGATCTTGTCGAGCGCTGCGAACAGTTCGTCCTCGGTCTTCGGCTCCTTCAGGCCCAGCTTGTCGAAGGCTTCCTTGTTGTAGATGAAGCCATGCAGCACCGAGGCCATCGGCACGCAGAAGGTGGTCTTGCCGTCGTCGGTGCTCCAGGCCAGCTTGGCGGCGGCGCTGAAGTTGTTCATGCCGGGCAGATCGTTCAGCGGGGCCAGGCGGCCCTTGGTGAACTGCTCCAGCGACGCGTCGAACGGGCGGCAGGTGACGATGTCACCGGCGGTCCCGGATTCCAGCTTGGCGTTCAGGGCGGCGTTGTATTCCTTGGGCGCGGTCGGCGCGAACGTCACCTTGATGTCGGGATGGGCCTTTTCAAAGGCCGGAATGATCTTGTCCTGCCAGATGGCCAGATCGTCGGCGCGCCAGCTTTCGATCACCAGAGTGCTCGCCGCCTGGGCCATCGGGGCCCAGCTGGCGCACACCGCCACCACCGCAGCCGACATCGTCAAAGCGCGCTTCATCGTGCGTACCCTCCCGTTCGAATGAAATTGGCCCGTTCGAATCAAAATTGGATTGAGCCGGTTGTTCGGACCCCTCGCGGCCCGCCTGCCGACACGCCGTCCCGGCCACGTCAGCTGTACTAGGACGATACCAAAACAATACCAAAAGGAAACCATTTTTTTGCCCACCAAAAATTTTTGCCCCGATTTTCCCCGCCGCACCCCACGGACATCGATCACGGGCGGCGATTCACGCCAACAGACTCCATGAAAATCAACGCGTTCATGAAAATTGCGCGGCGTGAGAAACAAGCGAATTCCCCAACAATCAAGCCTGTTGACAGTCTGATAAATTGGTCCTAAACATAAGACCAATCAGATACCAATGACCCAGCAAGGGACCCGTCCATGCGCACCGAGGCGATCTCCCCCCGATACGCCACGCTCGATCAGTGGAATCCGCAGGAGATCGTTCAAACCCTGTGGGCCAGCCAAGCGCACGCGGTGGCCGCCTGCCTGCCCTGCCTGCCGACGCTGGTCGCGGCGGTGGAGGCGGCGGCGGCGCGGCTGACGCGCGGCGGGCGGCTGTTCTACGTCGGGGCGGGGTCGGCCGGCGCCATGGCGGCGGTCGATGGGATCGAGCTGCGGGCGACCTTCGGCTTTCCGGCGGCGCGCACCATCATCCTGCTGGCCAGCGGCCTGGATTTCTCGCGCGGGATGCCCGGCGGGCACGAGGACGACGCCGACGCCGGACGCCTGCGCATGCTGGATTGCGGCTGCAACGAGCAGGATGTGGTGATCGGCGTGTCGGCCAGCGGGTCCAGCGTCTTCACCACCAGCGCGGCGCAGGAAGGCCGGGCGCGCGGTGCTCTGACCATCGGGGTGTCGAGCGTCGCCCACAGCCCGCTGATGCAGAGCGTCGATTTCCCCCTGTTGACCGAAACGGGGGAGGAGGTCGTCGCCGGCTCCACCCGCCTGGGGGCGGGAACCGCGCAAAAGGTGGTTCTGAACCTGTTTTCGACGACGCTGATGGTCCGCACCGGGGCCGTCCACGGCAACATGATGGTCAATCTGCGCCCGGAAAACGACAAGGAGCATCAACGGGCCATTGCCATCATCCAGCAAATCACCGATTGCAAGGCCACGCAGGCGGAGGCCGCCCTGGCGGAAGCCGGGGACGCCAAGCACGCCGTCCTGCTGGTCAGCGGCATGAGTCTGGAACAGGCCCGCGCGGCGCTTGTGCGCTCGGGCGGCGTTCTCGGCCCGGCCCTGGCCGAGGCGCACCGCTCATGAGCGGCGCGTCCCCCCGCCCGGTCCCCGCCCCCCACCCGGCCCCCGCCTGTGGTCCGGATGCCGCCCGCCTGGTCTTACGGAGTCGTCGCGATGCGTAACCCTGCCCCCAACGCTGCCGAGCCGCTGTTCAACAATCAGGCCGTGTCGTCGGCGCGGGCGCTGCCGCTCTACATGCAGTTGGCCCAGCATCTGCGCCAGCTCATCATGGGCGGGGCCATCAACGACCAGGACGCCCTGCCCGCCGAACGCGAGCTGGCCGAACGCTTCAGCGTGTCGCGCGTCACCGTGCGCAAGGCGCTGCAATCGCTGACCGACGAAGGGCTGTTGCAACAGCGCCAGGGGGCCGGAACCTTCGTCAGCGCCCCGCCGCGCGTCGAACAGCCGCTGTCGGTGCTGACCAGCTTCACCGAAGACATGCAGTCGCGCGGGCTGACCGCCGGATCGGTCTGGCTCGACCGCACCACCGGCACGGCGACGTCGGATGAGGCGCTGATCCTTGGCCTGTCGCTGGGCGAACGGGTCAGCCGGTTGCGCCGCATCCGCTTGGCCAACGGCGTGCCGATGGCGATCGAGAATTCCGTGGTTCCCAGCCGTTTCCTGCCCGATCCCGGCGCCATCACCGGGTCCCTCTACGACGTGCTGCGGGCGCGCGGCCACATCCCCCACCGCGCGCTCCAGCGGTTGAGCGCCACGTCCCTGTCCGACGACCACGCCAAGCTGCTGGACACCCAACCCGGCAGCCCCGCCCTGCTCATCGAGCGCCGCACCTTCCTGCCCACCGGCGGCATGTTGGAGCTGGTGCGGTCCCATTACCGGGGAGACGCCTACGACTTCGTCGTGGAGCTGCAACTCTCCGCCCCTTCCATACCCAGCCGACACGACAGCGAGGCCGGTTCATGACCCTCTTCACCCTTTCGGCGTCCGACCCGCGCATGGCCTTCGAGGCCGCCGAGGCCGCCGACACCGTCACCCGTCTGGCCGAACAGGCCACCCCGGCCCTGGCCGCGCTCGGCGACCGGCTGCGGGCCAACCCGCCCCCCGTCGTCATCACCTGCGCGCGCGGCAGCTCCGACCACGCCAGCCTGTACGGCAAATACCTGATCGAAACCCATCTGGACATCCCGGTGGCCTCGGTCGGCCCCTCCATCGCCTCGATCTACGGCCGCCGCCTGACCATGGCCGGGGCGCTGTTCATCGCGGTGTCGCAGTCGGGCCGCAGCCCCGATCTGCTCAGCCTGACCCGCTCGGCCAAGGAGGCCGGGGCCATCGTCGTCGGCTTCGTCAACGACCTCGACTCGCCATTGCCCGCGCTGTGCGACCTGTGCGTGCCGCTGTCGGCCGGGCCGGAATTGAGCGTGGCCGCCACCAAATCCTGCCTGTCCGCCATGGCCGCCTTCCTGCTGCTGACCGCGCAGTGGAGCCGCGATCAGTCCCTGCTGACCGAGATCGCCGCCCTGCCCGACACGCTGCGCCAGGCGGCGACGCTGGATTGGCACACCCCCTTGCAGGCGCTGACCGCCGTGCGCGACCTCTACGTTGTCGGGCGCGGGGCCGGGTTCGGCGTGGCCAACGAAATGGCCTTGAAGTGCAAGGAAACCTCCCGCCTGCACGCCGAAGCGGTCAGCGCCGCCGAGGTGCTGCACGGCCCCCTCGCTCTGGTCGGCCCGGGCTTCCCGGTCCTGGCCCTGTCCCAGCCCGACGCCTCGGCGGACACGACGCGGCACATCGTCGAACGCATCGTCGGGCTGGGCGGCCCGGTTCTCACCACCGTGCCGGATGTGGCGGGCAGCGTCACCCTGCCCACCGTGCCGGACGTCGGCCCGGCCACGGCACCCTTGGCCGCGCTGCAAAGCTTCTACATGGCCATCGGGCGCATCGCCCGCGAACGCGGCCTGGATCCCGACGCCCCCGCCAACCTGCGCAAAGTCACGGAGACGATCTGATGGCCCAGCTTCTGCGCGGCGGGCGGCTGTTGCTCGACGAGCGGATCGTCGATGGCCATGACCTGCTGATCGCCGACGGGCGCATCGTCGCCGTCGGGCCGGGGCTGGACCCGGACGGGGCCACCCCGGTGGATCTGCCGCCGGGCAGCCTGCTTGCCCCCGGCTTCATCGATGTGCAGGTCAACGGCGGCGGCGGCGCGCTGTTCAACGACGAGCCGACGCTGACCGGCGTGCAGACCATCGCCGCCGCCCACCGGCGGTTCGGGACCACCGGCCTGCTGCCCACCATCATCACCGACGCCCCCGACCGGCTGCGCCGGGCCGCCGACGCGGTGATCGCCGCCCGCGCGATCCCCGGCAGCGGCGTGCTGGGCGTGCATTTCGAAGGGCCGTTCATCAGCCCGCAGCGCCCCGGCGTTCATGATCCGCGCTTCATCCGCAGCCCGACGGCGGCGGATCTGGCGCTGCTGACCGATCTGGCGGCGGACCCGGCGGTGGGGCGCGTGCTGCTGACGCTGGCCCCGGAAACGGTGGACAGCGCCACGCTCGACCGCTTGGCCGGGGCCGGGATCCTGCTGTCGGCGGGCCATTCGGCGGCGGATTGGCAACAGACCACCGACGCGCTGGCCCATGGCGTGCGCGGCTTCACCCATCTGTTCAACGCCATGCCGCCCCTGACCGCGCGGGCACCGGGCCTGATCGCCGCCGCGCTGCTCGACCCGAACAGCTGGTGCGGCCTGATCGTGGACGGCATCCACGTCCATCCCGGGACCCTGCGTCTGGCGCTGGCGGCCAAGCCGTTCGACCGCATGATGCTGGTGACGGACGCGATGATGGCCACCGGCACCGATGTGAGCGAATTCGACCTCCAGGGCCGTCGGGTCCTGCGCCGCAACGGCCGGTTGGAGACGGAAGACGGCACGCTGGCCGGGGCCGACATCGACATGGCCCAGGCGGTGCGCAACTGCCGCGACCTGCTGGGCCTGCCGGTGGAACACGCGCTGGCGCTCGCCTCCCGCCACCCGGCGGCGTTCCTGGGTCTGGACGACCGGCTGGGCCGCATCGCCCCCGGCTGGCAAGCCGACCTCGTTCTGTTGACCGACGATCTCCAGGTTCTGGGGACCTGGGTCGAAGGCGGTTGGCTCAAGGGCGGCTGATTGGCCGCCGATCCCACCAAGGCGCCGGTGCTTCCCGCCGCCTGACCCGCCCCCGCACACCGCAACCGACCTGCCTTTCCCCCGCCGGGCCGACACCGCCCGGCGGCAACGGGCCGTCCTGTCCCAAAGGGTTCCGCCATGCTCGCCACGCTTCGCATGAGAGGGAAGATCATCATCATCGTCGCGGCGATGGCCCTGCTGTGCGGGGTCGTCGGCGGCATCGGCGTGGTCGGGATGACGGAGATCGGCGCGGCGGCGGAGCGCATCGCCCTGTCCGGCGACGTCATCAAGACCGGCGCGCGCCTCAGCACCAACGTGGTGGCGATGAACCGGGCGGAAAGCCGCATGGCGATGAACCCGGCGGACGCCCCGGAGACGTCGCTCGCCCTTCAGGACGCCAGCCGTCAGTTCGCCCAGCGCGTCGCTCTGCTCAACGGCATGGTTGCGGCGGAGCACAAGGACGCGCTGGCCGCGATCACCGCCGCCCATCGCGCCTATATGGGCCAGACCCTGCAAACCATGCAGTTGGCGCGCAAGGCCAAGGAGTCCCGCCAGGAGGAGGACCGCGCCGCCGTGGTCGCCAGCGTGCAGAAATCCGGCGCGCTGGTCAGCGAGCTGGACCGCAAGATCAAGGTCTTCACCGACGCGCTCGACACCGAGGGCATCCGCATCAACGACGCGGCGGCGGAGCAGCGCCACAGCCTGACCATCGCCATGGCGGCGGTGGCGCTGGGCGGCATTCTGTTGAGCACGCTCTACGGCCTGATCGTCGCCAAGCTCGGCTTGACGAACCCGGTGCGCGCCATCGTCCGCGACCTGATGCAACTGGCCGACGGCGCGCTGGACATCACGCTGTACGGGACCAGCCGCAAGGACGAGTTGGGCGACATCGCCCGCGCCTCGGCCGTGTTGCAGACCACCGCGCTGACCGCCCGCCGTCTGGCCGCCGAGCAGGAGGGCAACCGTCTGGCCCGCGAGGCCCGCGCCCGCACCATCGAACAGCTCGCCCAATCGTTCGACGTGGCCGTGTCCGACAAGCTGGACGCGATGGCCGACGCCGCCGCCCAGATGGCGGAGGTCGCCCATGGGCTGGCCGACAGCGTCGCCGTTGGCACGGACCAGGCGGCGACCGTCACCTCGGCCACCGCGCAGGTGTCGGGCTGCGTCCAGACCGTCGCCGCTTCAGCGGAGCAGTTGAGCGCCTCGATCAGCGAGATCGGCCGCCAGATCGGCCAATCGACCCGCAGCACCCGGCAGGCCATCGACGAGGTGACGCAGGCCAACACCGCCATCTCCAGCGTGGTCGAACGGTCGATCGGCATCAGCGACGTGGTGGGCGTCATCACCGCCATCACCGCGCAGATCAACCGCCTGGCCCTGAACGCCACCATCGAGGCCGCAAGGGCGGGCAACGCGGGCAAGGGCTTCGCCGTGGTCGCGACCGAGGTGAAGACCCTGGCCCAGCAGACCGCCCGCGCCACCGACGACATCATCCGCCAGATCGCCGCCCTGCAAAGCGCGACCGAGGGATCGGTGGCCGTCATCACCCGCGTGGTCCAGCGCATCGACGAGATCAACCACGTCACCAACGCCATCGCCGCAGCGGTGGAGCAGCAATCCGCCGCCACCGCCGAGATCGCCCGCAACATCCAGACCACCGCGTTGGGCACGCAGGAGGCCGCCACCAGCATCGCCAGCGTCAGCGCGGCGTCCGCCGAAAACGGCGCGGCGGCGGGATTGGTGCTCGCCTCCTCGCAAGCCCTGTCCGATGAAACCAGCCGCGTGAAGGCGGAAATCGCCACCTTCCTGCGCGACATCAAGGCCGCCTGAATGACCGCAACGCCCCGGCGCTGACCGCCCGTCCCCCACCCCTTCCCCCGCTTCGTCCCGAAGCCCCCTGTTTGACGACGCCGGTCCCCCCGGCGGCGCGAGGCCCCGCTCATGTCTTCTCCATCCCCCCACATCGCGCCGTTCGACTATGTCGTCTTTGGCGGAACCGGCGATCTGGCGATGCGCAAGCTGCTGCCCGCGCTGTTTCACCGCGAGTTGGACGGCCAATTGCCGACCGAAGGGCGGATCATCGCCGTGGCGCGCGGGGCGATGGACGAGGAATCCTACCGCGCCCAGGTGCGCGAGGCGCTCGACCGCCACGTCGGCGCGGCGTTGACCGAGGAGGCGTGGGCGACCTTCGCCCGCCGCCTGTCCTACGCGGCGGTGGACGCCCGCAGCGGCGAGGGGTGGCGCGCGCTGGGCGCGGCGCTGGATCAGCATCCCGAGCGCGTCCGCGTCTTCTATCTGGCCACGGCCCCCGACCTGTTCGGCCCGATCAGCCAGCGCCTGCACGCGGTCGGGGCCATCACGGCACGGTCGCGCGTGGTTCTGGAAAAGCCGCTGGGCCACGATCTGGCGTCGGCCCGCCGCATCAACGACGAGGTCGGGCGCGTCTTCACCGAATCCCAGATTTTCCGCATCGACCATTATCTGGGCAAGGAGACGGTGCAGAATCTGCTGGCTCTGCGCTTTGCCAACGCCCTGTTCGAACCGCTGTGGTCCAGCGCCTGGATCGACCATGTGCAGATCACCGTGGCCGAAACGGTGGGGGTGGAAAATCGCGGCGGCTATTACGACGGCTCCGGCGCGCTGCGCGATATGGTGCAGAACCACCTGTTGCAGCTCCTCTGCCTGGTCGCCATGGCCCCGCCCGCCACGCTCGACCGCGACGCGGTGCGCGACGAGAAGCTGAAGATCCTGCGCGCGCTCGCCCCCATCGAGGGGGCCGACGTCGATCTGCTGACCGTGCGCGGCCAGTACCGCGCCGGAGCGATCGATGGGCAGCCGGTTCCGGGCTATCTGTCCGAACCGCTGGTCGGGGCGGAGAGCGCGACCGAAACCTTTGTCGCCCTGAAGACGGAGATCCGCGATTGGCGGTGGGCCGGGGTTCCCTTCTACCTGCGCAGCGGCAAGCGGCTGGGGGCGAAGGTGTCGGAAATCGTCATCGCCTTCAAACCGATCCCGCACAGCATCTTTCCCGCCGCCGCCGGTGGCGTCGCCCCGAACCGGCTGGTCGTGCGCCTGCAACCCGACGAACACATCCGCCTGCACCTGATGACGAAGGAGCCGGGGCCGGGCGGGATGCGCCTGCGCGAGGCCGCACTCAACCTCAGCTTCGCCGAAACCTTCAAAAGCCGCTTCCCAGACGCCTATGAACGGCTGCTGATGGATGTGGTGCGCGGCAACCCCACCTTGTTCATGCGCCGCGACGAGGTGGAGGCCGCATGGTCCTGGGCCGAACCCATCCTGGACGCCTGGGCGGGCGACCCGCGCCGCCCGCACCCCTACACCGCCGGCACCTGGGGGCCGTCCGCCGCCATCGCCCTGATCGAACGCGACGGCCGGACCTGGATCGACGATCACGACCGGCCGGGCGGGTGAGCCAGCGCCAAACACCACATCGGAACATCGCGACGGCCCCCGGGCCGAACACGCGGTCACGAAACAGCCGATCACGGCTGTGGCAGGAAACACACTGCGCTTTACCCATGGAGGAACACTGTATGTCACGTCTGGTTCTCTCGCTCGGCGTCGCCGCCGTCGCTCTCACCGCTGGCGCGGCGACCCCGGCCTTTGCCCAGTCGAAATCCAAGTTCGACATCACCATCGGCGGCGATGCCTTCTTTGAAGCGGGCATCACCGGCCAGGACCGCGACCAGGGTCTGCGGTCCACCGATTTCCGCAACCGTCTGCGTCTGGTCATCACCCCGATCGCCAAGGCCGACAACGGCCTGGAGTACGGTGCCCGCATCCGCACGGTGACGGACGCCAGCCGCAACCTGGTCAGCGACCGCGCCTACATCTTCGCCAACGGCAGCTTCGGCACGGTCAGCGCCGGTCAGCAGAACGGTCTGTCGGACGAATACGCCATCATCGCCCCGTCCGATTGGGGCACGGGCGGCGTGGACGGCGACATGCAGGCGTTCCTGGGCGGCACCGGCGGCAACCTGCCGGGTACGGCGGGCAACCTGCGCACGCTGACCTCGGGCAACAACGCCACCCGCCTGACCTACCTGACGCCGAAATTCTCCGGCTTCCAGTTCGGCGTCACCTATCAGCCGAACACCGACAGCCAGAACACCGACGTCACCCGCCGCAAGACCGCCGCCCCCAACGGCAACCTGACCGGGGCCTACAGCGACGTGTACGAAGTCGGCGGCAACTACGCCGGGACCTTCGGCGACGTCAGCCTCGGCGCCAGCCTGTATTACCTGGGCGGCACGGCGAAAAGCTCCTCCACCTCGACCGCGACCTTCGAAAACCTGTCCTCGACCATGGCGGGCCTGTCGGTCGGCTACGGCGGGTTCAAGGTTGGCGGCAGCTACGCCTGGTCGGGCAAGAGCGGCTACGCCAAGCGCACCACCACCCTGGCGGCTACCAGCCGCGAGTCGCAGAACGTCTGGACGCTCGGCGCGCAATACACCGTCGGCGCGATCACGGTCGGCGCCTCCTACCTCGACGCCCAGGACGCGGGCAGCCTGACCGTCCGTGGCAAGAACCAGTTCCAGCAATACGTCGTCGGCGCGAAGTACGTCATCGCCCCCGGCCTGTCGGTCGGCGGTGAGTACAATTACTTCAAGCTGAACTCCGACGTCGCCGCCAACAAGGACAAGGGCAACGTGGTGCTGTTCACCACCAACCTGGCCTTCTGATCGACGGCGGATTGAGGATCGACCGGCTTTTTTCGAGACGTGGGCCGGTCGTTGCAGCGGTTCGGGTCGGCGTCGCCACGGTGCGCCGTCGGCGTCGGCCCGGATCGCGTCCATGAGTTTGACCGCTCATGAACGTCTCTTCGTGGTGTTGTCCTCCAGCCTCTCGCATTCTCCTGGGGAGAGGTTTCCCTTGACAGCCGGGTGCCGCAAGCGCCCGGCTCTTTTTTTGGCCAGTGCTCACCAGCCGTGACGACGGTGGTGATGCCAGGGCCGGGCGTAGCGCGGGCGCTCATACACCATGGGCGGCGGCGGCGCGTAGTAACGCGGGCCAACCACGACCGGCGGTCGGTAGGCCGGGACGGGATCCGCATAATAGGCGCGGTGATGATGGACGCAGCCCGTCACCGTCAGCAGCAGGGCGGACAGGGCGGCAAAGCGAAGGGGTTTGAGGAGCGTGCGCATGGCGGTGGACCTGCTGGGCGGAACCGGTTGAAACGGGGGGCGTGAGCGGGAAAACCAATGGGGCCGTGTCTGAACAAACACGCCGCCGCAGCGCCTATTCCCAACGCCGTGCGCCGGATGGCCTTTCGCCCTATAAATTCACAAATCGCATCGATGAAAGAAAAACTATGAATTTCTGAAATCCAGGAAAACGGGTCAGGCTGCGGGTCATTCCCCCCCACCCACAGGATGATCCGACCATGAAGGCCATCGGCTACCGCGCCGCCCTGCCCGTCACCAACCCCGACTCCCTGATCGACGTCACGCTCGACACCCCGACGCCCACGGGGCGCGATCTGCTGGTGCGGGTGCGCGCCGTGTCGGTCAACCCGGTGGATGTGAAGCTGCGCGCCAACGCCGCCCCCGCCGACGGGGCGTTGCGCGTGCTGGGCTTCGACGCCGCCGGAACCGTCGAGGCGGTCGGGCCGGACGTCACCGCTTTCCGCCCCGGCGACCGGGTGTTCTACGCCGGGGCCATCGACCGCCCCGGCACCAACAGCGAATTCCATCTGGTGGACGAGCGCATCGTCGGCCCCGCCCCCGCCAGCCTGTCGGACGCCGAGGCCGCCGCCCTGCCGCTGACCGCGATCACCGCCTGGGAAATGCTGTTCGACCGCTTGGGATTGCAGCAAGGGCCGGAGGCGGAGGCCGGGCGCAGCCTGCTGATCGTCGGCGGGGCGGGCGGGGTCGGCTCCATCGCCGTGCAGTTGGCCCGGCAGTTGACCGGCATCCGCGTCATCGCCACCGCCTCCCGCCCGGAAACGGCGGCCTGGGTGCGGGAGCTGGGCGCGCACGACGTGATCGACCATTCCGCCTCGATCCCCGACCAGATCCGCGCGCTGGGCCTGGATGGGGTGGACCGGATCTTCGTCACCACCGGGACCGACCAGCATTTCACCGCGCTGGCCGACATCGTCGCCCCGCAGGGCCGCATCGGGTTGATCGATGATCCCGGCCTGATCGACATCCGCCTGTTGAAGCGCAAGGCGGTGTCGCTGCATTGGGAGATGATGTTCACCCGCTCGCTGTTCCAAACCGCCGACATGGCCGAACAACAGGCGTTGCTGCGCGCGGTGGCGCGTCTGGTCGATGCCGGAACGCTGCGCACGACGTTGACCGACACGCTGGGCCGGATCGACGCCGCCACCCTGCGCCGGGCGCACGCGCTGATCGAAACCGGGACCGCGCGCGGCAAGATCGTTCTGGAAGGTTTCTGACGACGAAACGCCCGGTCGGCGTCACGCCGCGTCGGGAACCGGGACCAGCGCCGGGCGACCGGCGCGGCGCATGGTCGCCAGGCTGTCCAGGATGAAGCCGACCAGCGGTTCGGCGAGGCGGCGGTTGCGCGCCGTCTCGCCGAAAATCGCCATGTCCACCTCGCCCAACTCCGGCAATCCGTCCTCGGTCCCCAACCGCCGCGCGCCGTCGGGGACGGAGGATTCGCTCAACACCGCCACCCCCAGACCGGCGCGGACGGCGGCCTGCACCCCCATGACGCTGCCGCTGGTGTAGACGATCCGCCAGGGCCGCCCGATCGCGCCCAGCGCCTCCACCCCCCGGTTGCGGAACACGCAAGGGGCGGGCAGCGCGCACAACGGCAGGGGCAGCGCCGGATCGATCTCCAGCGTGTCGGCGGCCACCCAGCGCATCGGCTCGCGCCAGATCACCCGGCCGCGCGGCTCGCCCGCATCGCGGCGGGAAATCACCAGATCGAGGTCGCCGGTGTCCAGACCCGTCACCAGATCGCCGCACATCCCGACCCGCAGATCGATGCGCAGGCGCGGGTAAATCCGGGCGAATTGCGTCAACACGCGCGGCAGATGCTCGGACAGGAAATAATCGGCCACGCCCAGCCGCAATTCCCCCTCCGCCCCCGGTTCGCGGAAGCGGCGCACCGTTTCGTCGTTGAGGTCCAGCAGACGGCGGGCGTAGCCCAGCAGCAGTTCGCCGTCATGGGTCAACGCCAGCGACCGGCTGGTGCGGGCGAACACCCGCCGCCCCAGCGTGTCTTCCAGCTTCTTGATCTTGACGCTGATCGCCGATTGGGTGCGGCCCAGCCGTTCCGCCGCCGCCGTGAAGCCCCCGGCGTCGGCCACCGTCACAAAGGCGCGCAGCGCGTCGATGTCCAGATCGGGAATCGTCATCGCCGGGCGCTCCTCGCTGCGGTCATTCCTGAAACAAATTGATGACCGCAAGCCTATCGCCGTTCCGCATGGATGGCGAGTCCTTCCCAACGCCGCCCGCCGTGCTACCGTGCCCGCTGACCCGCCGCCTGCCCGGACCGCAAGACGATGACCAGGACCAGAACCAACCGACAGACCGCCCCGTTCCTGCTCCTGCTCGCCAGCGCCCTGGCGCTGTCGGCCTGCCAGTTCCCCGCCTTCGACACCAAGCCGACGCGGCCCAACACCATCACCACCCCGGTGATCCCCGCCCCCACCCGGCCCCCGCCCGAGGCGCGCGGGATCTGGCTGGTCGGCAGCCCGGCCCTGCGCGGCGCGGTGCAGAAGGCCGCCGCCGCCTTTGACGGCGGCCCCGACGCCAAGCCGCGCCTGAGCGCCGGGGGCACCACCGCCGGTTTCCGCGCCTTTTGCGCCGGGGTCGGGCTGGACCACCCGGACATCGTCGCCGCCGATCGCCCGATCACCCCGGCGGAAAGCAAGCTCTGCCAGGGCAAGGGGGTGACGCTGACCGCCTATGAGCTGGGGCCGAAACAGATCCTCTACGTCAAGGACGCCCACATGGCGGCGGTCCCCGGTGTGCGTCCCTTCATCGACAGCCTGAACCGGCCCGGTCAGCCGGTCAGCCCGCCGTTCACCGGGAGTTGATGACAGCGCCGTTGACGCGCGCGGCCCGCTGGGGCAGGAACGGAGTGGGTGCCCACGCCGCGCCAAACCGAACGGCGCGAGACCACAGGGCACGGAAAGACCGAGTGCGATGACAAGCGTGGCGATGACGCAGGCCCGACAGACGCGGGACCGCCGCCGGAGGATGACCCTGCGCGGGTTGGCCAACATGATGGTTGGCGGGTTGGTGATCGTTCTGGCGGTGATGGCGATCATCGGCACGCTGCTGCTGAACGGCATCCGCGACGTCGAGGACAGTTGGAACGCCTACGACCTCGGGGCCGCCACCAAGTCCGATGCGCTGTCGGAGCTGCGCTCCTATCTGGGCGCGGGGGGCGTGGTCGATCTGTTCCACGAATATCAGGTCCAGGGGCCGCGCGGCGCGCGGGCGGAGGTGGAGCGCGCGGTCGGGCTGGCGCGGGCCAATCTGGAAACCTACCGCTACACCACCACCACCTCGGCGGAGGAGGAGCGGGCGATCACCGCCATCAGCGACACGCTCGACGCCGTCATCACCCGCCTGCCGCAGATCGAGGCCGGGCACGCCGCCAAGCAATACACCCACATCCTGCTGCGCGACACCGCCGTCGATTTCAGCCCGACGGTGGAGGCGCTGCGCCTGCTGGATGGCCAGCTCAGCCGCGACCGCGCCTCGCTGGGGGCGACCAACCGCGCCGTCATCGACCGTCAACAGCGGGTTCTCGCCGTCGGCGGCGGGGTGGCGGCGGTGATGCTGCTGGTGCTCGCCGTCCTGCTGGTCGGCGTCACGCACCGCCGCGTGCTGGTCCCGCTCGCCCGGTTGATGGAGGAATCCCGGCGGCTGGCCCGACGGCAGTTGGACCAGCCCTTTGTCTGGACCCGGCGGGACGAGTTGGGCCAGTTGGGCCGCACCTTGGAAGACAGCCGCACAGCGCTCGCCGCGCTGTTTTCCGCCATCGACGAGAAGACCCAGCGCCTGACCGACAGCGAGCAGCGTTACGCCATGGCCGCCGCCGCCACCAACGACGGCTTGTGGGATTGGGATCCGGCGGGCGGCGACGGTTACGCCTCGGCCCGGCTGCACCAGATGTTGGGGCTGCCCGACGGCGCGCTCGGGTCGTTCGAGCGGTTCCTGACCGTCGTCCACCCCGACGATGTGGAGCGGGTCCGTCGGCAATGGCGCGACGTCACCAACGATTGCGGGCGCAACGGCTTCGAGATGGAGTTCCGCATCCGCCGACCGGACGGCGGCGAGGGGTGGATGCTGGCGCGCAGCGTCGTGCAGCGCGACGATCAGGGCCACGCCGTCCGCATCGTCGGCTCGGCCACCGACATCACCCGCCGCAAGGCGGCCGAACAGGCGCTGATCCATCAGGCCACCCACGATTACCTGACCGGCCTGCCCAACCGCGCCTTTCTGATCGATTGGCTGGGCGCGGCGATGGGCGGCGACGGCGCGGCGCGGCGCGGCATCGCCCTGCTGTTCCTCGACCTCGACGGCTTCAAGGTTATCAACGACTCGCTGGGCCACGCCGTCGGCGACCGGCTGTTGATCGCCGTGGCCGAACGCATCACCGCCCATCTGGCAACGGGGGAGTTCGCAGTTCGCCTGGGCGGGGACGAGTTCGTCGTCGTCACCCACGGGGAGGAGGCGGCACTCGCCGGGGCCGAACGGTTGGAACAGGCGCTGACCACCCCCTTCCGCATCGACGAGATGGAGTTGCGCACCTCCACCAGCATCGGCGTGGCCATCGACGACGGGTTGGCCAGCGACCCGGTCAGCCTGCTGCGCGACGCCGACATCGCGCTGTACCGCGCCAAGGAGCATGGCCGGGCGCGGACGGAGGTGTTCAACGCCGCCCTGCGCGACGCCATCCTGATCCGCCACCGCCTGCAAAACGACCTGACCCGCGCCATCGCGGAGCGGGAGGTCTTCCTGCTCTACCAGCCCATCCTGTCGCTGGCCGATGGCCGCCTCACCGGCTTCGAAGCGCTGGTGCGCTGGCGGCACCCCGAGCTTGGCCTGATCGGCCCCGACCGCTTCATCCCCATCGCCGAGGAAACCGGCCAGATCCTGCCGCTGGGCCGCTTCGTGCTGGAGGAGGCGGTGCGCAACCTGACGCGCTGGCGCGCCGACACCGGCCTGCCGCTGTCGGTCAACGTCAATCTGTCCGCCCGCCAGATGTGGGACGCCGGTTACGTCGACGACATGCTGGCGTGGTTGCGCGACACCGGCTGCGCCGGTCTGAAGATCGAAGTCACCGAAAGCATGACCATGACCGACCCGGACCGCGCCCTGGCGATTCTGGGCCGCTTCCACGATCTGGGCATCCCGCTGTGCATGGATGATTTCGGCACCGGCTATTCCTCGCTCTCCTATCTGGGCCGCTTCCCCTTCGACGTGCTGAAGATCGACAAGAGCTTTGTCCGCGATCTCGCCCCGGATTCCGACCGGGCGCGGCTGGTGCGCGGCATCGTCAATCTGGCCCACGATCTGGGGCTGGACGTGGTGGGCGAAGGGGTGGAAACCGACGCCGAACAGGCGCTGCTCAACGCCTTGGGCTGCGATTACGCCCAGGGCTACCGTTTCGCCCGGCCGCTGCCGTTGGAGGACGCCGACGGCTGGGTTGAGAGAGCCGCACGGCCCGCCTGATCCACCCCATCAACCCGCCCCATCAACCCGCCGCGTCACCCCGCCCCATCAACCCGCCGCGAACAGGTCGCCGTCGGCGGGGGCGTCGGCCCAATCGTCGGCGTTGGGATCGCCCAGCGCGGTTTCCCACCCCAGCGCGGGCAGGCTGATGGCGCGGGTGTTGCCCAGGCCGCTGCGCGCGGCGATGAAGCCGCGCTGCTCCATGTAGGTCAGCAAGCGCCGCCCGCGCCCCTTGGACCGGCTGCCGCAGGCCCGCGCCACGTCGGCGTCCGACGGGCACGGCGCGTGATCCAGCGCGGCACGGGCCAGCAGCAGGAACACCGGCTGGATGTCCTCCGGCAGGGTGGCGGCGGTGGCGGTGGCCCGTTCCCACGCCGGATCGGCGTCGGTCCCCGCCCCGGCCCGCGCGGTGGCCAGCCGACGGCGGAAGGCGGGCAGCGCCAGCCGGTCGCCCTCCACCCCCTGCCGACGGCAGCGGACCAGAAAATCCTGATACAGCACGGCGATGGACCGATAGGCCGCCTCCGGGTCGGCCAGCACGGCGCGCAGCACGTCGTCGTACAGCGCCTCGCGCGCGGCGATCTCCTCGGCGGTTTCCTCCGGCTCGGGCGGCGGCGGCGGGGCGTCATCGGGCGCCTCGACCATCGGCGGCGGGGCGCTGGCGCGGCCACGGGCCAGTTGCGCCATCAGGTCGGCGCTGGCGGTGGTGGAGGGGCGGCGCACCGGGTGGCGCGCCGGTTCGGTCTCCGTCGCGGTGAAGATCAGATCGCGCGCGTCCTCGCTGGGCGTGGTCGGTGGCGGCATCAGGGTCGGGCTGCCGGTGCGGCCCTGGGTTTCCACCGCCCCGATCCGCAGCGGCAACGGGCGACGGGACAGGGCCGGACCCAGCGCGATGAAATGGCCGCGTTCCAGATCGCGGAACATCTCGGCCTGCCGCTTCTCCATGCCCAGCAGGTCGGAGGCGCGCGCCATGTCGATGTCGAGAAAGGTGCGGCCCATCAGAAAGTTGGAGGCCTCCGCCGCCACATTCTTCGCCAGCTTGGCCAGGCGCTGGGTGGCGATCACCCCGGCCAGCCCGCGCTTGCGCCCCCGGCACATCAGGTTCGTCATCGCGCCCAGCGACACCTTGCGGGCCTCGTCCGACACCTCGCCCGCCGCCGACGGGGCGAACAGTTGGGCCTCGTCCACCACCACCAGCATCGGATACCAATAATCACGGTCGGCGTCGAACAGCCCGCCCAGAAAGGCGGCGGCGGCGCGCATCTGCATGTCCGAGTCAAGACCTTCCAGATTCAGCACCACCGACACCCGGTGCTGACGCACCCGCGCGGCCACGGCTTGCAGGGCGGCTTCGGTGTGCTCGTCGGCCTCGACCACGACATGGCCGAAACGGTCGGCCAGCGTGACGAAATCACCCTCCGGGTCGATGATCGCCTGCTGCACCCACGGCGCGCTCTGTTCGATCAGGCGGCGCAGCAGGTGGGATTTGCCGGACCCGGAATTGCCCTGCACCAGCAGACGGGTGGCGAGCAGTTCCTCCAGATCGAGCGTCGCGGCGGATCCCGTGTTCGTCCGCCCCATGTCGATGCCGACCTTCATGCCCAACGCTCCCTGACCGTCCCGCTCCGGCCACCCCGCCGACCGTCTGGCCGTTTGGAGGGCCCCCAACCGTGAAGCGCCGTTCTATAGCGCACCGGGGCGGGGGGCGCGAGCCTGTCAATGCGAGGGCAGATCTTCGAACGCCGCATCGGGCGCGGCCGGTGACGGGATCGGAGCATGCGTGCGCGCCGCCGCGTTCCTCAGCCCCTCGGCCATCGCGGCGAACAGCAGCTTGGGCCGCACCGGCTTGGTCGCCAGCGCGTCCATCCCCACCTCCGCGCAGGTTGCCCAGGTGCCGCTGGAGGCGTGGGCGGTGAAGGCCACCACCGGCAGGGTTCCTTGCGGCGGCGGCATCCGGCGGATGCGCTGGGTCGCCATCAGCCCGTCCATCTCCGGCATCTGCAAATCCATTAGCACCAGATCGAACGGCTGTTGCATCACCGCGTCCACCGCCTCGATCCCGTTGGTGGCGAACGCGACGCTGTGGCCGACCCGCGTCAGCATGGCGGCGGCGACGTTGCGGTTGACCTCGTTGTCATCGACCACCAGCACCCGCAAGGGGGGCAACGCCGGATCGGCGGACGGGACGCCGTTCGCCCCGCCGGGCGGCGGGGCCGGGGGCGACATGGGGAGGGAATGCGGAAGAGACGGCGGCAGCGCCGTCCCGGTGTTGACCGCCGCCACCGTCAGCACCGTGGTGGAATCGGCGGCCCGGCAGGCGATGGTGAAGGTGAAGACGCTGCCCTGGCCCGGCGCGCTGTCGACCCGGATGGTTCCGCCCATCAGACGGCACAGATCCTTGCAGATCGCCAACCCCAGCCCGGTGCCGCCAAAGCGGCGGGTGATGGTGTTGTCGGCCTGGGTGAAGCGCTGGAACAGGGTGCGTTCGGCCTCCGGCGAAATGCCGATGCCGGTGTCCTCGATCTCGAATTCCATCATGAAGCGGCCATCGGGCAGATCCGCCCCGCGCCGCGCCCGCACGGCGACATAGCCGCTGCTGGTGAATTTGATGGCGTTGCCCACCAGATTGAGCAGGATTTGACGCAACCGCGCCGGGTCGGCGACGATCAGCAGCGGGACCGACGGCAGCATCCGGCTGGTCAGGGTCAGGCCCTTTTCCTCCGCCTTGGCCCGCAGCAGATGAACGACCGACTCGCAAACCGCTTCGGGGTCGCAGGGTTCCGGCTCGATGTCGATGCGCCCGGCCTCCAGCTTGGAGAAATCCAGCACGTCGTCGAGGATGCGCAGCAGCGCTTCCGCCGACTGGCGGGCCACCAGCACCTTGTCGCGCAGGTCCGGGGCGAGCGCTTCGTATTCCAGCAGCGTCAGCATGCCGAGAACGCCGTTCATCGGCGTGCGGATCTCGTGGCTGATCGTGGTCAGGAAGTCCGATTTCGCCCGGCTCCCCGCCTCCGCCATCTCCTTGGCAAGCTGAAGGGTTTCTTCGTATTTCTTGCGTTCGGTGATGTCCCGGATGATGCCGATCACCTGCGGGATGCCGACCGCGTTCAGATCGCCCAAGGCCAGTTCGATGGGGAAAAGCGCGCCGTCGCCGCGCCGCCCGACCTCCTCATGGCTGCGCCCCGCCGCGCCGGTGTCGCTGGTCGGCGCAACCACGGCCCCGCCCGTCTCACCGTCGCTGGACGGCGGCGGACCGGTCAGGCTGGCGACCGTGGCGGCGGTGGCCGCCGCCGCGCGGCTGACGACCAGATCGTTCAGCGACGCCCCCACCAGCGCGCTGCGGTCGCTGGCGAAGATCTCCACCGTGGCGCGGTTGACGTCCAGGATCACGCCATCGCGGTCGGCGATCACCACGCCCTCGCCCACCGCGTCGAGAATCGCCTTCAGATGCCGTTTGGCCAGCTCCTGCGACTCGCGGTAGGCGACGCGCAGATCCTCTTCGGCCTGCTTCTGGGCGCTGATGTCCACATCGATGCAGATCCATTTCTCGATGGCGCGGGCGCTGTCGTAGATCGGGACCACCGTGCGGCTGAGCCACAGCGGGCTGCCATCGCCGCGCACGGTGCAGACATCGCCCCGCCACACACCATCGGGCGGCATGAACGGGGCGTCGCCGTTGCGCATCGCCTGACCGACCGCCTGCGCGCGCGCCACCCCCACCGTGTCGCAATAGAGATCGTTGACCACGCTGATCCGGCCCTGGCCGTCGATCTCGCTGACGATCGCGGTCTGGTCGAGCGCGTTCTTGTGCTGGACCAGCGCGTCCATCAGCGCGTCGATGCGCTGGCCGAACTGGTTGCGCAGGCTGGCCGCCGTGCGGTTGACCATTTCGATGGCCTGGCGGATTTCCAGCGGCGCGTCTTGCGTCAACTGGGCCTGGGCGTCCAGTTCACCGACCCGGATGCGCTCCTCCAACGCCTTCAGGTCGCTGAGGTTGGTCAACCACCGCATCAACACGACGCGGACCACCGTCAACCCCAGCAGCAGGCTGGCGAAGGCCAACCCCAACGCCGCCTTGGTCAGGCCCCACAGCTCTTCCGCCGCTGCGGCGATGTCGAAAGACAGGCGCAGCACGCCGTAATCCTGCCCACCGGCGGCGATCACCCGGTTGACGTCGAACAGCCGGTCCGCCAGCAGCTCCAACAGCCACGGCGGCACATAGCCCCGCGTCTGCCCCTCCGCCCCCACCAGGATCGTCGCCCCCGACAGGTCGATGAAGGCGGCGCGGTCGAAGGGGGTCTGGCTGACCACGGTCTCCAGCATGCGCTTGACCGTGTCGTAATCGCCGATGATGACGCTTTCCTGGATGGTCCGCGCCATCACGTCGGTCAGGACGGTGGCGGTGGCCTGCACGTCCTCCAACCGCTGATACAGGTGATAGCGGTAGAACAGGAACAGGCCGATCCCCAGCGCCATCAACAGAACCGCCGCATACAGCAGGAACAAGCGCGATCCGAGCGATTGCGGCAGGATTTTCAAGACTGCGCTCCCACGGGCCGTGGCGATGGGGGACGGTCCGGGACCGGCCCGCTCACTTCAGGAAATCGGGCGAGGTCCGGTGAAACTCCATGTAGGAGGCGTAATCCTCCTCCAGCGCCGGGATGAAGGTGCGGAAGGGTTCCAGCTTCACGGTTTCCGACACCCGCTTGATGATCGCCGCCCCCGCCGGGTCGGTGGCCATGCCCAGGAAGGCGTCGGTCACGGCCTTCACATCGGCTGCCGGAACCGACGGCGAGGCCATCAGCGCCAGATCGTTGAAGGGGCCGGAGGTCCACAGCGTGCGGAAGCTCTTCTTCTCCCGGCGGGCGTAGCCATCGACCAATTGGGAATTGACGCCGACCGCCTGCGCCTTGCCGCTGAACAGTTGGGCAAAGGCCCCGTCATGGTTGCCGCCGAACACCACCTTGACCGGAATTTTCTGTTCCAGCAGATGGGCGTAGGTGACTTTGTAGGCGATGAAGGCCTCGTTGCCGGGGAAGACGACCTCCTTGTTGGCCAATTGCGCCAGATCGGTGATCGGCGAATCGGCGGCGGTCAGGATCTGGCCGTACACCGCCGGATAATCGCGGCGGACCAGCAGCTTCCACCCCATCTGGCGGCGGTTTTCGTTGAACAGATGGTTGGTGAAGGCGAACTCCACCTCCTTGGCCAGCACAAAGCTGGTGGTGTCGGCCGACGTGCGCCCGATCTTCAAGGACAGCTTCACCCCGGATTTGGACGAGATGTATTGGATGATCGGGTTCCAATAGGACGCGGTCAGCTCGATCCCGAACTGGTTGACGGGGGAGAATTTGTAAACCTTCTCTTCCGCCGCCCGCGCGGGCGTGGACAGCGTCGCCAACGACGCCGTCAACGACAGGGTGAGAACCGCCACGGTGCGCATCCATCGAACCAGCGTCATCGCTTCCTCTGCTTTTTCAAGACATTGATACAGCCGCCACAACCTTAACGCATTTTCCGGTCGGTGGGAATTGAGGTGAACCCGCAGCCCAGGGCAATCGGGTGAAGGTGTATAAACCCATATGAAGAATTTACCGTCATCCCCGCGAAGGCAGGGATCCAGGCTTTCCCGTCAGAACCACTCTGCGAACTCTGGATCCCCGCCTTCGCGGGTATGACGAATGTCCTAATAGAGGAATTTCAAGCCTTCGCCCGATTGCCCTGCCCGCAGCCCCGCCGCCGCCCGCCGAACGCACCATGGGGCAAAGGCTTGGCGGACGCGCGATCCGTCCCTATCTTCCCCTCATGACCCAGCCCCTGCCCCCCTTCGGCACCGCCCCCACGCTCGCCGATCTTGAACGTCTGGCCGACACCGCCCTGGAGACCATTCCGGCGGAGCTGCTGGCCCCGATCCAGAATCTGGTCATCCATGTCGAGGATTTTCCCGACGAGGAGACCGAGCAGGAGATGGAGCTTGAAAGCCCCTTCGACCTGCTGGGCCTGTATCGCGGCGTCGATCTGACCCGGCAGAGCGTGGCCGACGTGCGCGGCGGCCCGGACATGA
Source organism: Azospirillum sp. (assembly GCA_027486405.1). Classification (GTDB taxonomy): domain Bacteria; phylum Pseudomonadota; class Alphaproteobacteria; order Azospirillales; family Azospirillaceae; genus Azospirillum. Next base: position 97,119 of record JAIXPD010000020.1, on the reverse strand, counting down.
TCTTTCTCTACCGCCGCCCGATCCTGGATTACTGGTGCGAGACGGGGGAGGATCTGGCCGCCATCGTCCGCCATGTCCTGATCCACGAGATCGGCCACCATTTCGGCCATTCCGACGAGGACATGGAGCGGATCGAGGCGATGGGCTGACGGGTTATTCCCCGGCACCGCCGTCCAGCACCGCCGCCACCCGCGCCCGCAACTCCGGGACCAGATCGCGGTCGAACCAGGGGTTGCGCGCCAACCAGCCGCTGTTGCGCCAACTGGGATGCGGCAGCGGCAGAAACTCCGGGCCATACTCCCGCCACGCCGCCACGGTGTCGGTCATCGTCGCCTTGCGCCGGGCACCCAGATAGCGGGCCTGGGCGTAACCACCGACCAACAGGGTCAGGCGCACCCCGGTCAACGCCGCCCGCAACGGCGGGTGCCACAGCGGCGCGCATTCCGGGCGCGGTGGGAAATCGCCCCCCTTGGCGGCGGTCCCGGGGTAGCACAGCCCCATCGGCACGATGGCGATCCGCGATTCGTCGAAGAACGCCGTCCGCTCCATCGCCAGCCACGCCCGCAGCCGGTCGCCCGACGGGTCGTTCCACGGGATCCCGCTGGCGTGCACCCGCGCGCCCGGCGCCTGCCCGATGATCAACAGCCCGGCGGTGGTCGAGCCGCGCAGCACCGGACGGCAGCCGTGCGGCAGCGCGTCGGCGCAGCGGGTGCAGGCCCGCGCCTCGGCGAACAAACGCGCCAACGCATCCGGAGCGGTGGGCGGAGCGGTGGGTGGAGCGGTGGGCGGGGCGGGCGGCGTCACAGCGCCAGCAACTCCGCGACCAGAGCCGGAACCAGGGCGGTCGCCGGCCCCTGGATCGCCCGGTCAAAGCGGCTGACGCCCTCCGACGGGTCCAAATTCAGCTCGACCGTCACCGCCCCGTTCGCCCCGGCCTCCGCCACGAAACCGGCGGCGGGGTAGACATGGCCGGAGGTGCCGATGGACAGGAACAGGTCGCAATCCTCCAACGCCGCCTGGATGCGGTCCATGTGGTATGGCATTTCGCCAAACCACACGACATCCGGCCGCAAGCCGCCCTTGCGCCCGCAGCTCAGACACAGGTCATGCACCGACAGATCGTCGCGGCAGTCCGACACCGCGTGGCAACGCTGACACACCGCCTTCAGCAATTCGCCGTGCATGTGGATCGGACCGGCGGAACCGGCGCGCTCGTGCAGATCGTCGATGTTCTGCGTCACCAGGGTGACGGAGCCGCGCCACCCCCGTTCCAACGCCGCAAGCGCCGCGTGCGCCGCGTTGGGCTGGATCGCCGGGTCCAGCAGCCCCCGGCGGCGGTCGTTGTAAAAGCGGTGGACCAGATCGGGATTCCGGGCAAAGCCGCGCGGCGTCGCCACATCCTCCAAATCCACCTTGGACCAGATGCCCCCGGCGCAGCGGAAGGTGTCCAGCCCGGATTCCTGGGAAATCCCGGCCCCGGTCAGAATCACGATGGAATCGGTCGGATTCAGTCGAAGGAAGTCCAACACCGGCATCACCCTTTCTCCTCTGGCTGCCCCATGACGTCGTGTTCGGCCGCCGCAGCCGCCAAACGGCGGGCCTTCAACCGCGCGCCCACGTCGGCGATCGCGGTGATGGCGGGAACGAGATCCCGTCCCAGATCGGACAGCGCGTAGTCCACCGACGGGGGCGAGGTGGCGACCACGGTGCGGCGGATGACGCCCTTCTCCTCCAAATCCTTCAGCCGGGCGCTCAACATCTTGGCGGAAATGCCCGGCATGTCGACCCGCAACTCGCCAAATCGCCGGGGTCCCCCGCTGAGATGCCAGATCACGTTGGGGGTCCAGGCCCCGCCCAGCAGGCTCATGCATTCGCCCACCTCGCAGGTTGGCGGCAGACGTTCGGCTCTGCTTTTTCGAACTTTCAAGACCATTGACACCGCCACACCACGGAAGGGGAACGAATCCGGTTACGGCCCGGTTACTGGAAACAGTGATAACATAAAGTTACCTGATATACAAAGGTAACAGCCCTGGCTACCGTTGGCGCGTCATCCCGACACACTGCGGAGATCATCCGATGAAGCTCTATTACGCCCCTGGTGCCTGTTCGTTGTCGCCCCACATTTGCCTGCGCGAGGTGGGGGCCACCTTCACGCTGGAGCGGGTCGACACCGCCACCCACCGCACGGAACACGGCGTCGATTTCCACAGCATCAACCCCAAGGGCTATGTCCCGGCGCTGCGGCTTGACGATGGCGATCTGCTGACCGAAGGCGTCGCAATCGTCCAATTCATCGCCGATCAACATCCCGACTCCGGTCTGGCCCCGGCCAACGGCACGCGCGACCGCGTCCGCTTGCACGAGTTGCTGAATTTCCTGTCTTCGGAACTCCACAAGGCGTTCGCCCCGCTGTTCACCCCGACCAGCACGGCCGACGCGAAGGAAGCGGCCCGCGCCAAGGTTGCCGTTCGCCTGGATCATCTGGAACGCACCTTGGCCGACGGTCGTCCCCATCTGCTGGGCGACAATTTCTCGGTCGCCGACGCGTATGCCTTCGTGATGACGACCTGGACCGGCCCGAGCGGTGTTGACCTCGGCCATTGGCCGAAACTGGCGGCTCTGGCCGCGCGGGTGGCCGAGCGCCCCGCCGTTCAAGCGGCGCTGCGGGCCGAAGGGTTGGCGGCGTGAGCGCGGCGGCGTTCGCGGGCGATCCCCGCTTTGGCGCGGTGATCGCCCTGCTGGGGCAGTATTTCGATGGTCTGCACCACAGCGACACCCAACGGCTGCGCGCCGTGTTCCACCCGCAGGCGATCTACGCCAGCGCCAGCGACGGCGCTCTGCTGCACCGGACCATGGCCGAGTATTTCGCCGTCGTCGATCAACGCCCGTCCCCCGCCAGCCGGAACGAGGCGCGGGCCGACCGCATCCTGGCGATTGAATTCGCCGGTCCCGTCACCGGCTTTGCCCGCGTCGCGTGCGCCATCGGGCCGAAACGCTTCATCGATCTGCTGACGCTCGTCTTCCTCGATGGGCGTTGGCAAATCATCGCCAAGGTTTTCCACAGCGAACCGATCGACGCTCCAGCGATCGGATGAGGACACCCCGCCATGCCCTATGTGAACATCAAGATCACCCGAGAGAACGCCACGCCCGACCAAAAGGCCGCGCTGATCCGGGGAGTCACCGATCTGCTGGCCGAGGTTCTGAACAAGGACCCGGCGACCACCTTCATCGTCATCGACGAGGTGGCGTTCGAGGATTGGGGAGTCGGCGGTTTGCCGGTTGACGAATACCGCCGCCAACGCCAGTCCGCCGCCAAAACCACCCAGTCCTGAGCAGGACGGGCATAGACCGTGGCGCAGGCCGCAACCCGAGCGATTTCGGGAGGCGGCCTGCCCGCTCCACTGGCCCCCCGCGTCAAATCCATTCCGCTTTCGCCCGATCCGCTTTAGCCTCCTCCCTCGTTCGACCTGTGGAGGCCGTTGGCCATGGTGACGCTTCTGTTCGTCTGCACCGGCAACATCTGCCGTTCCCCCACGGCGGAGGGGGTGTTCCGTCACCTCGTCGCCCAGGCCGGGTTGGAGGGGCGCATCGGTGCCGATTCCGCCGGAACCCACGGCTACCACATCGGCGAACCGCCCGACCCGCGCACCGTGAAAACGGCCAAGGCGCGGGGCGTCGATCTGTCCGGCCTGCGCGCCCGCAAGGTGGCGCTGGATGATTTTTACGCGTTCGATCACATCCTGGCGATGGACAGCGGCCATTTGGAACAGTTGCGACGGTTGGCCCCGGCGGACGCCACGGCCAGCCTGTCGCTGTTCCTGGACGCCGCACCCGACAGCGGCCTGCGCGACACGCCCGATCCCTATTACGGCGACGCGCGTGGCTTCGAACAGGTGTACGACCTGTGCGCGCAAGGGGCGGCCGCATGGCTGGCCCGCGTCCGTCCCGACCGCTGAACGCCCGCGATTCGCAAGATTCGATGCGCAAACGGGACCGATAGCGTCTCGCCCCCGCCCCGGCCAATGGTTATACTCCGAGGATCCTAAGCCCGGAGTCATCGACCACCATGCCCACCCCTTGCGGCGCTCTCGACGGGATTGCCCTGTTCGATTCCTTCACGGCCGCCGAACGCGCGGCGGTGGAGGCGCAAGGCAGGGTGTTCGAGGCCCCGCCCGGCCATGTGCTGATGCGCGAGGGGACGGAGGCGCAATCCCTCTATGTCCTGCTGTCGGGAACCGTGCGCGTGGTCCGCAGCGACGGCGTCGGCGGACAGGTGGAGGTCGGGTTCCGGCAGGCCGGGGAGTGTTTCGGCGAAATGGCGCTGGTCGATGGCGGGACCCGGTCGGCCTCCATCATCGCCGCCACGCCGGTGACGGTGTTCGAACTGGAACGCGACCTGTTCCTGTCGCTGATCTCGCCCTCGCCCGATCTGCTGGCCAAGCTGCTGCGCGAGTTGAGCCGGATGATCCGCGACGTGTCGGAACGGGTGGTGCGCGAGGATTTGGAACGCCGCGCCCGGCAGGCGGAATCCGCGCTGGCCCGCCATCGCGCCATCACCCAGGCCGTCACCGGTCTGGCGCACGAGTTGAACACGCCGCTGGGCGTCTGCGTCACCGCCGCCAGCCATTTGCAGGATTTGGCGGTGATGGGGATGGAGGATGTGCGGGAACCGACCGCGTTGCTGCAATCCAACCTCGCCCGCGCGGTGGAGTTGGTGGAGGCCTTCACCGCCATCGCCGCCTGCCAACACACCGGCCCGCTGGATGGGTTGGACGCGCGCGAGGTGGTGGAACAGGCCGCCGCCCTGTTTCTGGCGCAGCACCCCGATTGCGGGCTGTCCATCACCATTCCCCCCGGCGATCCCTGCCCGTGGCTGGGCCACGCCGCCCATCTGGACCGGGTCGTCCACCACCTGCTCGACAACGTCCGCGCCCACGCCTATCCGACCCACATCCACCCGAATGGAACCGGCGCGGGTCAGGTCACGATCGCCCTGGACCCAACCACGCTGGAGGGCAAGCGCGCGTGGCGCATCACCCTGCGCGACAGCGGGGGTGGCATCGCCGCCGCTCATCTGCCGGTGCTGACCGACGCCTTTTTCACCACCGCGCGCGGGCGCGGGCACAAGGGGCTTGGTCTGGCGGTGGTGTTCAACACCGTCACCGGCCCGATGGGCGGCCGTCTGGCCATCGACAGCCAACCCGGCCAGGGGACCAGCGTCACCATCGTGCTGCCGCAGGAATTGTAAGGGACGGCCCAAACCGAATCCGGCAAACCGAGCAGGGCCAACGGGATGGCACTCTGGCCAGTCACAGCGCACGCCCATGCGCCCATTCAATCCATGCGCCAACCATGCGCCAAAAAGCAAAAAGCCCGACCGGAACCTTCCGACGGGGAATCCATTCATCAGCGTATTTTCTTGCTGAACGCAACCTCTGTCAAACAGAGGGAAATTGGTGGAGCCGAGGAGGATCGAACTCCCGACCTACGCATTGCGAACGCGTCGCTCTCCCAGCTGAGCTACGGCCCCACACTCACGATCCGCACGCGGCTTGCGTCCGGCGTGGCGCGGTTTTTAGCCATTTGCGGGGAGACTGTCAAGCGGTTGATTTCGAAAAAAATGACACCAGCCACCAACGCCGCCCCATCGCCCAAACGCGCCAACCAAACGCGCCCCTGCCCCCAGCTTTGGAAAAGCCGCAGCACTGGACAGCGTTGCGCGCCTGCGGTTAGGGTGCGGCCCAAACGCAGGGGTCCGCACCGGGCCGCCGGATCGGGTCGGCGCGGCGGACGCGGCCACCCCAAAACCGAACAAGGAGCAGGCCCGGCATGATCGCGCTGTATGTGCTCATCAACACCATCCTCGACCTCTTTTTCTGGGTCCTGATCCTGTCAGCGGTTTTGAGCTGGCTGGTGGCGTTCAACGTCGTCAACACCCGCAACCGCGCGGTCTATCTGATCGGTGATGCGCTCTACCGCGTGACCGAACCGGTGCTGCGCCCGATCCGCAACGTCCTGCCCAACATGGGCGGGCTGGATCTGTCGCCCATCGTGGTTCTGCTGGGGATTTCCTTCGTTCAGAACCTGTTGGCGCAATACTGGCCGCGCTTCTGATGCCCGGCCCGCTGGAGCCGGTGGCCGACGGCCTGCGGCTGGCCTTGCGGGTCACGCCGAAGGCGTCGCGCAACGCCGTCGCCGGACTGGCGGACACCGCCGACGGCGGGCGGGTTCTGAAGGTGACGGTCACGGCCGTGCCGGAAAACGGCAAGGCCAACGACGCCGTTGTGAAATTGCTGGCCAAGGCATGGAAACTGCCGAAATCCAGCCTGACGGTGGTGGCCGGGGCCACCGACCGCAACAAGATCATCCATGTGGCCGGGGATGCGGCGGCGCTGATGCCCCGCCTGACGGCCTTGATTGACAGCGCAGCAGAGTGAGTGTGGAGGCGACCATGGCGGACGCAAAGATCATCGACGGCAAGGCTTTCGCGGCCGGTCTCAGGGCGCGGGTGGCTGACGGCGTCGCCGCGCTGAAGGCCAGCCATGGCGTCACCCCCGGTCTGGCCGTGGTGCTGGTGGGCGAGGATCCGGCCAGCCAGGTCTATGTGAAGTCCAAGGAACGGGCGCTGGTCGAGCTGGGGATGACCTCCTTCGACCACCATGAACCCGCCGACATGGCCGAAGCCGACCTGCTGGCCCTGATCGACCGGCTGAACGCCGACCCGGCGGTGCATGGCATCCTGGTGCAACTGCCGCTGCCCAAGCACATCGACACGCAAAAGGTTCTGGCCCGCATCGTGCCGGAAAAGGACGCCGACGGCTTCCACGTCGTCAACGCCGGTCTGCTCGCCACCGGCCAGCCCGGGGCCATCGTCCCCTGCACCCCGCTGGGCAGCCTGCTGCTGATTCGCGACACGCTGGGCCATGACCTTAAGGGCAAGCGGGCGCTGGTGCTGGGCCGCTCCAACATCGTCGGCAAGCCGATGGCGCAACTGCTGCTCCAGGCCGATTGCACGGTGACGCTGGCCCATTCGCGCACCGCCGATCTGGCCGGGGAATGCCGCCGCGCCGACATCCTGGTCGCCGCCGTCGGTCGGCCCGAAATGGTGCGCGGCGATTGGATCAAGCCGGGGGCGACGGTGATCGACGTCGGCATCAACCGCGTTCCGGCGGCCGAACCGGGCAAGACCAAGCTGGTCGGCGACGTTCACTTTGCCGAGGCGGTCGCGATCGCCGGGGCCATCACCCCGGTTCCCGGCGGCGTCGGCCCGATGACCATCGCCTGCCTGATGCTGAACACGCTGGCCGCCGCCTGCCGCGCGGCCGGTGCCCCGGTCCCCGCCGAGGCCGGGCTGTGATTACGGTTCACACCCGCGTCGATGGCCGCGTCGTCCGCCAGCCCTTGGCGCTGGGCGAGGCGCTGCCGCCCGACGCGGTGTGGATCGATCTGCTGCGCCCGGACGAGGAGGAGCGCGCCCATGTCGGCGCGCTGACCGGCTGCGACCTGCCGACCCGCGCGGAAATGCGCGAGATCGAGGCGTCGAGCCAGCTCTACACCGAAGGCGACGGCGTTTACATGACCTCGCCGATCATCTCGCGCGCCACCTCCCCCCACCCCGAACAGGGGGAGTTGACCTTTGTCCTGACGCCGCGCCACCTCATCACCCTGCGCTACACCGAACCGCTGCCGGTCATCACCTTCGCCGCCCGCTGCGTCCGCCAGCCGGAGTTGCTGGCGTCGAGCGAAACGGCGCTGTTCGGCCTGCTCGACGCGGTGATCGACCGGGTGGCCGACGTGCTGGAACTGGTCGGCGGCCGCATCGACGAGCTGTCCACCCGCATTTTCGACGATTCCCTGGACAGCGGCGGCTTTGGCAAGGCGGCCAAGAAGCCCGACGAGTTGCAGGACGTGCTGCGCGGCATCGGCCGGGCGGGCGACCTGACCCACAAGGTGCGCGACAGTCTGGCCGGTCTGGACCGTCTGGTGGTGTTCCTCACCTCCGTCAGCGGCGGGCGGCTGACCAAGGACCAGAAAACCGCGCTGAAGACGATGACGCGCGACTTGCGGTCGCTGAACGAGCACGCCGGTTTCCTGGCGCACGAGGCGAATTTCCTGCTCGACGCCACGCTGGGCCTCATCAACATCGAACAGAACGCCATCATCAAGATCTTCTCGGTCGTCGCCGTCGCCCTGATGCCACCGACCCTGATCGCGTCCGCCTATGGCATGAATTTCAAACACATGCCCGAACTGGACTGGGAATACGGCTACCCGATGGCGATCCTGCTGATGGTGCTGTCGGCGGTCGGCCCGCTCTGGTACTTCCGGCGGCGCGGCTGGCTGTGACCGCCGCGCTCGCCCCCCTCACCGTTTGGCCGGATCCACCCACCAGCTTTCGATCAGCGGGCCGTAGAGCGGGGTGACGGCGGGGCGGCGCAGGTGGGACCAGTGGGCCAGCCGGTCCACCGGGCTGTGGAACAGCGGAACCATGTACTGCCCCCACATCAGAACGCGGTCGAGCGCGCGCACCCGCGCCACCAGATCGGCCCGCGTCGTCGCCTCCGCGATGGATTGGGCGATGGCGTCCACCGCCGGGTCGCGGATGCCCGCCAGATTGCGGCTGCCCTCCTGCCCGGCGGCGGCGGAGCCGTAATAGTAAAGCTGCTCATTGCCCGGTGACAGGCTGGACGCCCACCAGCGCACCACCATGTCAAAGTCGAAGCGGTCCAACCGGGCCTGGAACTGGGCGTTGTCCACCGCGCGCACGCGGGCGGCGATGCCCACCCCGTCGAGCGAGCGGGCGAATTCCAGCGCCACCCGTTCGTCCGCCGGGTCGGACAGCAGGATTTCGAAGACAAAGGGCTGGTCCTCCGCGCTGGTCAGACGCCCCTCGCGGATCGTCCACCCCGCCTCGGCCAGCAGGCGCAGCGCCGCCCGCCGGTTGGCCCGCGCGCCCGCCGGACCGCTGCCGTCGGTGGCGGGCAGGGCAAAGGGCTGGGTGAACAGCGCGGGCGGCAGCCGGTCGCGGAACGGTTCCAGCGCCGCCAGTTCCGCCCCCTGCGGCACACCCTGGGCGGCCAGTTCGGAGTTCGGGTAGTGGCTGGCGGTGCGGGTCAGCGCGTTGTGGAACAGGGTGCGTCCGATCCAGGCGAAATCGGTGGCCATGCCCAGGGCTTGGCGCACGCGGACGTCGGCGAACAGCGGGCGGCGGGTGTTGAAGATCAGGCCGCGCGCGGCGTCGGGGCGGTGGTGGGCCAACTCCTCCCGCTCGATCCGCCCGTCGCGCAGGGCCGGGCCGTCGTAGCCGGTCGCCCATTTGGCTGGATCGCCCTCGCGGCGGATGTCGCCCTCCCCCGCCTTGAAGGCTTCGAGCGCGACCGAGTCGTCGCGGTAATAGACATACTCCAGCCGGTCGGCGTTGAACTGGCCACGCCGGATCGGCAGATCGCGGCCCCAGTAATCGGAAATCCGCTCGTACACCACGCGCCGACCGGCATCGACCGCCGCCACCCGATAGGGGCCGCTGCCCAGGATCGGGTCGAGCGTCGTGCGGTCGAACGGCTTGTCCGCCCACCACGCCTTGCTGTGGATCGGCATCAGCCCCATCAGCAACGGCATTTCCCGGTCGATGCCGCCATCCTCGTTCGCGGCGAAGACGAAACGGACGGTTTGCGGATCCAGCGCCTCGGCCAGCGCCACCTTGGCGTAGAACAGCCGCCGGTTCGGCGTGCCGTGCACGCGCTGGATCTCCAGCGAGAACAGGACATCCGCCGCCGTCACCGGCGTCCCGTCGTGCCAGCGCGCCAGCGGGTTGATGTGGAAGGTCACGGCGGAACGGTCGGGGGCCACCTCCAGCCGGTCGGCCAGCAGGCCGTAGAGCGAGAACGGCTCGTCCCACGACCGCGTCAGCAGGGTTTCGAAGGTGAAGCCCAGCCCCTGCACCGGAACGCCCTTGACGATGTGCGGGTGCAGCGAGTCGAAGGAGCCGGTCACGGCCTGCCGGATGGTCCCGCCCCTGGGCGCGTCGGGGTTGACGTAGGGCAGCGCTGTGAAATCCGGCGGCAGCCGCAGATCGCCGTGCATGGCGATGCCGTGGGTGGCCGTGTCGGGCGGGGCCAGGTTGGACGGAACCGGGCTGGACGGAACCGGGCTGGGCGGCGGCGCGGCGGTGGCACCGCCGGGGGCCGCCAGCAGCGCCAGGGCGAGGAGGAGGGAGCGGATCATGGTGTCCAAGGTTGCTCCTTTGCCGCACCCGCGCAAGAGTGCCTTGGCCTTGGCCGCGCTTGCGCCTAAACTCCGCCCCCGGCGGTGCCGGTCTTCGCGTCGGCGCCCAAGAAAAACGTGCCCTGTTACGCCAGTCGAAGGACGAGAGAAGATGGATCTGAGCAAGGTTGCCGTGGGCAAGAACCCGCCCTGGGATGTGAACGTCGTCATCGAAATCCCGGTCGGTGGCGATCCGGTGAAGTACGAAGTCGATAAGGAATCGGGCGCGGTGTTCGTCGACCGTTTCCTGCACACGGCGATGTACTATCCCTGCAACTACGGCTTCATCCCGCACACCCTGTCGGACGACGGCGACCCGGTGGACGTCTGCGTCATCGGTCAGGTCCCGGTCGTTCCGGGTGCGGTCCTGCGCTCGCGCCCGATCGGCGTGCTGTACATGGAAGACGAAGCCGGCATCGACGAAAAGCTGCTGGCCGTTCCGGTGGACAAGCTCCACCCCTTCTACAGCAACGTGAAGAACTACACCGATCTGCCGGAGATCCTGGTCAACCAGATCGCCCACTTTTTCGAGCACTACAAGGATCTCGAAAAGAACAAGTGGGTGAAGACCAAGGGCTGGGGCGACGCCGAAGCCGCCGCCAAGCTGATCCTGGAAGGGCTGGAGCGCGCCAACAAGGCGAACGAAGGCAAGCCGGGCGTGGTCGTCTGATCGACGCCTGAGCCGCAAGGCGACACGGAACCGGGGGCTGCGGCGACGCAGCCCCCGTTTTTCATGGTCAAAATTCCAGGGTCAAAATTCCAGGGTCAGAGGTCCAGGGTCAGAATTCCAGGGTCAGATCTTGCCCTCGGCAACCTCGCGGTCGAAGCGGCGCAGCGCCTCTTCCAACGCCCATTGCCGTTTGGCCTTGTCGCTGCGGTCCAACAGGCCCTGGCAGGCCGCCGACGGCGGTTCGCCCACGGTGCAGAGCCGGGCCGACCACAGGCTGTCACCGGGCAGGAAGCTGTGTTCCAGGCTGGTGCGGGCCAGACGGACCAGATCGCCATAGCCAAGGCCGAATTCGCTGACGCCGCGCTCCAGCTCGTTGGTCAGGTCGATGCGGCTGACGCCCTCGTCGTCGGTGGAGATCACCGTCGGCACCCCCGCCGCGCGGTAGATTGGGAAGGGGTGATCCTTGCCCGCCACGCCCAGGATCACGTCGTTGCTGGTCAGGTTGATTTCCACCGCCACCTTGCGCGCCGCCATCTGGCGCAGCAGGCCCTGCGGGTCGTCCTCGTACATCAGATCGACGCCATGGCCGATGCGCTTGGCCCCGGCGATCTCCACCGCCTTGCGGATGTGGTTGCGCAGCTCCTCCGGCGGGACCAGCCCCAGCGTCAGTTCACCCGCGTGCAGGGCGACGTTGGTGTCGGGGAAGCGGCGGCGGGTTTCGGCGATCATCGCCATGTGCAGGTCGTAATCGGCCAGCGCCACCGGGTTGTCCTCCGGCGCGACGTAGTTCAGGCCGACGACGCGCGGCTCCTGCGCCGCGAGCATGGCGTTGAACAGGGTGACGGCCAGCACCGGGCTGGGGGCCTGCGTGCGCGACACCTGTTGGATGTAGCGCACCGACACGCCGCAGCCGGGTTTGGCCGCCAGGGTCCCGCAACCCAGCAGGCTGCGCATCCGCGCTTCCACCGCGTCGATGTCCTGCTTGGCCTGCGGGACCAGGGCGGGCAGACCGGCGGCGGTCAGCGTGTCGGCCATCTGGGTCACGCTGCCGGTCCAGGGCGTGGCCTTGCCGATGTTGGCGGCGGCCCAGGTCCGGAAGGACACCATCAGCTCGACATGCTGTTCGCCCTGCCGTCCGGCGCGGTCCACCACCTCGGCCAGCAGGTCGCCGGTGGAACCGGTCGCCGCGCTGAACCGGCCAAAGGTGGCGAAGAACTGGTCGTGCAGGCTGTAGCCGGAGATGGGCAGCGCGTCGCGGGTGGACAGGGCGTCCAGCGCCATCGGGTAGAGCACGCTGTCGCCGATGACCACGCTGGCCGCCGGTTGCGGGCTGTCCTTTGTGGTTCCGCAGGGCTTCTCCTTGGTCGGGGCGACCAGGGATTTCGCCGCGACGTTGAAGCAGAGATTGCCCGCCTGCGCCAGCCGCAGATAGGTTTCGGCATAGACCGCGCCGGTCAGGTGGCTGTGGAGATCGGCCCCCTTGGGCATGCGGTAGAGGAAGGCGCGCCGCTCCGGCGGGCTGTGGCGCACCGCCTCGAACCGCCGTGCGGCGGCCGAGTCGGCGGCGACGGCGGGCTGGGCGTCGTCCTTGGGCAGGACCGCCGTCACGGTCGGCCCCATCGTGGTGGTGGCGCAGCCCGCCAGCAGAATCGCCGCCAGCGCCGGGCTGGCCCAACGCGCAAACACCCCGTTCATCCCATCCTCCCGGTCACAATCATCCATTGCGCGAAGTGTGACGAAGATAATCGCCCCAACGCAATCGCCGCGCGCGGATGAACGGTATTTGCGTCAAACACCAAAGACTTGACCCGAACATTGCCGTCGCCACCGCTGCATTGAAACGCTGTAGCCATGGGGAAATTCCCGCTATGGTGCGGGCATCACCTTCGTGCCTTTGCCGACCGGAGCCGCCGCGATGACCGACACGCCCGCCCCCACCCTGCTCGACGCGGCCCGTCTGTTCCGGGCCAACGATTTGGCGGGGGCGGAAGCCGCGTGCCGGGCGATGCTGGCCGTCAACCCGCACGACGCGCAGGCGGTGCATCTGCTGGGGCTGGTCGCCGCCCACACCGGGCACCCGGACGACGCGCTGGCCCTGTTCACCGAGGCCATCGCTGAACTGGACACCGACGCGTCCTTTCACAACAGCCGGGGCAGCCTGCTGTTCCAGCTGGGCCGCGCGGCGGAGGCCGAAGCCGCCTTTCGCGCCGGTCTGGCGGTGAACGACCGTTACCCGGAACTGCACGGCAATCTTGGCAACGCGCTGAAGGCGCTGGGACGGCTGGAGGAGGCCGCCGACAGCTTCCGCGCCGCGCTGGCGCTGAAGGACAACGCGCCGGAGATGCATCATTTCCTCGCCGCCACCCTGCGCGAGCTGGGCGACCTGGAGGCGGCGGAGCGGCATTTCGGCAAGGCGCTGGAACTGGCCCCCGATTACCTGGACGTTCATTACAGCCTGGCCGAACTGCTCTCCACCCAAGGGCGTCTGGAAAAGGCCGAACAATCGTTCCGCAAGGTGCTGGAATCGGCCCCGCGCTTCGTCCCCGCCCAGGTCGGGTTGGCCCACGCGCTGCAAAGCCTGGATCGCGCGTCCGAAGCCATCGACGCGATCGAGGCGGCGCGCGAGCAGGCCCCCGACCATCCGATGATCCAGTTCACCCGCCGCCTGATCTACTCCAGCGCGGTCCCCGGCTGGCATCTGCCGATGATCAACGATTTCGAGCGCAACGACGCCTACAAGCACGCGCTGGAACGGGCGGTGACGCCGGACTCGCTGGTGCTGGAGATCGGGACCGGATCGGGCATCGTGTCGATGATGGCCGCCCGCGCCGGGGCCAAGCAGGTCGTCACCTGCGAGGTGAACCCGATCCTGGCCCGCGTCGCCAAGGAAACCGTCGCCCGCAACGGCTACGCCGACCGCATCACCGTCGTGCCCCGCCTGTCCACGCAACTGACCGTGGGCGAGGACGGCGATTTGCCGGAAAAGGCCGACGTCTTCGTCTCCGAACTCATCAACATCGGCATGCTGGCCCCGCGCATGCTGTCGGTGCTGCAACACGCCCGCACCCATCTGGTGAAGCCCGGCGGTGCCATCATCCCGCGCGCCTCCACCGTCTACGCCATGCTGGTGGAAACGCCGGAGCTGGCCCGCATCAACCCGGTCGAGACCATCGACGGCTTCGACATGTCGTCCTTCGACGTGTTCCGCTCCCCCGGCTATCAGCAGATCGATCTGGCCGCCGACGCCCACATTCCGCTGTCGGAGCGCTTCACCGCGCTGGATTTCGACTTCACCCGCAACATGCCGGAAGAGGGCGAAGAGGAGATCGCGGTCACGGTGACGGCGGAGGGGACCTGCCACGGGGTCGCCTTCTGGTTCGACCTCTTCATGGACGACGAGGTGGTTTACAAGTCCGAAAGCCTGTCGCGGACCAACCATTGGAAGCAGGCGATGACCTTCCTGGAACTGCCGATCAAGGTCCGCCCCGGCGACCGCCTGACCGTCGTCGCCCGTTACGACAACAACCAGATTTCGTTCGGCATCGGCGGGTGATCGGGGTGGCCGCCCCGTCCCAAGCACCGGCCCCCCTCAACCGCCGCGCGGTGGCGTCCTGGTGCCTGTATGATTGGGCGAACTCCGCCTACAACACCATCATCACCACCTTTGTCTTTTCCGTCTATTTCGCCCGTGGCGTGGTGGGCGACCCGGTGGAGGGAACCGCGCGCTGGAGCGCGGCGATGACCCTGGCCGGGGTCGCCATCGCTCTGCTCAGCCCGCTGTTGGGGGCAATCGCCGACCGGCACGGGCGGCGCAAACCCTGGATGGCCCTGTTCACCGGGGTGACGGTGGCCTTCAGCGCCGCGCTGTGGTGGGTGCGGCCCGATCCCGCCGACGCGCTGTTCGCGCTGGTCTGCGTCGTCGTCGCCACCGTGGCGTTCGAACTGGCCAACGTCTTCTACAACGCCAGCCTGCCCGCGCTGGTCCCGGCCCGTCTGCTGGGCCGGGTGTCGGGCTGGGGCTGGGGCATCGGCTATTTCGGCGGGTTGGCCTGTCTGGTGCTGGCCCTGTTCGGCTTCGTGAAGGCCGACGCGCCGCTGTTCGGTCTGCTGGGCGTCGGTTGGGACGCCTGGGGGCCGCAGGCCAACATCCGCGCCACCGCGCTGCTGGTCGCCCTGTGGTACGGAATCTTCGCCCTGCCCTATTTCCTGTGGGTGCCGGACGCGCCATCGAACGGCCAATCCCTGATCCAGGCCACGCGGGAGGGGGTGGCCACGCTGGTCGGCACCCTGCGGCAGGCCGGGCGACACCGCCAGACCCTGCGCTTTCTGATCGCCAGCGCCTTTTTCCGCGACGGCATCAACACCATCACCGCCTTTGGCGGGCTGTTCGCGGCGGGCAGCTTCGGCATGAGCTTTGAAGAGATCGTTCTGTTCGCCATCGCCCTGAACGTGGTGGCCGGGGCCGGGGCCATCGCCTTTGCCTGGATGGACGACCGGGCGGGGGCCAAGCCGGTGATCCTGGTCGCGCTGGTCGGCATGACCCTGTTCGGCCTGCCGCTGCTGCTGGTGACGGACAAACTGTGGTTCTGGTTGCTGGCGCTGGGGTTGGGCCTGTTCTTCGGCCCGGCGCAGGCGGCGGGACGGTCGCTGATGGCCCGCCTGTCGCCGCCGGAGATGACCGGCGAGATGTTCGGCCTGTATGGGTTGACCGGCCGCTTCGTCGGCTTTTTCGGGCCGTTCCTGTTCGGGTTGGCGACGGAGGCGTTCGCCAGCCAGCGCGCGGGCATGGCCACGGTTTTGGCCTTTTTCGTCATCGGCTTTGTCCTGATGCTGGGGGTGCGGGAACCGGTTGCCCCGCGTCAGAACGCCGCAAACTGAGAGATTTTCCAGCCCAAGCCTGATACCGTCGCCTTTGCTGCGACGCACAATGTCGAGCCGAGGGAGCGGATCATGCTGCACATCAAGGACATCGAGGCGTTCGCCCGCATCAACGAGGCGCTGAACACCGGTCCGGAGTCCGCCGCCCCCGTCCCGGACACCGCCCACACCATGCACCCGGCGCTGTTGCTGGCGATGGTCGCCACCGGCCGCTTGCCACTGTCGGCCCTGCCCCGCCCCGGCCATCCCCCGCAACAGCCCGATAAGCCCGAGGCCAAAACACCCGGCACGCCGTCGGACTCCTGACTTCCACCCATCAGACCGCCAACATCACGCCGCCGGAAGGCACCCGATCCCGATCAGGCTGCGGCGGACGGCCTCGTCCAACGGCGTGCGCGGCTCCTCCCCCAGCGCCGCGAGCAGACGGCGGTTGTCGAGTCGCACCGGCTGTTCCCAGAGATAGCGCATCTCCATGACCTCGCGGATGAAGGGCACGAAGGGGGCGGCCAGACGGAACAGGCCCCACGGCAGCCGCCGCACCGGCAGGTCGGCACGCCCCACCGCCCGCGCGATCGCCGCCGCCATCGCCGTCCCGTCGGCGTCCCAATGCCCTTCGAAATGGAAGCGCGCGGCGTCGGCCAACCCCTCCGGGTGGTCCAGCAGCCGCACCGCCGCGTCGGCCAGATCGGGCAGATAGGCCCATTGATGGCCCACGCCGGGACGGCCCGGCAGCGTCACCCGCGCCACCGGGCGGCCCGCTTTGACCAAACCCTGCGCAAACCAGGTGTTGCCGGAGCGCGGGCCGAAGAAATCGCCCGCGCGCAGGATCAGCAGCTTGGCCCCACGCCCGACCGCGTCGCCCAGGCGGCGTTCCATCTCCACCCGGATCGTCCCCTTGCGGGTCAGCGGGCGTTGCGGCGCGTCCTCGTCGATCAGGGGAAAGGCGTCGGGGCCGTAATTGTAAACAGTCCCGGGCAGCAGGACGCGGGCACCCTGGTCAATCGCGGCGGCGATGGTGGCGTCCACCATCGGCAAGACCAGGTCGCCCCAGTTGCGGTAGCCCGGCGGGTTGACCGCGTGGACGATCAGCGACGCGCCATCGGCGGCGGCGCGCACATCGGCGGCGGACATGGCGTCGCCGCGCGCCCACTCCACCCCATCGGCATCCACCCCGAGGCGCGCCGGGTTGCGGTGCAGGGCGCGCACCCGCCAGCCCGCCGCCGTCAGCCGCCGGGCCAATTCCCCGCCGATCCCGCCGGTCGCCCCCAGCACCAGCGCCCGCCGACCCGCCACCCGCGCCCCCGCCGCCGCATCTTCTCTCACCTCACCGCTCATCATCCGTCTCCCTGGGTTGCGTCGTGTTCGGGGGAGAGGATGGCAGGGCTGGGGATGAATGGAATTGTCGAACTCCGTTGAGTGGCTATACTCAAATGGATGAACCTCACCCCGCCCAGTTGGGATCTCTACCGCAGCTTTCTGGCAGTGCTGCGCGACGGGTCGCTGTCGGCGGCGGCGCGCACGCTCGGCTTGACGCAACCCACCCTGGCCCGCCACGTCGCCGCGCTGGAGGAGGCCATCGGCGGCGCGCTGTTCGTCCGCTCCCCCCAGGGGTTGGAGCCGACCGACGCCGCCCTGGTGCTGACGGCGCAGGCGGAGGCGCTGGAATCGGCGGCGGCGGCGCTGTGGCGCACGGCGGCAGGCTTGGGCCGGGTGGACGAGGGCGCGGATCCCGTGCGTGGCCCGGTGCGCGTCACCGCCAGCGAGGTGATGGGTGCCCGCGTGCTGCCCCCGATTCTCGCCGCTCTGCGCGCCGCCCATCCCGCCCTGGTGATCGAACTGGTGCTGTCCAACCGGGTGGACAATCTGTTGCAGCGCGACGCCGACATCGCCGTCCGCATGGTGGAGCCGGAGCAGCAGGCGTTGGTCGTGCGCAAGATCGGCAGCGTCGCCTTGGGCCTGCACGCGCACCGCGATTATCTGGACCGTCACGGATCGCCGCAGACCCTGGCCGATCTGACGCGGCACAGCCTGATCGGTTATGACCGGCCCAGCCCGGCGGTCCGCGCCATGGCCCGGGGCTTTCCCGGCTTCCTCGACCTGCCCGTTGCCCTGCGCACCGACAGCGACCTCGCCCAACTGGCCGCCATCGAGGCCGGGTTCGGGCCGGGCGTCTGTCAGGTTCGGCTCGCCCGCCGAAACCCGGCGCTGGTCCGCCTGCTGCCCGACGCGCTGGAGCTGCCACTGGGCATCTGGATCGCCATGCACGAGGATTTGCGCTCCACCCCCCGCTGCCGCGCCGTGTTCGACGGGCTGGTCGCGGGGTTGAGCGCCTATGTGGCCGACGGTGAGGACAAGTCCGGGACCGGCGAAAGCGCGGCTTAAGCCCACCAGCCCATCCGCTGTTCCACCCCGTCGGCGGCCTCCTTCAGGATGGTGGCGCTGCGGCGCAGGGCGGTTTCCTCGTCGGGGGACAGGTCGGGCATCAGGCTGTCGACCACGCCGCGCGCACCGACCACGCGCGGCAGCGACAGCACCACCTGCGGCACGCCCACCACCTGATCGTTCAACACCGCGCAGGTCGTCACCAGATTTTCATCCCCGGCGATGGCGGCGACCAGCCGGGCCAGCCCGCCGCCGATGCCAAAGGCCGTGTGCCCCTTGCCCGCGATGATGCGGTAGGCGGCGCGGCGCACCCCTTCGTCGATGGCCGCGCGGTCCTCCGCGCTCAAGGGACGGCCAAGCTGGGCGGCGGCGCGGTCCACCGGAACCCCGGCGACGGTCGCCCCCGACCACAACAGCACCTCCGAGTCGCCATGCTCGCCGACGACGTGGGCGTGGACGGATTTCGGCGTCACCCCCAGCCGCGCGCCCAGCAGCGCCCGGAACCGCGCGGTGTCCAGCACGGTGCCGGACCCGATGACCCGGTGCGGCGGCAGGCCGCTGATGCGGGTGGCGATCTGGGTCATCACATCCACCGGGTTGGTGGCGATCAGCAGCACCGCGTCGGGCGCGGCGGCCAACACGGCGGGAATCACGGCGGCGAACACCCGCGCGTTGCGCTCCAGCAGGTCGAGCCGGGTTTCCCCCGGCTTCTGCCCCACCCCGGCCGACAGCACCACCACCCCGGCCCCGGCCAGGGCCTCATACGGGCCGGCCTGCACCGTCACCGCGTGGGTGAAGGGCACGGCGTGGGCGATGTCCTGCGCCTGGGACTGGGCCAGCGCCGCGTTCGCGTCCACCAGCACGATCTCGCTCGCCGCCCCGGTCGTCACCATCGCAAACGCGGCGGTGCTGCCGACAAACCCGGCCCCGACGATGCCAACCTTCATGACCCGATCCCCCAATCGTCGCACACATCCAACACCCTCAGCCTGCGACCGGCGGCGCGCCGACGCAAGCCCGCCCCGCGCAACCGCCCGAGCAATCGCTTGAAGCATGGCATCCCCGCACCGGAACAAGATTTGCCACGGATTTCACAGATTCTTTCACGGATTTCGCGGACCGCGCCTCAGAGCCATCCTGTTTGTAAGCTTACGACAAACCTCATGATGGGATGAATGGGGCGATTGATGTCGGAAATCCGTGCAATCCCTGATTTTGTCCGTGAAATCTGTGTCTATTCTTGCTTGAGTGATGATGCTTGCCTGTTCAAGCGATTGCCCTGCGCGCAACCACGCGTCCTCTCACTTTCGACCGGGCGCGACGAAACGTCCCCTTGTCCAATGGTCATACCAACCCGTAATGTTGCGACGCAGCAAAAGGGATGAGTCCATCCCTGCGCGCTGTTCGTCACAAAAACCGTCGCCGACGCGGGTTATGCTGCGCCGACGCGGCCACCCTTGCACCGGATCCGGTCATGACCGTTCGCAACCTCGACAAGCTGTTCAAGCCCGCCTCCATCGCCTTGATCGGGGCCAGCCGAAAGCCGGGCACGGTCGGGGCGGTCGTCGCCCGCAACCTGTTCCAGGCCGGGTTCGACGGGCCGGTGATGCCGGTCAACGCCACCGAACGCTCGGTTGAAGGCGTCCTGACCTACAAGACGGTGGACAGCCTGCCGATCACCCCCGATCTGGCGGTGATCTGCACGCCGCCCGCCAGCGTGGCGGCGACCATCGACGCGCTGGGCAAGCGCGGGACCAAGGCCGCCATCGTCATGACCAGCGGCATGACCGCCGAGCAGACGCAGGCGATGCTCGACGCCGCCAAGCCTTATCTGATGCGGGTTCTGGGGCCGAACAGCCTGGGGGCGATGGTTCCCGGGCGCGGCATGAACGCCAGCTTCGGCCCGGTGGCCCCGAAAAAGGGCGACGTGGCGCTGGTGGCGCAATCGTCGATGGTCGTGACCTCGATCGCCGATTGGGCGACCTCACGCGGGATCGGCTTTTCGCATCTGGTGTCGCTGGGCGACCGGGGCGACGTCGATTTCGGCGATCTGCTGGATTATCTGGCGTCCGACGTCACCGTCCGCGCCATCCTGCTCTACATCGAGAGCATCAGCCACGCCCGCAAATTCATGTCGGCGGCGCGCTCCGCCGCCCGGCAAAAGCCGATCATCGTCATCAAGGCCGGACGGTCGGACGAGGCGCAAGAGGCCGCCGCGTCCCACACCGGGGCGCTGGCGGTGTCGGACGCCGTCTATGACGCCGTGTTCCGCCGCGCGGGCATCCTGCGGGTGAACGATCTGGCCGAGCTGTTCGACGCCGCCGGAACGCTGGGCACCGGCGTGCCGATCACCGGCGACCGGCTGGCCATCCTGACCAACGGCGGCGGCATGGGGGTGATGGCGACCGACAAGCTGATCCACGCCGGCGGTCGCCTCGCCAGCCTGTCACCCGAGACGCAAGCGGCGATCACCACCACGCTGGGTGCCTTGCCCGGCGGGGCCGCGCGCGGCAACCCGATTTTGGTCGGGGCCGACGCCAGCCCCAAACGCTACGCCGACGCGCTCAACGCCCTGATGCAGGACACCAGCAACGACGCGGTGCTGATTCTGCACTGCCCATCCGCCCTGACCGACAGCGCCGCCATCGCGCAAGCGGTGACGGACACGGTGCTGGCCAACAAGTCGCGCCGTCACCCGGTGCTGACCAGTTGGATCGGCGACGAATCGGCGGCGGACGCGCGCAAGCTGTTCGCGGCCAACCGCATCCCGACCTACGACGGCCCGTCCAACGCGGTGCGCGCCTTCCTGCATCTGGTGCGCTACCGGCGCAGCCAGGATTTGCTGATGCAGACGCCGCCGTCGGTCGCCGACGAGTTCCAGCCCGACGGCATCGCCGTCAACCGGGTGATCTCGCGCGCCATCGCCGAAAAGCGCGATTGGCTGAGCGAGTATGAGGCCAAGCGCGTGCTGGCCGCCTACGGCATCCCGGTGGTGGACACCCGCGTCGCCGACACGCCGGAAGACGCGGCCACCGCCGCCAAGGTCATCGGCGGCACCATCGCCCTGAAAATCCTGTCGCACGACATCACCCACAAATCCGACGTCGGCGGCGTCGCCCTGGGCCTGACCAGCCCGGAGGAGGTGCGCGCGGCGGCGGAAGCGATGCTGGAGCGGGTGCGCGAGCACGCCCCCGACGCCCGGATCGAGGGCTTCACCGTGCAGGAAATGGCGGTGCGCCCGGACGCCTACGAGCTGATCGTCGGCATGACCGAGAATGAGCTGTTCGGCCCGGTCCTGCTGTTCGGCGAGGGCGGCATCGGCGTGGAGGTGGTGGAGGATTGCGCGCTGGCCCTGCCGCCGCTGAACATGCGGCTGGCCGCAGATCTGATGAGCCGGACCCGCATCTGGAAGCAGTTGCAGGGCTACCGCTCGCGCGCCGCCGTCGATCTCGACGCGGTGGCGCTGACGCTGAACAAGGTGTCGCAACTGATCGTCGATTTCCCGGAAATCGCCGAGTTGGACATCAACCCGCTGCTGGCCGATTCCGACGGCGTGCTGGCGCTCGACGCCCGCATCAAGGTCGGGGTTCCCGCTTTGTCGGGGGCCAAGCGGCTGGCGATCCGCCCCTACCCCAAGGCGCTGGAGGACCGCATCACCATCAAGGATGGCCGCCAGTTCGTCGTCCGCCCGATCCTGCCGGAAGACGAGCCGCTGGTGCATCATCTGGTGGAAAACCAGACGGCGGAGGATCTGCGCCTGCGCTTCTTCGCGCCGCTGAAGCGGCTGTCGCACCAGGCGGCGGCGCGGTTGACCCAGATTGATTACGACCGCGAAATGGGGTTGATCGCCATCGGCCCCGATGTCGACACCGGCGAAACGATCATGTACGGCGTCGTCCGCATCAACGCCGACCCCGACAATCTGCGCGCCGAATACGCCGTGATGGTGCGGTCGGACATGAAGGGCCAGGGGTTGGGCTTCATCCTGATGAACAAGATCCTGGATTACGCCCGTTCGCGCGGCATCAAAGAGGTCTATGGCGAGGTGCTGCGCGAAAACACCAGCATGCTGGGCATGTGCCGCGCCCTGGGCTTCGTCCGCAAAGAGAACATGGACGAGCCGGGCGTGGTCGAGGTGCGGATCGAGCTGGGCGGCGGTCTGGCGGCGGAGTGATCCGCCACACCCATCGGCCACAAACATCGTTTTGATTTCAAAACGATAACCGCGTCAGCGGCGGCGTTCCAACCCCAGCCACCAGGGTTTCGGGGACGCCGCCCGCCGCCGCGCCACTTGCTCCAACACCGCGCGCCGTCCGGCGGCGGTCAGCCGGGTCCAATCACGGATTTCGTCCAGGCTGCGATAACAGCCGATGCACACGTCGTTGTCGTCCAGCGTGCAGCGCCGCACGCAGGGCGAGGTCACGGTTTCATCATCCTTGGTCATGATCGGTGCACCGCCATGGGGTTGCGCACGCCCAGCATCGCGCGCCCAGCCCCCCCAGGAAAAGGGACAACGCAGGGGAACGGAGAACGCAAAAAGGGGCGGCGCACGCCGCCGCCCCTGTTCGTCTCCTGACCCGGCGGTCACGCGCCGTCGTGCGCCTGGATGAAGCTGCGGATCTCCGGCAGGATGCTTTCGCGCCAGCGGCGGCCGTTGAAAATGCCGTAGTGGCCGACCCCCTTCTGGAAATGCGTCTTGCGCATGCTGTCGGGCAGCGCCGAGCACAGGCGTTGCGCCGCGATGGTCTGGCCGGGGGCGGAAATGTCGTCCAACTCGCCTTCCACCGTCATCAACGCGGTCTTGGTGATCGCCGACGGGGCGATCTTGCGCCCGCGCGACACCCAGGTGCCGTTGGGCAAGGCGTGCTTCTGGAACACGGTTTCGATGGTTTGCAGGTAGAAATCCGCCGACAGATCCATCACCGACAGATATTCGTCGTAGAAACGGCGATGCTGTTCGGCCGAATCGCCGTCGCCGCGCACCAGATGGCGGAACAGGCCGACATGCTCGCCGATGTGGCGGTCGAGATTCATCGACATGAAGCCCGACAGTTGGATGAAGCCGGGATACACGCGGCGGAAGGCACCGGGGTAATAGACCGGGACCGTGGTGATGACGCTGCGCTCGAACCACTTCAGCGGGCGTTCCACCGCCAGCTTGACCGGGGTCGTCGGGTTGGCCATCGGGTCGATCGGGCCGCCCATCAGGGTCATGCTGCGCGGCTGCACCGCTTCGTCCCCGGCGGCCATCAGCGACACCGCCGCCATCACCGGAACAGCCGGTTGGCACACCGCGATGATGTGGGTGCGTTCGCCCAGGAAGCGGACCAGCTCCTGCACCGTGTCGATGTAGTCGTCCAGATCGAAGCTGCCCTTGGCCAGCGGGACCAGACGGGCGTCGATCCAGTCGGTGATGAACACGTCATGGTCGGGCAACAGGGCTTCGACCGTGCCGCGCAGCAGGGTGGCGTGGTGGCCCGACATTGGGGCGACCAGCAGAACGCGCGGCTGGCGCGGCGTGCCCTCCGGCTTGGCGAAGTTCAGCAGGTTGCAGAAAGGCGTCGTGGTGACGATGCGTTCGGTGATCGCCACGGTCTGGCCGTCGATCTTGGTCTCGCCCAGGCCGAAGGCGGGTTTGGCGAAGCGCCGGGTCGTCCGTTCCATCAGCTCCGCGCTGGCCGCCACGGCGCGCCCGAGCTTGGTGTAGGACAGGGGCATCAACGGATTCTGAAAGGTGTGTTGAGCGGCTTCGGCCCAGAAACGCATCGGCCGCATGGCCGCGTGTTGCATGTCGTACAGGTGGTACAGCAAATCCCGTCCTCGCGTCGTGCTGATCCCCGGCGGTGGTGGCTTCGGGGCCGTGTGATGATCGTGTTACGAATTGATCGTATGGCCAACTTTATCTTGCAGTGCGGCGATGTCAACGGTCTTTCGCCCCCATCCACGACGCAAGGCTCTGTTGTGCAAAGAACATTGCAACGCGTCATTTTGCTGGGCTGCAAAAGACCTAGGGTCAACCCCTATCGCCATTGGTCTTAATGATCAAACCATACGGTTCCGTCAAGACAAGGCCAAAGTGGCGCGCACCGGCAGATGGTCGGACGCCCGCCGGGTCAGGGCGGTGCGCACGCTGCCGAAGGCGGGGATGCTCAACCCGCCGGTGGTGTAGAGGCGGTCAAGCCGCAGGGTCGGCAGGCGGGCGTGAAAGCTGCGCGGGTCGGCGACATCGGCGAAGAAGGCTCCCAGCCGCCGCAACCGGGGGGAATTGGGGGTCCATTCGTTGAGATCGCCCATGAACAGGGTGGGCAGGTCGGGCCTTGCCGCCACCCGATCCAGGATCATCCCCACCTGTTCGGCGCGCTCCCACGGGTCCAGGCCCAGATGGGCGACGATGACGCGCACGGGCCGCCCCTGCACCTCCACCACCGCGTCGGCGGCCCCGCGCGGCTCCCGCCGTCCGATGGACAGGTCGACGTTGGTGAAGGCGCGCACCGGCAGCCGGGTCAACAGGGCGTTGCCGTAATGGGCGCGTTCATGGTGCTTGGTGGGGGCGGCGTAGGCGGTCAGGCCGGTGGCCTCGGCCAGATGGGCGAACTGGTCCAGCCCCGGTTCGCCGCGATGGTGCCAACCGATCTCCTGAAGCCCGATCAGATCGACGTCGAGGTCGCGGATCACCCGCGCGATGCGGTCGGGGGCAAAGCGGGCGTCCAGCCCGACGCAGCTGTGGATGTTCCAGGTCGCCACCGAAAAGGCGATCGCGCCGTCGGGCACCGGATCGTCGCGCCGTTCCGGCCGACGGGGCCGACGACGGGCACGGGCCGCGCGCAGGGCCGAGGCGATGCGTTCAACACGGTCACGGCTGAATTGGATCACGGTGGATCGCTTCCCTTGTTCATCCCTGCCCGCCGCACCGCCGCGCGGGCCAACAACACCAGCGCCAGCGCCGCCGCCAGCCAACCACCATAATCGACCAGCAGGCCCCAGGCCCAGCCTTCCGCCCTGTGCAGGCTCAGGATGGCGGCACGCCACAGCCACGCCAGCCCGACCATGGTCGGGTCCGTCGCGTCCCAGCCTTCGGCGTGGTCGGGGGCCAGCGCCAGAAGCAACGCCAGCAGGCCCAGCGCCAGAATGACCCAGTGATGACGGCGCGGCACGCGCGAGGGCAGGACGCCGCGCAGCAGTTCCACCGCGCCGACCGGCCGCTCTGGATCGAACAGGCCAGGATCGAACAGCCCGGTGTCGGCCACCGCCCGGCCCGCCCCCTCCGACTCCCCATCGGCCAGCGGTTCCAGCCGACGGCCTTCGGGACGGCGCAGCGCCTCGATGGCGGCGATCAGCGACCCGCGACGGCGGGTTTCCCACGCCACCCGTTCGGGAACGACGCCCAGATGCTCGGCGATCAGATCGTCGCGGCTGTGGGCGATGGCGCGGCCGAATTCAGCCTCGGCCGGATCCTCGGGGTTGGCCTCCCACGCCAGATCGCATTCGCTGTCCAGCCCCATGGAGCGGTTGTTGAGGTTGGCCGACCCGATCCGCAACAGCCGGTCATCGACCACCATCACCTTGGAATGGACGGTGATCGGGGTGCCGTCGTCGGCGCGCGGGCAATAGAGGGCGAAGCGGCCATGGCGGTCCGCCGCGCGCAGGTCGCGCAGGCGGCTGGCCCGCGCGCCCAGCATCACGGCGTTTTCCAGCCAACTGGGGGAGCGCACCGGGTTGATGACCACCACCTCCGGCCCGTCGGCCTCGGCCAAGCGCGCCGCCAGTGCCCGCGCCACGGCGGTGGAGGCGAAATACTGGCTTTCCAGATAGATGATCCGACGGGCGCGGGCGATGGCGTCGAGAAACAGCGCCTCGACCTCGCGCGCTTCCCGACGGTCGCCGCCGCCAGGGTCGGTGCGGCTGATGCCGACGCGGGTCCCCCGCGCCAGCGGGACCAGCGCGGGCGGCCAGGGGTCGGCCACCACACGGGGTTCCGGCGACGCGCGGCGCAGGAACCGGCGGTGGGCGAAGCGGCGCGGCGGCGGAACCAGGATCGGCAGAGCGGGCGGCTCCAGGTTTTCCCCGGTCGCCCGCAGCCAGCGCCCCCGGAACAGCTCCCCCAACGCCCGGGCGGCGTCGCCATCCACCGCCATCATGACATCGTGGAACGGGTCATAGGGGGTGCCGTCGGGCTGGCGGCGGCGGCGGTCCTGCCCCCGATGGGCGCGGGTGTCCCAGCGGTTGGCGGTCAGGTCCAGCCCGCCGCAGAAGGCCAGGGAATCGTCGATGACCAACAGCTTCTGGTGATGGCAGGCCCCGGTCGGGTGGTCGCCGTCCAGCCGGTATTGCAGCCGCCGGTGGGTCAGGCCGTTGCGCAGCAGAAAGGGACGGCTCCAGCGCGCCAGATCGAAGACCTCGGCGTAGTCCCATTTCAGCACATGGATGCGCAGATCCGGCCGGGTGGTGGCCAGCCAGTTCAACAGGCGGCCCAGCCGGTCGGGGCGCTGGACCCGGTGGGATTGCGGGGTCAGGCGGATGCGGGCATCAAAATCCCAGGCGGTCAGATAGACGCTGCGGCGGGCGCGGCGCAGCGCCGCCTTGGCGTGCAGGAAATACTCCTCGGCGTCGACGATCACCGCCAGCCGGTCGGCCCGCTCCACCCGCCAGCAATTGCGCCCCGGCTCCAGGATCGGCCCCGCAGCGGCGACGGGTGAAACGGGCGAAGGCGGGTCGGCGGTCATCACGGGGCGATCCGGGGGAGGGCGCAAGGGCGCGCGCAGGGGAGGAGGGCGGGCGGTGGCATCCTGCTTGATGTGGGGATGCGGTCGCCAGTCCGCCGCCGCCATGGCTGAAAATTTTGAGGGTGGACATTTTTGAGGGAGGAAAATTTTGAGGCCGCCGCGCCCACGCCCGCGCCAATTTCGTTGCCCATCCAGGGCGGGCGCGCTTACGGTCGCGGATGGGCGGTTCACCCTCCCCCGTTTTTGTCACACCGTTTTTGTCACACCGTTTTTGTCACACCGTTTTTGTCACACCGTTTTCGCCAAACCATTTCGCCACACCGTTTTCGCAGAGACCGCCCCGCCCCGATGCCGCGCACCGCCGTCCGCCGCCTGATCGACACGCTGCCCGCCACGCTCCTGCCCATCGCCGCCGGTGCGGCCTTGGCCTGGGCGGTGGCGTGGGCGGTGGGGGTGAGCGGGCTGGACGCCGCGCGCGGGCTGCTGGCGGCAACCGCCTTCACCCTGCTGCTGGTCGCCCCCGCCCTGCTGCTGGGGGCCGGGTTGGGTGCCCTGGCCGGGGCGTGGGCCGGGTTGGCCCCGCACAGCGGCGGCGGTCGGGCCGGGCGCGCGCTGATCGCCGCCGGGCCGTTGCTGCCGGGTTTCCTGCTGGCCGCCTTGGCCGCGCTGGCGGTGCGGGCCGGGGCCGCCGTCGCCCCGCTGGCCTGGGCCGCGCTCGCCCTGCCCGCCGCCTGCCACGCCGCCCGGCTGGCCCGCCCGGCGATGTCGGCCGCGCTGACCAGCGACGCCCTGCGCATGGCCGAGGGGCTGGGGCTGGACGACCGCACGGTGCTGCGCCACCTCGCCCTGCCCGCCGCCTTGGCCCCGGTGACGGGGGGCTTTGCCAACGCCGCGCTGTCCGCGCTTGCCGGGGCGACGGCGGTGGAAAGCCTGCTCGATCTGCCCGGTTTGGGCGCCCTGCTGATCGACGCGGCCCGCGTCGGCTCGCTGTCGGGCAGCCTGCCCGCCCTGATCGCGCTGTGCGGCTTGGCCGGGCTGTTGAGCGCCCTGGGGGCCGCCCTGGGCGGCTGGTTGCAACGCGTGACCGGAGCCGGACGATGAGCGCGCCGCCGCCCCTCCCCACCACACCCCACCATGGCAAGGGGGCCGCCGGGCTGGCCCTGCTGGTCGCGCTGGCGGTGGCCTGCACCGTCGCCCCCCTGCTGAACGACGGGGCGGGACCGCTGCGCGCCGACCGCGACCCGGTGCTGATCGCCCTGACCGACGGGCGCGGCAGCCTGTCTTTTGCCTTGCTCAGCGGGTTGCTGGGGGCGGGTGTCGGCCTGGTCTGGAGCGGCGTGGCCATCGCGTTGGGCGACCGCGCCGAACGCCGGTTGATGAACGCCGCCGCCCGGCTGGTGGCGCTGCCGTTGGCGCTGCTGGTCCCGCTGGGCGTTGGCTTGACCGGCGGCGGCCTGACCGCGCTGACCGCGCTGGTGGCGTTCAGCGCCGCGCCGCTGGTCGCCGGTTTGGCCCATGAGGAGCTGCGCGCCCTGCTGCGCCGCGATTTCCTGACCGCCGCCCGCGCCGCCGGTCGGTCGAAAGGCGCGCTGCTGCTTCATCACCTGCTGCCCAACGCGGTGCGGCCGCTGCTGGCCGCCGGGGCGATCGCCCTGCCGCGCGCGTTGGCGGTGGAAAGCCTGGCCAGCCTGCTCGGCCTTGGCCTGCCGTCGTCGGTGGGAAGCTGGGGCGGGGCGGTGGGGGTGGCGGCCCGGCTGGGCGATGGCCTGGCGCTGGTTCCCGCCGCGCTGCTGCTGGCGCTGTCGCTGTGGGCGTTCCACGCCGTCGCCGACGAGGCGCTGCGTCTGGCCGCCGAGGGGCCGCACGGCGGCCAATCAAACGGCCTTGCGGGCGGTTCCGCCCCCGACGCCCGCCCGTGATGGACCGGCCATGACGCCCCCCGCCCACCCCCAACCCACCGCCGCCACGACCGACTCCACCGCGCCGGTGTCCACCCAGGCCCTGACCCTGCTGGCGGGCGACCGCGTGCTGATCGACCGCGCCGACCTGCGTCTCGACGCCGGGCGGGTGCTGTCGCTGACCGGCGGGTCCGGAACCGGCAAGACCCTGCTGCTGCGCGCCCTGGCCGGGTTGCCGCTGCCCGGCGTCACGCTGGCCGGGCAGGCGCGGACCGACGGCCGCCGCCTGCTGATCGCCCAAGGCGGGCGGCTGGCCCCGCAACGCCCGCTGGCGCTGCAAGCGGCGGACGTGATCGGCCATCATCTGGGCTTGGACGCCAGCGCCGCGCTGCGCCGGATGGCCGACGCGCTGGACCGCATGGGCGTTCCCCCCGCCGCCCGCCGGTTCGACCTGCCGCCGGAGCGGTTGCCGGAGTCGCTGCGCTGGGCCGCGCTGTTCGCGCTGGGCATCGCCGTCGGCCCGGCGGTGCTGCTGGCCGACGCCCCCGCCGCCGGGCTGGATGCGACCGTGCGGTTGCGGTTGCTGCACCGGCTGGCCGAGTGGGCGCGCGGCAGCGCCACCGCCCTGATCCTGGCCGGACGCCCCGAAGACGGGCTGGACGGCCCCGCCGACGAGCGTCTGTGCCTGCACGACGGCCGGGTTCTGCCCACCCCGCCCATCCCCGACACGCTGCCCGCCGCCGATCACGCCCGCAATCCCGGCGGGGCCGCCGTGATGACCGCCCACGGCCTGACCGTGTCCTTCCCGATGGGCGTCGGCCCGACGGGGGAGGCGCGCCGCCTGACCGCCGTCCACAGCCTGGATCTGGAGCTGGCCGCCGGTGAAACCCTGGTGCTGCTGGGCGAAAGCGGCAGCGGCAAGGCGATGCTGGCCCGCGCCCTGCTGCACCTGCCGGCCCCCAGCACGGGCCGGGTGGTGTGGATGGGCCGCGACCTGGCCAAGGCCGACGACGCGACGCTGCGCCGCGTCCGCCGCGACGCCCAACCGCTGTTCCCCGACCCGGCGGCAGCCCTGGATCCGGCGATGACGGTGGGGGCGCAGGTGGCGGCGGTTCTGGAGTCGCTGCGCCCCGACATTCCCGCCGACCGCCGCCCCCAGCGGGTGGCCGAGACGCTGCGCGCGGTCGGTCTGCCCACCGACACCGCCAACCGCTGGCCCGCCAGCCTGCGCCCGCTGGAGGCCGCGCGCGTCGGGCTGGCCCGCGCCCTGGCCCCCGAACCCCGCGCCCTGGTCTGCGACGAGCCGCTCGGCACCCTGTCGGCGGAGGATCGGGCGGAGTTCTGGGACGATCTGCTGACCGCGCGGGACCGCCGCCATCTGTCGCTGATCCTGTCGACCGAGCGGGCGGAGGAGGGCTTGCGCCACGCCGACCGCGCGTTGGTCCTGCTGATGGGCCGGGTGGTGGAAAGCGGCAGCGCCGACGATCTGCTCCACCACGCCCGCCACCCCTACACCCGGGCGATGCTCAGCGCGGCGCGCGGCGACCGCCCGGCGTTGGAGGGCGATCCCCCCTCGGCCCTGCGCCTGCCCGACGGCTGCGCCCTGCGGCTGCGCTGTCCCAAGGCGCGGAGCTTCTGCGCGCAGGCGGTGCCGACGTTGGAACCGGTTGGCCCCGGTCACGCGGTGGCCTGTCATTATTGGGACACGCCGTAAGATTGGGACACGCCGTAAGCCGGGCGGCCATCGCGCCGAACGCCCATCCAACGGCTGCAATCACCGTTGCGCCGTAGTAAGCTGGTCTCACAATCGGTGTCATGGACCGCCGCACGGAGCGCCAATGACCGTTCCCCACCACGACGATGCGGGATGTCTGGGTCTCGACCTTCTGGTCGGGCTGGCGGCTCCGCTGTGGTTGGTGGCGGCGGACGGTCTGGTGGTCTGGTTGAACGATGCGGCGTGCGACCTCATCGACCTGCCCGCGCGGGATCCCAGGGCCGCGCTGCGGGTGCAGGCCGACGCCGCCGCCCGCGCCGTTCTGGGCCGCTGCCGCGACACCGGACGCCCCGGCCGAACCACCATCGCCATCGCGGTCGAAAGCGAGGCCGAACGCGGTGTCCGGCTGGACGCCCTGGACGTGCGCGTCACCCGCGCGCCCGCGCGCCTGTCCGCCAACGACGCGCCGTTTCTGCTGCTGGAGGCGACCGCCGACCGCCTGGCCCGGCAGGAGGTGGCCCGGCTGACCGAACAGTTGGTCGCCCTGTCCTACGCCTATCCCGACTTGCGGTTCGAATTGCGGCGCGACGGCACCATCCTGGATTTCGCCACCGCCAGCCCGACCGAGTTGAACATCCCGGCTGAACGCTTCCTCCACGGCCGGGCGCAAGAGGTGCTGCCCGATCCGGCCGGGGCGCGGTTGGACGCGGCCCTGGCCCGGCTGTCGGCGGATGAACCGGTCGTCGGCTTTGAATTCACCCTGCCCGCCCCGTTCCCCAACCAGAACGACGCCACCTTTGAAGCGCGTCTGGTGTTGCTGATGGACGGCGACCGGGTGCTGTGCAGCGTCCGCAACGTCAGCGAACGCGTGCGCGCGGAGCGGGAGGCGCGGCAGGCCCACGCCCGGCTGCTCGACGCCATCGAAAGCGTGGCCGAAGGCTTCGTCCTGTTCGACGCCGATGACCGTCTGGTCCTGTGCAACCAGCGTTACCGCGACCTGTTCAGCGATTGCCGCGACGCGCTGACCCCCGGCACGCGGTTCGAACCGCTGCTGCGCGCAACCTCGGCCCATGGCCTTTACCATCTGTCGCCGGAAGAGACCGCCGCCTGGGTCGAAGAGCGGCTGGAACTGCACCGCAAGGGCGGCCCGCCGATGGAGGTGCAGTTGAGCAACGGCCGCTGGATGCGCATCGAAGAACGGCGCACCAGCGAGGGCGGAACGGTCGGCGTGCGCACCGACATCACCGACCTGAAGCACCGGGCGCTTGAACTGGCCGCCGCCCGCGACGCCGCCGAACAGGCCAACCGGCGGAAATCCGACTATGTCCATCACCTCAGCCACGATTTGCGCACGCCGCTGAACGCGGTCATGGGCTTTGCCCAAATCCTGCGCGACGAGGTGATGGGACCGTTGACCAACCCGCGCTACCGCGAGGCCGCCGCGCAGATCGTCACGGCGGGCGATTACATGCTGGATCTCATCAACAACCTGCTCGACCTCGCCCGGATCGAAGCGGGCAAGATGGAGCTGTATGAGGAAGCCAGTCACCTCCCCCACCTGATCGACGCCACCCTGACGATGATGGGCGCGCGGGCTGAGGCGGTCGGGGTGACGCTGGATTGCGATGTGGAGGACGATGTGCCGTGTCTTTACGGCGATCCGACGCTGATCCGCCAGATGCTGACCAATCTGGTTGGCAACGCCCTGAAATTCACCCCGCCGGGCGGGCGGATCACGGTGAGCGCGCGCCGGGTGGCGGATGGCCGTCTCTGCCTGTCCGTCCGCGACACCGGCCGGGGCATGACGGCGGAGCAAATCCCCCTGGCCCTGGCCGCCTTTTCCCAGGCCCACGACCGCATGACCACGAGCGAGGCCGGAAGCGGCCTGGGCCTGCCGCTGACCTGCGCCCTGCTGGAGTTGCACGGCGGGCGGCTGGACATCGACAGCGCGCCGGACCGTGGAACCACCGTGCGCCTGACCTTCCCCGCCGACCGGGTGGGGGTGGAGGAGCGGGCCTGATCCCTCGATCCGTCAGGCCGTGCGCAGCGCCGACAGAAACCCATCGACCTCGGCCCGCATGCGGGCGGTGTCGCCCGCCACCACCTCCACCGTGGCGACCATGACCGACGACGCCTGTTCCGCCGCCGCCGCCGCTCCGGTGACGGCGGTGATGTTGCCCGACACCGCGCGGGTCCCGTCGGCGGCGTCGTGGATGTTGGCGGCGATTTCGCCGACGGCGGCGGTCTGCTGCTCCACCGCCGCCGCAACCGCCCCGGCGATCGCGTTCAGTTTGGCGATGGTGCGGGTGACGGCGGCGATGCTGTCCACCGCCGTGCCCGACGCCGCTTGGATTTCGGCGATGCGGGTCTGAATCTCGCCGGTCGCCTTGGCGGTCTGTCCGGCCAGGGTCTTCACCTCGCTGGCGACGACGGCAAAGCCCTTGCCCGCCTCTCCGGCACGGGCGGCTTCGATGGTGGCGTTCAGCGCCAGAAGGTTGGTTTGCCCGGCGATGCCGGAAATCAGATCGACGACCTTGCCGATCTCCGTCGCGGCGTCGGCCAGGCTGCCCATCACCACCGTGCCGCGTTCGGCGTCGCGCGTCGCCGTGGCGGCAATCCCCGCCGAATCACCGACGAGGCGGGCGATCTCGGCGAAGGACGCCGACAGTTCCGCCGTGGCCGCCGCCACGCTGTCCACATTGGCCGAGGCGCGGGCCGAGGCGTCGGCCACCGCACCGGCGTGGCTGGCGGTGTCGCCCGCGCTGGCCGCCATACCGCTGGCCGCGCCGGACAGGCGGCCGGTGGAGTCGATCAAGGCTTCGACCAGCCGCTTCACCGTCGCCTCGAACCCCTGGGCCAAGCCCTGAAGCTCACGGCGGCGCTCCTCGGCGGCGGCGGCCTTCAGCCGTTCCTGTTCGGCCTGAAGCCGTTCGGCCTCCAGCATGTTGTCCTTGAACACCCGCGCGGCGGCGGCCATGCGGCCGATCTCGTCGCGGCGGCCCTCCTCGAAACTGGCGGAAAAATCGCGGGCGGCCAGACGCTCCAACGCCGAGGCCACCGCCAGGATCGGCCGCGACACGCTGCGCACCAGCGCCCAGCCAAAGGTCAGCGACAGCAGCGTGCAGAGCGCCACCGCCCCGACCACCATGCCATGCGCGGTGCTGTACACCTCCGCCCCCCGGTCGGCGACCGTTCCCGCCTCCTGGACCGTGCCGTCCACCAGGGCGTTGAGGGTTTCCTGAACGCGGGCGAAGGCCACGGCGCTGGGGCGTTTGAACACGCTGGCGGCGGATTGGCTTTGGTTGTCGCGCACCAGCGTGCGCACCCGGTCGGCGGCGGTCGTGTAGTTTTTCCACGCGTCATCGAAGGCGGTCAGCCGTTCGGCCAGTTCGCCGCTGGCAAATTGCGGTCCGGCCGCCGCGCGCAGGCGGGCGACGTTCGCCTCCGCCGCCTTCAGGTTGGTTTCGACCTGATCGATCTGCATGGCGTTGTTGGACAGGGCGTAGGCCGCTTCGGCGATGCGGTAGCTTTGCGCCGCCGCCGTCAACTGCCCGGCCAACTGGGTCCCCGGCAGCGAACGGCCCCGCAAAATCTCCGCCGCACCGTTTAGAATATCAATCCGATCCAGCGTGAACAGGCCAAAACCGCCCGCCATCACCACCGTGCCAACGACCGCCGCCATGATCTTGGCGCGGATGGTGAATCGTGAAAATGCCTGTGTTTTAGCCATTTCCCTGCCTTTTCCGCGCGCAATGTCAGAGCGATGGATGTTTGATGATTCCGATCCTTCGGTGTCTAATTTTCTTACGGGAAGCGTTTAATATTATCAACACAGATCTTGCGCCAAAACGCAAAACGACCGCCGTGCCCGAAGGCGCGGCGGTCGTTTGCAACCACAGACCGATTGTCGCTGACGCGAAGGCGATCAGGCGGCGGCGCGCAGGGCGGCCGATTCGCCAAACAGCTTCACCACCGCTTCGACGAACTCGGCCAGTTGGTCCTGGCCGAGCGCGCTGACGGTGACGTCATCGACGACCAGCGCGTCGTCGCTGATCTTGCCACCGGCGGCGATCAGGTTGGCGCGGTAGGCTTCCGGCGCGGCCAGCAGACGGCCACGCAGCTTGCCGGGAATGGCGAGCAGCTGGATGCCGTGGTCGATCGCGGCGATCGGCTTACCAGCGTCCAGGAAATGGCCGACGATGCGGCGGGTGTGGGCCGACTGCTGGAGCTTGGCGACGCTGCGCTCGCCACCCGGCAGCAGCAGCATGTCGAAATCGGCGCCCAGCGCCTCGCCCAACGGCTTGTCGACCGGGAAATAATGGCCCCAGGACTTGCCATGCCAGCCGTTCACCAGACCCGTCTCGGTCGAGATCGTGCGCAGGGTCGCGCCGGTCTTCAGCAGAGCGCGTTGGGGTTCGGTCATCTCCGCTTCTTCAAAGCCGTTGGAGACGAGAATGGCAATGGACTTTCCTGTGAGCGAATATTCCATACTGCACTGTCCTTTCATCATGTCGATCAGAAGCGCCGGGGCCGGATCATCCGGCGGCGGTTCCACCACGGAACGACTCGGCGGCGGTGTCGACCCGTCCCGCGCCACGCAGGCAGCACAGGGGTCAGACCCGCCACCGGACTCCGCGTTGGGTGCCCGGCGTGGAGGGACCGTTACGTCCCGGATCGGTTTGTTTTCAGCATGCGATGTAAGTGGTCTTGAAGCGTTCTCAAGTCAACAACGGATTCCGCGCCGCAACTGAACGGCGGTGCTGACCAACATCGGAAAAAATCCATATTTTCCAAATGGGTAGAAAAGCTTTTCGGGGGCGTCAGCCGTTCCGGTACGACACGGTGCAGGGCAGCCATACCCGAAGGGCGGGGCTTTTCCACCAGAACGGCGTGAAAAAAAGCGGCCGGGGGTTTCCCCCCGGCCGTTGAAAAGTCAAAGCATCAGCCGTTCAAAACGATCCGGCTCGCACACCGGATCACGGACCAACTCCCGATCAATGGAACTGGTCAGCCTCGGTGGAGTCCTTGTAGGCGGTGGTCGAGGAGGTGCCGCCCGAGATCGCCGTGGCGACCGCGTCGAAGTAGCCGGTGCCGACTTCGCGCTGGTGCTTGGTGGCGGTGTAGCCGTCCTTCTCGGCCGCGAACTCGGCCTGTTGCAGTTCGGAGTAGGCGGCCATGCCACGGGCGGCGTAGCCCTTGGCCAGCGTGAAGGCCGCGTAGTTCAGCGAGTGGAAGCCCGCCAGCGTGACGAATTGGAACTTGTAGCCCATGGCCCCCAGCTCGCGCTGGTACTTGGCGATGGTCGCGTCGTCCAGGTTGGCCTTCCAGTTGAAGGACGGCGAGCAGTTGTAGGCCAGCAGCTTGTTCGGGAATTCCTTCTTGATGGCTTCGGCGAACTTGCGGGCGTCGTCCAGGTTCGGCTTGGAGGTTTCCCACCACAGCAGATCGGAGTAGGGGGCGTAGGACAGGCCACGGGCGATGCAATGCTCGACGCCGACGCCGGTCTTCAGGCGGTGGAAGCCTTCGGTGGTGCGGCCCGAGGCGAAATCGATGAAGGGATGATCACGCTCGTCGATGTCCGAGGT
Source organism: Azospirillum sp. (assembly GCA_027486405.1). Classification (GTDB taxonomy): domain Bacteria; phylum Pseudomonadota; class Alphaproteobacteria; order Azospirillales; family Azospirillaceae; genus Azospirillum. Next base: position 61,000 of record JAIXPD010000020.1, on the reverse strand, counting down.
GATGAGCTGCGCCGACTCCGCGTCGGTGCGGGCGATCACCAGGGTCGAGGTGCCGCTGACGTCGGCGGCCAGACGGGCGGCGTTCAGGGTGCGGATGTGCTGCTGGGTCGGGATCAGCACCTTGCCGCCGAGATGGCCGCACTTCTTTTCCGAGGCGAGCTGGTCTTCCCAGTGCACGCCCGCCGCACCGGCCTTGATCATGGCCTTCATCAGTTCGAAGGCGTTCAGCGGGCCACCGAAACCGGCTTCGGCGTCGGCGATGATCGGCGCGAACCAATAGGTGTCGCCCTTGCCTTCGGCGGTCTGGATTTCGTCGGCGCGCTTGAAGGTGTTGTTGATGCGCTCGACCACCGCCGGGACGGAGTTGACCGGGTACAGGCTCTGGTCGGGGTACATCTGACCGGCGGTGTTGGCGTCACCGGCGACCTGCCAGCCCGACAGGTAGATGGCCTTCAGGCCGGCCTTGACCGCCTGCATCGCCTGGTTGCCGGTCAGCGCGCCCAGCGTGTTGATGTACGGCTCGGTGTTGAGCAGTTCCCACAGGCGTTGCGCGCCCATTTCGGCCAGCGTGTACTCGATCTTGACCGAGCCGCTCAGACGCTTGACATCCTCCTCGGTGTAGTCACGGCGGATGCCTTCGTAACGGGCGGCGCGGAGGGCGGCCTTGGTCTTTTCGTCGAGCGACATGATCGGTGTCCTTCTCTGTCCGGTTTTGCCCCGGTTCAGGGGGCGAATGAAAATCCTCGGGGCGGGCCTTTTTTCGGTCCCGATGCTCGTTGCCGAGCCTTGTTCTGGGTGCCGTTGGCTTTACAGCGCGGCCATGGACAAAGTGTTACGCCCGCCCCCTGTGCGTTGCAATAAGCCCTTGTTTGTAAAAAGGTCCGTTTGTAAACTGCTGTCTCAAACTCTTTGTAAATCGGTAAAGTTTGTAAATCCGCACAGGCGGTTGCGGGCGTTGGCCGAAGGGGAGCGGCGGGCATGGACAAGAAAGCGATGCTGGGGCCGAAGGTGCGGCGGCTGCGCCGCGATCAGGGCCTGACCCAGGCGCAGATGGCCGACCAGTTGGGCATCTCCCCCAGCTATCTGAACCTGATCGAACACAACCAGCGCCCGGTCACGGTCCCGCTGCTGCTGAAGCTGGGCCAGAATTTCGGCGTCGATCTCCAGGCCTTCGCCGAGGATGAGGAAAGCCGCCTCGTCGCCGGTCTGCGCGAGGTGTTCGCCGATCCGCTGTTCAACGGCTCCGACATCAAGAACCAGGATTTCCGCGAACTGGCCGCCGTCGCGCCCACGCTGGGGCAGGCGGTGGTCGCGCTCTATCGCGGTTTCCGCAGCGCCCGCGACGATCTGCAAGCCCTGTCGGAGCGGGTGGCCGACCGCGAAAAGCTGCATCTGGTCCAGGGCAGCGGTTTTCCCCAGGACGAGGTCCGCGACCTGTTCCAGGCCCACTCCAACCATTTCCCGGAATTGGAGGACGCCGCCGACGCCCTGTGGAAGGACGGCAATCTGGAACGCGGCGACCTGTATCGCGGTCTGGTCGATTGGCTGAACACCCAGCACAGCGTCCGCGTCCGCCTGCTGCCGTCGGAGGTGATGGGCTACGCCGTCCGCCGCTTCGACCGCCACAGCCGCCGGGTGCTGCTGTCGGAGATGCTGGCCCCGTCGGGCCGCAACTTCCAACTCGCCTGTCAGATCGCCCTGTTGCGCCACCGCGAGCTGCTGAACCGCATCGTCGAGGCCGCCAACCTGTCGGACGACGAGGCCCGGCGGTTGGCCCGCATCGGTCTGGCCAATTATTTCGCCGCCGCCGTGCTGATGCCCTACCAGCGCTTCCACGAGGCCGCCACCAGCGTTCGTTATGATATCGAAATATTACGGAGGCGGTTCGATGCTTCGTTTGAACAGGTGTGCCAGCGCCTGACCACCCTGCACCGCAGCGGGGCCAAGGGGGTTCCCTTCTTCTTCATGCGGGTGGACAGCGCGGGCAACGTGTCCAAACGCTTCTCCGGGGCGGGATTCCACTTCGCCCGCTTTGGCGGCGGTTGCCCGCGCTGGATCGTTTACGAAGCGTTCCGAACGCCGGGCAAGGTGCACAGCCAGGTTGCCCAGATGCCGGACGGGACCACCTGGTTTTCCATCGCCCGCACCGTGGTCAAGGCCGGGGGCGGCCACCGCAGCCCGCCGCAGCAATTCGCCATCGCGCTGGGCTGCGACGCCCACCACGCCGCGCACGTCACCTATGCGGATGGTATTGATCTGGCCAACACCGAAGCGGCGACACCCATCGGTGTGAATTGCCGCCTGTGCCCGCGCCTGGATTGTTCGCAGCGGGCGTTTCCGCCGTTGAATCATCGGCTTATCGTGGATGAGAACCTGCGCGGCCTGTCCCCCTATCTGTTCGCCCCGCCCAGCGCGGAATGACGGACGGATTGATCTGGATCAAGGTTTCACGTTGATTTCAGTGTTGTATATCCCCAGACTCGCCCGCTGGATTGGTATAAAGCCATGGCCTTCGGGCGGAATTGTTGCTAGGTTTTCGCCGCTGCGTGGAGGCAGCCCCCGTTCCGCCACCTGAACGCACGCCCGAACCCGAAAGCTGGCCCCGAAAGCCGGCCCTGGCATCGCCACAGTCTTTGGAATCTCCATGAGCAACCTCATTCAGGAGCGCGTGCTCCGCGTTCACCACTGGACCGACACGCTGTTCACCTTCACCACCACCCGTGACCCGTCCTTCCGCTTTCTGCCGGGCCAGTTCACGATGATCGGTCTTGAGGTGAACGGGCGCCCGCTGCTGCGCGCCTACAGCCTGGTCAGCGCCCATTACGAAGAGACTCTGGAGTTCTTCAGCATCAAGGTGCCGGACGGCCCGTTGACCTCGCGGCTTCAGCACCTGAAGGAAGGCGACACGGTTCTGGTCAACCGCAAGGCGACCGGCACGCTGATTTCCGACAATCTGACGCCGGGGCGGAACCTGTATCTGCTCAGCACCGGCACCGGTCTGGCCCCCTTCCTCAGCATCATCAAGGATCCCGAGCTGTACGAGAAGTACGAGCGCGTGATCCTGACCCACGGGACCCGCACGGTCGCCGAACTGGCCTATGACGACCTGATCCAACACGAGCTGCCGGAGAACGAGTTCTTTGGCGAGCAGGTGAAGGAAAAGCTGCTCTATTACCCCACCGTGACGCGCGAGCCGTTCCGCAACAGCGGCCGCCTGACCACGCTGATGGAAACCGGCAAGCTGTACAGCGATCTCGGCCTGCCCGAACTGGATCCGGCGCACGACCGCGTGATGATCTGCGGCAGCCCGGCGATGCTGGCCGAAACCTCGGCGATGATGGAGCGCAAGGGCTTCGTCATGGGGACCAACGGCGAGCCGGGGAATTACGTGATCGAAAAGGCGTTCGTCGAGCGTTGATCGAAACGTTGATGCGAACGCGGATGGAATAGAGCGGGTCCGCCCGCTGTTGATCGGGGCAACCATCCCCAACCTGGAACCGGCGCGTTTCCCCCAGATGGGAAACGCGCCTTTCTTTTGCGCGCGTGCGCCGGTCCCCTGCCCCATCGTCAATCTGCCCAGTCTTTAACCTGCCCAGCCTTCAACCCGCCCCGTCTTTGGTGTAGACATCCCGCCCATGCGACTGATCCCGATCCTTGCCGCGATTCTCGTCGTCGGCCTTGCGAACCTCGCCGTGTGGTCCTTGCCGAACCGGCCGGTTCCCCTTGAACCGCCGCCCGGCGGCAAGCTGCGAAGCGTGTCCTTCGCCCCCTTCCGCGACGGCCAAAGCCCGCTGACGCAGGTCTTCCCCAGCCCGGCGCAGATCGAGGAGGACATCGCGGCACTCGCCCCGCAGGTGGCGGGCATCCGCACCTACACCTCGCTCGAAGGCTTGCAGATCGTGCCGGAACTGGCGCGCAAGCACGGGCTTCAGGTGACGATGGGGGCGTGGCTGTCGTCCAAGGCGGAGAAGAACGAGGCGGAGATCGCCTCCCTCATCGATCTGGCCAACCGCTACCCCGACACCATCACCCGCGTCATCGTCGGCAACGAGGTGCTGTTGCGCCGCGAACTGACGCCCGATCAGGTCACGGGCTACATCGACCGGGTCAAGGCGGCGGTCAAACAGCCGGTGTCCTACGCCGACGTGTGGGAATGGTGGCTGAAATACCCGCAGATCGCCGACCACGTCGATTACCTGACCATCCATCTCCTGCCCTATTGGGAGGACGTCCCGGCTGGTGTCGCCGGGGCGACGGAGCGCATTCGCAGCTCCTACCACGTCATCGCCCAGCGCTTTCCGGGCAAGCCGATCCTGGTCGGGGAAACCGGCTGGCCAACGGCGGGCCGGTCGCGCGGGGCCGCCGTGCCCGGGCTGGTCAACAAGGCGCTGTTCGTCAACGGCTTCGTCCGGCTGGCCGCGCAGGAGGGCTTTGATTACAACGTGATCGAAGCCTTCGACCAGGAATGGAAAGCCAAGCTGGAGGGGACCGTCGGCGGCCATTGGGGCCTGTACGGGGCCGACCGCGTGGCGAAATTCTCCCTGGCCGGGCCGGTGGTGGAAAACCGCGACTGGCCCCGGCTCTATGGCCTGTCGAGCGGGCTGGCGCTGGTGCTGCTGGCCGGGCTGGCCCTGCGCGGCGGGCGGGTGAGCAACGCCGGGTGGCTGGGGCTGGCCCTGTTGACGCAAGCGCTGTCCAGCGCCTTCGTCCACGCCGCCCACGCCGCGCTGCACGGCAAGCATTATTGGCACGACACCGTGCTCGCCGCCGTCATGCTGACCGTCACCGCCCTGCTGTCGCTGGCCGTGCTGTTGAGCGCGCAACGCGCCCTGGCGGGCGGCGGGCTGGCGCGCGAACCGCTGGCCGGGCTGCGGGTCCCGCGCCCGGCGCTGTCGGGGGTCGAGTCGCTGGGCCGGTGGACCGCCCTGGCCATCACCGGCCTGTCGCTGGTCTGGGCCGCCCTGATCGTCTGGGATGGCCGGTACCGCGACTTCCCCAACGTCTACGCCGTGATGCCGGTGATCGGGCTGCTGGCCCTGGGCCTGATCCGCGCCGCGCGGTGTCCGGCGGGGGCCGGAGTTGCGGCGGCCTGCGCCATCGACGGGCTGTTCCGCCCGGCGGTCCCGACCACCGACGCCCCGGCCCGCTGCCTGTGCGGGGCCGTCCGCCGCCTGCCGGTCGAGTCGCTGCTCGCCGCCGGGCTGCTGCTGACCGCCGCCCTGACCGTGCTGGCGGAAGGGTTTGTGCCGCTGGAATCGCTGATTTACGGCCAGCTTCCCTTCCTGGAGGCGCTGCACGAGGTCGATTGGACCCAGCCGAACCGGGAGGCCCTGGCCTGGGCCGCCCTGCAAGCCCTGCTGGCGATCCCCTACGCCGCCGGGGTGCTGACGGCCAAGCGCTGATCCATACGGCACGGCGCGGCGCGCAACGCTGCGGTTGCGCGCCGCGCCGGGCTGTGGATTGATGGACGGGTTCCCGTGCCCACCCCTGGCGTGATCCATGGCCCGATCCGTGGCCCGGCCGCCGATTGAGGATCCGTCCGATGTCCCTGGAACTCTGGCTGGCCTTCGCCGCCGCCTCCACCATCATGCTGCTGATTCCGGGGCCGACGGTGCTGATCGTCGTGTCCTACGCGCTGGGTCATGGCCGCCGGTCGGCGATGGCGACGGTGGCCGGGGTGGCGCTGGGCGATTTCACCGCCATGACCGCCTCCATGTTGGGGCTGGGGGTTCTGCTCTCCACCTCCGCCGCGCTGTTCACCGGGCTGAAATGGCTGGGGGCCGCCTATCTGGTTTATCTTGGTGTCAAGCTGTGGCGGGCGCCGACCACCGTGGGCAGCGACTCCGCCGACCAGCCGGACGTCGCCCCGTTGCGGATGCTGCTGCACACCTACGCCGTCACCGCGCTGAACCCGAAAAGCATCGTCTTCTTCGTCGCCTTCCTGCCGCAGTTCCTGGACACCGCCCAGCCGTTGGCCGCCCAGATGGTGGTCATGGAAATCACCTTTCTGGTGCTGGCGACGCTGAACGCCACCCTGTACGCCCTGTTGGCGTCGGCGGCGCGCAAGGCGGTGCGCACGCCGTCGGTGCAGCGCGCGGTCAACCGCACCGGCGGGTCGCTGCTGATCGGGGCCGGGCTGCTGACCGCCGCCTGGAAGAAGGCGGCGGCGTGACGCAGCGCCGGGGCGGCCAGGGCAATCGCTTGAACGAGCGATCATCGTCACGCAAGCAGAATGGACACGGATTTCACGGACAAAATTGAGGATTACGCGGATTTTTGGCTCCAATGGCCTCCTGCACCCCGCCGTGAGGTTTGTCGTGAGATCACAAGCAGGACAGCCCTGAGGCGCGTTCCGTGAAATCCGTGTCGATTCTTGTTTTGATAGGACGCACCGTGCCTCAAGCGATTGCCCTGCCGGAGCGGCAGTCCGCCGTTGACAGCCCTGCGTTGCTAATCCGAAAATTGTCACGCCCGGAGCGTAACGGCGCGGTCGTGGTGTGGGATCTGGGAACGCAAAGGATACGGAATCGATGATCGGCCCGGCAGCGGCGGAAGACGCCAACGACGATCTGCTGTTCGCCGACGAGTCTTCCGACAGCGACGCCCCGGACAGACACCGCAACCCGCCCTGGCTGATCCTGATCGTCGATGACGACCACGAGGTTCACGCCATCACCCGCGTGGTGCTGGGCGACGCCAGCTTTGAAAACCGCGAGCTGCGGTTTTTGTCCGCCTATTCCGCCAAGGACGCCCGCGCGGTTCTGGCCGCCCAGCGCGACATCGCCGTGATCCTGCTGGATGTGGTGATGGAAACCGACGACGCCGGCTTGACCCTGGTCCGCCACATCCGCGACAGCCTGGGCAACCGTCAGGTCCGCATCATCCTGCGCACCGGCCAGCCGGGCCAAGCGCCGGAACGGCAGGTCATCGCCGCCTACGACATCAACGATTACAAGGCCAAGAGTGAGCTGACCGCGCAAAAGCTCTACACCGCCACCGTCGCCGCCCTGCGCTCCTACCAGCACATTTCAGTGATCGAGCGCGGGCGGCAGGGGATGGAAGCGGTGCTGGAGGCCGCCGACCATCTGTTCGCCCAGCCCACCCAGGCCCGTTTTTACGAGGCTGTCACCGCAAGGCTCGCCGCGCTGCTGCCGCAACCCGGCGCGGTCCTGCTCTGCGCCGACGCCCCAGCTCCCGGCGCGCCGCATCGGCTGTCAACCGCCAGCACCGCCGCCAACGGGCCAGCGCCCGCCCTGCCGGACGCGGCGCAGGCGGATGTGCGCGCCACCCTGCGCGACGGCCTTCCGCGCTGGACCGACGGTCACGCCGTGGTTCCCCTGCGCAACCGCCGACAGGCCCCGCACGCCCTGTGCGTTCTGACCGACACCCCGCTGCCGGAGGTGGAGCAACGGTTGATCGAGCTGTACGCCGGCAAGGCCGGAAGCGGCCTGGACACGCTGCATCTGCTGGAACGGCTGCAAGAGGCGCAGGTGGCCACCGTCCACGCGCTGGGCAAGCTGGCCGAATACAAGGATGAAGTCACCGGCGACCATGTGAAGCGGCTGGGCCGCTGGGCCACCGCCATCGCCCACGAGTTGCGCGCCCGCAACCTGTTCACCGCCGAGCTGGACGACGAATTTTGCGGCATGATCGGCCTCGCCAGCGTCCTGCACGACGTCGGCAAGGTCGCCATCCCCGACGCCATCCTGCGCAAACCGGGGCGGCTCGACGCGGACGAGATGAGCCAGATGCGCGAACACGCGGCCATCGGCGGCAGCATCCTGCGCGACGCCGGGGGGGCGGGGGCCGGGGGAGCCGGGGAGCGCAATTGCCTGACGATGGGGGCGGAGATCGCCGAAAGCCATCACGAGAAGTTCGACGGCAGCGGCTACCCCCATGGCCTGAGCGGCGACGCCATCCCGCTGGCCGGGCGGATCGTCGCCGTGGCCGATGTGTTCGACGCGCTGCTGCACCGCCGCCCCTACAAAAAGGCGTGGGAGGTGGAGGAGGTGTTGGACCTGCTGCGCGCCGAGTCGGGCCGCCATTTCGACCCGCGCGTGGTGGACGCCTTCCTGACCGTGCTGGCGCGCGACGGGCTGCCGCAGGTGGCCTGACCGGGCACCGTGGCCCGGCCTGCCGCCTACCGCACGGCCAAACCTCACATGCCCAGAACGTCTTTCATGCTGTAGAGGCCGGGGGTCTTGTCGCGCGCCCACAGGGCGGCGCGCACCGCGCCCTTGGCGTAGATCTGGCGGCCCGATCCCTTGTGCGTCAGTTCGATCCGTTCGCCGTCCCCGGCGAAGATCACCACATGGTCGCCGATCACATCGCCGCCGCGCAGGGTGGCGAAGCCGATCTCGCCGCGCGGGCGCACGCCGGTGATGCCGTCGCGGGTCTTCTGCCACACGTCTTCCAGCGCCACCCCACGCCCCGCCGCCGCCGCGCGGCCCAGGCCCAACGCGGTGCCCGAGGGCGCGTCCACCTTGTTGCGGTGGTGCATTTCCAGAATGTCGATGTCATAGCCGTCGTCCAGCTTGCTGGCCACCTGCTCGACCAGCGCCAACAGCAGATTGACGCCCAGGGACATGTTGGGCGACTGGATGATGGCGGTGTGGGTCGCCGCCTGGACAATCGCCGCCTGCTGCGCCGGGTTCAGGCCGGTGGTCCCGATCACCAGCGCGGTTTCCGCCTGGGCGGCCAGCGCGGCGTGGCGCTCCGTCGATTCCGGGGTGGAGAAGTCGATCACCGCGTCGGCCTGGGCGAACAGCACCACCGGATCGTCGATGGCGGTCACGCCCTGCGCCTCGATCCCGGCCAGCAGGCCCAGATCCTTGCCGATGGCGGAACCGCCGACCTTGTCGGTGCCGCCGATCAGCGTGCAGCCCGCCGTCGCCGTGATTTCCCGAACCAGCATCTGGCCCATGCGCCCCGCGCAGCCGATGACACCGATCTTCATGACGCCACACTCCCTGACCAAACAGCCGGACATTCCGGACTCAAGGCTTTAGCACAGGGACGGGCCAGGCTTAACCCCCCTTTGACCGATCCGACGGGCCAACCCAGGGCAGAGCAATCGCTTGAAGCATCGCGCATCCAGCCAGAACAAGAGTTGCCACGGATTTCACGGATTTTTCTCACGGATTTCGCGAAACGCGTCTCAGAGCCATCCTGTTTGCGAGCTTGCAACAAGCGTCGTAACGGGATGGGCAAAGCGATATGGGGAAGAAAATCCGTGCAATCTATCCTTTTGTCCGTGAAATCCGTGTCCATTTTGCTTGCATGACAATGATCGCTCGTTCAAGCGATTGCCTTGCCAACCCGACCGGCCGATCAGAAGGGGGCACGCCCGGCGTCACAGCACCCGATCCTCACGCCCCCAGGCAGCCACGCAGCGACGCCGCCAGATTGCGCAGCAGCGTGGCGTAGAGCGCCGGGCCTTCGGCCAGTTCCGCCCCTTCGGGGTCGAGCACGCCGGTCTTGGCCTTGGTCCCTTCGGCCACGGTGCGGATCAGGGCCGGTTCGAACTGCGGTTCGGCAAAGACGCAGGCCGCGTCCAGGCCGCTGATCTTGGCGCGGATGGCCGACAGGCGCTTGGCCGACGGGCGGCGGTCCGGGTTGACGGTGATGGAGCCGACCGCCGACAGATTGTAGCGGTCCTCAAAATACTGATAGGCGTCGTGGAAGACGACGAAGGGCTTGCCCGCCACCGGGGCCAGCGCCGCTTTCAACTCCGCGTCCAGCGCGTCGATGGCGGTCAGCGTCTTGTCGGCGTTGGTGCGGTAGGCTTCGGCGTTGGCCGGATCCTTGGTCGCCAGCGCGTCGGCGGTCAGGGTGACGATGCGGCGGGCGTTGGTCGGGTCGAGCCAGATGTGGGTGTTGACCTCGTCATGATCGTGGTCGTCGTGCTTGGCCGGTTTGGCGTCCTTGCCCTTGGCCTCGTGCTTGTGGTCATGGCCGTGGTCGTGGCCGTGCTCATGCCCATGGTCGTGCGCCTCCCACGCCCCGCCTTCGCGGGCGTCGAGCAGACGCATGCCCTTGGCCTCCATCAGGGTCAGCACGGTGGCCTTGCGGGCGTTCGACGACAGCGGCTTTTCCAGAAAACCTTCCATCTCCGGCCCGACCCACACCACCAGATCGGCCGCCGACAGGCTTTTCGCGTCCGACGGTTTCAGCGTGTAGGTGTGGGGGGAAGCTCCGCCGCGCACCAGCAAGGCCGGTTCGCCCACGCCCTGCATGACCGACGCCACCAGGGAGTGGATCGGCTTGATCGACACGACGACCTTGGGCGCGTCGGCCAGAGCCGACCCCGCCGCCAGCATCAGGGCGGCAACCGCCGAAAAGCACGCGATACGGCGCATGGGAGCAATCCTTTTTGACATTCTGGACAGGGCCGCGCTTTGAGCGCATAGGAGGAAACCCGCCCCCATGTGTCACGTTATAACATAACATGTCAACCACCCACCCCCACCGTCACACGCATGCCACACCCGCCCCGGCCACCCCCACCCCCACCGGCAGCGCGCCGCCGGGCGACCCGCTGGTGTGGACGGAAAACCTGTCGGTGCGGCTGGGCGGGCGGGTCGTTCTGTCCGGCGTGACCATGGCGGTCCATCCGGGCGAGGTGGTGACGCTGATCGGCCCGAACGGAGCGGGGAAAACGACGCTGGCGCGCGCCGTGCTGGGTCTGATCCGCCCGTCCGACGGGCGGGTGCAGCGCCGCCCCGGCCTGCGCGTCGGCTACATGCCGCAACGGCTGACGGTGGACGCCACCCTGCCGCTGACCGTCCGCCGCTTCCTCGCCCTGTGGCGTCCGGTGACGCCGGAGCGCATCACCGAGGCGCTGGAGGAGGCGGGCGTCACCCGTCTGGCCGACGCCGCCGTGCAAACCCTGTCGGGTGGGGAGATGCAGCGGGTGCTGCTGGCCCGCGCGCTGCTGGGCGATCCGCAATTGCTGGTGCTGGACGAGCCGGACCAGGCGGTGGACGTCCATGGACAGGCCGAACTCTTCGCCCGCATCGAACAGGTGCGCCGCCGCCACCGCTGCGGCGTGCTGCTGGTCAGCCACGATCTGCACACGGTGATGGCCCGCACCGACCGGGTGATCTGCCTGAACGGCCATGTCTGTTGCCATGGACGGCCGGAGGATGTCAGCCGCCATCCCGAATACCACGCCCTGTTCGGCCGCCACGCGGCGGAACTGGCGGTCTATCTGCACCACCACGACCACGCCCACGATCCCGACCGTGGCGTCGTGTCCGGCCATGACGGGGATTGCTGCCATGGATGAGTTTCTGATCCGCGCGCTCGCCGCCGGTTGCGGCATCGCCCTGCTGGCGGGACCGCTGGGATCCTTCATCGTCTGGCGGCGGATGGCCTATTTCGGCGACACCCTGTCCCACTCCGCCCTGCTGGGGGTGACGCTGGGCTTTCTGCTGGGCGTCAACCCGATGATCGGGGTGATGGTGGTGTGCGTGGCCCTGGCCCTGGCCCTGGTGGCCTTGCAACGGCGGCGCACGCTGGCCGCCGACACGCTGCTGGGCATCCTGTCGCACGGCTCGCTGTCGCTGGGGCTGGTGGCCCTGGCCTTTCTAGAGACGCTGCGCGTCGATCTGATGGCCTATCTGTTCGGCGACATCCTGTCGGTGACGATCAACGATCTGGTGTGGATCTACAGCGGCGGGGCGGTGGCGCTGACCGGTTTGGCCCTGCTGTGGCGGCGGTTGCTGGCCGTGACGGTGGACGAGGATTTGGCGCGGGTGGAAGGCATGCCGGTGGACGCCCTGCGTCTGGCCTTCATGCTGCTGATCGCCATGGTGATCGCCATCGCCATGAAGATCGTCGGCATCCTGCTCATCACCTCGCTGCTCATCATCCCGGCGGCCTCGGCCCGCCGCTTCACCCGCACGCCCGAACAGATGGCGGCCCTGGCCTCCGTCTTCGGCGTCGCCGCCGTGGTGGCCGGGCTGCTCGCCTCGCTGGCCTGGGATCTGCCGGGCGGCCCCAGCGTGGTGGTGGCGGCGGCCAGCCTGTTCCTGGCCGGGTCGCTGCTGCCGATGCGGGGTTGACCGCCACCAGGCGACACCCCTCGGTGGAACACAATTGTGTTCTTGCGCGTTTTTGTCAAAATCAGGCGGCGGACGCGATGGCGGACTGGCCGCCATCGCCGCCGCACTACCGGGAGGTGCTGAGGATGGAAAAGATCCTCGCTCTCCTGATCCTGGAGATCGTCAAGCGGTTGCTTGACCTTCTGCACTAAGATCGGGCGGGCGGACGGGGGAAAGGAGCCCCCGTCCGCCTACCCCAAATATTGGTGAGCGGACCGGCGGTTGTCAATCCACGCCCCAACGACTCACAGGGCAATCGGATGAAGGCTTGAAATTCCTCTATTAGGACATTGGTCATCCCCGCGAAGGCGGGGATCCAGAGTTCGCAGAGTGGCTCTGACGGGAAAGCCTGGATCCCCGCCTTCGCGGGGATGACGGTAAATTCTTCGTATAGGTTTATAAACCTTCAAGCGATTGTCCTATCAAGAGTCCTCGGCCACCCCCCGCAAGGCCGCACGGTCGCAGCGGAAGCGGTTGAGCCGCAATTCGGTCAGCACGCCCTGACGCTTCAACTCCGCCACCATGCGGCTGGCGGTTTCGGTGGTGATGCCCAGAATGGCCCCGACATCCTCGCGGCTGAACAGCTCGCACTCGTCCTGCTCGTCCATCAGGATCAGGAACAGCCGCGCCACCCGCGCCCGCGCGCTGCCGGTCCCCAACTCCACCAGAAAGGCGTCGGCCCGTTCGACCGCCTGATGCCAACGGCGCAACAGCTGCTGATGCAGATGCTGGGTTTCGGTGGACAGACGCTGAATGACGGCGCATGGGATCCGGCAGGTCAGCACCGGGTGGACCGCGATGGCGCTGTGCCGGTACGGCTCGCCCAACGCCGCCTCCAACCCCGCCGTGTCCCCGGCCCGCAGCAGCCGCACGATGCGTTGCGCGCCGTTGGGCAGATACTGGACCAGCTTCACCAACCCGCTGCGCACGGTGTAGAGCGCCTCGGGCGCGTCACCGACGTGATAGAGCGCCTCCCCCGGGGCCACCATGTGGGTGTCGATGGGAAGGTGGATCAGGCTGAAATCGCTTTCGGTCAGGTCGGCGAACAGCGCGCTGTCGCGGATGCCGCAGCCCTTGCAATTGGCCAAGCCCTGCCACGCCGCGCCGATGTCGGTTTTCTTCACGCCGTCATCCCTGCGACCGGGCGCCGCCTGCCATCGCACCGAAACGCTTGAGCCATCATGCCCGCAGTCTTGCAGCTTTCGGGCCCCGCCGACAAGCCGCCAAACTCAGCCCTCTCGTTCCCCTGCCCTCGATCCTCCACCCTCGATCCCCCGCCCTCAATCGCGGAAATAGCCGGGGTAACGGTCGCGGATGGTGTCCACCAGCCCCAGGGTGCCGGACAGATGGTCGCGCAGATGGCGTTGAGCCTGCTCGGGATCCCCGGCGGCGATGGCGCGAACGATCAGGCTGTGGTCGCTGTGGATGCGCACGGTCTTGCCGGGGGTGGGCAGATGCAGCTTGCGCAGGCGTTCCAGATGGCCGCTGCGGCTGCGCACCAGCCGCCACAGATCGGGCACGCCCGCCGCCTCGTACATCGCGCGGTGAAAGGACTGGTCGAGCGCCCAGAAGCTTTGAAAATCCTCGGTGTTCACCATCGCCAGTTGGCGATCCAGATTGGCCGTCAGGGTGGCAACCACCGTGGCGTCGGCGGCCAACGCCAGCGTGCGGACCACCTCGAGTTCGATGGAGCGGCGCAGGAACTGGGTGTGGCGCGCGTGGGTCAAGTCGATGGGGCTGACCATGGTGGCGTGCTGGGGGAAGATGTCCACCAACCCCTCTTCCGCCAACCGCAACAGGGCGTCGCGGATCGGGGTCTGGCTCAGGCCGAACTGTTCCATCAGTTCGACGCGCGACAAGACCTCGCCGGGTTTCAGTTCCAGCGCCAGGATCCGCTCCCGCAGATGGTCGAACACCTGCGGGGCGGCCTGACGACCGCGTTCCAGGCGCAGGGGCGACGGATTGGTCTCGGCGGTCATCAACGGACACTCCACACTCGTCATCGCGCGGGGCTGTTGTCGTCCCTGCCGGGGCACCCTGTCAAATCCGATCGCCCCCACGGCGCTTCACCGGCCGTTGGCGGTGCGCCACGCCGCGAAATCGACCTTGGTCTGCTCGTCCGTCGCCGGATAGAGGCCCAGGATCGAGCGGCCCGCCAACACCTGTTCGGTGACGAAATCCTCGAACGCGGTCATCTCCACCGCTTCGGTCGCCAGTTCGTCGGCCAGATGGGAGGGGATGACGACCACGCCGTCGCCATCACCGACGATGACGTCACCGGGGTAAACCGGGGCATCGCCGCAGCCGATGGGCACGTTGATGTCCATCGCGTGGTGCAGGGTGAGGTTGGTCGGGGCCGATGGGCGGTTGTGATAGGCCGGGATGCCCAGCTTGGCGATCTCCGGCGAATCCCGGAAGCCACCATCGCTGACGATGCCCGCCACACCGCGCACCATCAACCGGGTGACAAGGATCGACCCGGCGGACGCGGCGCGGGCGTCCTTGCGGCTGTCAATCACCATCACGGCCCCGGGCGGGCATTCCTCCACCGCCTTGCGCTGCGGGTGGGCACGGTCCTGGAACACGCTCAACGGATCGAGATCCTCGCGCGAGGGGATGTAGCGCAGGGTGAACGCCTCCCCCACCATCGTCGGGCTGTTGGGGTTGAGCGGACGGACGTCCTGGATGAACTGGTTGCGGAAGCCGCGCTTGTACAGCGCGGTGGTCAGGGTGGCGGTGCTGACGGTGGCCAGCTTCGCGCGGGTGTCAGGCGACAGGCTCATGATCGGGGTCTTTCCTGGCGGGATCAATAAATGGCGGGTTCGCCGACCGGCGCGCCAAAGTCGGTTTGCAGGTAATCGAAGTCACAGCCCTTGTCGGCCTGGGTGACGTGGCGGTTGAACATCCAGCCATAACCGCGTTCGTAGCGCGGCGGCGGCGGGACCAGCGCGGCGCGGCGGGCGGCCATTTCCTCGTCCGACACCTCCAGCCGGATGCTGCGGGCGGCAACGTCCAGCGTGATGATGTCGCCGTTGCGCACCAGGGCCAGCGGCCCGCCGATGTAGGATTCGGGCGAGACGTGCAGGATGCAGGCCCCATAGCTGGTTCCGCTCATCCGCGCGTCGGACAGGCGCACCATGTCGCGCACGCCCTGCTTCACCAGCTTTTTCGGGATCGGCAGCATGCCCCATTCCGGCATCCCCGGCCCGCCCTGCGGCCCTGCGTTGCGCAGGATCAGCACATGGTCGGCGGTGACGTCCAGGTCCTCATCCTCGACCGCCGCCTTCATCGACGGGTAATCGTCGAACACCAGCGCCGGGCCGGAATGCTTCAGGAAACGCGGGTCGCAGGCGCTGGGCTTGATGACGCAGCCGGTGGGGGCGAGGTTGCCGGTCAGCACCGCCAGCGCCCCTTCGACGTAGATCGGGTTGTCGATCGGACGGATGACGTCGTCGTTGTGCACCTTGGCGTCGGCGATGTCCTCGCCCAGGGTGCGGCCCGACACCGTGCGGCAGTCCAGATGCAGATGGCCGCGCAGGCGGGTCATCAACGCGGGCAGCCCACCGGCGTAGAAGAAATCCTCCATCAGATAGGCGCTGCCGCTGGGACGGACGTTGGCGATCACCGGCACCTTGCGGCTGGCCTTTTCGAAATCGTCCAGGCCGATGTCCACCCCGGCGCGGCGGGCCATGGCGATGACGTGGATGATGGCGTTGGTCGAGCAGCCCATCGCCATGGCGACGGCGATGCCGTTTTCGAACGCCTCGCGGGTCTGGATTGTGGCCGGGGTCAGATCCTCCCACACCATCTCCACCGCGCGGCGGCCGGCGGCGGCGGCCATGCGGATGTGGTTGGCGTCGGCGGCGGGGATGGCGGAGGAGCCGGGCAGCGACATGCCGATGGCCTCGGCGATCGCCGTCATGGTGCTGGCCGTGCCCATGGTCATGCAGGTGCCGTGGCTGCGGGCGATGCCCTGCTCCACCCCCAACCATTCCTGATCGGTGATGGTCCCGGCGCGGCGCTCGTCCCAATATTTCCAGGCGTCGGAGCCGGATCCCAGGATCTTGCCGTTGAAGTTGCCGCGCAGCATCGGCCCGGCGGGCACGAAGACGCTGGGCAGCCCGGCGCTGGTCGCGCCCATCAGCAGGGCGGGGGTGGTCTTGTCGCAGCCGCCCATCAGAACCACGCCGTCGATGGGGTGGCAGCGGATCAGCTCCTCCACATCCATCGCCAGCAGGTTGCGGTAGAGCATGGTCGTCGGCTTCACCGCGCTTTCGCTCAGGGACAGGGCGGGCAGCTCAATCGGGAAACCGCCCGCCTGGAAGACGCCGCGCTTCACATCCTCCACCCGCTGCTTGAAATGGGCGTGGCAGGCGTTGATGTCCGACCAGGTGTTGATGATGGCGATGACCGGCTTGCCCACCCAATCCTCGGGCGCGTAGCCCATCTGCATCACGCGGGACCGGTGGCCGGAGCTGCGCAGATCGTCGGGCGCGAACCAGCGGGCGCTGCGCAGGGTGTCGGGGGTCTTCTGGGTCATGATCGTCAAGGCTCGTTGCGGGAGGGATGTTGCGGGGGGAACCGGCGGAAAATCAGTGATGCACGCCCCAACGGTGCAGGGTGCGGCGTTCGATGGTGCGGAACACCAGATTTTCCACCACCAGACCGATGATGATGACGGTCAGCAGACCGGCGAACACGGCGGGGATGTCCAGCAGGTTGCGGTTTTCGAAGATGAACCAGCCCAAACCGCCCTGCCCCGACGAGACGCCGAACACCAGCTCCGCCGCGATCAGCGTGCGCCAGGCAAAGGCCCAGCCGATCTTCAGCCCGGTCAGGATCGACGGGAAGGCGGCGGGGATCAGGATCATCGCGACGTAGCGGAAGCCCTTCAGCCCGTAATTCCGTCCGACCATGCGCAGGGTGCGCGACACGCCGAGAAAGCCGGAATGGGTGTTCAGCGCCACCGCCCACAGCACCGAATGGATCAGCACGAACACCAAGCTGCCGTTGCCCAGCCCGAACCAGATCAGCGCCAGCGGCAACAGGGCGATGGCGGGCAGCGGGTTGAACATCGCCGTCATGGTTTCCAGGAAATCGGTGCCGAGCCGGGTGTTGATCGCCACCATCGTCAGCGCGGCGGCCAGCAGGCTGCCCGCCGCGTAGCCCATCAGCAGCACCTTGACCGACGTCAGGGCGCGGGCGGGCAAGGTCCCGTCGCGCACCCGGTCCAGCATGGTGGCCAGGGTCTCGGTCAGGGTCGGAAACAGCAGCGGGTTGTCCAGCGCGGTGGCGTAGACCTGCCAGACAACGGCCAGCACCAGGATCAGCAGGGATTTGCGCAGGGTGGCGTTGCCCCACAGCCGTTCGGCCAGACCCAATTGACGTTCCGCCGCGCTGGGATCGTTCTGGGTGGCCGCGTCGGCCACATCATGCATCAGGATGCGCGCTTGGCTCATCGCGGTTACTCCCTGTGACCGGGTTCGGCGAACAGCAGATCGTGGATCTGGCGTTCCAACTGCGCCGCGCTGCCATCGGCGGCGGACACCTGATCAACGTCGCGCACCTCGGCCTTGACCCGGCCAGGGTGGGGCGACAGCAGCAGGATGCGGTTGCCGATCTTGATCGCCTCCGCGATCGAATGGGTGACGAACATCACGGTGAAGCGGGTGTCCTGCCACAGTTGCAGCAACTCGTCCTGCATCTGGCGGCGGGTCAGCGCGTCCAACGCGGCAAAGGGTTCGTCCATCAGCAGGATGTCGGGTTCCATCGCCATGCCGCGCGCGATGGCCACCCGCTGTTTCATGCCGCCGGACAGGGTGTGGGTGTAGCTGTCGGCGAATTTGGTCAGGCGCACCTTGTCGATGTAGGCGCGGGCGCGGTCGCGCGCCTCCGCCTTGCTCATGCTGCGGGCGACCTGCAACGGGAACATCACGTTTTCCAACACGGTCTTCCAGGGCAGGAGCTGGTCGAACTCCTGAAAGACCATCATGCGGTCGGCACCGGGTTCCGTGACCTCGCGGCCCTTGATGCGGATGTGGCCCTCGCTGGGGGCGTGATAACCACCCACCGCCTTGAGCAAGGTGGATTTGCCGCAACCCGACGGCCCCAGCAGAACGAAGCGGTCGGACTGATCGACCGAAAAACTGACCCGTTCCGTCGCGGTGACGAGCGAGGTCGGGGTTTTGTAGCGCAGCGTCACCGCGCTGACGTCCAGAAGCGTGGTCATGGAGCAGGCCGCCTGAAGAGAGAAACGGGAAGGAGCGCGCGGGGATCCTCAGCTTCCGTTCCGGTCATAGGCCGTCGGCAGATAATAATCCTTCCACGAGGACGGCATCGTCTTGATCGTCCCGATCTTGTGCAGATGGGCGGCGAACACCATGGTTCCGTGCGGGGTCGGATCGAAATTCATCATCCCCGGCTGCTTGAGGATGTCGAGCAGGTCGGCGAGCGAGGTCTTGTCCCCCGACGCCTCGCGGTAGATCGACACCGCCTTTTCGGTGTCCTTGGTCAGCATCTCGATGGCCTCCAGCGCGGCGGCCTTGATCGCCTGCACCGCCTTGGGGTTGGCATCGGCGAATTTCGTGGTGGTGAAAAGCTGGGCCTGGCTGATGCCGCCGGGGATGATGTCGTCGGAATCGGCGATCATCCGCGCGCCCTGCACGGTTTTCATCTCGTAGAAGGTGAAGGGCGGGGCGGCGAAATGGCTTTTCACCTCGTGCGTCGGGTTGGCCATGGCGGCGGCGGCGTCGGAATGGCCAAGCTGCACCGTGTTGGCGTCCAGCTTGGCCCATTGGTCGGAGCCGTACAGCTTGGCCGCCGCGATCTGCAACAGGATCGCCTGGGTGGAGACCCGGACCGTCGGCACCGCGATCTTGTCGGCGGGGCCGAAATCCTTCAGCGTCTTGATCTTGGGATCGCGGGTGATGAGCGTGACCGGCTGGGCCGAGGTGCCGATGATGCCCTTCACCCCGCCGCGCGTGCGGTCCCACAGCAGCAGCAGATTGCCGACGCCGGTGTTCAGCACATCGACCCCGCCCGACAAGAGCGCGTCGGTGGCGGCACCACCGCCGGAAAAGGCCACCCAATTGACCTTCAGATTCGGCAGGCCCAGTTTCTCGGCCTGCTTTTCCACCAGCTTCTCTTTTTCCATGATGTGGGTCGGCATGTAGAAAATGCCGGGCTGGCGGGTGATGGAAATTTCCGCCTTCTGCTGGGCGTTCGCCGCCCCTGCGATCAGTGCGGCGAACGCCGCCACACCCACGAACAGCCCTGTGCTCCGCAGCGTCATGGATTTCCTCCCCCATTTGCGTCGGCCCGGCTGCGCGCGACGATCCGCGCACCCGCGACCGCTGGCCTCTTGGCCGTTGAGAAAAACACTAATGCATTAGTGCATCGAAGGGAAGGGCGATTGTTTGTGGCGCACGCAAAAAGCGGTGCGCCCCCCTCACGCCGACGCGGCGGCGGCGCGCAGATGGTCGAGGAAGGCGCGTTCGGCCCGGTTCAGCTTGCCGGTGTCGCTCCAGATCAGATGGACGTTGACCGGGGCCACCCCCTCGTAGGGCGGCAGGTCCCACAGCAGGCCGTCGGCCACGTCGCGGGCGGCGATGTGGTCGGGCAAGGGGCCGATACCCAGACCGCAGGCGATCATCCGCCGCACCTCCTCCAGATTGGCGGAGGACGCCACCACCTTGCCCGCGAACCCCTCCCGCGCGCGGAACAGGGTGAGCGGCGACAGCGCCCCGTCGATCTGGTCGGAGGTGAAGGAAACGAAATTCTCGTGGCGCAGTTCGGCGATGTCGATGTTGCGCCGCCCGAACAGGCGGCTGTCCGGCCCGCAATACAGCCGGTAGGTCTGGCGCAGGAACACCACGCTGGACAGGCCCGGAATCGGCTCCCGCAACAAACAGATCGCCATCGCCCCGATCCGCTGTTGCAGGGAGATGTGGGCGTCGGCCGACCCCATCACGTCGATGCGGAACGTCACCTTGGGGTAAAGCCGGTGGAAATCCCGCAGGGAGCGGTCGAGCCGGTCGGTCTGGATGCGGCTGGTCATCAGGATGTGGACGTGGCCGCTGATTTCGTCCTTGGCCTCGCGCACCAGCGTGCCCAGGCGCGACACGGTCCCGTGGATGGACACCGCCTCGTCGTAGACCTGCTCGCCCGCCGCCGTCACGGCGAAGCGGCCCGGCCCCCGGTCGATCAGGGTGCGGCCCAACTGCTCCTCCAGCCGCTTCAACGCCAAGCTGACGGCGGGCTGCGTCAAAGACAGGCGCACACCCGCCTTGGTGATGCTGCCCTCCTGCACGATCACCATGAAGGTGCGCAGCAGATTCCAATCGAGCTGTTGGCCCAAACGCGCCAGCGCGTGGCGCTCCGCCTCGGATTCGGTCATGTCGGCCCCGCCCCTCACCCTCTGCCCAAACACGCGCCAACCACCGCTGTGACCAAGAGTCCAGCACACGCCACCCCATTGAGCAACTGCGGCATAAATCAGATTCATGGCTGAAATCAAAAATGCTTATTTGCGCGATCCCTTGGGACCAGCGCCTAATCCCATCACAGATCACCGCAGCGCCATCAATAAAACGCCGGAATGACACCCATGAAGTTCGTTCACCACCCCGACGCCGCCCTGCACCACCCGGCCTATTACTTCAACCGGGGCCAGATGCGCGCCCTGCCGGAAAAGCCGGAACGGGTCGGGGCGTTGGCCGCGCTGATCCAATCGCGCGGCGGCGCGCTGATCCAGCCCGATGACTATGGCTACGCCCCGCTCGCGGCGGTGCACACCCCGGCCTATCTGGCCTTTCTGGAAAGCGCGCACGCCCGTTGGATCGCGGCGGGCGACATGGGCGAGGTGGTGATCCCCAACGTCAGCCGGATGCAGCGCACACCGTCCTACCCCACCGGCATCGTCGGCCAGGCCGGTTGGCACACCTTCGACACAGCCTGCCCGATCGACGCCCACACCTGGACCGCCGCCCGCGCCGCCGCCAACGCCGCGCTGCACGCCACCCGGCTGGTGCTGGACGGGGCCGACCGCGCGGCCTACGCCCTGTGCCGCCCGCCTGGCCACCACGCCACCCGCGACATGGCGGGGGGCTTCTGCTACCTCAACCACGTCGCCATCGCGGCGCAATCGGCCCTGCCGGTGCTGCGCGCGCGCGGCAAGGCCGGGCGTGTGGCCATCCTGGATGTGGACGTCCATCACGGCAACGGCACGCAGGACATCTTCTACGACCGCGACGACGTGTTCTTCCTGTCGGTGCACGGCGACCCGTCGGAATTCTACCCGCACATGGCCGGTTACACCCAGGAGCGCGGTGTCGGCGCGGGGGAGGGCTACACCCTGAACCTGCCCCTGCCCATCGGCAGCGACGAGGCCACCGTGCTCGCCACCATCGGGCGGGCGTTGGACGCGGTGGCGCGCTACGCCCCCGACATGCTGTTCATCTCGCTGGGCTTCGACACCTTCATCAACGACCCGCTCGCCGCCTTTGGCGTCACCACCCCCGGCTTTGCCCGCATGGGCGCGCGGATCGCCGCCGCCGGGCTGCCGACGGTGCTGGTGCAGGAGGGCGGATACGCCATCGATGATCTGGCCGCCAACCTCGCCAGCTTCCTCGATGGGTTCGAACGCACGGCGGGTTGACCGGGGCCGATGGAGGTGTGACGGCGTGAAGGGGTGATGGCGGGGCCGTGACGGTCGAATAGGCCGCACGCCCCGCCTCTTGCGTTGGCGGGGGCTTTGGCGCAAGAGGGGGGCGTCCGATCCCCCAGCGCGGAGCCGCCCGATGCCGTTCGTCGCCACTTGCGATCTCTTCGACACGTTCAAGGACTCCGCCCGTTTCCTCGCCCCGGTCTTCCGCGACTTCGGGGCCGTCACCCGTTTTTCCGGCCCGGTCGCCACCGTCAAATGCGTGGACGACAATTCCCGCGTCAAGGAGCTGCTGGCCACCCCCGGTGACGGCCGGGTGCTGGTGGTCGATGGTGCGGGCAGCCTGCGCTGCGCCCTGATGGGCGACATGATCGCCGCGTCCGCCGTCAAGAACGGTTGGGCCGGGGTGGTCATCTGGGGCTGTGTGCGCGACGTCGCCGAACTCGCCACGCTCGATTTGGGAATCAAGGCGCTGGCCCCGATGCCGCGCGCCTCGACCCGGCGCGACCAGGGCATCGTCGATGTCCCGGTCGAGTTGCCCGGCGCGCTGGTGCGGCCCGGCGATGTCCTGTTCGCCGACGAGGACGGAGTCGTTCTGTTGACCGCCGAACAGGCAGCCAGCCTGAAATAAGGCAAATTCTGCAAATGGTCATACCAGACACAGGTAATACCAGCGGAAATCCCCCACTTTGTTCTTCCTGATCTTGGTATGGCCACAGGCCCGGCCCCTTGCTCTTTGACTTGGGCGGGGATATATACTCGTCTTAAGCTCCAGCGGGTCGTCTGGCGGTGAACACCCGAACTGACGGTGAACACCCGGAAGGCGGCCTTTCATTTATGAGGAACCCAGCCGTGCTCGAAGCATACCGTCAGCACGCGGCCGAACGCGCCGCCCTTGGAATCCCGGCTCTGCCCTTGTCCGCCAAGCAGACGGCGGAGCTGATCGACCTGCTGAAGGCCCCCCCGGCGGGTGAGGAGGCGTTCCTCCTCGACCTCATAACCCACCGCGTCCCGGCGGGCGTGGACGACGCCGCCCGCGTCAAGGCCGGGTTCCTGGCCGCCGTCGCCAAGGGGGCCGACAGCAGCCCGCTGATCTCCAAGGTCAAGGCCACCGAACTGCTCGGCACCATGCTGGGCGGCTTCAACGTGCAGCCGCTGATCGACCTGCTGGGCGACGCCGAATGCGGCACCGCCGCCGCCGAAGGTCTGAAAAAGACCCTGCTGGTGTTCGACTTCTTCCACGACATCAAGGCGCTGGCCGACCAGGGCAACGCCAACGCCAAGGCCGTGCTGACCTCCTGGGCCGAGGCCGAATGGTTCACCTCGCGTCCGGAGGTTCCGGCCTCGATGACGCTGACCGTCTTCAAGGTGACGGGCGAAACCAACACCGACGATCTGTCGCCCGCGCCGGACGCCTGGTCGCGCCCCGACATCCCGCTGCACGCGCTGGCCATGCTGAAGAACCCGCGCCCGGGCATCGAACCCGATGAACCCGGCGTGCGCGGCTCCGTCAAGCAGATCGCCAAGTTGCAGGAAAAGGGCAATCTGGTCGCCTATGTCGGCGATGTGGTCGGCACCGGCTCCTCGCGCAAATCGGCGACGAACTCGGTCTTGTGGTTCACCGGCGAAGACATTCCGTTCGTTCCGAACAAGCGTTTCGGCGGCGTCTGCCTCGGCTCCAAGATCGCCCCGATTTTCTACAACACCATGGAAGACGCGGGCGCGCTGCCCATCGAGCTGGACGTCAGCAAGATGGACATGGGCGACGTGATCGAGCTGCGCCCGTATGAGGGCAAGGCGCTGAAAAACGGCGAGGTCATCGCCGAATTCACCGTCAAGTCCGACGTGATCTTTGACGAGGTCCGCGCCGGTGGCCGCATCCCGCTCATCATCGGCCGTGGCCTGACCGCCCGCGCCCGTGAAGCGCTGGGCCTCGCCCCGTCGACCCTGTTCCGCCAACCGGCGGTTCCGACCGACACCGGCAAGGGCTTCAGCCTCGCCCAGAAGATGGTCGGTCGCGCCTGTGGCCTGGCGGAAGGCAAGGGCGTGCGTCCGGGCACCTATTGCGAACCGAAGATGACCACCGTCGGCTCGCAGGACACCACCGGCCCGATGACCCGCGACGAGTTGAAGGATCTGGCCTGCCTGGGCTTCTCCGCCGACCTCGTCATGCAGTCCTTCTGCCACACCGCCGCCTATCCGAAGCTGGTGGACGTCAAGACCCACCACGAACTGCCGGAGTTCATCTCCACCCGTGGCGGTGTCTCGCTGCGTCCGGGCGACGGCGTCATCCACTCCTGGCTGAACCGCCTGCTGCTGCCCGACACCGTCGGGACCGGCGGCGACAGCCACACCCGTTTCCCCATCGGCATCTCGTTCCCGGCGGGTTCGGGTCTGGTGGCCTTTGCCGCCGCGACCGGCGTCATGCCGCTCGACATGCCGGAATCGGTTCTGGTGCGCTTCAAGGGCACGATGCAGCCGGGCGTCACCCTGCGTGATCTCGTCAACGCCATCCCGCTCTACGCCATCAAGGCCGGTCTGCTGACGGTGGAGAAGAAGGGCAAGAAGAACATCTTCTCCGGCCGCATCCTGGAAATCGAAGGTCTGCCCGATCTGAAGGTCGAACAGGCGTTCGAACTGTCCGACGCCTCGGCCGAACGCTCGGCGGCGGGCTGCACGGTGCGCCTGGACAAGGCCCCGATCATCGAATACATGACCTCCAACATCACGCTGATGAAGTGGATGATCGCCAACGGGTACGCCGAAAAGCGCACCCTGGAGCGCCGCATCAAGGCGATGGAGGCGTGGATCGCCAACCCGGACCTGCTGGAGCCGGACGCCGACGCCGAGTATGCGGCGGTGATCGACATTGATCTGGCCGACATCAAGGAACCGATCCTGGCCTGCCCGAACGATCCGGACGACGTGAAGACGCTGTCGGAGGTCGCGGGCGACAAAATCGACGAGGTGTTCATCGGCTCCTGCATGACCAACATCGGTCACTTCCGCGCCGCCGGTAAGATCCTGAACGGCAAGTCGGACATCCCGACCCGCCTGTGGATCGCGCCGCCGACGAAGATGGACGCGATGATGCTGACCGAGGAAGGCTATTACGCCACGCTCGGCAAGGCGGGTGCCCGCATGGAAATGCCCGGCTGCTCGCTGTGCATGGGCAACCAGGCGCAGATCCGCAAGGGATCGACCGCCGTGTCCACCTCGACCCGCAACTTCCCCAACCGTCTGGGCATCGACACCCGCGTGTATCTGTCGTCGGCCGAACTGGCCGCCGTCGCCGCGCTGCTGGGCCGCATCCCGACGACGGAAGAGTATCTGGCCGAGGTCGGCGTGCTGAACGCCAAGGCCGCCGACGTCTACCGTTACATGAACTTCGACCAGATCGCGGCGTTCCAGGACATCGCGGATACGGTCAAGGTCGCCTGATCCCTCACGGATCAAGCCCCGAACCGCTGACAAGAGGCCCCCGCCGGAGCGATCCGGCGGGGGCTTTTTTGTGGTTCTGGCGCGGTGAAACCACCGTCATATTGCAATTCATTCTTACTTGCTATAAAAAGCAACCCACCCATGCGCAGCGCTGGATGGAAAAGAGACACACAGGCGTCGGCGTTTGTGATAATTGATACGTTATATCGTTACATAATCACCCGTCTGTCAGGAACTCTGCCCATGACCGCCTTTCAGCGTCTCCGGTTTGGCGCGGCGTGGGGCCTTTGCCTCGCCGCCGCCCTCATCACCTCCCCGGACGCCAACGCCGCACCGGCGGCCAAGCCGGACGACCGCGCCCTGACCATCGTGGCCCGGTGGGAGCTGAAAAACGCCGACCCGTCGGTCAACGGCTACGCCTTCACCCGGATGGAGGTGGCGGAAACCCTGGTGGACGCCGATGGCAACGGCACCCCCAAACCCGGACTGGCCGAGGGGTGGGAGGCCAGCGCCGACGGCTTGACCTGGCGTTTCCGTCTGCGGACGGGCGTGACCTTCCACGACGGCACAACGATGACCGCCGACCACGTCGTCACCGCGCTCAACCACGCGCGCGCCAAGCCCGGCTCCCTGTCCAAGGCCCCGATTCAGGCGATCACGGCGGACAAAGGTGCCGTGGTGATCCGGTTGGCGGAACCGTTCTCACCGCTGCTGTCCTTCCTGGCCGATTCCGCCTCGCAGATTCTCGCCCCCGCCTCCTACGACGACAAGGGCAACGTCACACACGTGATCGGCACCGGCCCCTACCGGGTGGCGGAGTTCAAACCGCCGCAGCATCTCGTTGTCACCCGCCACGACTCCTATTGGGGCGGCCCCGCCAGCATCGCCAAGGCCACCTATCTGGCGACCCACCGCAGCGAAACCCGCACGGTGATGGTGGAAAGCGGCGACGCCCAGATCGTCTTCAACCTGGATCCGGCCAGCGTGCAACGCCTGTCGCGCAACCCGAAACTGTCCGTCCAGGCTGTGCCGATCCCGCGCGTCATCAGCGTCAAAATCAACGCCGGTCATCCGTTGCTGTCCGATCTGCGGGCGCGGCAGGCCCTCAGCCTCGCCATCGACCGCACCGGCATTGCGGTGGGCATCCTGCGCCAACCGGAAACGGCGGCAACCCAACTGTTTCCCCCCAGCCTGGGCGCGTGGCACGACTCCGGCCTGCCCCCGCTGACCCAGAATGTGGAGCGGGCAAAGGCGCTGCTCGCCGAAATGGGGTGGAAACCGGGCAGCAACGGCGTGCTGGAAAAGGACGGCAAGCGCCTGCGCCTGACCCTGCGAACCTATCCCGACCGGCCCGAACTGCCGCCGGTGGCGACCGCGCTCGCCGATCAATGGCGGGCAATCGGCGTCGATGTCTCCATCGCCATCGGCCATTTCAGCGACATTCTGTCCGGTCATCAGGATGGTTCGCTGGAATTGGGCCTGATCGCCCGCAGTCTGGCGGTGGCCCCCGATCCGCTGGGCACGCTGATGCAGGATTTCGGCCCCAAGGGCGGCGATTGGGGGGCGATGAACTGGTCGAACCCGGCGCTGACCGAGGCCATCGACCGCATCCTGCGCAGCCAACAGGCCGAGGAGTCCGCCGCCGCCAAGCGCGCGGTCGGGGCCATCCTGCACCAGGAACTGCCGACCATCCCGGTGGTCTGGTACACGCAGACCGCTGCGGTGTCCAAGACGCTCAAGGGCTTTGAGATCGACCCGTTCGAGCGCTCCTACCTCCTCTCGCGCCTGCGGTGGGTGGAATGATCCGGCCCATCCTGCATCGGGTGGCGCAAGCGTTGCTGGTCGCCCTGATGGTGGGGGTGCTCACCTTCGCGCTGATGCGCAGCCTGCCGGGGGACATGGCGTGGCGGGTGGCCGCCGGGCGCTATGGCTACGACATCACCGACGCCGCCGTGATGGAGCAGGTGCGGCAAAGCCTGGCGCTCGACCAGCCCGCCGCGCTGGCCCTGCTGTCCTGGTTCGGCGACCTGCTGCGCCTGGATCTCGGCGTGTCGCTCATTTCCGAATTGCCGGTGGTGGACGAGATCGCCCACCAGCTTGGCGCTTCGGTCACGCTGGCGTTGACCGCCCTGCTGCTGTCGGTGCTGCTGGGGCCGCCGTTGGGGGTGTTGGCGGGCCTGCGGCCGGGCGGCGGGCTGGACCGGGCGCTGTTCGCCCTGTCGATCACCCTGCGGGCGCTGCCGCAATTCGTCATCGGCCTGCTGCTGATTTACGGTCTGGCCATTGTGTTCGGCCTGTTGCCCGCCTCCGGTCACGGCGAAGCCGGGCATGTGGTGTTGCCCGCCCTGACGCTGGCCATCGGGTTGGCGGCGGTGTCCTGCCGGGTGGCGCGGGACGCCACCGTGGCGGTGACGACCTCGGGCTACTACCGCTTTGGCGAAACCAAGGGCTTGCGCCCATTGGACAATTTCCTGCGCCACGGCCTGCGCAACATCGCGGTCCCCATCGTCACCTATCTGGGCGTTCAACTGGTGTATCTGATCGAAGGCGTGGTTGTGGTGGAAACGCTGTTCGCCTGGCCCGGCATCGGCCACGCCCTGGTCCACGCCATTCTCGCCCGGGATGTGCCGATGATCCAGGGGACCGCGCTGGTCATGGGGTTGATGTTCGTGCTGCTCAACGCCGGAGTCGATGTGATGTGCGGCGCGCTTGATCCGCGTCGGCGGACGTCATGATCCGGCTGTCGCGCGGCCAATGGGCGGGGGTGGCGCTGCTGCTGCTGCTCGCCCTGTTCGCCCTGGGCGTTCCACAGGTCGTTCCCGGCGATCCCACCCGACAAAGCCTGTCGAACGCCCTGCTGCCTCCGGGCGGCCCCTTCCTGTTCGGCACGGATCCCTTTGGCCGCGACATGCTGCTGCGGCTGGCCGCCGCCGTCCGCCTGTCGCTGGGCATCGCCCTGCTGACCACGGCGTTGGCCGGTGTGATCGGGGTGGCGCTGGGCGTGCTGGCCGGGGCCTGCGGCGGTTGGGTGGATCGCGCCCTGTGCGGTGTGGCCGACACGCTGCTCGCCCTGCCGGGTCTGCTGCTGGTGCTGCTGCTGGTCGCCATCGCGCCGGGGCGGTTCTGGCCGCTCTATCTGGGCGTCTCGCTGGTGCTGTGGGTGGAGTATTTCCGCATGACACGGGCCGCCGCCCTGCGCATCGCCGCGTCCCCGGCGGTGGAGGCGTCGCGCCTGCTGGGCTTTGGCCCGTTCTACCGCTTCCGCCGCCATTACTGGCCGGAGCTGGCCCCGATCACCCTGACCGTGGGCGCGTTCGGATCGGCCACCAGCGTGATGTCGGTGGCGGCTCTCGGCTTCGTCAACGTCGGTGTTCGTCCGCCCACGCCGGAGCTGGGGCAAATGATGATCGAGCTGATGCCCTACTACAACGAAGCCCCCCTGATCCTGGCGCAACCGATCCTGGTCGTCGTCCTGCTGGTGTTGGCGCTGAATCTGATCGCCGGAGGCAAAACGCAATGACCGTCCTGATCGAAGCCGACGGGCTGGCCGTCGATGGGCTGGACAGCATCGTCCGCCCCACGGCGTTGCGGGTGCGCGCCGGGGTCCCCTTCACCATTCTGGGCGAAACCGGATCGGGCAAGAGCCTGCTGGCCCAGGCCATCGCCGGGACCCTGCCCGATGGCTTGGCCGCGCGCGGGCGGGTGCGGATCAACGGCCGCGACGTCCTCGGCCTGTCGCACGCGGACAAGCGCCGCCACCTGTGGGGGCGCGCCATCGCCATCCTGCCGCAAGAACCCTGGCTGGCGCTGGACCCGACCGCCCGCGCCGCCTCTCAGGTGTGGGAGGGGTTCACCCGCATCCTGAACCTGCCCCGCAGGGCGGCGGGCGCGGCCACCGAACAGGCCCTGCGGTCGCTGGGGCTGGACGACGCGGCGCGCAAGCTGCCCGGCCAATTGTCCGGCGGCATGGCGCAGCGGGTCGCCTTCGTCGCCGCGCGGGCGGGGGGTGCCCCCATCGTCATCGCCGACGAGCCGACCAAGGGGTTGGACGCCACCCGCCGCGACGACGCGGTCGATCTGCTGAAAACCGGCATGGGGACCACGGGCGGCCTGCTGGTCATCTCGCACGACATCGCGGTTCCCAAACGGCTGGGTGGGGAGGTGGCGATCATGCTGAAGGGCCGCATCATCGAATCCGGCCCGGTCGATCAGGTGCTGTCCAACCCGCGCCACGACTACACCCGCCGCCTGCTGGCCGCCGATCCGGCCGCCTGGCCCGAACAGCCCACCGCCCCGGTCGGCGACCGCCTGATCGAGGTGGAGGGGCTGGCCAAAAGCCGGGGCGGGCGCACGCTGTTCCGCGACCTGTCCTTCACCCTGCACCGGGGCGAGATCATCGGCGTGGTCGGCCCCAGCGGCTGCGGCAAAAGCAGCTTGGGCGATCTGCTGTTGGGGGTGATCGCGCCGGATGGCGGAACCATCCGCCGCAACTCATCCTGGCCCGCCCTCCGCTTTCAAAAGGTTTGGCAGGATCCGCCAGCGGCCTTCGCGCCGCAGCTCACCCTGCGCACCGCGCTGGGCGATCTGGTGCGGCGGCATGGCTTGGCTTGGGATCGGGTTCCGCCCTTGATGGATCGGCTGGGCCTGTCCACCGCCCTGCTCGACCGCCCGCCCGGCGGGATTTCCGGCGGCGAGTTGCAGCGTTTCTCGCTGCTGCGCACCCTGCTGCTCGACCCGGTGTTCCTGTTCGCCGACGAGCCGACCTCACGCCTGGATCTCATCACCCAGCAGGAGATCGTCGGGTTGATGCGCGGCGTGGCGCGCGAAACCGGCTGCGGGCTGCTGCTGGTCAGCCATGACCACGCCCTGATCAACCGGGTGGCCGACCGCGTGATCGCGATCGGCCCCCAATCGGACTTGGTGTCGCCTCAGTTGCCTTCGTCCAACATCGCTTCAAGCGCCGCGTCCTGATGCGCGGCGTCGCCCCATCACCCCAGCAGCGCCGCCGCGTGGTGGCGCAGATGGTCGTCGATGAAGCTGGCGATGAAGTAATAGCTGTGGTCGTAGCCCGGCTGCATCCGCAGCGTCACCGGATGGCCGACCGCCTCGGCCGCCGCGACCAAATTCTGGGGCTTCAACTGGGCCTCCAGAAAGCTGTCGCGGTCGCCCTGGTCGATCAGGATCGGCAGACGTTCCGTGGCGGTGGCGATCAGGGCGCAGGCGTCCCACTCCGCCCAGCGCGCCCGGTCGGGGCCGAGATAGCGCCCCAACGCCTTTTCCCCCCACGGGACCGCCGCCGGGTTGACGATGGGGGCGAAGGCCGACACCGACTTGTAACGGCCCGGATGGCGCAGCGCGCAGACCAACGCGCCGTGCCCGCCCATGGAATGGCCGGAGATCGAGCGCCGGTCGTTGACCGGATAGGCGGCCTCCACCAGCTCCGGCAATTCCCGCGTCACGTAATCGTGCATGCGGTAATGGCGGACCCACGGCTGTTCGGTGGCGTCCACGTAGAATCCGGCCCCCAGGCCGAAATCCCACGCGCCATCGGGATCCCCCGGCACCCCCTCCCCGCGCGGGCTGGTGTCGGGGGCGACGATGGCGAGTCCCAACTCCGCCGCCAACCGGAAGGCCCCGGCCTTTTGGCAGAAATTCTCATCCGTGCAGGTCAGACCGGACAGCCAATACAGCACCGGCACGGTGGTTCCCGCCGTCGCCTCCACCTGCGGCGGCAGGAACAGCGCGAAGGTCATGGCGCACCCCAGCGTCGCCGATTCGTGGCGAAGCCGCAGCAGCCGACCGCCGAACACGCGGGCGTCCGACAGTTGCGTGATGTCGTGCGTCATGATGCGGCTCACTCGTTGTACAGGATGACGGAACGGATGCTCTTGCCGTCGTGCATCAGGTCGAACGCCTCGTTGATGCGGTCCAGACCCATGGTGTGGGTGATGAAGGTGTCGAGTTCGAATTCGCCCGCCAGATAGCGGTCGACATAGCCCGGCAACTCCGAACGGCCGCGCACGCCGCCGAAGGCCGACCCGCGCCACACCCGCCCGGTGACGAGTTGGAACGGACGGGTGGCGATTTCCTCGCCCGCACCGGCCACGCCGATGATGACCGACTCACCCCAGCCCTTGTGGCAGCATTCCAGGGCGGCGCGCATGACGTTGACGTTGCCGATGCACTCGAACGAGTAATCGACGCCGCCGTCGGTCATCTCCACCAGCACCTCTTGGATCGGGCGGTCAAAATTCTTCGGGTTGACCACGTCGGTCGCGCCAAGCTGCTTGGCGATCTCGAACTTCGACTCGTTGATGTCGATGCCGATGATGCGGGACGCCTTGGCCATGACCGCACCGATGATCGCCGACAGGCCGATGCCGCCCAGGCCGAAGATGGCGACGGTCGATCCCGGCTCCACCTTGGCCGTGTTCATCACCGCACCCATGCCGGTGGTCACACCGCAGCCCAGCAGACAGACCTTTTCCAGCGGGGCCGCCTTGTTGATCTTGGCGAGCGCGATTTCCGGCAGGACCGTGTATTCGGAGAAGGTCGAGGTCCCCATGTAATGGGCGATCGACTGGCCCTTGAACGAAAA
The DNA here is from genome assembly GCA_027486405.1 of Azospirillum sp. Classification (GTDB taxonomy): domain Bacteria; phylum Pseudomonadota; class Alphaproteobacteria; order Azospirillales; family Azospirillaceae; genus Azospirillum. The sequence continues at coordinate 29,196 of JAIXPD010000020.1, read as the reverse complement.
GCGGCTGGTCCCGTCGGGCATCAGGCCCTTGCCCTGGGTGGCGCGGATCGCCTGGCACAGGTTGGTCTTGCCCGACAGGCAGAATTTGCACTTGCCGCATTCGGGCGTGTAGAGCGGGATGACGTGGTCGCCGACGGCGACGGAGGTCACGCCCGGCCCGACTTCCACCACCACACCGCCGCCCTCATGGCCGAGGATGCAGGGGAACACGCCTTCGGAATCCTTGCCCGACAGGGTGTAGGCGTCGGTGTGGCAGACGCCGGTGGCGACGATGCGGACCATCACCTCCCCCGCCTTCGGGGCGGCCACCTCGACCTCTTCGATCTCCAGCGGGCGGTTCGCTTCCCAAGCGACGGCGGCGCGCGACAGAACCATGCGGATTCCCTCCCAGAACATGAAACGCGGTGTTGAGGGCCGAGTGTAAACCGCCGCCGGTCATTGCCAAAACGATGATTTCAGGGATAGATTTTTGCCATATGGGGATAATGGGGCAAATCGCATGAGCGGGTGGGACGGCATCGACGAGTTTGTGGCGGTGGCCGACACCGGCAGCTTTTCCCGCGCGGCGGAACGGTTGCGCGTGTCCTCCTCCCACATCAGCCGCAGCGTGGCGCGGTTGGAGGACCGGTTGCAGGCCCGGCTGTTCTACCGCACCACCCGCAAAGTGAGCCTGACCGAGAGCGGGCGCGCCTTTTTCGCCCGCTGCCAGCGCCTGATCGACGAGCGGGACGAGGCGGTGCTCGCCGTTGGCGATCTCCAGGGTGGGGACGACGGGGCGATGAAGGGGGTGCTGCGGATGACCTGCGCCACCGCCTATGGCGAACAGTTCGTCGTCCCGCTCATCAACGATCTGATGGAACGGCACCCGCAATTGAGCGTCGAGATCGAGTTGACCAACCGCCCGTTGGATCTGGTGCAGGAAGGGTTCGATCTGGCGATCCGCCTGGGCCGGTTGGGCGATTCCAGTCTGGTCGCCACCCGGATCGCCCCGCGCGTGATGCATCTCTGCGCCGCACCCGCCTATCTCGCCCGCCATGGCACGCCCGCCAGCCTGGGCGATCTGGCCGCGCACGACTGCCTGATCGGCACCGCCGACCATTGGCTGTTCGACGAGGATGGCCGGGATTGGCTGTTCCGCCCACGCGGGCGCTGGCGCTGCAACAGCGGCCATTCGGTGCTGGACGCCGCGCTGCGCGGCTTGGGCCTGTGCCAACTGCCCGATTATTACGTGAAAGCGCCGGTGGCCGACGGGCGCTTGTTGACGCTTCTGCCCCGTCACACCCCGCCCAACACCGCCGTGTGGGCGGTCTACCCGCAAAAACGCCACGCCCCGCCAAAGGTGCGCGCCGCCATCCGCCACCTGAAAGAGGGGCTGGCCCGGCGACCGGAGTACCGGTGACGGTCATCACCAAATGATATTAAGAATCGTTTGCAATTGAAAAGCGCCCGCTCTACGCTCCCCCGGTCCTGTCCGAACCGGAGCCGACGATATGCTGACCGATCCCGCCTTTTCCGACCGCCGCCGACGCTTCGCCGAACTGAAGCAGGCCGAAGCGCTGCTGGTGATGACGCTGCGGCTGTGGGCCGAGCCGCTGCGCGATCCCGAAACAATGCAGCCGCATTGGCAGGATGGCTTGCAGACCGCCGGGCTGTCGAACGACGCGGCGGTCGCCTTCGACACCGTCATGCGGATCACCATCGCGTCGGCCACGCGCGCGCTCGACGTTCACCGCCCCGGCTGTTCGGCGCTGGGAACCGACGAAGCCCGCCTGTTGGGGATGATCCGTTTGATCCAGCAGGGGGACATGGCCGAAGCCGGGACGCTCCTGGCCGATTGGCTGCCCATGACCGGGGTGCGGATGGCGTTGGCCCCGCTGGGCATCCTCGCTCACGCGCTGGACCGGGCCGGGCTGCGCCTGCCCACTCTGGACGATGGCCTGCCCACCACCGGCCGCGTCATCGATTTCCCGAAAGCCCGCCGCATGGCCCGCACCGATCCGGGCGCGCGGCTGGTGCACTGACCCCACCAACCCGCAAAACCCACACAGGAAAAAGCCCCCTCCAAGAAAAGCCCCCAAAGCCCATCGGCCCGGCGCGCGCGCCAAACCGACGGGACGGACGACACGCAAGGGCGCAGCGCCCCGTTCAGCGTCTGGTTGCGTGTCCCCGAACGGGCCTCACATCACCGCGCCCAACTGCCAGGGCACGAACTCGTTGTCGCCCAAGCCGTGGGACTCGCTGCGGGTCGGGGTGCCGGACGCGGTGTCGAGCATCAGGCGGAACAGCGCCTCGCCCGCCGTCTCCACGCTGACGCCGTCGTCCAGGATCACCCCGGCGTTGAAATCCATGTCCATGCTCATGCGCTTGAACAGGGATCCGTTGGTGGCGATCTTCAGCGACGGGGTGGGCTTGCAGCCATAGGTCGATCCGCGCCCGGTGGTGAAGCAGATCAGCGTGGCCCCGCCCGCCACCTGCCCGGTGGCCGACACCGGGTCGTACCCCGGCGTGTCCATGAAGACCAGACCGCGCGTTTCCACCGGATCGGCGTAGCCGACGACGTCCATCAGCCCGGTTCCGCCCGCCTTGGCCACCGCCCCCAGCGATTTTTCCAGAATGGTGGTGATGCCGCCCGCCTTGTTGCCGGGGGACGGGTTGTTGTTCATGTCGCCCTTGTGCTGGCGGGTGTACTCCTCCCACCAACGGATTTGCCCCAACAGCGTGTCGGCCACCGCCGGGGTGCAGGCCCGCGCCGTCAAAAGATGTTCAGCCCCGTAGATCTCGGGCGTTTCCGACAGGATGGCGGTTCCGCCCGCCCGCACCAGCCGGTCCACCGCCGCGCCCAAGGCCGGGTTGGCGGTGATGCCGGAATAGCCATCGGACCCGCCGCATTGCAGCCCGACGGTGAGATGCCGGGCCGACACCGGTTGCCGGGTGATGGCGTTGGCGGCGGGCAGCATCGCCTTGACCAGCGCGATGCCGCGATCAACGGTTTCGCGGGTCCCGCCTTCCTCCTGGATGGTCAGGCGGGCCAGCAGCCCGTCGCCGCGCGGGGCGAGGCTGTCGGCCAGCGGAGCCACCTGATTGACCTCGCAGCCCAGCCCGACCAGCAGGATGCCCGCGAAGTTGGGATGATCGGCGTAGCCGCGCAGGGTGCGGCGCAACAGGGTCAGCCCCTCGCCGCTGCCGCTCATGCCGCAGCCGCTGCCGTGGGTGATGGCGACGACGCCGTCCACGTTGGGGAATTCGGCCAACGCGCTGCCCTTGAAGGCGTCGGCGATGTATCGGCAGACGGTGGCGGAGCAATTCACGCTGGCGACGATGCCGATGTAATTGCGCGTCCCCACCTTGCCCGACGGGCGGACGATGCCCTGGAAGGTCGCGTCCTCCGTCACCGCCGTCGGGCGGAAGGCCGATCCGATGGCGGACTCGATGCGGGCGTCGCCCATGTCCAGATTGTGAACGTGAACGTGCGCGCCCGCCGGGATCGGCTGGGTTGCCGCCCCGATCACCTGCCCGTATTTCAGCACCAGATCGCCCAGCGCCAGCGCGCGCACGGCAATTTTGTGGCCGCTGGGGATGGCGTCCAGCGCGGTGCCGGTCCAGTCCCCGGCGCGCAAGATCGCCCCGGCCTCCAGGGCGCGGGTGGCGACGGCAACGGAATCGGCGGGGTTCAACAGGATCAGATCGGGCGCGGTCATCGGGTCGGCGTCCTTGTTGGAAGCATCATGGTCGTTCGGCACAGCCTTCACCCGTCCGCCAGGGCGGCGCGCAGGCGGGGTTGCGGCAGGGTCAGGCCCAGGTCGGCGGCGAGCGTCACCACGGGGGCAAGGCGGCGCTGCCGTTTGTCGGCGTGGTTCTGGGCGATGTCGGCCAGCCGATGGTTCAGGAAGGGGTTGAGGAAACGGTCGCGCACGCTGTCGCAATAGGCCACCGCCTCCGCCCCCTGGCCCAGCGCGGTGAAAACGGGCAACACCTCCTCCCGCCACAACGCTTCCAGCCCGTCGCGGATCGCGGGGTCGCTCATCGCCTGGAGCACGGTTTCCCCGGCGTCGCGCCCGCCGCGCAACCAGCCATCGGCCAACCAGGTGTGACCCAGGTTGAGAAGATGCAGCTTCAACCGCTCCACCGGGGCCAGCGCGTCCACCAATTGGATCGCCGGGTGGGCGCAGGGCAGCAACAGCCCGGGCTGCCGTTCGATCGCCCACAGGGCGTAGGGTTCGGCCACCGCCCCCACCGGGTGCAGCGCCTCCGACACGATGCGGTCCACCAGGCTGTTGGCCCAGACGCAGCCCTCGGCCAGATAGCGTTGGAACGCGTCCGGCAAGCCCCACGCCACCGCCAGCGCGCCGACGATGGCCTTCAATTGGTCGCCGTTGCGCGACACCAACTCGCACGGGAACAGCGACAGCGGTTCCGCCCCGTGACGCCAGCGGTGCAGCAGCAAGACCAACAGCTTGGCGGGAAAGCCGCGCGGTGCCTGATCGGTCTGTTCCAGCAGGCTGACGTCGTCGGTCGGATCGGGCTGATAGCCCCGGTCGCCGGTGTTGGACAGGATGACCCGCACCTCCCCCGCCATCAGATCGCGCAAACGCGGCCAGTCGCGTTGCGCCTGAAAGGCGGTGGCGACCGCGCGTCCGCGCTCCTCCCGGTCGATCACCGCGCCGTTCAGCCGCCCGCGCACGCGCACGGGATAGCCCGCGCCATCGGCCAGCGCGGCGACGCGCGACGCGCTCTCCGCGCTGTCGGTGGTCTGCACCACCGCGATGCGGCCCAGCGCCTCTCCCCGGTCCAGCGCGTCGGACACGAACAGATCGGCGTGGGCCTGGAGAAAGCGGCTGGTCCCGAATTGCAGGATCGGCGTGGGCGTGCGCGCGGTCATCGGATCAGCACTCCACCAGCGCCTTGACCACCCCGGCGGCGGGGTCGAGCAGGCCGGGGAACAGCTCCGGCACCTCGGCCAGCGTCATGCGGTGGGTGTTCAGCGCGGCGTCGGGGATTTGCCCGGCCCGCATCGCCGCCAGCACGGTTTCGAAATCCTCCACCGTGGCGTTGCGGCTGCCCATCAGGGTCATTTCCCGCTTGTGGAACTCCGGATCGGAAAAGCCGATGGTCGCGCCGACGATGGACACCAGCACATAGGTGCCGCCATGGGCGACGAAGCGGAAACCGCGCTCCATCGCCTTGGGGTTGCCGGTGGCGTCGAACACGCGGTCGAAGAACACGCCGTCGCTCAAGCCCGCCAACTCCTCCTCGTCCTTTGGCCCAAGCTGCACGGTGGCGGCGATGGGCAGATGGGCGCGGCCAAAGGCCAGCCGGTCTTCCCGGCCATCCAGCAGCGTGACCGTGGCCCCGCGCAGGCCCGCGAAGATGGCAACCGCCATGCCGATGGGACCGGCCCCGACCACCAACACCCGCTGGCCCGCCTCCACCCGACCACGGCGGACGGCGTGCGCGCCGATGGCGAGGAATTCCAGCATCGCCGCCTGATCCAGGCTGATGCCGTCGGCCTTGTGAACGAAGGCTTCGGGCAGGCTGAGGCGTTCGGTGAACGCCCCGTCGCGGTGGACGCCCAGAACCTGGATGTTCATGCAGCAATTGGTTTTGCCCTGGCGGCAGGCGTGGCAGGTGCCGCAGGACAGATAGGGCATGACATAGACCGGATCGCCCGCCTTCAACGCGCTGCCGTCGGGCGCTTCCTCCACCACGCCGGACAGCTCATGGCCCATGACGCGGGGGTACTGCAAATAGGGCTGGTTGCCGGTGAAGATGTGCAGGTCGGTGCCGCAGACGCCAACGCGCTTGACCCGCAACAGAACCTCGCCGTCGCCGCGCGTCGGTTCGGTTCGGGATTCGGCGCGCAGCGTGCCGGGGGTTTCGCAAATGACGGTCAGCATGGGGCCTCAACTCCAAAAATGGGGAAGGGACCGGACGGGCGGATCGCCACGCATCCGGCCCCGTGGACTCACTTCAGCATGTCGGCGGGCAGGCCGACGCCGTTGTATTTGGTGTAGATCGTGTTGAGCTTGCCGTTGCGCAGGTTGGTCTTGACCCACTCGTCCACCACGGCGCGCAGCGCGTCGTCGCCCTTGCGGATGCCGATGGCGTAGGGGTTGGTCTTCACCACCACCTTGACCTCCAACGGATCCTGCGGGCGGCGGGCGTTGATCGCCGCCATCGTCTGCGGCGAGGAGGCCAGGATGTTGACCTGCCCGGAGATCAGCGCGGTGATGAGGGTGGCGTCGTCGTCGTACCGCACCATGTCGGCCTGCGGGGCCTGGGTGGTCACTTCCTTGTCGTTGGTGGAGCCGCGCGTGGTGGCGACGCGCTTGCCGACGATGTCGTTCAAATCCTTGATCGCCACGCTCTTGGGCGCGGCGATGATGATCTGGATGACGCCATAGGGTTCGGAGAAATCGATGACCTTCTTGCGCTCCTCGCTGATGCTGAAGGACGCCATCACCAGATCGGTCTTGCCGGTCAGCAGGAAGGGCACGCGGTTCGGGCTGCTGACCTGCACCAGATCCAGCTTGTACCCAAGATCGGCGGCCAGCAGCTTGGCGCTTTCCACGTCCGAACCGGTCGGCTGCATCGACGCGTCGTTCATGCCGAAGGGCGGCGATCCCAGATCCACCGCGATGCGGATGGTCTTGTTCGCCTTGATCTGGTCCAGGCTGTCGGCCAGCGCCGGAACGGCAAGGCTGGTGGTGGCGAACAGCGCCAACCCGGCGGCGGTGAAAAGGCGGCGGTTCATGGTCTCTCCTCCTGTGTGGCGTTTGGCCTGTGTGGCGTCTTGTTGGGTGTGGCGTCTTGTTGGGTGTTGGCGGTCAAAGAAACGGGACGGTCACAGCCCGTTGCCGATGAAGGCGCGCAATTCCGGCGTTTGCGGATCGTCCAGCATCGCCCCGGTTCCCGTCTCCCACACCCGGCCCCGGTGCATGTAGACGACCTTGGAGGCCACCTTGCGGGCGAAGGCCATTTCGTGGGTGACGAGGATCATGGTCATCCCTTCCCGCGCCAAATTCTCCATCACCTTCAGCACCTCCCCCGTCAGTTGGGGATCCAGGGCGGAGGTCACTTCGTCGAACAGCATCAGCTTGGGCCGCATCGCCAGCGACCGCGCGATGGCCACGCGCTGCTGCTGCCCGCCGGACAGCTGTTCGGGGTAATGCTCGGCCTTTTCCGCCAGACCGACATGGGACAGCACCGCGCGCGCCAGATCGCGCGCCTGGGCCTTGGTCATGCCCTTCACGCAGGTGGGGGCCAGCATGATGTTCTGTTCGGCGGTCAGGTGCGGGAACAGGTTGTAGCTTTGGAAGACGATGCCGACGTCGCGGCGCAGGGCGCGGCGGTCCAGCCCCGGATCGTGGATGGCGTGGCCGCAGACGTGGATGGTCCCCTGCTGGATGGTTTCCAGCGCGTTGATGCAGCGCAGCGCGGTGGATTTGCCCGATCCGGATTGCCCGATGATGGCGGCGATCTCGCCCGGCCCGACGTCCAGCGACACGCCGTCCAGCACCTTCAGCGCGCCAAAGCTTTTGTGGACGTCGTGCAGACGGACGACCGGCGCACCGGCCTGCGACGAACGGGGGGTGTCCTCCCGCGCGGCGCGCGTGGGGTTAGCGACGGCTGACATTGAGCGTCCTCTCCAGGCTGCGGCTCCAGGTCGAGAGCGGGAAACAAAGGGCGAAGTAGAAGACCGCAACCGTCACGAAAATGGTGAACGGTTCGAAGATCGAGTTGTTGATGAGCTTGCCCGCCTGCGCCAATTCGACGAAGCCGACCACCGACGCCAGCGAGGTGTTCTTGACGATCTGCACCAGGAAACCGACGGTCGGTGGGGTGGCGATGCGCAGCGCCTGCGGCAGGATCACCCGCGTCATCCGCTGCCAGCGGGTCAGCGCCAGGCATTCGGCGGCCTCCCACTGGGTTTTCGGCACCGATTGGATGCAGCCGCGCCAGATCTCGGCCAGAAAGCCCGAGGCGTAGATGGTCAGACCGGCCCCGGCGGCCAGAATGGCCGGAACCCCGGTGAAGCCGATCACCGCCACCCCGAAATAGATCAGGAACAGCAGGATCAGCAACGGCGTGCCCTGGACGATCTGGATGTAGACGATGGCCGCCACCCGCGCGGCGGGGTTCGACGACACCCGCAACAGGGCCACGGCGAAGCCCAGCAGACCGCCGCCGACAAAGGCGATGGCCGACAGGCCGACCGTCCACAGCGCCGCCCAGGCCAGAAACTCGACATGGGCCAAACCAAAGCTTTGCATGAGATGGCCCCCCGGTTACAGCGCCGTGCCCAGCTTGCGGCGGCGGACGAAGACGCCCAGACCGACCAGCCAGAAGGCGATGCGCACGACGAAGGACAGCAGCAGATAGAGCAGCCCGACGACGATGTAGGTTTCAAAACTGCGGAAGGTGTCGGACTGCACCCGGTTGGCGACCGCCGTCAGCTCTTCCGCCGAAATCTGCGAGGTGATGGAGGAGGCCAGCATCAGCAGCACATATTGGCTGGTCAGCGCCGGATAGACGCGCTCCACCGCCGGGCGCAGCACGACGTGCCAATAGGTTTGCACCCGGCTCAGACCCAGGCAATCGGCGGCCTCCAACTGCGCCTTGTGCACCGATTCCAGACCGGCGCGCACGATCTCGCAGGTGTAGGCCCCGACATTGACCACCAGCGCCGCCACCGCCGCCGTGTTGGCCCCGATGCGGATCCCCAGCGTGGCGATGCCGAAATACACCAGGAAGATTTGCACCAGCAGCGGCGTGTTGCGGATCACCTCGACATAGGCGGCGACCGCCCATTTCACGGCGGGCGGCCCGTCGGCCCGGCCGATGGCGCACAGGGTGCCGACGATGAAGCCCAGAACCGTGGCCATCGCCGACAGTTGCAGGGTCAGCCACAGCCCACGGACGAACTCCGGCCAATAGGGCAGCAGCGCGGCGAAATCGAATTGATAGCTCACAACACCGGATCCTCCCCGAATGCCCGGCGGGTTTGGCTGGGCGGAGCGGTCACGGGCGGGCGGTTGCGCCCCTTCCCCTGGATCCATCCCCCAACACCCCGCCCAGTTGCGGGCGATACGGAACGATAGACAGGCGAACCAATTTGGTCAAGCCAATTTGCCGAATCCGTCAAATTGGTATGGCCTCTTTGCCGAATGAGCGGCTTTCGCCCATTTTTCACCAGACGCTCGGCTTCTGGTCAGGCCACCATCACGACCCAAACCCGCGTTGCGATTTTCCGCTTGATATACTCGTTTCGAGCAAATATGGTTTTGCTCGAAACGAGTATTTTAGGAGCGCCCGATGCCCGACGCCGCCGGCCCCACCGACGCCCTCGCCTTCACCCCCGACATCGCGCGGGCGACGGCCCCGATCTACGACCGGATGAAACGCGTCGTTCCCGCCATCGAATGGCCCTTCCACGCCCCGCTGATCCACGCGATCAACAAGCTGAAGCGCGACCGCAACGCCGTCATCCTCGCCCACAATTACCAGACGCCGGAGATCTTCCACGGCGTGGCCGACATCGTCGGCGACAGCCTGGCGTTGGCGGCCAAGGCGACGCAGACCGACGCCGACGTGATCGTCGTCGCCGGGGTGCATTTCATGGCGGAGACGGCCAAGCTGCTGAACCCGGCCAAGACGGTGCTGATCCCCAGCCGCAACGCCGGGTGTTCGCTGGCCGATTCCATCACCGCCGCCGACGTCCGGCTGCTGCGCGAGGCGCATCCCGGCGTGCCGGTCATCGCCTACGTCAACACCTCCGCCGAGGTGAAGGCGGAGGTCGACATCTGCTGCACGTCGGGCAACGCGGTGGAGGTGGTGGAATCGCTGGGCGTGGACCGCGTGCTGTTCCTGCCCGACGAGTATCTCGCCAAATACGTCGCCACCCAGACCACGGTCGAAATCATCGCCTGGAAGGGCCATTGCGAGGTGCATGAGCGTTTCACCGGCGCGGAGATCACCGACTTCCGCAACCGGTTCGACCGGCTGACCGTGATCGCCCACCCGGAATGCCCGCCCGACGTGCTGGCGGCGGCCGATTTCGTCGGCTCCACCGCCCGGATGATCGATTTCGTCGGCACGGAAAAACCGCCGCGCGTCCTGATGGTGACGGAATGCTCGATGAGCGACAACGTCGCCGCCGCGTCGCCCGACACCGAATTCGTCCGCCCCTGCAACCTGTGCCCGCACATGAAGACGGTGACGCTGGCCAGCATCCTCGACTCCCTGCAAACGCTGGAACCGCGTGTGGAGATCGCCCCCGATCTGGCCGCCCGCGCCCGCCGCTCGGTCGAACGGATGCTGGCGGTGAAGCCGAAGTAAAGAGCTGAAGCAAAGGGCCGCAGCAAAGGGCCAAAGCAAAGCCCGCCCACCAACCCGTTGAGGACGCCATGACCCACAGCACGCCCTGCACGGTCCGCGACGCTGAGATCGTCGTTGTCGGATCCGGGTTGGCCGGGATGACGGCGGCGCTGGCGCTCGCCCCGCGCGCCGTCACCCTGTTGACCAAGACCGACGATCTGCCCGGCGGGTCGAGCCTCTACGCCCAGGGCGGCATCGCCGCCGCCATCGGCCCCGGCGACCGGCCGCAGGACCACGCCGCCGACACCCGCGAGGCCGGGGCCGGGCTGGTGGACGCGGCGATGGCCGCGCTGCTGACCCGGGACGGGGCCGACCGCATCCGCGCCCTGCTGGCCGATGGCCTGCCCTTCGACCGCGACGCCAGCGGCGCGCCGCTGCTGGGGCGGGAGGCCGCGCACGGGGCCGCCCGCATCGTCCACGCCGGGGGCGACGCCACCGGGCGCACGCTGGTGCTGGCCCTGGCCGACCGGCTGCGCAACACGCCGTCGGTGCGGGTGGAGGCCAACGCCTTCGCCGTCGATCTGGTGATGCGCGGCAACCGGGTGTGCGGCGTGCTGGCGATGCATCCCGACGGCTGGGTGCTGCACCGCGCGCCGCGCGTCATCCTCGCCACCGGCGGGATCGGCGGGGCCTTCGCCCGCACCACCAACCCGGCGGAGGCGAGCGGCGACGGTCTGGCGCTGGCCGCCCGCGCCGGGGCGGTGTTGGCCGATCTGGAATTCGTGCAGTTCCACCCGACCGCCCTGGATGTGGATTCCGACCCCCGCCCGCTGCTGACCGAGGCGCTGCGCGGGGCCGGGGCCATTCTGCTGGACCGGGCCGGGGACCGCTTCATGCTGGCCGAACACCCCTTGGCGGAGCTGGCCCCGCGCGATGTGGTGGCGCGGGCCATCGGCGCGCGGATCAAGGCGGGGGAGCGTGTCTTCCTCGACCTGCGCCCGGCGCTGGCGGCCAAGCCCGACGGCTTCCCCACCGTGTTGGCGATCTGCGCCCACCACGGCCTCGATCCCTTCGCCGCACCGGTCCCGGTGGCCCCGGCGGCCCATTACCACATGGGCGGGGTCGTCACCGACGCTGACGGGCGCACCAGCCTGACCGGGCTGTGGGCCTGCGGCGAGGTCGCCTGCACCGGCGTGCACGGGGCCAACCGGCTGGCCAGCAACTCGCTGTTGGAGGCGCTGGTGTTCGGCGGGCGGGTGGCGCGCGACGTCGCCGACCGACCGCTCGCCCCGCTGCCGCCCTTCGCCCTGCCCACCCCGCCCGCCGTGGCGGCGGAGGTCGGCGGCGCGCTGCTCGACGCGCTGACGGCGGAATCCCGCCGCGTGCTGTATGAGGGGGCCGGGCTGGTGCGCGACGGGTTGGGCCTGCTGGCCGCCCGCCGCAAGCTGGGACGGCTCGCCGCCGCGCTCGACACCCTGCGCGGCGACCCGGCCGACAGCACGGGCGACGGGGCGGGCGACGGCGCGGGCGACCACCCGCCCAGCCTCAACACCGTCCGTCGCTGGGGCGAGGCGCGCAACCGGCTGCTCGTCGGCCGCCTGATCGTCCAGGCCGCCTTGGCGCGCGAGGAAAGCCGGGGCGCGCATTGCCGCACCGACCACCCCTTGCCCAATCCCGCGCTGGTCCAGCCGCTGGACCGCCGCACCCACACCCTGACCGATCTGGCCGGAACCACCGGCCCGCTGCCCGGAGACGCCGCATGCTGCATCCATTGACCATCGAACCGATCGTCCGCGCCGCGCTGCTGGAGGATCTGGGGCGGGCGGGGGACATCACCACCGACAGCATCATCCCCGCCGACGCCACCGCCACCGCGCGCATCGCCGCGCGCAAGGATGGCCGTGTGGCCGGGTTGGAGGCGGCGTTGATCGCCTTCCGCCTGCTCGACCCCGCCATGACGATTGAAACGGCGGTGGCCGACGGCGGCGACGTGCGCCCCGGCGGGACCATCGCCACCCTGACCGGGTCCGCCCGCGCCCTGCTGACCGCCGAGCGCACCGCGCTGAACCTGATGGGCCGCCTGTCCGGCATCGCCACCGCCACCCGCGCCCTGGTCCACGCGGTGGAGGGAACCAAGGCACGCATCGTCTGCACCCGCAAGACCACGCCCGGCCTGCGCCTGTTGGAAAAGCACGCGGTCAAGCTGGGCGGCGGCTTCAACCACCGCTTCGGCCTCGACGACGCCGTGCTGATCAAGGACAACCACATCGCCGTGGCCGGTGGCGTGCGCGCGGCGGTGGAGCGGGTGCGCGCCCACATCGGCCACATGGTGAAGGTGGAGGTCGAGGTGGACACGCTCGACCAGTTGGACGAGTTGCTGGGCCTGCCGGTCGATGTCGTGCTGCTCGACAACATGGATCCCGACACGCTGCGCCGCGCGGTGCGGATGATCGACGGGCGGCTGTTGGCCGAAGCGTCGGGCAACGTCACCCTGTCCAGCGTGCGCGCCATCGCCGAAACCGGGGTCGACATGATCTCCTGCGGCTGGCTGACCCACAGCGCCCCGAACCTGGATCTGGGCCTGGACATGTGACGTGTTCGTGTCGTTGATGTGACGGACTGTCCGCCGATCCACACACCTGTCGGAACGGTGGACAGATCCGTCCTCTCAAGCACCGCGCCCACACCCGACCACCACCGGCCAAAACCCTTTTGCCGGAATGGGTTGAACCCACCGCTCACCGCCCATCATCCGCACCCCCAATTGCGGCACACCCGTTGCATCCTTCGGTCGCCCGCAACGTCGGACCCACCGCGTTGCGCTATAAAAAGATTGGAAGGGGGATACGGATGCTTCGTATGCGTGTTGGGTCGAAGGCTCTGGCCTTTGGTCTGCTGGCCACGAGCGCGCTGGCGCCGGGTCTGCTGGCGGGAACCGCCTCGGCGCAAAACGCGCTGCCCAGCTTCGTGCTGTCGCAGACGCTGAGCGTCACCGACTACGACGGCGTGTCCGACGATCTGCTGACCGCCGGGCTGGGCGTGACCGGCCTGTCCTCGGCGACCGCCCCCACCATCGCCAACCCGCTGTCCCCCACTGTGGCGGAGCTGCGGCGGCGCGCCATCCACAACGCCTATCGCGGTCTGGTGGACACCAGCACCGGCGGCGGCTGGCGCGTGCTGTACGGCCCCAATCTGGACGCCACTTACAACGACACCGGAACCGAAGGCAAAGTGGCGGGCCGCGAGTACATCGCGTTGACCGACGACGGATCGGGGTCGAACTTCCAGACGATGATCGTCCAGATCCCGGCCAACGCGAACCAGACGAAACCCTGCATGGTCACGGGTCCGTCCTCCGGCTCGCGCAACGTCTATGGGGCGATCGGCACGGCGGGCGAATGGGCCTTCCGCAACGGCTGCGTCGCCGTCTACACCGACAAGGGCACGGGGAATTTCTTCCACGACGCCAGCCGGGATTACCTGTTCGACCGCTTCGGCCAGTTCCTGCCGCGCGGTTCGGTCGGGGCGGCCACCAACTTCGCGGCCTCCTTCACCACCAGCCAGGGGGCCTTCGCCAGCGCCTATCCCAACCGTCTGGCCTACAAGCAGGCGCATTCCGGCAAGCTGGTCGATGGCAAATGGGGTGACTACACGCTCCAGGCCATCGAGTTCGGCTTCTACGCCATGAACCAGTATCTGGCCGCCGGTGCGGCGCGCTTCACCCCGGCCAACACCACGGTGATTTCCGGCGGCGTGTCGAACGGCGGCGGCGCTGCGGTGATGGCGGCGGAAAAGGACACCAAGGGGCTGGTCGATGGCGTTGTCGCCGTCATCCCCAACGTGATCCCGCCGCAACGCGCGGGCCTGTCGATCCGCTACGGCAGCAACACGCTGACCGCGCCGGGCAAGCATTTCATCGATTACTACACGCAGATCGCGCTCTACGCCCCCTGCGCGGCGCTGGATTCCTCGCTGACCGGGGCGGTGTTGAACGCCGACCCGGCGGGTGCCCCCACCGGCGCGCGGGCCAACCGCTGCACGGCGTTGAAGAGCAAGGGCCTGCTGTCCGCCACCACGCTGGCGGCCCAGGCGGCGGAATCGCTCCAGATCATCCACAATTACGGTTATCTGACCGAAGGCGACTGGGAAATTCCGTTGATGGAAAATCTCAACGCCTACCGCCAGATCATCAACACCTACGTCGCCGAATATGGCCGCTTCCGGGTGGATGACGTGCTGTGCGGGACCAGCTTCTCCGCCACCAACACGGCGGGTGCGCCGATCCAGCTTCCCGCCGCCACCGCCGCCCTGCTGTTCGCGGCGGGCAACATCATCCCGCCATCCGGCGGCATCAACGTGATCGCGGAGAACGCGGCCAACGGCCCGATCAACGAGGTGATGGCGGTGTCCCGCTCCACCGGTCTGGCCGACCTCAACCTCGACGCCGCGCTGTGCTACCGCAGCCTCGTCACCGGGGAAGCCGCGCCGGGAACCCGCATGAGCATGCGCGACAAGATCAACTCGATCCGCGTGCGCCAGGGCATGCAGGAGGTGGTGGGAACCGCCAATCTGCGCGGCCTGCCCGCGCTGATCATCCAGGCCCGCAACGACGAGGTCATCCACCCCAACCACGCCGGGCGCGCCTATTTCGGCTGGAACAAGATCGTCGAAGGCTCCGCCAGCAAGCTGAGCTACATCGAGGTTCCCAACACCCAGCATTTTGAATCGCTGATCGGCGTCTTCGGCCCGGCCTCGGCCCCGATCTATCTGCCGATCCACCATTATTTCGTCCGTGGGCTGGACGCGATGCTGGCCAATCTGCGCAGCGGCACCGCCCTGCCGCAAAGCCAGGTGGTGCGCACGGTGTCGCCGCGCACGGCGGCGCTGACGGCGGCCAATTACAAGACCTTCCTGCCGGACATGGCGACCACGCCCACGGCGGCCAACGCGATTGCGGTGTCGAACAGCACCGTCGTCATCCCGCAATGACCCGCCGCCCGCAACAACCGCCGCCCGGAGAAGGCACCATCATGACGAAGACGTTGACGAACACCCTTGCGGGTCTGCTGCTGGCCACGGTGACGACGGCCATGACGGCGACGGTGGCGCTGCCCGCCGCCGCCCAGACGGCCACGAAGACCGGCCCCTATGTGCGGCTGGACACCGGGGCCTCCTTCGGTCGCTCCTTTGACTTCCGCGCCGACGACATGGGCCAGACCATCACGCGCAAGCTGCCCAGCGCCGCCATCGTCGGCGGCGGCGTGGGCTGGCAGATCACGCCCGCGCTGCGCACCGACCTGACGCTGTCCTACCGCTTTCCGAAAAACTGGAACGGCAGCGACAGCGTGCAGAGCCTGACCTACGACGGCAAGGTGTCGTCGCTGCGCGGCTTTGCCAACCTCTACCTTGACATCGCCGGGCTGACCGACGGGCTGGGCGTGTTCAAGCCCTATGTCGGGGCCGGTTTGGGTTTCTCCCGCAACAAGCTGGCCGATCTGACCGTGACCGACACCAGCGTCATCAGCCTTGCCACCACCCCGACCAACTTCGACCGCTACAGCCTGAACGGTTCGACCCGCACCAATTTCGCCTGGCAGGTGATGGCGGGAACCGGCATCGCCGTGACCGACGCCATCACGGTCGATCTCGGCTACCGCTACCTCGACGCGGGCAAGGCCAAGAGCGGCGTGACGCTGACCGGCCTGGGCGTGTCCACCACCGTGTCGCCGCGCACCGCCAACCTGCGCACACACGAACTGACCCTGGGTTTGCGCTACGCCTTCTGAGCGCGGATTTGAAAAAACGGTTTTGAAAAAACAACGGTTTTGAAAGGGCCGGTCGCTTCGCAGGAAGCGACCGGCCTTTCTGCTTTCAAAATCCCATTTCCAAAATCCCATTGTTTGAACGGGCGGGGCGCCGCGCTCCCGCCCGTTCAAACCACGTTCACCCCCCGGTTTTCGCCGGTTTGGCCGGGGCCTGAAGCGAGCGCAACCGGCCCATCAACTCTTCCGTCACCCGGCGGGCGTCGTTGGAATCGCGGATGATGCGCGGGGTGATGAAAACGATCAGTTCGGTGCGTTTGCGCGAACGGTCGTTGTAGGAGAACAATTCCCCCACCACCGGCACGTCGGACAGCAGCGGCACGCCGCTGCGCCCGCCCTGGTCGTCTTCCGAAATCAGGCCGCCCAGCGCCACCGTCTGGCCGTTGCGCACGCTGATGGCGCTTTCGATCCGGCGCTGGGAAATGGTGGGGGTCAGGGTTCCGGTGTCGGCGCTGCGCGACACGGCGCTGACCTCCTGCACCACGTCGATGGAGACGGTCCCGTCGGCGTTCACGCGCGGCGTCACCGACAGGATCACACCGGTGTCGCGGAACTCGATGGCGTTGACCAGCGGCGCGTTCGTGGTGGTGGTGGACACCACCTGTTGCGTGATGACCGGCACCTTGTCGCCGACCTTCAACAGCGCCTGTTGATTGTCCTCCACCACCACCTGCGGCGAGGACACGACCTTGACATTGGTGATGCTGTCGAGCGCGCTGATGACGACGCGCGGGTCGGTCACGCTGCCCAACACCGCGTTGAATCCGGGCAACAGCGATTGCAAACCGGCCTTGTCGTTGCTGTCAAAGCCCAGGGCGCTGCCCTTGACGTTGGCAAAGCCGTTGCCCTTCAGGAAATACTGAACGCCATAGCGCAGGGAATCGTTCAGCGTCACCTCGGCGATGGTCGCCTCGATCATCACCTGTTGCGGCACGATGTCGAGCTTGCCGATGGCCGCCTGGATCAGCCGGTATTCCGCCGGGGTGGCGTAGACGACCAGCGAGTTGCTGGTGGTGTGGGCGGCGATGCGCGGGGCGTTGCCGCCGCCGCCGGTCGCACCGAACTCCGAACCGCTGCTGTCGCCCGCGCCGAACGCGGCGGAGTTGCGCACCGTCCGCGCGCTGGACAGGCCGCCGCCGCTGGCCGCGCCGGTCGATCCCGTGGTCGAACCGCCCACGCTTGCGCCGCTCGATCCGCTGGAAAAGCTGGTGGCGGGCGTCCCCGGCGTGGCCGACGCGACGCCGGGCGCGGTGCCGCCGCTGGCCGCACCCGCCATGTCCACCGACAGCCGCGCGCCTTGAACGTTGGGGGCGAGCGGCGACCCGCTGTCGCCAGCGCCGCCACCGAACAGGCGCGACAGCACGCGGGCCAGATCGGCGGCCTTGGCGTGTTGCAACGGATGGACGTTGATCGTGCGCTCGCCGTCACCGCCCTGGTCGAGCCGCCGAATCCAGGCCCCCGCCTGCTCCAGCACCGCCGCGCGGCGGGCGACGACCAGAACCGCCCGCATCCGGTCCACCGGCAGGAAACGGACGTTGCTGTCGGCCCCGCCCTTGATGGCGTAGATCATGCTCAGCTCGTCGATCACCTCCGCCGGGGTGGCGCGCGACAGCGGAAAGACGCCAACCGATTGACCGGCCAGGAAATCCTGGTCGAAGCCCTGCGCCGCCTCGATCACCGCGCGGCGCTCCTCGCCGGTTCCGGACACGATCAGCAGATTGCGTTCGGCGTCGGCCTGGATCATCCCCTGCACGGGGTAGAGCGGCTCCAGAATGGTTTTCAGGCTGGTCGCCTGCCCGTGACGCGGGGCGTAGAGGCTGAAGGCGCTGCCCACCGCCCCGGCGGCGTTGGCGATGTCGGCGTAGCGCGCCGGGCTGCCCGGCTGCCGCACCTCCGACGCGGGCACGACCGAATAGACGCCGTCATGGACCAGCAGCGCCGCGCCGTTCATCCGCAGGGCGGTTTCGAACAGGCTGAGCGCCTCCGCCCGCGCCATCGGGCGACCGGCGGCGAGCGTCATCCGCCCCTGGACGCGCGGATCGACGCTGTAGGTCAGGCCCAGCAGATCGCCCAGAATGGTTTTGGCGACGGTGGGGATTCCGGCGTCCTCGAAATTCAACTCGATGGCCCCGCCGGTGGCGAGCGGACGCACCGGCGCGCCAGTGCCGACCCCCGGTTCCTGGCCGCGCACGATGATGGGCTGGGCCGGATTTCCGCCGACGGTGGCCGGACGCGCGCCGTTGGCGGCGGTCAGGCTTTGCGGATCGTTTCCCCGCCCCGCCGGGTCGATCCCCAGGCTGGACAGGGTGTCCGACAGGGGCCGGTCGGTGCGGTCCCCCTTGGTCTGGCACGCGCCCAACGCCAGCACCGCCGCAGAGGCGAGAATCCAGACCTTCCGCAACCGCTTTCCCCCAAGCCGCTTTCCCCCGTGTGATGTCACCAAAATCCCCCTGCGCCCCGGATGCGGGCTTGTCGCCGCTTGTCTCGTTTCCAGGGCAGATTTCCGCGCTCCGGCCCCTCCCGTCCAGTGAATTGTTCGCCCCCCGGCGCGATTGCCGGAAAGCCTTGCCGCGCCTATGACATTTCCGTGAAAATCCAGAGAAATTCAGCGCCTCCGCGTGCAAAAATTCGATGGCGGAGGATGGCTTTTGTAACGCACAATCGCCACAACAACACCGGCCCGCCGCCGCCTGACTCCAGGGCCGCCGAGCGGGGCCTGTTCCGGCCCGGAACCCGGACCGCTCAGGGCAGACCACACCGCAAACGCCACGCCCGAAATGCCATGCCTGAAACGCCATGCCAGGACACCGTCGTTGATGACAGGCGACCCCACCCCGCCACCCGTTTGGGCCGACCATGCGCGCTGAGTCCGATGCGTTGACCACGGCGGCATCGACCCCGGGCACATTCACCACGGGCGCGTTCGCCACGGACGCGCCGGGGGCCGGTTCGGGGTCGGAACAGGCCCGCGCCCGCGCGCTGGCCGAACGGCGCAACCTGCCCTTCCTGTCGCTGGAGGAGGTGGAGGGGTTGGCCCCGGCCGCAACCGGGGTGTCGGCCAATTTCCTGCGGCAGACCCGCGCCTTTCCGTTGTCGGACGCCGACGGCGTCCTGCTGGTCGCCATCGCCGATCCCGACAACGCGGAGGCGCTGGAATCCCTGGAAATCGCCTGCGGTCTGCCGGTGCGGGTCGGGGTGGCGGCGGCGGGTGACATCGACGCGGCGATCGACCGGGCCTGTGGCGGTTTGTCGGCGATGGGCCGGATCGTCGCCGATCTCGACGGCGGCGGCCCGGCCGACGACGACCTCGACCAACTGAAATCGCAGGCCAGCGACGCCCCGGTCGTCCGGCTGGTCAATCATTTGATCGAGGAGGCGGTGCGGCAGGGGGCCAGCGACATCCACATCGAACCCTTCGCCGACAAGATCGCCGTGCGCCTGCGCGTCGATGGCGTGATGCGCGATCAGGAGCCGGTTCCCAAACGGTTGGGCCGGGCGATGGTGTCGCGCATCAAAATTCTGGCCAACCTCAACATCGCCGAACGGCGTTTGCCGCAGGATGGCCGCATCGCCCACCGCGTCAACGGCCGCCCGCTCGACCTGCGCATCTCCACCCTGCCGACCATCCATGGCGAAAGCGTGGTGACGCGCCTGCTCGATCCCGGTGCCGGGGTGCGCAGCCTGTCGTCCCTTGGCTTCGACGCCACGCAGGAGGCGGTGTTGCAGCGGCTGGTCCAGGCCCCCAACGGCATGGTGCTGGTGACGGGGCCGACCGGCAGCGGCAAATCGACCACGCTCTACGCCGCGCTCGGCCTGATCGACGCGCGCCAGCGCAAGGTTTTGACCGTGGAGGATCCGGTCGAATACCACATGGAGCGGGTCAATCAGGTGCAGGTCAAACCGGCCATCGGCCTGACCTTCGCCACCGTGCTGCGCGCGCTGGTGCGCCAGGATCCCGACGTCATCATGGTCGGTGAAACGCGCGATCCGGAAACCGCCGACATCGCCGTCCACGCCGCGCTGACCGGCCATCTGGTGCTGTCCACCTTGCACACCAATTCCGCCGCCGGGGCGTTGACGCGGTTGATGGACATGGGGGTGGAACCCTTTTTGCTGACCTCCTCCGTCCGGGCGGTGATCGCGCAACGGCTGGTCCGCCTGCTCTGCCGCGCCTGCCGCAAGGCCGAACCCGCCGACCCGGAAACGCTGCGCCTGCTGGCCGACGCCGGTCTGGTGCCGATGGCGGGGGGCGCGGTGACGGTCCATCGCCCGGTCGGCTGCCCGGATTGCGGCGGGACCGGCTACGCCGGGCGGGTCGGGATTTACGAGATGATGACGATGAACGAGCCGCTGCGCGCGCTGACCCTGCAACGGGCCGGGGCCGACGCCATCCAGGCGGCGGCGGTGGCGGGCGGCATGTCCACCCTGTTCCGCGACGGGCTGGCCAAGGTCCAGCGCGGCCTGACCACGCTGGAGGAGATCCAGCGCGTGTGCGACGTCTGGTGAGGGGGGGGGCGACGCGGTGCCGCATTTCACCTACAGCGCCCTGACCCCGGCGGGCGAACTGCGCGAAGGCCGGATGGAGGCGCGCGACGCCCGCGCCGTGCTGCGCCATCTGGAATCGCAAGGGCTGCTGCCGGTGGCGGCCAAGCCGGTGGCGTCGGGCGGCTTGGGCGGCGGCCGTTTCCGCCTGTCCCCCGGTGCGGGGGCGGAGGCGCGCGACCTCGCCATCGCCATGCGCGAACTGGTGCTGCTGATCGGGGCCGGGCAGACGGTGGAACAGGCCCTGCGCCTGCTGGCGACGGAGGCCGGGCCGCCCCGCCTGCGCCCGCGCCTGGAACAGGCGTTGGAACGGCTGCGCGGCGGCGGGACCCTGGCGGAGGCGCTGACGGCGGCGGGCGGCTTTCCGCCGCTGGTGCTGGCGATGGTCAAGGCGGGCGAGGCGGGCGGCACGCTCGACGTCACGCTGGCCAATCTGGCCGATCTGCTGGAACGGGCGCTGAAGCTGCGCGAGCAGATCCAATCGGCGCTGATGTACCCCATCGTCCTGATGATCGCGGCGGTGGGATCGCTGTTGCTGCTGCTGACCCAGGTGGTCCCGCAATTCGCGCCGATGTTGAAACAGGGCGGCAAGGCGTTGCCCGCCTCCACCCAACTGGTGCTCGCCGCGTCCGACGCGCTGCTCGCCCATGGGACCGCGCTGATGATCGGCGCGCTGGTCCTGCTGGTCGCCGCCCCGGTGGTGCTGCGCCGCCTGCCGCCCGGCTGGTGGGAAGGGCCGGTGTTGAAAACCCCGATGGTTGGGGAGTTGGTCGCCATGGCCGCGACCGCGCGGCTGTGCCGGACGCTGGGCACGCTGCTGAAGGGCGGGGTCCCGCTGCCCGCCGCGCTGGGTTTGGCGTCGGAGGTGGCGGGGCTGCGCAGCCTGTCCCGCGCCACGCTGGCGATGCGGGCCGGGGCGGCGGAGGGGCGCGGGCTGGCCGCGTCGCTGCCGCCGGACGCGCCGATGCCGCCGCTGGCGGTTCAGCTTTTGAAGGTGGGCGAGGAAAGCGGACGGATCGAGGAGATCTTGAACCACCTTGCCGGGCTGTTCGACGCCAAGGTCGAGCTGTCGTTGAAACGCGTGCTGGCGGTGTTCGAACCGGCCTGCATCCTGCTGCTGGCCGTGCTGGTCGGCGGCATCGTCGTGTCCATCCTTTCTGCGGTGATGTCGATCAATGAACTCGCATTCTGACCCCCGGACGTCCCCCCGGTCCAAACCCGCCGCGCGCGAGGCCGGTTTCACCCTGATCGAGCTGCTGGTCGTGCTGGTCATCCTCGGCCTGCTGGCCGGTCTGGTCGGGCCGCAGGTGTTGAGCTATGTCGGCGGATCGAAAACCAAATCGGCCAAGCTGCAAATCGAACAGCTCGGGGCGGCACTCGACCTCTACCGCCTGGACGTCGGCCGTTACCCGACGACGGCGCAGGGGCTGAAGGCGTTGGTCGAGGCCCCGCCGGGCGTCAACGGCTGGCACGGCCCCTATCTGGCCAAGGGCGGGACGGTTCCCGCCGATCCGTGGAGCACCCCGTTCGTCTACCGCGCGCCCGGCCAGGGCCGTCCCTTCGACCTCATCAGCCTGGGCCGCGATGGCCGCGAGGGCGGCACGGGCGAGGATGAAGACATCCGCAACTGACCGCCCGCGCCCGATCACCGCGCAGGACGGCTTCACCCTGATCGAACTGCTGGTCACGCTGACGCTGGCCGGGCTGCTGCTGGCGCTGGTTCCGGCGCTGTCGGGCCAGGGCGGCGACCGGGCGCGGCTGAACGCGGGCGCGCGCAGCGTCGTCGCCGCGTTGGCGCTGGCCCGCAGCGACGCGGTGATGCGCAACGCCGACAGCGCCTTTGTCCTCGACCTTGAACAGCGGCGCTTCGGCGTTGTCGGGGCGGCGCTGGCCGGATCCGCGCGGGCCGAATCCACGTTGGCCGGATCCGCGCTGGATGGCGCGCTCGATCCGGGGCTGGCGGTGACGATGACCGCCGGGGCGGCGGCGTCCGCCGCGCGCGGCTTGATCCGCTTTCACCCGAACGGCGGGTCGGACGGCGGCGACGTGACCCTGCGCAACCCGGCGGGCGCGGTGACGCTGCGCGTCGATTGGCTGACGGGGGCCGTCTCCGTCCGTCCGCACACCGGGGACGGGCGGGGCGCATGAGCGACCGTTCCGCCGGATTCAGCCTGATCGAGGTGTTGGCCGCGCTGGCGCTGCTGGCGCTGGTGTTGGGGGCGGCGTGGCGGGTGATCGATGGTGGACTGACCGCCGCCCGCATCGCCGCGCAACGCGCCCGCGCCGTCGCCCTGGCCGAATCCACTCTGGCCGGGGCGATGGCCCGCGATCCGACCCAACCCGGCGAATGGAGCGGCGACAGCGCCGACGGTTTGCGCTGGAGCGTGGCCGTGCGCGCGCAGCCGCCCGCCGCGCTGCCCTTCACCCCACCGCGCGGTGTCGCCGCCTTCGCCGTCATCGTGACGGTGCGCTGGGACGGCGGGCGCAGCCTGACCCTGTCCAGCCTGAAGCTGGGGAAACCGGCATGACGGCAACAGCGGCCAACCGGGAGGCGGCGAACCGGGCGCAGGCGGGCTTCACCCTGATCGAACTGCTCGTCACCATGACGCTGCTCGCCCTGGTGCTGGCGGCGGCGGCGGGGGGCGTGCGCATGACCGGATGGGCGCACGACCGGGGCACGGCGCTGCTGGCCGAAACCGCGTCCTTCGCGGTGGCGGAGGATGTCCTGCGCCGGCAGATCGGGCGCGGCTTTCCGCTGGCCGTCGGTCTGGCGCGCGAGGCGAGCTATGTGTTCACCGGCGAAAGCGCCACCCTTGCCACCCCGCTGTTCGGCGACCCTGCGCGCGAGGGGGCCGGGCTGCATCTGGCGGTCTTCCGGGTGGAGGAGACGGCGACCGGCACGCGGCTGCTCTACCAGGAACACCGGCTGCTGACCCGCCCCGGCGTGCAGGCGTTGGACCCGCCGCTGCGCAGCGCCACCCTGCTGGACGGTCCCTATCGGCTGGCCTGGACCTATCACGACGGCGCGCGCTGGCTCGACCGCTGGACCGCGCGCCAGGATCTGCCGCATCTGGTCCGCCTCAGCGCGCGGGGCCGCGACGGGCGCGCGGTGTGGCCCGACATCGTCGTCCGCCCGCACAGCGACGGCGACCGGGGGTGCCTGAGCGCGGCCCCGCTGCTGTGCCGCGACGCGCCCATCCCACCATGACACACCGCCGCCCCTCCCCCCGTCAGGCCGGTTTCGCCCTGGTTCTGGTGCTGGGCGTCGTCGCGGTCGCCGCCACGCTCGCCGCCGGGCTGGCCACCACGGCGCGCTATGAGGTGCGGCGCATCGCCAACGTCGGGGCGGGGGCGGAGGCCCGCGCCCTGTTGGACGCCGGGGTGGCGCTGGGCGTGCTGGGCGCGACCTCCCCCGATCCCACCCGCCGCATCGCCACCGACGGCACGCCGCGCGCCCTGCCCTTCGGCAGCGGGCGGCTGGAACTGCGGGTGTTCGAAGAGGCCGGGCGCGTCGACCTGAACCGCGCGCCCGCCGCCCTGCTGGCCGCGCTGTTCGGCGTCATCGGCGTCGCCAACCCGGCGGAACTGGCGCAAGCGGTGGTGCAGTGGCGCGGCGACGAGGAAACCGATGGCGCATCCCCCCTTCCCGCGAACCCCGATGGTCTGCCCCGCCGCAGCTTCCTGTCGGTGGAGGAGTTGGCGAGTGTGCCCGGCGCGCCCCCCGACCTGCCCCGACGGTTGGGAGAGGCGCTGACGGTGGACGGCTCCATCCTGGGGACGGTCCCGTCGGTCGCCGGGCCGCTGGTGCGCGCCGCCCTGCCGGAACGCCGCCCCGCCCAAGCCGCCCTCGATCCGCCCGACCCGACCGTTCCATCGGTTGGCCGCGTGGTGTCGGTGCGGGTGCGGGCGACCGGGGCGGCGGGCGGCGTGGCGACGGCGGAGGCCACCGTCTTGCTGCTGGACCCGCCCGATCCGGTTCCGTACCGTGTTTTGGAATGGCGCGAGCCAGTTCCGTTTTCCGTGGGATCCGCGCCATGACCGCATCACCATGACCACGCCGCCATGACCGTACCGCCATGACCGTACCGCCGCCCCCCGACACCCGTCGGCCGTTTTTCCGCCCCTGCGCGGCGTGGCTGATGGCGGAACTGGCCCTGTGGCTCCCGGCCTCCTGGCGGACGGACGCCGCGCCCGCCCTGCTGGCGCTGCGCGAGGAGGGCCGGATGCGGTTGCGCCGCCGCGACGGCGGCGGGTTGGACAAGCCGCCGCGCCGGGGCAGCCGCGTGGTGGTGCGCCCGGGCGTCAAGGCCCTGGTCCGCCGCCTGTCCCTGCCGGTCGCCGCTGGCGCGCATCTGCGCCCCATCGTCGCCAACCAGATCGACCACCGCACCCCCTGGCCCGCCGATCAGGTGTGGTTCGACGCGGCGATCCTCGGCCCGAACGAGGATGACCGGCTGATCGACGTGCGCGTCACCGTCGTGCCGCGCGCCGCTGTGGAATCGTCGCTCGACGCCGTGCGCGCCCTGAACCTGACCCCGTCGGCGTTGGAGGTGGAGGACGGCGAGGGTGGGTGGACCCGGTTGCCGCTGGACGCCGACGATCCCCCCTCCGCCGCCCGGCAAGCGGCGCGGTGGCTGCCGCTGCTCGTCCCGTTGGCGGTGGCCAGCGCGCTGCTCGCGCCGCCGCTGTGGGAGCGCGCCGCCCTGACCGACGCCTTGGCGGAGAACGGGCGCGCGGCGGCCGAGGTGCGCCGCCTCGCCACCGCGCTGGAGGACCGCAAGGCCGCCAGCGATTACGCCGACCGCCGCAAGGCCGAAACCGCCAGCGCCACCGTGGTGCTGGAGGTGTTGAGCCGCCTGCTGCCCGACGATGTGTGGCTGAACGAGTTTCACCTCGACAACGGCGTCGCCCTGTTGATCGGGCAGGCGGGGGACGCCAACCGGCTGCCCACGCTGCTGTCCGCCTCCCCCCATTTCGCCGACGTGCAGTTCCGCTCCGCCGTGGTGCGCGAGGCCGCCGGGGGCGACCGCTTCCAACTGTCCGCCCGCGTGGTTCCGCATGACGCTCCGTAACGGCTCCTTTCCAACACCGGGCAGCCCGGCTTCGCGTCTGGCCGCCGGAGCGCTGGTGGCGGTGGCCGCCGTCGCGCTGCTGCTGCCCTTGCTGGCGCTGCGCGCCGATCTGGTGGCGGAGATCGAACGGGCGCAGCAGCAGATGGAGCATCAACAACGCCTGCTCGACCGCCGCCCGGCGCTGGAACGCCAGCGGGAGGCGCTGAAGGCCGCCGGATCGCCCGATTTCCTGCAAGGGGCCACCCCGGCGCTGGCCGGGGCCGACCTGCAAGCGCGGATGACCGATCTGGCCACCGCGCGCGGCGCGCGGGTGCAGAGCACGCAGGTGATGGACGCGCAAGGGGTGGACGGGCACGACGACGACGCCGGGTTCCGCCGCATCGCCGTGCAGATGCGCGTGGCCGCCGACCCGCGCGCGCTGCGCGATCTGCTGCACGCGGTGGAAAGCGGGCGGCCCCGGCTGCTGGTCGATGGGTTGGCGGTGCGGGCGCTGGCCTTTGGCACCGATCAGATGGACGTCACGCTCACCGTCATCGGCTTTCTGGAAAGCGCGCCATGAAACGTCCCATGCCCCGCCGTTCCGTCGCCCGTGTTGCCGCGCTGGCGCTGCTGGTCCTCTCCCCGTACGGCCCGGCCACCGCCTTTGAACTGCCGCCGCGCGACGCCTTCGACGCGATGGTGCAGCGGCCGCTGTTCTTTCCCAGCCGCCGCGCCGCGCCTCCGATGGTTGAGGCTGCGCCCACCGCCCCCCCGACCCTCGCCACGATTCCGGCGGAGGGAACACGGTTGATCGGTGTCGCGGTGGATCGACAGGGCCGGGCCATCGCCGTGCTTCGTATGGCGGCGGGCAGCGAGCGCCGTGTGGCCGTGGGCGATCAGGTGCAGGGATGGACCATCGACACCATCGGGCGCGCCGGGCTGGGCCTGAGTGTTGCGGATCAGCGCGCGGCTGTGCCGGTGCTGGGGATGGTCCCCCCCCTCCCGGACAAACCGCCCAACTGACGCGCGGCGGACCTGTGAAACAGGGGGATGGACGGGATCGGCCCGCCGGTGCCAGAGTTACCGCCGCGTTGCAGCAAGACCGGCGGGACGATGGATCTGTCATGGCTTGACGATTTTCTGGCGGTGATCGACGGCGGCACCCTGCCGCGCGCGGCGGATTCCCGACACTTGACGCCCGACGCGCTGGCCCGCCGCCTGCGCGCGCTGGAGGATTGGGTCGGCGCGCCGCTGTTCGAGCGCGAGGACGGCGCGTTTCTGTTGACCGACGCCGGACGCCGCTTTCGCCCGGTCGCCGAGGAGACCTTGCGCCGGCTGCTGCAAGGGCGGGAGGAAACGCGCGCCGTCGCCCAGGCCGACGCCACCGCCCTGCGGTTCGCCACCACCCCGGCCCTGGCCCTCACCGTCTTTCCGTCCTGGCTGCGCGGGTTGGAACAGAAAGGCCGTCTTGGCTCCGTGTCCCTGACCTCCGATGGGTTGGAAGCCGGGGAACAGGCGCTGCTGAGCGGGCGGGTGCAGTTCCTGCTGTGCCACGCCCACCCCGCCGCACCGCGTCCGCGCCAAAGCGGCGAGACGCTGCAATCCATTCTGGTGGGGACCGACCGGTTGCTGCCGGTCTGCGCACCCGACGGCGACGGGCAGCCCCGCCACCCCCTGCCCGGCCGCCCCGAGTCGCCCCTTCCCGCCCTGTCCTACAGCCGCGAATCGGGTTTGGGGCGGGTTTTCGAGGCGGTCCGCAGCGCCCCGCCCGCGTCGGACTCCGGGTCAACCCCCATGCCGCCCCTGTGGCTCGACACTGTGTTCATCGCCCCGACCACACCGATTTTGCGGACCCTGGCCCGCGACGGACGCGGGGTAGCCTGGTTGCCGGAAAGCCTGATCGGCGACGATCTGGCGCGCGGCCGTCTGGTCGCGGCGGGCGATGCGGCGTGGACGATCCCGCTGCAACTCCGTCTGGTCCGCCCCCGCGCCCGCCAAAGCAAAGCGGTGGAAAGCTTTTGGTCGATGGCGGTGGAAGCGGCTCTGTGGCGGGCTGACGCGCGGGCGACCGAACCAATCCTTAATGGGGTTGAAATATTCACGGAAAGAGACATGTAATTTCTCATACCGCGTGCGATTTGTTGATTGACAAACGTTTGCACGGGCGTTCCGAGAGTCGATTTCAGTGGCTATTCCCCTCGGGTTCGGGCAAAATTTGCCTATCAAGGGTCAACAAGGTCGCCACAGCAGCGGCCAAAGGAGTCGATCATGGGCGTCAGCAGCATCGGCGGGTATGGCAGCTACCAGCCTTACACCACCCCGTTGAGCAGCGGTCCGACCGCCGCGCAACGCTCCACCGCTCCGGCGGAAACCGCGCAGGAAGACCAGACCGAGCGCACCCGCCGCCAGCAGGACGCGCAGAACACCACGCAAAGCACATCCGGTGGCAACACCACGCCGACGCGCGGGCAAAATCTGAACATTTCCGTGTGACCGAACGGGCCGGATGGCGGCCGGGCCTCACCGCCCGCCGACGTGCGGTCATCATCGGAACAGCGCCACGGCGGTCCGTGGCTGCGGCAAACAGCCAGACGGGGAGGCAACGATGGGCATCAGTTCCGTTTCCGCCGCTGCGGTGACTCGCCCAACGGCGTTCACCACACCCCAAACTCTTGCGACCGACGAAGCGGCAAACACCGCATCACCGGACAGCAGCGCCACATCCGTCGAATCAGGATCGGAAAAAAAGGCGGCCTCCGGAGCCGCAGGCTACATCAGTCCGTTTCTACGCTACGACCAGGGTGCCCGCATGGCGGTGCTGCTGTTCCGCGATGTGGACACCGGAGCCACCCAGGATCAAATCCCGTCGCAGCGCGTGGTGGAGGAATACCGCCGCAACGCCAGCCGCTTGACCTTGGCAGACAGCGCGACGACGACCGGGACTCAATCCACCGGAACGCAGTCCGCCGGACAAAACACGGGGGCGTCGGGATCGACCGGCAACGGTTCCACCGCTTCGGGAGCTGAGTCGGGATCGACCGGTGGTTTCGGTGGACCTGTGGCAACCACGCCCAGCGCCACCGCATCGGGGACGGGTGCGACGACCGGCATCGGCGGCACCTCCAGCGCGGCGCAATCCTTTGCGGGCGCGGCGGCCACAGGCACCGGCGCGCCGGTCAGCGGTGGATCAAGCGGGCGGGTGTCGGTCACGGTCTGACCGCTGACGCCCGCCTCCGCCATCGCAACCGCTTGTGCTGGGTTGTTTTGACCGACCGACCTCAGGCCTTTTCGCCTCAGGCCTTTTCGTCCGCCGGATCAGGGCAACCGCTTGAAGGTTTACAAACCTATACGAAGAATTTACCGTCATCCCCGCGAAGGCGGGGATCCAGGCTTTCCCGTCAGAACCACTCTGCGAACTCTGGATCCCCGCCTTCGCGGGGATGACGAATGTCCTAATAGAGGAATTT
>JAIXPD010000032.1 GCA_027486405.1 Azospirillum sp. | reverse complement strand
TGAACGAACGCTCATCGTCACGCAAACAAGAATGGACGCGGATTTCACGGACAAAAGGAAGGATTGCACGGATTTTCGCCTCCAATTGCCTCCTGCACCCCGCCATGAGGTTTGTCGCAAGATCGCAAGCAGGGCAGCTCTGGGGTGCCTTCCGCGAAATCCGTGAAAAAAGTCCGTGAAATTCGTGTCCATTCTTGTTTTGGCCGGGTGCACGGTGCTTCAAGCGATTGCCCTAGCGCGTTCCCCAGGGCAATTGGGTGAAGGTTTATAAACCTATATAAAGAATTTACCGTCATCCCCGCGAAGGCGGGGATCCAGGCTTTCCCGCCAGGGCCACTCTGCGAACTCTGGATCCCCGCCTTCGCGGGGATGACGAATGTCCTAATAGAGGAATTTTAAGCCTTCGCCCGATTGCCCTAGCGCGTTCCCCCTGTGTGGTTGCCCTGTGTTGTTGTCCTGTTGTTGTTGTCCTGTTGTTGCCCGGCGCGGTGGTTACGCCGCCTTCACCCGGTCGAGGAAACCGGCCAACTCCCCGTTCAGGCGGGCCGCGCCGTTGGACACGTCGGCGGAGCGTTCGCGCACCTGGGCCGCCGAACGCCCGGTGTCGGCGACCGCGCGGGCCAGCGCCTCGACATCCTCCTTCACCGCGTGGGACAGGCGACCGGCCCCGCTGACGGCGCGGCTGATTTCGGCGGTGGCGGCGGCCTGCTGCTCGACGGCGGCGGCCACGGCGGACGCGATGCTGTTCATGTCGCCGATGATCGCCCCGATCCGGCCGATGGCGGTGACGGTGGTGGTGACGACGCTCTGGATCGCGCCGATCTGCGCCGTGACCTCGTCGGTCGCCTGCGCGGTCTGGGCGGCCAGCGCCTTGACCTCTCCGGCGACGACGGCGAAGCCGCGCCCGGCCTCGCCCGCCCGCGCCGCCTCGATGGTGGCGTTCAGCGCCAGCAGGTTGGTTTGCTGGGCGATGCTGGTGATGAGGCCGACCACCTCGCCGATGCGGCCCGCCGTCTGGTTCAGGTCGCGCACCGCGCCGTCGGCGGCGGACACCGCCGCCACCGCGTCGTCCGACGCCCGGCGGGAGGAGCCCATCTGCCGCCCGATCTCGTTGATCGACGCCGCCAACTGGTCGGCCGAGGAGGCGACCGACTGGATGTTCACGCTGGCCTGTTCGGCGGTGCGCGCGGTGGTCAGCGAATGGCGGTCGGTCTCCTCGACGATCCCGGCGACGGTGCGCGCGGTGTCGTCCAATTGGGCCGACGCCTCCAACAGGCTGCCGATCACGGCGTGGACGTCGGCCTCGAACGCCTGCATGGCGCGTTCGAGGACCAGGCCGCGTTCCAACTTGGCCTGCTGCTCGCGCTCCCGCTCGGCCGCCAACTGGCGGGACTGGCGGGCGCTGTCCTTGAACACGGCCAGCGCGCGGGCCATGCCGCCCATCTCGTCGCGCCGGTTGGTGTCGGGCACATCGACGTCCAGATCGCCGTCGGCCAGCCGGGCCATCAGCCCGGTCATCCGCCGCACCGGGCGGGCCACCCCGCGCGCCACCACCACGCTCATCACGGCGGCCAGCAGCAGGACCACGGCGGTTCCGGCGATCAGCAGGATTTGCGCCCGTTCGGCCTCCGCCTCCTGCCCGGCGGTCAGTTGCTCCATCCGCTGGGCTTCGGCGGCGCGCAGATCGTCGATGGCCTGCCGGATGCGCTCGATCCCGGCGCGTCCGGCCCCGGCGGCCTCCATGGCGCGGGCTTCCTCGCGGGTGGCGGGGTTGGCCATCAGCGCGATCTGTTTGGCGACGGCCTGCCCGACCCACGCCTTCAGCGCGTCGGACAGGGCGGTCAGGCGGGTGGTCTGCTCGGCGTCGCCATCGGCCAGCCGGGTCAGCTTGGCAAAGGAGCGGTCGAAGGAGCGGCGGCCCGTTTCAAAATGATTGAGAAAGCGGGTGTCCCCGGCCAGCAGATAGCCGCGCACGCCCAGATGCTGTTCGGACACCGCTTGCGCGATGGCCGACAGCGCGTCTGAGGCATCGCGGCTGCGCCCGGCCTGTTCGGCCCCGTCGCGCACGGTGGCAAAGCTGGCGAGCGACAGGGCGGCGAGCGCCAGCGCCAGGGCGGCGAGACCGCCAAAGGCCAGCGACAGGCGGCCCGTGATCCCGCCGGTGAGGCTGTGGATGGACATGGTTCCTCCCGTCCCCGGCCCATGCGCGGCACGGGGGTTTTTTGTTTTTGCGTTTTGTTGGGGTGGCGTCGGGACGGTCTCCTCTCCCCCCCCGGGGAGAGGTTAGGGTGAGGGGGCACGGCCCGCCGGACGGTTCCGGCGGCGGATCCCCCTCACCCCGGCCCTCTCCCCGGGGGGGGAGAGGGGGATGGGCGGTTGTGATGCGATCCGACTCAGATGCGCTGTTCGCTCTTGGGATCGAACAGGTTGGCGCGGGACATGTCGATCATGAAGTCGGCGTTTTCGCCTTCGACCATGCGGTCGCTGGGCTTGATGCGGGCGACGACCTCCTGGCCGCAAAGCTGGATGTAGGTGATGGTGTCGGCCCCGGTCGGTTCCAGCACGTTCACCGGGCAGCCGACCTTGACCAGCGCCGGGTTCCCCGCCGCGACGGTGGGGTCGTAGCAGGTGATCGCCTCCGGCCGGATGCCGAGGATGACCTCCTGGCCCAGCCAGCGGTCGGCCTGGGCCGGGGCCTCGTGCAGCGGCAGGAAGCGGGTGGGGCCGCCGTCGCTGCGCAGGCCGACGCCCAGCCGGTCGCCCTCGGCGGCCAACGTGCCCCGGATGAAGTTCATCGTCGGCGACCCGATGAAGCTGGCCACATACATGTTGGCGGGGCGTTCATAGACCTCCTGCGGCGGGGCGAATTGCTGGACGATGCCTTCCTTCATGATGGCGATGCGGCTGGCCAGCGTCATCGCCTCGATCTGGTCGTGGGTGACGTAGACGACGGTGGTGCCGAGCCGCTGGTGCAGCTTCTTGATCTCCGTGCGCATGTCCACGCGCAGCTTGGCGTCCAGGTTGGACAGCGGCTCGTCGAACAGGAACACCTTGGGATCGCGCACCAGGGCGCGGCCCATGGCCACGCGCTGGCGCTGGCCGCCCGACAATTGCGCGGGCTTGCGGTCCAGCAGATGTTCGATCTGCAACAGCTTGGCCACGCGCTGCACCGCGCTGTCGCGGTCGGCCTTGGACTGGCCGCGCATCTCCAGCGAGAAGCCGATGTTCCGCGCCACCGTCATGTTGGGGTAGAGCGCGTAGGACTGGAACACCATGGCGATGTCGCGGTCCTTGGGATGGACGCCGTTGATGACCCGCTGGTCGATGCGGATTTCACCGGCGCTGATGGTTTCCAACCCGGCGATCATGTTCAGCAGGGTGGATTTGCCGCAGCCCGAGGGGCCGAGCAGAACCAGGAATTCGCCATCCGTCAGGCTGAGGTCGATCCCCTTCAGGATCTCGACGTTGCCATACTGCTTGCGGACGTTGTTGATGGTGAGAGTCGCCATGTCAAATCACCCCTTGACCGAGCCAGCGGTCAAACCGCGAATGAAGTATTTTCCGGCCAGCGCGTAAACGACGAGGGTGGGCAGGCCCGCGATCATCGCGGCGGCCATGTCGACGTTGTACTGCTTGACGCCGGTGGTGGTGTTCACAAGGTTGTTCAGCGCGACCGTGACCGGCTGCGCCCCGCCCGCCGCGAAGGACGCGCCGAACAGGAAGTCGTTCCAAATCTGGGTGAACTGCCAGATGATCGTCACCACCATGATCGGCAGCGACAGCGGGACCATGATCTTGGTGAAAATCTGGAAGAACCCGGCCCCGTCGATGGTCGCCGCCTTCACCAGATCGTCGGGAATGCTGACGTAGTAGTTGCGGAAAAACAGCGTGGTGAAGGCCAAACCATAGACGACGTGGACCAGGATCAACCCGGCCGCCGACCCGGCCAGACCCAGGAAGCCCAGCGTCTGCGCCATCGGCAGCAGCATGACCTGCGAGGGCAGGAAGCTGCCGAACAGGATCATCGCGAAGATCACGTTGGCCCCGCGAAAGCGCCATTTGGTCAGCGCGTAGCCGTTCAGCGCCCCGAACAGGGTGGAGATGATGACCGCCGGGACGACGATGACCAGCGAGTTCATGAAATAGGGGGCCATGCCCCGGCAATCGGCCCCGATGCAGGCGCGGGTCCAGGCGTAGGTCCACGCGTCGGTGCTGATGTCGCGCGGCAGCGACAGCAGCGACCCGGTGCGGATCTCGTCCAAACTCTTGAAGGAGGTGGACACCATCACCACCAGCGGCAGCAGGTAATAGGCCGCAAACAGCAACAGGATCAGATACAGGCCCCAGCGGGCGACGCGCGGTCCCATCCCTTCGGCGGGCGGCAGCGCGGAGGTCAGGCTAGACACGCTTGCCCCCTTTCAGCTCGGAATAGAGATACGGGACGATGATGGCGACGACGGTGGCGAGCATCATCATGGCGCTGGCCGATCCGATGGAAATCTGGTTCCGCCGGAACGTCATCTCGTACATGAAGGTCGCGGGCAGGTCGGACGCGTAACCCGGACCGCCGCCGGTCAGCGCGACGACGAGGTCGTAACTCTTGACCGCCAGATGGGCGAGGATGACGAAGGCGCTCATGAACACCGGGCGGACCGAGGGCAGAACGATGCCCCAATAGATGCGCGGCAGGCTGGCCCCGTCGAGATAGGCCGCTTTGATGATCTCCTGATCCACCCCGCGCAGCGCCGCCAGAAACAGCGCCATGACGAAGCCGGAGCTTTGCCAGACCGCCGCGATCACCAGCGTGTAGACGGCGGTGTCCTGCTGCACGATCCAATCAAAGGTGAAATTGGGAAAGCCCAGGTCGCGGACGAATTCCTGAATGCCGATGGTCGGGTTCAGGATCCATTTCCACGCCGTGCCGGTGACGATGAAGCTCAGCGCCATCGGGTAGAGGTAGATGGTGCGCAGCACCCCTTCGCCCCGGATGCGCTGGTCGAGCAGAACCGCCAGCACGATGCCGATGGCCAGGCTGACGCCGATGAACAGGCCGCCGAAAATCAGCAGATTTTCGATGGCGACGTACCAACGGTCGATCCGCCACAGCTTCTCATAGGCCTCCGCCCCGACCAGATCGTAACTGGGCAGCATGCGGGAGTTGGTGAAGCTGATGTAGACCGTCCACAGGATGAAGCCATAGACGAACACCAGGATCGCCGCGAAGGACGGGGCGACCACCAGTTTCGACAGATGGCGTTGCGCCAGCTCGCCCAGGCTGGCACGGGCGGGGGCGTCCGTGTCGGCGGCGATTGGCGCGGCGGTGGCTTTGTAAGAGGATGACGGCACGGTCATGGGGCGATCCTCGCCGGAAGGGGGCCGGTCATGGGGCGACGCCATCGGCACACCCCCACGCGGTCGCCCTTGCGGTCGTCGCCGTGGGAAAACGCAGGTCGCGCATTCTGGTCCCTCCCGAAACAGGTTGCTGTTGGACCGCTGTTGATGGATCGCGGTCGTTTGTCTGGCGGTTACTGTACCTGTCCGATGATGCGGGGGGCGGACTATTTGGTAACAGGGCGCTTTCGTTGCCGGGCTGCTGTTACATGGGCGTTACAAACCGGCTTTTCGTAACAGGTCGAGGCGGTTGATACGCCGCTGTTACACGGAAACCGGATCCCCGCGCGCGGTCGCGGATTAGTGTGGCCGCGAACAATGCGGGTCGTCAGCGAAGCGCCGTTTGAAACCGCTGGTTCGCCTGATCCTCCCTCTCCCCCCGGGGAGAGGGGCGGGGGGAGGGGGAGGCGGCGCGTGACGTTTTCGGCTGCGCCGAACCCCCTCATCCCAACCTTCTCCCCAGGGGGGAGAAGGGGTTCCAATCCTTGGGGAAGACAAGCAGCATGAGTCCCACCATCGAGCGCGTGGCCTCCTTTGATTACGTGGTGTTCGGCGCCACCGGCGATCTGTCGCTGCGCAAGCTGTTGCCCGCGCTGTACGAGCGTGACCGCGACGGCCAATTGCCCGACGATGGCCGCATCATCGGCGTGTCGCGCGCCGGGCTGGACGGGGCGGCGTTCCGGGCGCAGGCGGCCGAGGCGCTGGCCCAGCACGCCGCTCCGCTCGACCCGGCGACGACCGACCGCTTCCTCGCCCGTCTCGACCACATCACCGCCGACGCGCAGGGGACGGAGGGTTGGGACGCGCTGGCCAGCCGGTTTGACGGGGTGGCGGACAGGGTCCGCGTCTTCTACCTCGCCACCCACCCCGACCTGTTCGGGCCGATCTGCCAGCGGCTGGCGCGCGCCGGGCTGGTGACGGCGCGGTCGCGGGTGGTTCTGGAAAAGCCGATCGGGCGCGACCTCGCCTCGGCCCGCCGCATCAACGACGAGGTCGGCGCGGTGTTCCAGGAAGGCCAGATTTTCCGCATCGACCATTATCTGGGCAAGGAGACGGTGCAAAATCTGCTGGCGCTGCGCTTCGCCAACGCCCTGTTCGAACCCTTGTGGAACAGCGGCGGCATCGACCATGTGCAGATCACCGCCGCCGAATCCCTGGGCATCGAACGGCGTGGCGGCTATTACGACCGCTCCGGCGCGCTGCGCGACATGGTGCAAAACCACCTGCTGCAACTGCTCTGCCTTGTCGCGATGGAGGCCCCGGCCTCGCTGGAGCGCGAGGCGGTGCGCGACGAAAAGCTGAAGGTGCTGCGGGCGCTGGCCCCGCTGACCGGGGCCGACGCGCTGACCCACAGCGTGCGCGGCCAGTACCGCGCCGGGGCCATCGACGGCGAGCCGGTCCCCGGCTATCTCGACGAGGACGGGGTGGCCGCCGACAGCGCGACCGAAACCTTTGTCAGCCTGCGGGCGGAGCTGCGCAACTGGCGCTGGGCCGGGGTTCCCTTCTACCTGCGCACCGGCAAACGGCTGCCGCAGCGGGTGTCGGAGATCGTCATCCAGTTCCGCCCGGTCCCGCACAGCATTTTCGGGGCCACCGCCGGGCCGGTGATGCCGAACCGGCTGGTGGTGCGCCTGCAACCCGACGAACACATCCGCCTGCGCCTGATGACGAAGGAGCCGGGGCCGGGCGGCCTGCGCCTGCGCGCCGCCGCCCTGAATCTCAGCTTCGCCGAAACCTTCAAGCGGCGGGTGCCGGACGCCTATGAACGGCTGTTGATGGACGTGGTGCGCGGCAACCCCACCCTGTTCATGCGCCGCGACGAGGTCGAAAGCGCGTGGGAATGGGCCGAAGGGCTGTTGGCCGCGTGGCGCGACAGCGGCGAGCGGCCCAAGCCCTACACCGCCGGAACCTGGGGGCCATCCGCCGCCATCGCCATGATCGAGCGCGACGGCCGCACTTGGCATGAGGAAGATGGGCATGAGGAGGATGGGCACGAGAAGAATGGCGCGCCGGTCGCGCTCTGATTCACGGTTGCCGCTCCATTCCCTCCGCCGCACACCCCCACCCCCACCCCCACCCCCACCCCCACCCACAGCAGCCGTGAGATCCGCATGACCGACACCGCTTGGCCCGCCCTGGTCGCCGACATCGGCGGCACCAACGCCCGTTTCGCCCTGGTGGCCGAACCGGGGGCCGCCCCGTCCGCCATCCTCAGCCTGCCCGCCGCCGATTATCCGAATCTGCCCGACGCCATCGCCGCCTATCTGGAACGGGTGGACGCCCGCCCGCGTTCGGCCTGCATCGCCGTGGCCGGGCCGACGGTGGGCGACCGCATCGTGCTGTCCAACCGCAATTGGGATTTCTCGGTGCGGGCCTTGGCCGAGCGTTTCGGCTTTGCCCCGCTGCGTCTGATCAACGATTGCGAGGCGCTGGCGCTCGCCCTACCGCGCCTGGGGGCGGGCGACCTGATGCGGTTGGGGCCGGAGGGGACGAGCGGGGAGGCGGGCCGACCGCTGGCCCTGATCGCGCCCGGCACCGGGCTGGGCATGTCGGGGGCGCTGCCGACGCCGCAGGGCTGGATCGCCCTGTCGGCGGAGGGCGGCCACGCCGACCTTGCCCCGGTCGATGATCTGGAGATCGAGGCGCTGCGCCGGGTGCGCGGCGAGCGCGGGCGGGTGTCGTTGGAAAGCGTGCTGTGCGGGTCCGGGTTGGAGCGGCTGCACCGCGCGGTCGCCGGGGCGCTGGGCCTGTCCACCGACCCGCTGCCCGCCGCCGAGATCACCCGCCGCGCGGTCGGCGGTGGCGCGGGCGGGCTGGATCGGCTGTGCGCCCAGACCCTGACCACCTATTGCGCCCTGCTGGGCGGGGCGGCGGGCAATCTGGCGCTGAGTTTGGGGGCGCGCGGCGGCGTCTATGTCGGCGGTGGCATCGCCCCGCGCTTTGCCGCCTTTCTCGCCGCCAGCCCCTTCCGCGCCCGGTTCGAGGCGAAAGGACGGATGGCGGATTACTTGCGGCCCGTACCAAGCTGGCTCATTCTGGCCGACACCCCGGCGTTGAGCGGGGCCGCCGCCCATCTGGACAGCCTGCACGGCACCCGGGCGGACGCCGCCTGACTCCACACCCACCCGTTTTGAGGAAACGCCCCATGAGCACCAGCGCGACCCGTTCCGGTCCGTCTTCCGGCCTGCCCGCCGGTCCGCCCGCCGGTCCTGTGTCCGTCGGGCTGCTTGGGTTCGGTCTGGCCGGATCGGTCTTCCACGCCCCGCTGATCCAGTGCGAACCGCGCCTGCGGCTGGCCGCCATCGCCAGCTCGCGCACCGAGGAGATCCACAAGGCGGCGCCGGAGGCGGTCGCCCACGCCAGCCCCGCCGCCATCATCGCGGATCCCGACATCGATCTGGTGGTGATCGCCACCCCCAACACCAGCCACGCCGCGCTCGCCCGCGCCGCCCTGTTGGCGGGCAAGCATGTGGTGGTGGACAAGCCGATGGCGACCTCCGCCCGCGAGGCCGACCAGTTGATCGAGTTGGCCCACCGTCAGGACCGGATGTTGACCGTGTTCCACAACCGGCGCTGGGACGGCGATTTCCTGACCCTGCGCGACTGCATCGACAGCGGTGCCCTGGGCGACGTCTATCATTACGAGGCGCATTTCGACCGCTTCCGCCCGGCGATCAAGCAGGGCTGGCGCGAACGGCCCCTGCCGGGGTCGGGTGTGCTGTTCGATCTGGGCGCGCATCTGATCGACCAGGCGCTGACCCTGTTCGGCCTGCCGCAGACCGTCACCGCCGATGTCGGGACCCAGCGCCGCGCGGGCGAGGTGGATGACTGGTTCCACCTGATCCTGAATTATGGCCGGATGCGGGCGATCCTGCACGCCGGGACGGTGGTGTGCCATCCGGGGCCGCGTTACCAGATCCACGGCGACGCGGGCAGCTTCCTGAAATCCGGCATGGACGGGCAGGAGGCCGCCTTGCGCGCCGGACGCCGCCCGACCGACAGCGATTGGGGCCTGGACGAACCGGATCTGTATGGACGGCTGTACGAGGCCGACGGCGGCGAACGGGTGGTCGAAACCCGCGTCGGCGATTACCCCGCCTTTTACCGGGGCGTGGCCGCCGCCATCCTGGACGGGGACGCCCCGCCGGTGACGTCCGAATCCGCCCGCTACGTCATGGCGGTGCTTGAGGCTTGCGTCCGCAGCGCGGCGGAACGGCGGACGGTGGCGCTGCCGTAACCGGCTCCTTCATCGTTTGACTGCTTCCGCATGCCGGGAGCCGCCGAGAGTGTTTGGCGAATTTTGCCACGGATTTCACGGATAAGCGCGCGGATTTCACGGATAAGCGCGCGGATTTCACGGATAAGCGCGCGGATTTCACGGATATCGGACTCAAAACGCCTCTTCTGACGGCCCAGAGGCACAGGTTGAAACAGATTTCGTGAAATCCGCGCTCAAATCCGCGCAATCCGTGTCCCGGTCATCCCTTGACCAGCGGGCAACCGCCATCGGCCAGCGGACGCCAGGCCTGTTCGGGCGGAATGGTTCCGGTGACGGTGAAGAAATCCCAGCCGCCGCGCGAGTCCTTCACCGGCTTGGCGGTCAGCAGATAGAGCGGGTGCAGCTTGCGGCCATCGGCGCGCACGGTCCCCGGGCCGAACAGCGGGTCGTCGGTCGGCATTGCCTTCATCGTTGCAACCACGGCCCGGCCATCCGCCGCGCTTTTCAGCGATTCCACCGCCTTCAGGTAATGCAGCACCGCCGAATAGACGCCCGCCTGCATGTCGTTGGGCACGTTGCCGCGCGGGTGGCGGGCGGAAAAGCGTTTGGCGAACTCCCGGCTGCCGTCGTTGCGGTCCCAGTAATAGGCCGAGACCACCGATACGCCTTGGCTGGCCGCCAGCCCGACGGCGGGCATGCCGACGATGTTCAAAATCAGCGCGGCGACCTTCTGTTGACCGCCGATGCCGAACTCCGCCGCCTGCTTCAACGCGTTGACCGTGTCGGCCCCGGCGTTGGCCAGCCCGATCACATCGGCCCCCGACGCCTGCGCCTGCAACAGGAAGGACGAGAAATCGGAGGTGCCCAGCGGGTGGCGCGCCGAACCCAGCACGGCCCCACCGGCGGCGATCACGGCGTCCGCCGCGTTCTTTTCCAGATCCTTGCCGAACGCGTAGTCGGCGGTCAGGAAGTACCAGCGCTTGCCGCCCTGCGCGGCCAGAATCTGGCCCATGCTGTGGCCCTGCGCCCAGGTGTCATAGGTCCAATGGACGCTGTTGGGGGTGCAGGATTTCCCGGTAAGTTCGGAGGTTCCGGCCCCCGAGGCGATGAACACCCGGTTCTGATCGCGCGCCATCCCGGCGACCGCCAGCGCGATCGCTGAATTGGGAACATCGACGATCAGATCGACGCCGTCCTGTTCGTACCAGCGCCGGGCGATGGCGGCCCCGACGTCGGTCTTGTTCTGGTGATCGGCCGCAACCACCTCCACCGGCACGCCCAGCCGGTTGCCGAAATCCTCCACCGCCATCTTGGCGGCGATCACCGATCCCGGCCCCTGATCGTCGGCGTAGATGCCGGACATGTCGTTCAGAACGCCGATTCGCACAGGCTTGCCCTGCGCCAGGGCCAATCCGGGGAGCAAACCGGTCGCCAGCAGGGCGACCAGACCGACGGCTTTCCTCATCATCGCGCTTTCCTTCCCTGCATCGCGGCCCCCATGGTCGGCCGGGCGGTGGTCCGCCCTTGTCGCTGCCCCCATGCCTTGCGCTCCGGCTCCCATGAGACGGGCGAGCCAACACAGAAATGGTATTTATTATAACAATAATGTCAATAACCAATCAGTCTGTATAACAAAGGGAGGCCTCGCGGAACCGGCTTTGCCCCGGCCATCGGTGCCGAAGGCCGGAGGCGGTCGCCGTTCGGGCGGCTTGACCGGAGCCAGCCTTGCAACGTCACCGACGCGCGGTCATCGAACCGGCGATCGCGACGAAAGACAGACTGATCGCGAGCAGGAGCAGGCCGAGAGCCAGGCTCCACGCCTGAGCGATGAAACCGATCATCACCGGACCAAGCAGGATGCCCGCGTACCCCAGCGTGGTGACGGCGGCGACGGCGAGGCTTGCGGGCATGGCCGTTTGTCGACCTGCGGCTGTGAAGAACACGGGCACGATGTTGGACAGCCCCGCCCCAACCAGCGCGAAGCCAAGCAAAACCAGAATCGGGCCGGGGGCGAACACAGCGACGGCAAAGCCGCCCGCCGCCAGCCAGCCACCGAACAGCACGCATCGCGTGCCGCCCAGACGTGAGACGATCCGGTCGCCGAACAGCCGGCCAATCGTCATGGTCACGGCAAAGGCGGTGTAGGCCGCACCGGCGGACGCTTGCTCGTAGCCATGGCTGGTGATGAGGAACAGGGCGCTCCAGTCAAGGATCGCGCCCTCTGCCATGAACACAACAAAGCACAGAACGCCCAACAGAACGACAACGCCCTTTGGCATGACAAAAAGCGGTGTCTTTTCTTGCTCCGTGTTCCCATAGGTCAGAAGACCTTGATAGGAAAACATCAGAAGCATCATGAGCACACCGCTCACCGTCCAGACGACGCCCGGAAGTGGCACCCCCGATCCGAGCGCCAGACTGACGCCGCCCGCTCCCACGATGCCGCCCAGGCTGAACAGGCCATGAAAGCCGGACATCATGGCTCTGCCGCTGTCCTTCTCCACCATCACGGCCTGGATGTTCACGGCCACATCGATGGTCCCGACGCCCGCGCCGAACACCGCCAGGGCGATTGCCAACCGGACGGGCGTGTCCACAACCGCCAGCACGGGGATCATGATCGCGATGACAAGAGACGCGGCGGCGATGACCACGCGGCACCCATACCGGCTCGCCAGAACGCCGGTTGCGGGCATGGCCATGAGTGACCCCAACCCGAGAGACAACAACAACAGGCCGAACAGGGCGTCATCCGCGCCAACCCGTTCCTTTGCGTATGGCACCAATGGTGCCCAAGACGCCATGCCGAGGCCCGCGATCAGAAAAGCAAGCCGAGTGGCAATCTGCTCTCGACGACCAGAAGCGAGGTGTGGGCGAAGTGTTTTGGTCTGCATGTGCTCACGATTGCTCAAGGAATGGTCCAGGATGCGTTGGAGGGGGCCATTCAACCGTCGCCAGCATGGCCCAGCTTTCCGATGCTGTCCAAATGTCAGCGGGTCCGCACAGGAACACTCTGCGGACCCGCTGGTAAGGGAGGCGCGGCGGGTCAACCGCGCCCCCGCCGCCGACCGGTGATGCGGGTCAGGGCTGTGCAGCCTTTCCGCGCTGTTCCAGATGCAGCAGCAGCGACAGCAGGCTGGGCAGCAGGGTCAGGGTCAGGATGGTGGCGGCGGTCAGGCCGCCGATGATGGCGTAGGCCATGGGTCCCCAGAACACCTGATGCGCGATCGGGACCATGCCCAGGATGGCGGCGCAGGCCGTCAACAGGATCGGGCGGGCGCGGTGACGGGCGGCGGTGGCGATGGCCTCGCGCGCGGGCAGGCCCAACGCGACGTTGCCGTCCACCTCCTCGATCAGGATCACCGCGTTGCGGATGATCATCCCGGCCAGCGCGATGATGCCCAACTGGGCGACGAAGCCCATCGGCATGCCCGTCGGCAGCATGGCGGCCACCACACCGATCAGGCCGAAGGGGGCCATGGCCAGGGCCAGCCACAGGCGCGAGAAGCTGCGCAACTGCACCATCAGCAGTGCCATCATCACCATCAGCATGACGGGCAGCGTGGCGATGATCGAGGCGTTGCCCTTCTCCGATTCCTCAATCGCGCCGCCTTCGGCCACCGCGTAGCCCTCGGGCAGTGACGCGGCGAAGGCCTGGACCGATACGGCGAGTTGGGCCGACACCGTGGCGGCCTGAACGCCGGGGGCAACGTCCGCCTGCACGGTGATGATTGGCGTGCGCTGCCGCCGCCAGATCACCGGCTGTTCCACGCCAAAGCGCACCTGCGCGATCTGGCGCAGCGGAACCACCTGCCCGCCCGCTGTGGTGATTTGCAGGTTGGCGATCGCGCCCGGGTCGGTGCGCTCCGCCGTTTCGGCCCGCGCCAGCACCTGGATCAGGCGGTTGCCATCCCGCACGGCGGTGATGCCGGTGCCGGAAACGATGGCCGACAGGGCGCTGGCCACCTGTTGCGAGGACACGCCGACGGCGCGGGCCTGGGTCTGGTCGATCAGCACCTCGATCCGCTTTTGCGGTTCGCCCGCCGTCCGGTTGATGTCGCGGGTGTGCGGGTTGGCGGCCAGGATGTTGGACAGCGTTTGCGCGTGATCCTGCACCTTGGCCACATCGGGGCCGGTCACGCGGTATTTCAGCGGCCAGCCCACCGGCGGCCCCAACTCCAGCGGCGTGGCGCGCGACACCAGATCGGCGAAGTCGGTGGCGAACGCCGCCTCCAGCCGGGCGCGAACCCGGTTGCGCTCCTCCAGCCCCTTGGTCACGACCACGGTCTGGGTGATGTTGTCGTTGGTCAGCAGCACATCCATCGGCAGATAAAAGCGGATGGCCCCCGACCCGATGTAGGTGGAAAAACGTTCGACGTCCGCGTCGGCCTTCAGCAGCGTCTCCAGCTTTTCCGCCTCCCTTTGGGTGGCCGCCAGCGACGCGTTTTGCGGCAGGGTCAGGCTGACCAGAAGCTCCGGCCGGTCCGACGGCGGGAAGAACTGCTGCTCCAGCCGCCCGGCCCCGACGACCGACGCGGCGAAGGCGACCAGCGCCACGGCGATGGTCAGGCCACGGTGCGCCAGCGCCCAATCCAACGCCTGGCCATAGGCGCGCATGATGCGGCCGTCGCCGCCATGGGCGTGCGCCATG
Organism: Azospirillum sp.; assembly: GCA_027486405.1. Taxonomy (GTDB): domain Bacteria; phylum Pseudomonadota; class Alphaproteobacteria; order Azospirillales; family Azospirillaceae; genus Azospirillum. Next base: position 37,112 of record JAIXPD010000032.1, on the reverse strand, counting down.
CTGCGTGGCAGCACCCAGGTGCCGATCAGCGGCGAGAACAGGACGGCGACAACCCAACTGGCCAGCAGCGAAATCAGCACCACCATGAACAGGGAGAAGCAATACTCCCCCGCGCTCGACGCGGCGAAGCCGACCGGGATGAACCCGGCGATCATCACCAGCGTGCCGGTCAGCATGGGAAAGGCCGTGCTGTCATAGGCGAAGGTGGCGGCGCGCGACCGTTCCCACCCCTGTTCCAGTTTGGAGACCATCGCCTCCACCGTGATCATCGCGTCATCGACCAGCAGCCCCAAGGCGATGATGAGCGCGCCCAGCGAAATGCGCTGCAAGCCGATGCCGGTCAGCTCCATGCCGATGAAGGTCAGGGCCAGAACGAACGGGATCGACAGGGTCACGACCAGCCCGGCGCGCGTGCCCAGCGACACGAACGACACGGCCAGCACGATGGCGATGGCTTCGATCAGGACCTTCAGGAAGCCGTTCACCGCCTGGGTGACGACCACGGCCTGGTCCGCCACCTCCGTCGCCTCGATCCCGTGCGGCAGGGTCGCGGCGATGTCGGCCATGCGGGCTTTGATGGCCTGGCCGAAGGACAGCAAATTGCCGGTCGGGGCCATGGAGATGGCCAGCCCCAGGGCCGGTTGTCCGTTGACGCGGAACAGCGGGCTGGGCGGGTCGGCCGGGATCCGGGTGATGGTGGCGATGTCGATCAGGCGCAGGAAACGGCCGTTGGCGCGCAACGTCACTTGGCGCAGGCTGTCTTCCGACGCGAACGCGCCGCTGACCCGCAGCGCGACCTTTTCATCGGGCAGGCGCACGGTTCCCGCCGGTTCGACGGCGTTCTGCGCGGCCAGCGCCTGCATCACCATCTGTTCGTCGATCCCCATGGCGGCCAGCCGCCGGGGCGAAAATTCAACGATGATCTGCTCCTCCTGCACCCCGATCACCTGCACCTTGCCGATGTCGGGGGTGGAGAGCAGGCGGGCGCGCACGCCGTCGACCCGGTCGCGCAGCTCCCGCAGGCTGAAACCGTCGGTGGTGAAGCCGTAGAGGATGCCGAAGGTGTCGCCGAACTCGTCGTTGAAGAACGGCCCCTGCACCCCGTGGGGCAGCGTCGGGGCGATGTCGGCCACCTTCTTGCGCACGCGGTACCAGATGTCGTCCACCTGGGACGGCGGGGTGTCGTCGCGCAGGTGCACGAAGACCACCGCCTCCCCGGCGCGGCTGTAGCTGTCCAGCCGGTCCAGATGCGGCGTTTCCTCCAGCTTTTCTTCCAGCCGGTCGGTCAGCAGGTTGGCGGTGTCGGTGGCGGACGCCCCCGGCCAATTGGCCTGAACCACCATGGTCTTGATGGTGAAGGGCGGATCCTCGTTCCGGCCCAGATGGGTGTAGCTCCAGACACCGGCCAGAAGGGAGGCCAGCATCAGGAAGATCACCAGCGGCTGTTCCTTCAGCGCCCAGGCCGACAGGTTGAAACCGGTGGAGGGGCCAGTGGAGGGGTTGGTGGAGGGGGGAATGTGCGGGGCGCTCATGGTTTGGCCGACCCTTCGAACAGCACCTTCTGGCCCGGCCGCAGCTTGGCGACCCCGGCGGTGACGACCGCGTCACCCTTGCCAAGCCCCTCCGCGATGTAAGCGGTGTCGGTGGTGTAGCGGGCGACCGTGACCGGCTTGCGCGCCAGAATCCCGGTGGCGGGATCGACCACATAGACGGCCGGTTTCCCGCCCTCGTTGGTGATGGACGACGCGGGCACGGCGATCAGCAGCCCGGCGGGCAGCACCACCCGGCCCGTCACCGTGGCCCCGAACGCCATGGCGGTGGCGGTGTCGGGCAGGCTGATGCGGACGCGGAAGGTGCGGGTCACAGGGTCGGCGGTGGGGCTGACCTCCCGCACGGTGCCGGTGACGCTGATCCTGGGGTCGGCGGACAAGGACACCTGAACCCGGACGTCTTGCGGGGCGTTCTGCAACAGCTTTTCCGCGACGTTGAACACGGCCTCGCGCTCGGTGGTGGACGCCAGGGTGGCGACCATCTGCCCGGCGGCAACGACCTGCCCGGCGTTTGCGCCGACGCTGGTCACGATGCCATCGCTGTCGGCGGCCAGCTTGGTGTAGGCCAGCTTGTTGCGGGCGTTGGCCAGGGTGGCCGCCGCCGCCTCGCGCCGGGACCGGGCGCTGTGCCAGTTGGCTTCCGCCTCGTCCACGCGCACCTTGGCGACGATGTCCTTGGCCAGCAGGGTTTGCTGGCGGTCCAGCGCCACCTTGGCCAAATCCTCCGACGCGGTGGCGCTGCGCAGGTCGGCTTCTGCGGCGCGCACATCGTTCTGAACGTCGCGGTCGTCCAGGGTGGCCAGGGAGTCGCCCGCCTTCACCCGCGCGCCGACATCGACCAGACGGGACGTGACCCGCCCGTTGATGCGGAAGCCGTGGGCGGTTTCGTAGCGGGGCTGCACCTCGCCGGTTTGGGTGATCTCCTCCCCGTCCAGGACGGGGGTGGCGATGATCGCGCGAACGGGCCGGGGCTTTTCAACCGCCGCCTCTTCGGGTTTGCAGGCGGCCAGGGCCGCCAGAATGAGCATGCTGGCGAGAGCTTTCGAGCGGACTCGCATGTGGATTCTCCGACGCGCAGGGGCGGGCCGCTGTCGGCGGTGGCGCGGTCGGCAAGCGCCGGACCGTCGGCATCGCCGCATTCGGCCCGACCACGATCAAGGAAACGGTGCGGGGTTGGGTTTGGAACGGCCCAACCTCAGGACCGGCAGTGTCCCGTGAACAATCAGGAGAACAATTCCCTCTCCCTTTTTGTGTAAAAATCTCCTGGGGGGATGAGGAAACGGCGAAACCTGATTCAACGGGATGAATGTTGCATTTTTATTTCTTCTGCGTGCTGCCGTGGTGATGTCCAAATGGATGTCTTGTTCGCTCCATTGTTCTGGCGAGTATAACCACAACCATAGGAATCGGGAAGGCTTCTTGGTTTTTTCTGTTTGGGGTGGCCTTACCCCGCCCGTTCTTTCAGGAAACCGTCACGCCACCGACATCAACGGGTCAAGCAAGTCGCCGATGATCGTGCTGCATATCCCTGTGTGTGAGGCGGTCGCTGTGCGCATCTCAATGCTTCTGTCGGCGTGTGTTCTGGCCCTGACCATGGCGCAGGCCAGCGCGCAATCGGACAAACAGTTCGCCATCATCTTCAACAACACGAAGAACGATGGCGGATTCAACGAGCTGGCCTTGCAAGGGCTGCAACGGCTGAAGGCCGAAGCCAAGGTCGATGCCCGCGAAAACATCATCCGCACCGAAGAGGACAGCATCCGGTCGATGCGCACCTTCGCGGAGTTCGGCATCCGCAACATCCTGTTGATCGGCTTCATCAACGAACGCGCGGTGGAGGTGGTCGCCAAGGAGTTTCCCGACATCCATTTCACCATCATCGACGGCCGCGTCGATCTGCCGAACGTCCGCTCGGTGCTGTTCCGGGAGGATGAGGCCGCCTATCTGGTCGGGGTGGCCGCCGGTCTGGCCAGCCGCAGCGGGACGGTTGGCTTTGTCGGCGCGATGCCGATCCCGCCGATCAAGCGCTTCGAGTGCGGCTATGTCCAAGGCGTTCTGGCCGCGCGCGCCGATGCGCGGATCCTCCGCCGTTACCTGGGCGACGACCCGCGCGCGTTCCGTGACAAGGAGAAGGCCCAACAAACCACCGAGGCCCTGATGAAGGACGGCGTGGACGTGACCTTCGCGGCCGCTGGCTACGCCGGGGGTGGGGTTCTGGAAGGGGCCGCGCTGGCGGGCCGGTTGGGCATCGGCGTGGACACGAACCAGAACGGGGTGTTTCCGGGAAAAATCCTGACCTCCGCCGTCAAGCGCGTGGACGTCGCCGTCTATCAGGCCTTCAAGGACGCCCACAACGGGGTGTGGACCGGTGGCGTTCAGCAGCTTGGTTTGGCGCAGGATGGCGTTGGTTGGGCGCGGGACAGCCACAACGCCGCCCTGGTCGCCGACATCGGCGCGAAGATCGACGAGGCGGCCACGGCGATCAAATCCGGTGCCGTCACCGTCCTGCCGCCGGATCGGGCACCCGCCTGCCAATGAGCGCGACGGGAGCCGGGGGCGCGGCGGCGGAGAAGGCGGACGGCGTGCCCTCCACGGTCCGCCCGCTCGCCAAACCGATTCCTCCGATCTCGCCGAGGATCACAGGTGCCGAGGTGGCGCGGCTGTTTGAACAGGACCGCTCCGTCATGGTTCTGGCGGTGGTTCGCGACCAGACACCGATCGGTTTGATCGACCGGTTGGGCTTCATGTCCCGCTTCGCCACCCGCTACGGTCGGGATCTGTTCGGCAACAAGCCGATTCTGCGGGTGATGGATCGGGAGCCGTTGATCGCCGACGCGCGGATGGAAGTGGATCTGGTCGGTCGCCTGATCTTTCTGAACAAACCCAGCGCGCTTCAGACCGGTTTCATCGTGGCGGAGAACGGATGCTACGTCGGGATTGTGGCCGGTGTGGATCTGTTGCAGGCCCTGGTTCGCTCGCTGGCCGTGGCCAACGAACAATTGCGGGAGACCCAGGCCAGCCTGGTCCAGTCTGAGAAGATGGCCGCGCTCGGCGCGCTGGTCGCGGGGATCGCCCACGAGATCAACACGCCGATCGGGTCGGCCCTGACCGCGACCACCGCCTTTGGCGAGCGCGCCCGGCGCTTCAGCGACACGGCGGCGGGTGGAACCATCCGCCGGTCCGACATCGACGGCTTTGTCGATGCGGCGTTGCGAACCTCCGATTACATGCAGGCCAACATCCGGCGGGCGTCGGATCTCATCAGCAGCTTCAAGCAGGTGGCGGTGGATCAGACCAGCGACGAGCGCCGCCGCTTCCGCCTTGGCCAATGTCTGGACGATGTCCTGGTCAGCCTTCAACCCCGGTTGCGCAAGGAGGGGGTGGGGGTGGTCTTCCTCTGTCCGGGCAACATCGACATGGACAGCTACCCCGGATCGGTCGCGCAGGTCCTCACCAATCTCGTGATGAACGCGTTGGTCCACGCCTTTGCCGACCGGGAAAACCGGCAAATCCGCGTGACGGTGGCACCGGACGGGCCGGACCGGATCACGCTGAGCGTCGCCGACAACGGCGGCGGCATCCCGCCGGACGTGCAGCCCCGGATCTTCGACCCCTTCTTCACCACCCGGCGCGGGGTGGGCGGCACCGGGCTTGGCCTGCACATCGTGTTCAACCTCATCACCCAACGCCTGGGCGGAACGATCACGGTGGAGGACGCCCCGCCCAGCGGCACCCGCTTCGTCGTCCAACTGCCGCTGTCGGCCCCATAACGTCGGCCCCCACAGCCTGGGACCGACCGTGTTCGGCCTGTGCCGCCAAACGGCCGCTTACGAAACCGGCGCGTGCATCCGCAGGATCAGATCGCGCGCGCGGTCGGCCGGAACCGGCTGGCCGAACAGATAGCCCTGCGACCAGCGGCAGCCCAGCGTGCGCAGGGCCTCGACCTCCGGGACCGCTTCCACCCCTTCGCCGACCACCTCCATGCCAAGGTTGGCGGCCAGGGTGCAGATCGCTCGCACCACCGACATGGTTTCGTGCCGGTGCAGCATCGCCTTGACGAAGGAGCGGTCGATCTTCAGGACGTCGAAGGGAAAGCGGTCGAGGTAGCTGAGGCTGGAATAGCCGGTGCCGAAATCGTCCAACGCCAATTGGACGCCCAGCGACTTGAGATCGCGCAGCGACCGCTCGGCGCAATCCGGATCGTTCATGATCAGGCTCTCGGTGATCTCCAGCTTGAGCCGCCGGGGGTCGAGCCGGGTGCGATCCAGCACCGCCGCCACCTCGCCGGTCAGGTCATGCCCCATGAATTGGCGGGCGGAGACGTTGACGCTGACCTGAAGGTCTCGGGATCCCGGAATCGTCCGTTCCCAATCGGCCAGTTGCCGGGCGGCGCGATCCATCACCCAGTTGCCGAGCGGCAGAATCAGGCCGGTTTCCTCGACGATGCCGATGAAGGCACCGGGGGCCAGCAGGCCGCGCGTGGGGTGACGCCAGCGGATCAGCGCCTCGAACCCATCCAAACGCCCATCCAGGGTGCGGACGATGGGTTGATAAAACAGCTCGAACTCCTCGCGCTGGATGGCGTGGATCAACTCCGTGACCAACAGCAGACGCGATCCGTCGGCGCGGGCCGGGCGGGCCGCCGCGAAACCAAAGCGTCCGCCGCCCATCCATTTGGCCCCCCGCATCGCCCGGTCGGCGTCGGCGATCAGGTCCTCCGCCCGCCGCGTCCAGCCCAGCATGGCGACGCCGATGGCCACCGACGGGATGATCTCCTGACCGTCCAGGCGCAGCGGCGCGCTGATGCGCGCCAGCAGATCGCGGACCCACAGCTCCACCGCCTCCCGCCCACCGGATTTCAGCACGACGAATTGATCCCCGCCCAGGCGGGCGGCGACATCCGGGTCCGTCACCGCCGCCGATATCCGGGCCGCCAGCGCGGCCAGGAACCGGTCCCCCGCCTCGAATCCCAAGCTGTCGTTGACGTCGCGGAAGCGGTCGAAATCCAGCACGCAGACCGCGCTGTCGTCGGCACCCGCGCCGGGATCGGGGCGGCCGTTCAAGGCGTCGATGAAGGCGCTGCGGTTCAGCAGCCCCGTCACCGGATCATGCGTCTTTTCGTAGGAAATCTGTTCGAACAGATGGGCGTTGTCGAAGCCGATGGCGACCTTCGAGCAAAACACCTCCAACAGCTTGCGGTCGAGCGGGGACAGCGGGCGGTGGCCGCAGAGATAGACCACGCTGGCCGCGTGATCGACGGTCTTGAAGAAGATGATGCAGCGGTCGTCGGCGAAGAAGCTTTCCTGCCGCGACAGGGTTTCGGCGATCTCCTGGCACACGGCCTCGGGCAGGGTGGCGCGGATCGATTCTCCCGGTCGGAAGACGAAGGGGGCCACCCCGGCGACCACGCGCACCTCGTCCAGGTCGCCGTCGAAATGACGGCCGCTGACCGCGCAGAGCAGCGCGCCCTGGGCGTCCTGGATCAAGGAGCGGATTTGCAACACCACCCCATCCACGAACTGGGCGACCGAGCGTTTTTCGTAAAGGGTGGAGGAGGCCGCCAGAATTTGTTCCAACCCGTGGCGGCTCATTTCCAGGGCGGCGATCTGGTTGTAGGCCCGCAGGCTGGCCAGCACCGCCGTGAACAGCTTTTGCGCGGTCAGCTCGTTCTTGGCCTTGTAGTCGTTGATGTCGTAATGGAGGATGACGTCGCGTTCCGGGGCCTGCCCCGGCTGGCCGGTGCGCAGGATGATGCGGATGAAGCGGTTGCCCAGATCCTTGCGAATGTACTCCGCCACCTTCAAACCGGCGTCGTCGCTTTCCATCACCACGTCGAGCAGGACGACCGCGATGTCCGGTTGGTCCGCCAAAATCAACCTGGCCTCGGCCCCGCTGTAGGCGCTGAGAAAGCTGAGCCGCCGCCCTTCGAACAGGAAATCCTCCAGCGCGAAGCGGGTGATCGAATGGACGGTGGGATCGTCATCGACCACCAGAACCCGCCAGCCCGGTTGCGACCGGGTCGCGGCGTCCTCGATGTCGGCGGTGTCGTCGATGATGACGATGTCGTCTTCCATAACCGGCATCCATTCGCCTGCGCGTTGTCGGACCATGCCACCGTCGCCGGGACGGCGCGACCCGAGCCTCTTCGGTCCGCAATGGCATTTCTTACAGGGGTGTCATGGATGTCTTGCGGTGGTTTCGTAAAAGTTTTGTGTCCGCCGGGATCGGCGTGGTGACGCGCAATTGTCACCGGATCGATATCGACCGGTCGTCAAGCCCCTGTAAAACTTTGACATTCGTTCTATGACAGGGGGAAGATATGTCGTTTCGCAAATTGGCGGTTCCGCTCTGCGGTGGTCTTGCCCTGCTCAGCCTCGCGATCCTCGGCAGCGGTGCTGCGCGCGCCCAGACCTACAGCGTTGGGGTCGAAAGCAACCAGTATCTGCCCGCCTACGCCTACACGGATGGGGAGTATCGGGGCTTCGCCCGCGCCCTGCTCGACGCCTTCGCCACCGACAAGGGGTATCGCTTCGATTACCGCCCGATGCCGGTGATCCGCCTGTTCGCCGCGCTGGTGGGGGGAGACATCGACCTGAAATTTCCCGACAACGCCATGTGGTCGGCGGATTTGAAGGCGTCGCAAAACGTCGTCTACAGCGATCCGGTGATGGCCTACATCGACGGCGTGAACGTTCTGCCCGACCGCAAGGGGCGAAGCGCCGACACCATCAGGACGATGGGTTTGGTTCGCGGCTTCACCGCCTGGGATTGGCAGGACCGCATCAAGGCCGGGACCGTCGCCCTGCACGAGAGCAACAGCTTCACCGCCCTGTTGGAAACCACGATCCTTGCGCGGAACGATGGCGCGTATGCCAACGTCGCCGTCGTCCATCACCAGTTGGAAACGGTGCTGAACAAGCCCGGCGCGCTCGTCTTCGATCCATCGCTGCCCCACACCCGCAGCCATTATCACCTGTCGTCGATCAAACACCCGCAGTTGGTGGCCGAGTTCAACGGCTGGATGGCCGCCAACGCCGCGCGCATCGCCCGCCTGAAAGCGGAGTTTGCCGTTGAAAAGGGAATCAACTGACAAAACCACACATAGGCGGGCCTCCGCCATGAAGGCGTAACGCACGGGGGGTAATCTGGGATCCTTGCCCTTGCATCGCTCAAGGCCGTCATGATCCCACCCATCGACGCCGACCCGGGAAGGGCCGCAACCGGCGGCGCTGCCGTACGGATCCCCAGCCTCCTGTCCCGCAGCGTGCTGGCCCGCACGGTGGCGCTGGTCTGCGCCCCGCTGCTGGCCGCCGTCGTCCTCACCATCCTGGTCGCCATCACCTATTCCAGCCAGGACGCGCGGCGGGCGTTGGTGGAGCGGGCGCAGCAAACGGTGGCGCTGCTGGCGGGCGGGGCCGGAGACGCCCTGTGGAACGTCGACCGGATCGCCGCCGCCGCGCTTCTCGCCCCCCTGCTGTCCGATCCCGATTTCGCCGAGGCCCGGATCATCGACAGCGACGGAACCGTGTTCTACCGGTTGGGCCGGACCGAACCCGCCAGGGAGAGGGCTGGGGAGGGGGCCGGGGAGGGATTTGTGGTCGAGCGGGTTCCCCTGGTCCGGATCCCGGATGGTGGTCCGCCCGTCACCCATCGGATTGGAACGCTCGACCTGCATCTGACGACCGACCGGGCCGAACACACGGTGTTGGTGCGCGGAACCGCCATTGCGGCCATCGGCCTTGGCCTGCTTGTTATGGTGTGCGGGGTGCTGGCGGTGTTGATCACCGGGGTGACGCGGCCCATCCGCGCGGTGACGGAGAGCATGGCCGGGCTGGCGGCGGGCCGGGTGGATGTTCCGCTGGTGACGACCAAACGCCAGGACGAATTGGGCCGCATGGCCGCAGCACTCGGCACGCTGAAGCAGCACGCCATCGAGCGGCTCGGCTTCCTGGAACGGCAAGCCCGGCACGTCGAGGAGGTCGAACGCACGGTGGCGGAACGGACGGCGGCTCTGCGCGACGCGCTCGACACGCTTGAACGCGCCCAGGACGAGTTGGTCCGTTCGGAAAAACTCGCCGCGCTGGGCGGCATGGTCGCGGCCATCGCCCACGAGATCAACACGCCGCTCGGCAACGCCTTGACCGTCGCCACCACCCTGGCCGACCATGTGGCTGAGTTCCGCGACACGCTGGAGGGCAAGGAGCTTCGCCGGTCGGCCATCCGCGATTACTCAGACAGCGTCGCCACCGCCTGCGGTCTGTTGACCAGCAATCTGATGCGGGCGGCGGATTTGATCGGGCGTTTCAAGCGGGTTGCGGTCGATCAGACCGGCGAACAGCGCCGACTCTTCGACCTCGACACCGCTTGCGCCGAAATCATCGCCATGATCCGGCCCAGCTACAAACACGCGCCGGTCGCCATCACGCTCGATCTGCCGTCCGGGGTGGTGATGGACAGCTACCCCGGCGCGCTCGGCCAGGTTCTGACCAATCTGGTGTCGAACGCCATGACGCACGCCTTCGCGGCGCAGGCCAGCGGAACCCTGCGGGTTGCCGCCACGCTGGACCGCGCGCGCACCCAAATCACCCTGGTGGTCGCGGACGACGGCGTCGGGATTCCGCCGGAGATTCTGCCGCGCGTCTTCGATCCGTTTTTCACGACCAAGCTCGGGTCCGGCGGCAGCGGTCTTGGCCTTCACATCGTCTACGCCATCGTCACCCGGGTTCTGGGCGGCAGCGTCGCCGTTCACAGCCAGCCGGGAGTCGGCACCCGTTTCACGCTGGTGTTGCCGACGGTGGCACCGACCGTGGCACCGGCCGACACTGCACCCGTGCCCGCACCCGTTCCGGCCCTCGCCTGACCCGTTCGCCGGGCCGGCTCAGGGCATCGTTTCGGTCAACGCGCCGGTCGGCGCGCCGGGCCAGGCGGTCATCCAACGCTCCAACTCCTCGGCGGGCATCGGCTTGGCGTAGAGGTAGCCTTGGACCGCGTCGCAGCCCAGCGCCCGCAAGGTCGCCTCCTGCTCCGCCGTCTCCACCCCCTCGGCCAGCACGTTCATGCCCAACTCATGACCGATGCGGATGATGGTGGCGGCGATGTTGCGGTTTTCCGGACGGCGATCCAGATTCATCACAAAGGAGCGGTCGATCTTGAGCACCGAGGCCGGAAGTTGTTGCAGCCGCGACAGCGATGAATAGCCGGTTCCGAAATCATCGATGGCGATGCTGAATCCCATGTCGCGCAGGGTGCGGACCACCGACAGGATCCGGTCATTCTCCATGGCGTGGCTTTCGGTGATCTCCAGTTCGATGTCGGCCGGGTTGGCGTTGCTGGCGCTCAGCGCGCGTTCGGCGATGCGGACGAAATTGCCGTCGCGCAGTTGGCGCACCGACACATTCACCGCCATGCGCAGCGGGCCGATGCCACGGTTGCGCCACCGCACCTGATGCAGGCAGGCCTGTTGCAGCACCCATTCGCCAAGCCGGATGATGTGCCCGGCCTCCTCCGTCACCGGAATGAACTGGTCGGGCCGCACCGACGCGCCGTCCGGCAGCCGCCAGCGCAGCAGCGCTTCGGTGCCGAACGGCTTGCGGTCGGCCAAACGGAGCTGCGGTTGATAGACCAGGGTGAATTGACCGTTCACCAAGGCGTCGGGGATGCGGCTGGCCAGGGACACCCGGTCGTGCAGGTCCCGTTCCATCGCCGGGTCGAAGGGCAGAATCCGGCCCCGCCCGCCGCGCTTGGCCCCTTTCAGCGCCATTCCGGCCCGGCGCTGCAACCGATGGACGTCGGTGTCGGTGGCCTCGGCCAGCACGAAGCCGCCCGACACCTGAACGCTGATCGGGTTCCCGGCGATGGTGAAGGGGTTGACGAAACAGAGTTCGATGGCGTGGATCAACCCCTGCCCATCGCGCGAGCGTGGCAGCCACGCCAGCACGCCGAACATGTCGCTGGCCAGACGGCTGACCGCCCCCGGCTCCCCGAACACCTCGCGCAGACGCTCCGCCACCGCCAGCAGCAGGGCGTCGCCGATGGCGTGCCCCAACCCGTCGTTGACCGCCTGGAAATGATCGAGATCGAGCAGGACGACGGCCAGCCTGCGGTCGCCCCGGTGCCCTTGCGCCAGCCGCGCGCCCATCTCCTCCAGGAACAGCGTCCGGTTGGGCAGGCGGGTCAGCGGGTCGTAATAGGCAAGCGAGCGGATGTTGTCGAGCAGGGACACGTTGTCGAAGCCAAGCGCGACGTTGGACGAAAACACCTTCAACAGTTGCCGCACCTCCGGCCCGATGGTCCGGCCGGTGGCGACGTAGATCGCCAGATCATCGCCGGTTTGCCCGCCGATGTAGAGCACGGTCGCCGAATCCTGGAAGACGTTGGCCTTGCGGTCGAGCGCCGAACGCAACAGCCCGCGCAGGGTGTCGTCGGTCACACGGTTCAACGAACTGCCCGACAGGTGGCGGAACGGACCGGCGGCGGCCAGGATGATCGGGTCGTCGGTCCCGGCATCCCCGGTCCCGATGGGTGTGTGTGTGGTGCGGGCCAGGACGAAGCCGCTCGCCTCGATGCCGAGCAGCCCGCCCAGTTGCAACAGGATGCCGTCGCAAAAGGCGCTGAGCGAATGGCGGCGGAACAGGCCGGACGAGGCCGCCACGATCTGTTCCAACCCCTGGCGGCTGACCTCCAGCGCGTGGATGTGACTGTAGGCGCGCAACGCGGTGAACAGCGAGGTCAGCAGGCGGTTGCGGGTCAGTTCGGATTTCGTGCGGTAATCGTTGATGTCGTAATCGCGGATCACCGACAGTTCGGGCGCGTATCCCGGCTGTCCGGTGCGCAGCAGGATGCGGACCGCCGTCAGGCCCAACGTCTCCCGGATCGACCGGACCAGGGTCAGACCCGCGTCGGCGGTTTCCATCACCACGTCAAGCAGGATGGCGGCGAAGTCCGTGTCCTGGCGCAACAGCGCCAGAGCCTCCGCCGCCGAGCGCGCGTGCGACAAGGACAGCCGGCGGCCCAGGATCTCGACCCCCCGCAACGAATAGGCGGTGGAGGCGTGCACCTCCTCGTCGTCATCGACCAGCAGGATGCGCCAGACACGGTCCGCCGTTCCCGGCGCAGCGGTCGCCTCATCGTCCTCGATGATGTCGAGGAGATCGTCTTCGGCGGTCGTGCTCATGGATCAGGATTCCCAAACGGCGCGGATCGGCTCGAAATGTAACAAAACTCGACGGATCGTTTGTGACCGGCGCGTGAAGCTTTTGTGTCGTCCGCCAGGGGTGGGCCGCCGCGTCATACGACGTCGTATCGTTGCGGCCGGTTGCGGAGGGCGGTCGCTTGGGGCGCGATCTGTGGACCTTATGTCGCGGGGGCGCTGCGCCATCGGGCGGGGGGCGGTGTCCGCAAATCGCTGGAAACACGGGGAGGCTTCGCTATGATCGCCCCGACGCGCCCCGCCCCGTCCATTTCTCCTCTCCCCATCTCTCCCCTGTCACATCATCGAAGCCCCCATGCCCACCGACTCCCTGCCGTTCGACGACGCGGCGGCTCCCCCCGCCGGTCCTGTGGAGGAGGCGGCGACCGCGCCGTCCGTGCTGATCGTTGACGACGAGGAGGGCATCCGCAATTTCCTGTCGCGCAGCCTGGAACGGCGCGGCTGGCGCGTGGCCACGGCGGGCAGCGCCGAAGACGGCGCGCTGCATTTGGAACGCCACTGCGTCGATCTCATCATCCTCGACATCGCGCTGCCCGGACGGTCGGGGCTGGATTGGCTGCGGGACCTGCACGCGGCCGGGTTCGGCGGGGATGTGATCCTCATCACCGCCTTCGCCGACATCGACACCGCCATCGAGGCGCTGCGCGCCGGGGCGGCCGACCTGATCCTGAAACCGTTCCGGGTCGAGCAGATCGTCAACGCCATTGGCCGCTGCATGGAGCGGACCCGCCTTCAGCGCGAGAATTTCATCCTGCGGCGGCAGTTGGCCAAGCCACGGGGCGGGACCGACGAGATCATCGGCCGGTCGGCGGCCATCGCGCGGCTGCGGGCGCTGATCGAACGGGTCGCGCCCTCGCCCTCCACCGTGCTGATCGAGGGGGAGTCGGGCGTTGGCAAGGAGCTGGTGGCGCGCGCCCTGCACACCCGCTCGCACCGGGCCGACCGGCCGTTCGTGGCGCTGAACTGCGCGGCGGTGTCGGCCGATCTGGTCGAAGCGGAGCTGTTCGGCCATCTGCGCGGGGCCTTCACCGGGGCCAGGGAGGCGCGCAAGGGCCTGTTCTATTACGCCCATGGCGGCACGCTGTTTCTGGACGAGATCGGGGAACTGCCGCTGGCGCTGCAATCGAAGCTGTTGCGGGTGCTGGAGGAGCGCCGCATCCGCCCGGTGGGCGGGGAGCAGGAACTGCCGGTCGATGTCCGCGTCGTCGCCGCCACCAACCGCGATCTGAAGGCGGAGGTCGCCGCTGGCCGTTTCCGCTCGGATTTGTTTTACCGGCTGGCGGTGATGACCCTGCGGGTGCCGCCGCTGCGCGAGCGCGGTGACGATGTGGTCGAGCTGGCGCGGCGCTTCATGGGGGTGCTGTCGCTGCGGCTGGGGGTTCCGCCGCTGGACATCACCCCGCCGTTGGAGGCGGCCTTGATCGCCCACCCCTGGCCGGGCAACGTGCGCGAGCTGCGCAATCTGGTCGAACGCGCGCTGCTGTTCGGCGAGTTCCCGCAAGAGGATCTGGGGTTGCCGGAGTCAGGGTTGCCGGATGTGGGGCTGGCGATGGGGCACGCGCCGGACGGCGGCGATGAGGGGGCTGGCGCGGCCAGCGGGCAGACCTTGGCCGAGGTTGAAAAGCGCCACATCCTGACCGTGCTGGCCGATTGCGGCGGCAACCGCGCGCGGGCCGCCGCCGTGCTGGGCGTGTCGCGCAAGACGCTGGACCGGAAATGGGCCGAATGGGGCGTGTGAGCCGCCTGCGCGCCGCGCTGGACGCGCGTTTGATCCCCTTCACCGGATCGGTGCGGCACAAGCTGTTGGCGCTGGTGCTGGCCCCGCTGCTGCTGGGGGTTCCGGCGCTGCTGCTGATCGTCTGGTATTGGGGGACCCAGGGCTACAGCCAACTGCTCATCAACAAGGTCAGCGCCGATCTGGGGACCGCCCGGCAGGTGTTCGACCGGACGCAGAGCACGGTGGGGGATGGCTTGGCGGCGCTGGCCGGGTCGCACCGCCTGGCCTTGGCGCTCGACCGGCGGGACGGTGACGGTCTGGACGCGCTGCTGGCGGAAACGGCGCGTCGGCAGGGCCTGGATTTCCTGCTGCTGCTCGACCCGCAGGGCCGGGTGCGGGCGGGGGCGGGCGTGCATGGAGCCGACCGTTCCGCTTGGGCGGTGGTGCGGTCGGCCTTGGCGGGCAAGGGAACCCATGGGCTGGACGTGCTGGCCCCCGCCCATCTGGCCGAGATCGACCCGTCCCTGCCGCCGCGCGTCCTCATCCCCCTGGTCCCGACCCGCAACGCCGCCGCCACCGCGCGCGTGGTCGAGGATCGCGCCCTGACCATTCACGCCGCCGAACCGGTCGTCGGGCTGGACGGGGCGTTGCTCGGCGCGCTGGAAGGCGGCGTGCTGTTGAACGGCAGTCAGGCCATCGTGGACCGCATCAACACCGTGGTCTATCAGGAGGCGTCCTTGCCGCTGGGCAGCCAGGGGACCGCCACGCTGTTTCTGGACGACACCCGCATCGCCACCAACGTCCGCCTGTTCGAAGGCGAACGCGCGCTCGGCACGCGGGCGTCGGCGGCGGTGTACCGCCGGGTGATGGACGAGGGCCGGGTGTGGCTGGGGTCCGCCTTCGTCGTGGATGACACCTATGTCTCCGGCTACGAACCGTTGCTCGGCACCGACGGGCGGCGGGTCGGCATGCTCTATGTCGGCTTTCTGGAAGCGCCCCTGCAAGACGCGCTGCACCGGGCGTTGGCCGGGCTGGTGCTGGCCTTCCTGGTGGTGTCCGCGCTTGGCACCCTGGCCGATCTGCGCTTTGCCCAGGCGATCTTCCGCCCGTTGGAGCGGATGAACCGGGTCATCGCGACGATTGAGGCGGGCGACGAGACGGCGCGCGCCGGACCAAGCCGCAGCCGGGACGAGTTGGGGCGGCTGTCGCGCGCCTTCGACCAACTGCTGGACTCGCTGGCCGCGCGTCGGCTGGAGTTGCAACGGTCGGCCGATGATCTGGACCGCAAGGTGGCCGAACGCACGGCGGAGCTGGAAAGCGCCAACGCCACGCTGCGGCAGGCCAGCCGCCAACTGGTGATGAGCGAGAAGCTCGCCGCCATCGGCCAGTTGACCGCCGGGGTCGCCCACGAGATCAACAACCCGGTCGCCGTGATCCAAGGCAATCTGGACGTGCTGCGGGAGGTGCTGGGCGACGAGGCCGATCCGGTGAAGGACGAAATCCGCCTGATTGACGAACAGACCCGCCGCATCCAGACCATCATCGCCAAGCTGCTGCAATTCGCCCGGCCGGGCGATTACGCCGGGCAGGCGGAACCGGTCGATGTCAACGCGGTGGTGGTCGATGGCCTGCTGCTGACCCGCCACACCATGGGCCGCCGCCGCATCCTGGTGAACACCGATCTGGCGGCGACGGTCCCGGTTGAAATCAGCCGGGGCGAGTTGCAACAGGTGCTGGTCAATCTGATGGTCAACGCCGTGCAGGCGATGCCGGACGGTGGCACCCTGACGATTGAAACCCGCGACACGGTGTTCGCGGCGGATGGCGCGGCGGGCGTCACCCTGGCGGTGCACGACACCGGCCACGGCATCGCCGCCGACAGCCTGAGCCGCGTGTTCGATCCGTTTTTCACCACCAAGAAGTCGGAGGGGACCGGGCTGGGGCTGTCGATCAGCTTCGCCATCGTCCAGCGCCAGGGCGGGCACATCACCGTCGACAGCCAGCCCGGACTCCGCACCAGCTTCACCGTGGCGCTGCGCCGGATCGCCCGTTTTTCCGAACGCGGCGGCGAAGCGGCCCCGCCCGCCGCCCTGTTCGGCGACGGGTGAGGCGCTGACTCATCCCGCCTGGGCGAGGAAGGGGTTGCCGCCGATCCGCTGGAACCCGGCGTCGCTGACCAGAATGTCGAGCGCGAAGGACGCCAGATCGTCGGCCACCGGATCCAGGCCGGGCGCTTTCTCCTCGACGAACAGTTTCAGATAGCTGTGGCAGGACTCGCAGGTTTCGGCCTGCGCCGCGTTGCTGGTCCCGCCGCCCGCGTCACTCCCCGTTTCAGCGGCCCCCTCCACCCGTTGCAGATCGATCCGGTTGCCTTCACCGCAACACACGCAGGCGCTGCGGACATGGTGCCACGCGGTGTGGCACAGCCCGCAATGAAGGTAGCGCCGTCCGCTGGCCTCCGATCCGGCGTGAATGACGCCCGCCACCGGCTCGCTTCCGCACACCGGGCAATGATCCGCCACGGCGGAGGCGGCGACCGCGCCAGCCGTCAACCCGCTGGCCATGCGGGTCCAGGCGACTTGCAGGGCGGCGACGAGGAAGGGCGCGCCGCCGATCTCCTCCTCCCGCAGGGTTCCGGTGCGCAGGCGGTCGGCGGCGGCGCTGAGCGCGTCCGCGTCCCCCCACGGCAAGGCGGCCAGCGCGCGTTCTGCCATGTCCGGGAGTCGACCGCTCAGCCGTTCCCGCAACCCGTCGAGGTCCTGCCGCCAGCGCACAGCCGGGTCCGTCGCTCCCGTGACCGGGATCGCGGCCAGCGCGTGTTGGGCGTCGCTCACCTGGGCGATGAAGGCCAACCAGCCGGACAGCCGGTGGCCGGGCATCAGGCGGCGCAGACGGTCGGCGCGGCGCTGGAACAACGCCCCCGCGTCCGGCAGGCGCACCGGGGCCGGGGAGCGGCCGGGTTCCAGACCGGCGGCGGCCATGCTTTCGGCCAGGGCCGGGGTGATCGTGGCTTGGTGGGCCGGGGCGGCGGACGCGGGGCGGTGCTGGGGCATGGAAAGCGATCTCTCGTGGGGGTGCGCCCGCGTCCACTGCAAGTTCCGTACTAACCCCGGAACGTCCGAACGAACCGCCGGTTTGCGGGCTGGGTTGCCAATGGCCATACGGCATGTCTGGACATTCTGTCCATCCCGGTTGGACAGAATGTCCATATTTTGTATAAGGTCTAACCAAAAACCCTATGAAATGAAGGCTTTTTGACACTGGCACGGAACCTGCCTAGGGCGCGGCCATAACACGGCACATCCGGGAGGAACCATGCAACTCAGTCGTCGGCAATTCATGAAGGGAACGGCGGGGGGACTCGCGGCCTCCAGCGTCGCCGCGCTGGGGTTCCTGCCGTCCACCGCCCTGGCCGAGGTGCGCCAGTTCAAGCTGGCCCGCGCCAAGGAGATCCGCAACACCTGCCCCTATTGCTCGGTCGGCTGCGGCCTGCTGATGTACAGCCTGGGCGACGGGGCCAAGAACGCCAAGGCGGAGATCGTCCACATCGAGGGCGACCCCGACCACCCGGTCAGCCGTGGCTCGCTCTGCCCGAAGGGCGCTGGCCTGCTCGACTTCATCCACAGCCCCAACCGCCTGAAGCACCCCGAGGTGCGCGAGGCGGGCAGCCGCGAGTGGAAACGCATTTCCTGGCATGAGGCGATCGAGCGCATCGCCCGCCACATGAAGAACGACCGCGACGCCAACCTCATCGCCAAGAACGACCAGGGCGTGACGGTGAATCGCTGGGTGTCCACGGCGATGCTGACCGCGTCGGCCTCGTCCAACGAAACCGGCATCCTGACGCAGAAATTCATGCGCTCGCTCGGCATCGTCGGCACCGACGCGCAGGCCCGCGTGTGCCATGGCCCGACGGTGTCGGCGCTGGCCTCCACCTTCGGGCGCGGGGCGATGACCAACACCTGGGTCGACATCTCCAACGCCGATTTCATCCTGGTGATGGGCGGCAACCCGGCCGAAGCGCACCCCGTCGGCTTCAAATGGGCGATCGAGGCCAAAAAGAAGGGCGCGCGGATCATCGTGGTCGATCCGCGTTTCAACCGCTCCGCCGCCGTGGCCGACGAGTATGTGCCGATCCGCGCCGGGTCCGACATCGTGTTCCTGGGCGGCATCATCAATTGGCTGATCGCCAACGACAAAATCCAGTGGGAGTATGTGAAGGCGTTCACCAACGCCTCCTACATCGTCCATGAGGGCTTTGGCTTCGAGGAGGGGCTGTTCTCCGGCTTCGACCCGGCCAAGGGGCAGTACGATCGCAAGACCTGGACCTACGAGTTCGACGAGGCGGGCAACGCCAAGACCGACCCGACGCTCCAGCATCCGCGCTGCGTGTGGAACCTGATGAAGGCCCATTACGCGCGCTACACCCCCGACGTCGTCGCCGACCTCACCGGCAGCCCGAAGGACGGCTTCCTGACCGTCTGCCGCCATCTGGGGGCCACGTCGGCCCGCGACAAGGTGGGGACGATCCTCTACGCGCTGGGCTGGACGCAGCACACGGTCGGTGCCCAGAACATCCGCACCATGGCGATGATCCAGCTTCTGTTGGGCAACATCGGCCTGCCGGGCGGCGGCGTGAACGCGCTGCGCGGCCATTCCAACATCCAGGGCCTGTCCGATCTGGGCCTGCTGTCCACCAGCCTGCCCGGCTATCTGACGCTGCCGAACGAGAAGGCCCATCCGACGCTGGCCGCCTATCTGGCGCAGACGACGCCGAAGGCGCAACAGCCCGGCCAGATGAATTTCTGGAGCAACACGCCCAAATTCTTCGTCAGCCTGATGAAGTGGTTCTGGGGCGACAACGCCACCCGCGACAACGATTGGGGGTATGACTGGATCCCCAAATGGGACAAGATGTACGACGTGCTCCAGGTCATGGACCTGATGCACAACGGCAAGGTCAACGGCCTGATCGTCCAGGGCTTCAACCCGCTGACCTCCTTCCCCGACGCGCGCAAGACCGCCGCCTGCTTCTCCAAGCTCGCATACATGGTGGTGATCGACCCGATCGCCACGGAAACCGCGTCCTTCTGGCGCAACCACGGTGAGATCAACGACGTCGACACCGCCAGCATCAAGACGGAGGTGTTCCGCCTGCCCTCCACCTGCTTTGCCGAAGAGGACGGGGCCATCGTCAATTCGGCGCGCTGGCTGCAATGGCATTACAAGGGGGCCAACCCGCCGGGCGAGGCGAAGACCGACCAGGAGATCATCGCCGAACTGTTCGTGGCGCTGCGCGATCTGTACCGGCGCGAGGGCGGCAAGGCCCCCGAACCGATCCTGAATCTGTCCTGGCCCTACCGGAACCCGCTGGATCCGACGCCGGAGGAACTGGCCAAGGAGCTGAACGGCCGCGCGCTGGCCGACATCCCCGACCCGAAGGATCCGACGAAGTTCCTGGCCCGCAAGGGCGAGCAGATTCCCGGCTTCGCGCTGTTGCAGGACGACGGATCGACCCTGTCGGCCTGCTGGATCTTCGCCGGTTGCTGGACGCAGGCGGGCAACCAGATGGCGCGGCGCGACAACTCCGACTCCGGTCTGGGCAACACGCCGGGATGGGCCTGGGCGTGGCCCGCCAACCGCCGGATCATCTACAACCGCGCCTCCTGCGATCCGGCGGGCAAGCCGTGGGATCCCAAACGCACGCTGATCGCCTGGAACGGCGAGCGCTGGGCCGGGGCCGACGTGCCCGATTTCAAGATCGACGCCGCCCCCAGCAGTGGGATGAACCCCTTCATCATGAATCCGGAGGGCGTCGGGCGCCTGTTCGCCACCGACAAGTTGGTGGACGGCCCGTTCCCCGAGCATTACGAGCCGATGGAAAGCCCGCTGGGGACCAACCCGCTGCACCCGAAGGTCGTCACCAGCCCGGCGGTGCGCATCTTCCCCGCCGACAAGGCGCGGCTGGGCACGCACGACCAGTTCCCCTATGTCGGGACCACCTACCGCCTGACCGAGCATTTCCAGTTCTGGACCAAGAGCGTGGCGCTGAACGCCATCGCCCAGCCCGAACAGTTCGTGGAGATCGGCGAAACCCTGGCCAACGAAAAGGGCATCCGCACCGGCGACACGGTGAAGGTCAGCTCCAAGCGCGGCTTCATCAAGGCCAAGGCGGTCGTCACCAAGCGCGTGAAGGCGCTGACGGTGAGCGGCAAGACCGTCCATCAGGTCGGCATTCCGCTGCATTGGGGGTGGGAGACGGTGGCGCGCAAGGGCTACCTGTCCAACACGCTGCCGCCCGCCGTCGGTGACTGCAACACCCAGACGCCGGAATACAAGGCGTTCCTCGTGAACGTCGAAAAAATCGTGGGAGCGTAACGCCATGACCTCGTCATCCCTGGACATCCAGCGCCGATCGGCCACGCCGACGACCGCGCCCGAGGCCCGGAACCCGACCGAGATCGCCCAGCTCATCGACGTGTCGGTCTGCATCGGCTGCAAGGCCTGTCAGGTCGCCTGTTCCGAATGGAACGAGCTGCGCGCCGAGGTCGGCACCTGCGTCGGCGTTTACGACAACCCGACCGATCTGTCCTCGCAAGCCTGGACCGTCATGCGCTTTGCCGAGGTGGAGGAGAACGGCAAGCTGGAATGGCTGATCCGCAAGGACGGCTGCATGCATTGCAGCGATCCCGGTTGCCTGAAGGCCTGCCCGACGCCGGGGGCCATCGTGCAGCACAAGAACGGGATCGTCGATTTCAATCAGGATCTCTGCATCGGCTGCGGTTATTGCGTGTCCGGCTGCCCGTTCAACGTGCCGCGCCTCAGCCCGAAGGACGGCAAGGCGTACAAGTGCAACATGTGCTCCGACCGCGTCGCGGTCGGGCTGGAACCGGCCTGCGTCAAGACCTGCCCGACCGGGGCCATCCAGTTCGGCTCCAAGGAGGATATGAAGGAGGTCGCGGCCACCCGCGTCGCCGATCTGCGCAGCCGTGGCTTTGACAACGCCGGTCTGTACGACCCGCCGGGGGTGGGCGGGACCCACACCCTGTATGTGCTGCACCACGCCGACAAGCCGGAGCTGTATTCCGGCCTGCCGAAGGATCCGTCGATCAGCGCGGCGGTCGCCCTGTGGAAGGGGGCGTTGAAGCCGTTGGCGACGCTGGGCATCGCCGCCGCCGGGCTGTTCGGCTTCTTCCATTACATCACGGTCGGCCCCAACCGGGCCGATGACGACACGCACGCAGACGCCCACGCGGACACCCAGGGGGAGGACCGGTCATGACCGACAAGGTGATTCAGCGCTACAACGCCGCCGAGCGGATCAACCACTGGATCGTTGCGGTCTGCTTCGTGCTGCTGGCGATTTCCGGGCTGGCCTTTTTCTACCCGGCCTTCTTCTGGCTGACCGGGGTGTTCGGCACGCCGGAGCTGGCGCGCATCGTCCATCCCTTCGTCGGCGTCGTGATGGCGGTTGCCTTTGGCCGCCAGTTCTTCCGCTACTGGCATCACAATCTTCTGAACCGCGAGGACATCCGCTGGATGCTGTCGGTGAAGGAGGTGATGAAGGGCAACGAGGTGGGCGACATCGGCCGCTACAACGGCGGCCAAAAGGCGATGTTCTGGGTGATGGTGCTGTGCGTGGCCGCCCTGCTGGGGTCGGGCGTGATCGCGTGGCGGCCCTATTTCGCGGCGTCCTTCCCGATCCCGGTGATCCGCATCGCCCTGCTGGTCCACGCCACCAGCGCGTTGGCGCTGATCGCCTCGATCATCGTCCATGTCTATGCGGCGCTGTGGGTTCAGGGGACGATCCGCGCGATGGTCGAGGGGGTTGTGACCCACGCCTGGGCGAAGAAGCATCACCCGCGCTGGTACCGCGAGATGACGGGCAAGAAGCTTTGACGCGTTTTTCTTGATGGGGGGCGGGCGGTCGGCCCCCCCCTCCTCAGGCGTCGGCCACCATCGCCAGCAGGGCGGCGGTGGCCTCGTTCTCATCGCCCGCGCGGGTGCTGACGATGGTCGGCGAGGTGACGTGCGGGTCGGCGATGGGCCGGTAAATCAGATCGGCGCGCGACACCGACGCGGTTTCCGGAACCAGACACAGCCCGACCCCGCAGGCGACCAGACCCAGCGCGGTTTGCAATTCCCCCGCCTCCACCACCGCACCGGGCAGCAGATCGCGGTCGCGGAACAGCGCCAGCACCTGATCGGCGTAGCTGGGCCGGGGTTTGCGCGGGTAAACCAGCAGGGGTTCGCCCAGCAGGGCGGCCAGCGGGACCGGCCCGCTGTCGGTGGCGAGCGGGGAGTCGCAGGACACCGCGACCACCAGCGGCTCGTCGCGCAACACCCGTTGGGCGATGCCGGGTTCCTGGAAGGACAGACGGCCAAAGCCGACGGCGATGCGGTGATCGCGCAGGGCGGGCAACTGCTCCAGCGTCGTCATTTCGATCAGGCGCACATCCAGATCGGGGCGTGAGGCGCGGAATCGGCGCAGCACGCGCGGCAGCGACCCGTAAATGATCGAACCGACGAAGCCGATGGGATAGATGGTGCGGCGCGATCCGCCCAGCGCCCGCAGGCTCCAATGGATCTCGTCCACCCGGTCCAGCACCTGCACGGCGTGTTCGTACAGCAGGCGTCCGGCCTCGGTCAGTTCCAGCGGGCGGGAGCCGCGCACCAGCAGTTCGGCCCCGACCTTTTCCTCCAACTGGCGGATCTGGCGGCTCAACGGCGGTTGGGCGATGTGCAGCCGCTCCGCCGCGCGGGTGAAGCTGCGTTCCGCCGCCACCATCTGGAAATAGCGCAAATGCCGCAGTTCCATTCGGTCAGCCCCCCTGCGCCCGCGCCCAGCGCCGCCACAGCGCGCGATAGACCCGCTCCATCTGCCGGGCCTTGTGCGGGCCGTTCAGGAAGGGGGCGGCGGTGATCCGGGGGCGCAGGCTGGCGCGCAGGGCCGACAGCCGGGCCGGATCGGCGGCCAGCGCGGCGGCGATGGCGACATAGGACTCGTCGTTGGCGGCGATCAAATCCGGCAAGCCCAACGCCGACAGCAGCGACGCCGACCAGCGGCTCATCATGTTGAGACCAGGCCGTGTGACCACCGGAACCCCCATCCACAGCGCCTCGAAACTGGTTGTGGCCCCGCAGAAGGGGAAGGGATCCAGCGCGATGTCGATGCCGTGATAGAGCGCCAGATGATGGCGGCGGTCCTGCACGCTGGCGGGGGTGAGAACGCGGGCGGGATCGACGCCCTGGTCGGCCACCATCTGGCGGGCGCGGGCCGCCAGCTCCGGCGCGGCGTAGAGATTCTTGTATTTCAGCACCAGCCGGGAGCCGGGAACCGCCCGCAACACCCGGCCCCACAGCCCCAGCACGGCGTCCGACTGCTTGGCCGGGTTGTTGAAGCTGCCGAAGGTGACGCCGCCGCGCGCCAGCAACGGCGGCGGTTCGGGCGGCGGCGCGTCGTCGATCGGGGGATAGGCGAACAGGGTGGGCAGGCGGATCGGCCGTTCGGCGAAGGATTCGGCGTCCGCCGGGGCGAAGCGCCCGCGCGGCGTCATCACCCGGTCGGTGATGAGATAGTCCATCGCCGACAGGCCGCTGGTCGCCCCGTCATACAGGCTGATCTGCACCGGTGCCGCGCGGTGGGCGGCGACCAGGGGGCGGTTGGAATCGAACCGCCCGGCGACGATCACCAGCACATCGATGCCGTCGGCGCGGATGCGCGCCGCCGTGTCGGCGTCCGACAACCCGCCGACCTCGCGCCAGCGGTCCATCAGCGGGCGCAGGCGTTCCGTCGTCTCGTCCGGGCGGGCAACGTGGGCGTAGGCGGTGATCTCGAACCGCTGGTGGTCGTGGTTGGCGAGGATCGGTTCCAGATTGCGCGCCACCGGGTGGCTGCGGAAATCGGCGGACAGATAGCCGACGCGCAGGCGGCGGTTCGGGTCGCGGTCGTTCGGGCAAGGCTGGGAATTGGCGTACAGCTTGGCGTCCAGCGTGGTGTAGAGCGGGGCGGCGTGCAGCCGTTCGAACCGCCGGTGTTCGGCAAAGCGCATCGCCTCCGTCCAGCCCGGATCATACAGGATGGAGGAGAGCAGATTGCGGTGGGCGTCCACATTCTCCGGTTCCAGCGCCTGCGCCCGGCGGTAGCCCGCCGTCGCCTCGGCGTAGCGGGCGGTGGCGCGGACGATGCTGGACAGGTTGCACAGGGCGTCCCGGTGGGTGGGGGCGAGCGCCAGTGTGTGGCGGTAGCCGTCCGCCGCCGCGTCGATCCGCCCCAACTCCTGCAAGTCGAGGGCGCGGTTGAAGGCGGCCCCGACCTGATCGGGGACCAGGATCAAGGCGCGGCGGTAGCACACCACCCCGTCGCCCGCGCGGTCCAGCCCGCGCAGCGTGTGACCCAGGTTGAACCAGGGTTCGGCCAGATCGGGGCGCAGCGCCGCCACGGTGCGCAAGGGGGCCAGCGCGTCCGCCGGGCGCTGGTCGGCCAGACGCAGCAGGGCCAGATTGGCCCAGGCCCGATGATCGTTCCACAGCAGCCGGACGGTGCGGCGGTAAGCGCCGTCGGCCAGCGCTGGATCGCTGGGCGCGCTGGCCACCGCCAAGGCGAACTGCGCCTCGGCGTCGTCGGGGTGGGCCACGGCCCAACGGGCAAAGGCGCGCACCGCCCCGGCCCGGTCGCCCGCCGCCAGACGGCAGGTTCCCAGCGCGTTCCACAGGATGGGTTCGCCCCCACCCAGCCGGATGGCCTCGGCGGCGGCGTCCGCCGCCTCGGTTTGGCGGCCACGCGCGTGAAGCTGTTGGGCCAGCCCGCGCCACGCCCCGGCCAAGCGGGGATCAAGCCTCAGCGCGTGTTGGTAGTGGCGCAACCCGGCGTCGCTGGTCTGCGGCAGCCGGTTGCCCAGATTGACGTGCGCGCCGCTCAGGCCCGGATCGCCCACCACCGCCCGGCGCAGGGCCACCGCGCTGTCGTCCAACCGCCCCAGCGCCGCCAGTGCCAGGGCCTGATGGTACCATGCCGCCCCGAAACCGGGGTCGATCCGGCCCGCGCGGGCGAAGCTGTCGGCGGCCTCCGCCGTGCGGCCCAGGGCGCGCAGGGCCAGGCCCCGGTTGTTGGCGGCCGCCGCGTGGCGCGGGTTGGCGTCCAGCGCGCGGGCGAAGGCGTCCGCCGCCGCCGCCCGCTGGCCCAGCCGGTCGAGCAGAACGCCGTGGTTGAACTGGGTGTCGGCGTGGCCGGGGTCGAGCGCGGCGGCGCGGCCATAGGCGTCCGCCGCCTCGGCCACCCGGCCCAACCGGTCGAGCGCCATGGCGTGATGGCGGTGGAACTCGGCCACCGTCGGGTTCTGGTCGATGGCCCGGCCGATGTGATCGACGGCAACGTCGAAGGCCCCGCACTGGGCGGCCAGCACCCCGAACAGGTGGAGCGCTGCCGCGTTGTCGGGATCAACGTCCAGGATCCGCCGATAGAGCGTTTCCGCCTCCGCCAGCCGTCCGGACTGGTGATGGTCGGCGGCGACGGCGAGGGCTTCGGCGACGGTGGCCATGGCGGCGGCTTTCGACCTTCTCAATCGTCCAGCACAAAGGAACCGGGCGTGAGAATAGGGGAAAAGCCGCGCGCGTGGCTATGGCGGAAACCGATGCGATTCGGGCAATCGCTTGAAGGTTTATAAACCTATACGAAGAATTCGCCGTCATCCCCGCGAAGGCGGGGATCCAGGATTTCCCGTCAGAGCCACTATGGAAACTCTGGATCCCCGCCTTCGCGGGGATGACGAATGTCCTAATAAAGGAATTTCAAGCCTTCACCCGATTGCCCTGCCGATGCGCTTGGGTCGTCAGCCCCGCGTGACGATGCCGCGACCGGGCAGGGCGTCGCGCCCGTGGGGGCTGGTCAGGTCCAGCAGCGGCCCCTTGGGCACGATGCCGGTCGGGTTGACGGTGGCGATGGAGTAATAGCCCGCCTTGATGTCGTCGATCCGCACCGTGTCGGCCACGCCCGGCCATTGATGCAGCTCGCGCAGATAGCCCGACAGGTTGGGGCAATCGGCGATGCGGTGCAGGTTGCATTTGAACGCGCCGTGATAGGCGGCGTCAAAGCGCACCAGCGTCACGAACAGCCGCCAATCCGCCTCCGTCAGCCATTCGCCGACCAGATAGCGGTTCCGCCCCAGATGGTCTTCCAACCGCGCCAGCGTGGCGAACAGGGCGTCGAAAGCGCTGTCGTAGCTGCTTTGCGACTTGGCGAAGCCGCAGCGGTAGACCCCGTTGTTGACGGTTTCGTAGATCAGCGCGTTCCACTGGTCGATGTCCGCGCGCAGCGCCTCCGGGTAGAAATCCAGCCGGTTGCCGGTCAACCCATCGAAGGCGCTGTTCAGGATGCGCAGGATGTCGGCGGATTCGTTGTTGACGATGCGGCCATCCCGCCGATCCCACAGCACCGGGACCGACACCTTGCCGCTGTAGGTCGGATCGCTGGTGGTGTAGAGCTGGTGCTGAAAGCGGAAGCGCGGCAGGTGCGGCCCGGCGTCCTCGTCGGCGGGGTAGGTCCAGCCATCCTCGCCCAGAACGGGCAGGGACACCGATAGGCCGATGATCCCCTCCAACCCCTTCAGCGTGCGCAGGATCAGCGTGCGCGACGCCCAGGGGCAGAGGTAGGAAACGTAGAGGTGATAGCGCCCGGCCTCGGCGGGGCGGGTCGGATTGCCGTCGGCGTCGGGCGCCCCGTCCGGGGTGATCCAGCCGCGAAAGCGCGTCGGTTCCCGGTGAAAGGCCCCGTTCTTGATCTCGCTTGCGGCGACGTCGCCCTTGACCCACACCCCGTTGACCAGTTCCGGCATCGTCATCCCCCGTCAACAAAAATCGGCAAACATCGGCAAAAAAGACCGGCGCGGCGGAGGGATCCGCCGCGCCGGTCGTCGCAACCGCTTACTTGGTGGCTTCGGCTTCGATCAGCAGTTCGATGTCGTCGCCGATGTAGGGCGCGCCGTACTTCATGCCGAAATCGGTGCGCTTCAGCGTGCCGCGCGCCGAGAAACCAACGGTGTCCAGCTTCGACGCCGGGCTGTTGCCTTCCTTGTTGAAGGTGACGGTCAGCGTCACCGGCTTGGTCACGCCCAGCATGGTGAAGTCGCCGGTCAGCGTGCCGGTCTTCTCGCCCGTCTTGACGATCTTCGTGCTCTTGAAGGTCAGCTTCGGGAATTCCTTCACGTTGAAGAAATCCGGGGAGCGCAGGTGCTCGTCGCGCTTGGCGTGGTTGGTGTCGACGCTGGCGGCGTCGATGGTCATCGTCACGCTGCTCTTGTCCACCGCGTCCTTGTCAAAGCTGACGTCGCCCGAGGCGGTGTTGAAGCGGCCGATCAGGTTGGAGAAGCCCAGATGGTTGACGATGAACGCCACGCTGAGATGGCCGGGATCGACCTTGTAGGCGACCGGGGCGGCAAAGGCCGGGGCGCTGGTCAGGGCGGCGAACAGCAGGGCGGCGGACGCGATCTTCTTCATGGAGACAGACTTTCCCGTGTGTGAGGTGTGTGGACGAAGAGAGAGAAAAGAAACCGAGAGGATGGCGGCGGCGGCGGCGTCAGTAGGGTGACGCCTCCCCCCCGCTCAACAGGAAGGCGGCGGCGATGGCGGCCAGCGCCGGAACCACCGCCAGAACGGTGACGGCGACCGTCCCCAGCGCCGGGCCGAACCCGGTCGTGCCGATGGGCAGGCGACGGCGCAGGGCGTCGGCGGCGAGTGCCGGCAGGGCGATCAGCAGCGTGGTCGATTCCGCCTGGGTGAACAGGGTCAGGATGGCGGCGATCAGCACCGGCAGGCCCAGCGCCACCCGGCCCGACACGCCCCAGACATGGCGCTCGGTCGGCCAGTTCCACAGCAGGAACCCGCCGGTCGCGGCGGTCAGCGCCAGACCCAATTGGGCGATGGATGCGGACGAGCCGATCAGCGCGGTGACGCCGACGGCCAGCGCCAACGCCAGCAGGACGGCGGCCGGGCTGGTGGTCTTCTCAGCGCCCGACAGGGAGTCGGCGAAGGCCGCCCACAACCCGACGGCGGCCAGCACCGCCAGGGTGATGAAGGCCCGCGCGGAGTCCAGCGCGGGAAGCGCGATCCAGACCAGCGCCGCGACCAGCCACAGCCCAACCAGGGCGGAGGCCGCGCGGCCCCGCAGGCCCAGCGCGTCGGCCACCAGACCCAGCGCAAAACCGACGACCACCGACCAGAACAGCTTGCCCATGCTCGACGGCGGCGGCAACGCGGGCAAGCCGACCACCAGCAGGAACAGCGCCAGAAAGGCGAGCGCGATCCCCCCGCTGGCCAACAGCCGCCCGTTCCGCGCCCCGCCGACCAGGCGCAGCAGGCCCACCGCCAACAGGCCCAGCAGCAGCGGCAGAACGCTGGATTGGACAAAGGGATCGTTCAAAAGGTCGGACATGACGAACTCATGCATCGTGTGAGTGAAACGCAGTTGCGTCGTTGTTGGACGCCGCTGTGCGCTCCGTTATTCCCTCAGACCTTACACTGTGCGAAAATAAGCATGAATTGGGAATTGGCGCATAAGGTGTCTGCATGAACGCACAGAACGATTGGGACGACGTGCGCTATTTTTTGGCGGTGGCCCGGCAAGGCTCGTTGTCGGCGGCGGCCCGTCATCTCGGCGTCAACCATTCCACCGTGCTGCGCCGCATCGCCGGGCTGGAAAGCGCGATGGGGGTCAGCCTGTTCGACAAGCTGCCGCGTGGCTATGTCCTGACGGTGGCGGGGGAGGAGATGCACCGCACCGCGCTGGCGATGGAGGAAACCTTGGCGGCGGCCAGCCTGCGCCTGTCCGGGCGCGACGCACAGATCGCCGGAACCCTGCGCGTCACCACCGTGGACATCATCGCCCTGCACATCCTGCCCCGGCATCTGGCGGCCTTCCGCCAGCGTTATCCCGGCATCCGCGTCGATGTGACCATCGCCGAGGCGTCGCTCAGCCTGACCCGGCGCGAGGCGGACATCGCCATCCGGCTGATCGGGCAACCGCCGGACACGCTGGTGGGCCGGGCGGTGTCGGGCTTGGCCTTTGCCCCCTACGCCGCCGCGCCGCTGGCCGACCGCCACGGCGACGCGCCGTTGAGCGAGGCGGAGTGGGCCGGTGTGGACGAAAGTTTCGATCACACCAGCCTTGCCCGCTGGATGAAGGCCACGGTTCCGGCGGACCGGGTCGTCTACCGCGTCAATTCGGTGGCGGCCCTGGTGGAGGGGGTGCGGGCCGGGTTGGGATTCGGCCTGCTGCCCTGCGCGTTGGCCGACCGCATGCCCGACCTGCGCCGTGTTGGCCCGGCGGTGGCGGACACCGGAATCAAGATGTGGCTGCTGACCCACCGCGACCTGCGCATGATGGGCCGGGTCCGCGCCTTTCTCGATTTCATGGCGACGGCGCTGGCCGGGGACCGCGATTTGCTGGAAGGGCGGGGGACGGGCTGACGAGGAGCTTGGTGTTGCCCGGCCGCGCGCGGGCGGCCCGGCAACACCAAGTGGGGGAGACGCCGCCGCTACGCGATGACCACGCTGGCACTGGCGCGCAGGTCGGAGGCGCTGACGCCGACCAGGGTCAGGATGTTGCCGCTGCCGAAATTGAACACGGCGTTGCCGGAACCATCCGACGACAGGTTCGCCGTCAGGATGTCGGGGAGCGAGAGGCCCGAAACGGCGGTGCCGGTGAGGGCGAGCGTGTCGGTTCCCACCTGGAAATCCGTGACCTGATCGGTCCCGTCGGACGCGCTGTCGAAGAGGAAGCGGTCGGCCCCGTCGCCGCCGATCAGGGTGTCGTTGCCAAAGCCGCAGATCAGGACATCGGCCCCGGCGTCCCCCTGCATCCGGTCATCGCCCAGGCCGCCGAACAGCGTGTCGTTGCCCGCCCCGCCCAGCAGCGGAATCCGTCTCCCAACCGCTGCGCAGAACGTCGTCGCCGTCCCCACCCAGCAGCGTGTCGATGCCATAGCCGGAATACAGCTCGTCGTTGCCGACACCGCCATCGACCCAATCGTCGCCCTCGGCCCCGCGCAGGATGTCCGCGCCCGCCCCGCCGTTCAGGCTGTCGTTGCCGA
Source organism: Azospirillum sp. (assembly GCA_027486405.1). Lineage (GTDB taxonomy): Bacteria > Pseudomonadota > Alphaproteobacteria > Azospirillales > Azospirillaceae > Azospirillum. The sequence continues at coordinate 6,551 of JAIXPD010000032.1, read as the reverse complement.
CCTCGCCCAGCAGCACGTCGTTGCCATCGCCGCCCAGCAGCGTGTCGTTGCCGTCGCTGCCCTTGACCTCGTCGTTGCCAACCCCGCCATTGACCAGGTCGTTTCCGTCGGCCCCGCCGATGGCATCGTCGCCGTCGCCGCCGAGCACGCTGTCGTCGCCCGCGCTGCCATCGACGATGTCGGTGCCCGCCCCGCCGAGCAAGGTGTCGTTGCCGTCGCCGCCCGACACGACGTCGTTGCCATCGCCGCCATCGACGACGTCATGGCCGCCTTCCGCCCACAGGCTGTCGTTGCCGCCGTCGCCGAACAGCGTGTCGTTGCCAGAGGTGCCTTGCACAAAGTCGTTGGTGTCGGACGGGGCGGCCACCGGGATGGTGATGTCGGTGAACTGGATGAATTCGATTCCGTACAGGTAATCCGTTCCCCAGGAGCCGCGCGCGTTTGTTTCGGTGGGGGTGTGGGTGACTTTGACCCCGCCCGAGATCCGTTCGATGGTGAACGCGCTGCTTGCACCCCCGACCAACGAGACACCGGTCGCATAGGAAACGGTGTCCGACCCGTCACCGCCGTTGATGGTGTCGTTTCCACCCCGATAATCGGCGTACACAGTGGAGTGGAAGCCAGCAGGGGGGGCCAGTTCACCCGCAATGATCGAGTCATTGCCCGCACCACCAAGGACGCTGTCCGTGCCGGTGGAACCGTCCAACGTGTCGTTGCCGTCCCCGCCGACCAGCGTGTCGTTGGTCGAATTCCCGTTGATCAGGTCATTCCCGGAGCCGCCGATCAGCGACCCGCCCGCGATCGTGTCGTTGCCGGTCGGGTTGGCGATGTAGGTGCCGCCGTTGATGGTGTCGTTGCCGTCGCCACCGTCGATGGAACCAGTCCCGGTGATGGTGTCGTTGCCGGTACCACCAGAAATCTGGATCCCGCCGACGATCCGGTCGTTGCCGTCGCCGCCGTCAACGGTGCTGCCATCAACCAGGGTGTCGTCCCCCAACCCGCCGATGAGTGTGTCGGTCCCCCCGCCGCCAACGATCGAATCGCTGCCGTCCTGGCCGTCCAACACCTCGTTGGCTGTGGTGCCGACGATCTGGTCCACGCCGATTCCAGCCGATTGGCCGAGGGGTGTCCCTTCCGGCAAACTCCAGCCATCAACGGTGATGAGGCCGTCCTGGAGTTTCAGATACTCAACATCCTTGATCCAGAGGATTTCACCCGATCCGGGCGATTGCGCCTTGATGAGCGATCCAGTGCGTTCAAAAACGTAGTTGGAAAAAGAACGTTCGAAAGACAGCGTGTCCTGGCCGGAGCCGCCTTCAACCACGCCGGTGTTGATGGGGTAGGTGATTAGGGAATAGATGATGAAATCATCGCCATCATCGCCTGAGACATAGTCGCCACGGCTCATGTGGATGGTGTCGTTGCCCGCCCCGCCATAAAGTTGATCGAACTGGTTGGTGGAGTATTGGTCGTCGGTGGTGCCGTCGAGCCAATCGCCTCCGGCTCCGCCGTCCAGACGATCATTGCCGCTGTTGCCCACCAAACTGTCGTTGCCGTCCGACCCGGTCAGCGTGTCGTTGCCAGCGCCGCCGTTGAGCGAATCATCCCCCGTGCCGCCATCGATCAGATCGGCACCGCTGCGGCCAAGCAGGGTGTCGTTTCCGCCCAAGCCTGAGAGGGTGTCATCCTCCAAGCTGCCGTTGCTGAAATCAGCCGCATTCGTGCCGGTGAAATTCATTGCGACCACGCTTCCCTTTTTGCCCCATTTGCGCGCAATCAGGGCAATATCATATTGGCGTGTGCGGAAGAATACCACTTTCGGTCGATTGTTTCTGGCAGCAGAACGTCAGGAGGATTTGTTAACTTGTGGGAAAAGTTCCCGCAAAAACGGTGGGATGGCGCGCCAGAAGGCCAATCCTGATCGCCCTGCCGGGATGACGGATGAACATTCACGGTTGAAGGTGCCAGAGGTGAACGCCGCCATCGCCCGGCGTTGAGGGATGGCGGTGTTCGGGACAAATCAACCGTGAGTTGGTCTTTCCTCCAAACGCGGCAGGCCGATGCAGGAGCCATCGACGCAGGAGGCGTTGTGCACATGGTCGGGGTGCGGCACCTCCAGCCCGAAGGTGGTCACGAGGTCGCCGACCTGCGCCGGGGTGAGGTAACGCGGGTTCAGGCCGCGCAGCAGCAGATAAAGCTTGGCGGTTTCCTCCAACTCCTCCGTCGCGAACACCGCACCCTCCAGGCTGGTGGAGGCGACGACCGGCCCGTGGTTGGCCAGCAGGACGGAGGAATAGCGCCCGGCCAGCCCCCGGATGGCGTCGGCCACCGCCGGATCGCCGGGGCGGTGATAGGGAACCAAGGCCACCTGACCCGCCCGCATCAGGCTGTAGGGCGTCATCGGCGGCAGGACCGAACGCGGGTCGATCTCCGGCAGCATCGACACCGCCACCGCGTGGGTGGAATGAAGGTGAACGATGGCGCGGGCACCGGTGCGGCTGTCGTACAGCGCGCTGTGCAGGGGGATTTCCTTGGTCGGCGGGTCGCCCGACAGCAGGCGACCGGCGGCATCCAGCCGCGACAGCCGGGCGGGGTCGAGGAAGCCCAGCGACGCGTTCGTCGGCGTCACCAGCCAGCCGCCATCCTCCATCCGGTAGGAGATGTTGCCCGACGAGCCGGGGGTCAGGCCGCGTTCGAACAGGGATCGGCCATAGCGGCAGATCGCCTCACGCCATGTGTTTTCGCTCATGCCTTGATCCTTGGGGGTGGGGCGGGCCGCCGCCGATCCGACACCGGCGTCAGGCGGTCGCGCCCGCGATCACTTCGAAACCGACATCCACGGTCTGCGCGGGCGCGCCGGACAGCGCGAGTTGTGCGGCCAGTTCGCCGATGCGCACGCGCGGGGTGCGGATGGTGGCGATGGGCTGCGGGGTGAGACGGGCGACGTCCAACCCGTTGTAGCCGAACAACGCCAGCCGATCCGGGATGGCGATCCCCCGCGACAGGCACAGGAAATAGCCGCCGACCGCCATGTCGTCGTTGGAGAAATAGACCGCGTCGAGATCGGGGGAGCGGGCCAGCAGCCGGTCCAGCCCATCGCGCCCAACCTCCACCGACGAGGGGACCGGGGCGACGTCGCGGTCGGCCAGGACCAGCCCGGCGTCGCCCAGCGCGGCTTCGAACCCGGCCAGCCGCTTGGCCGCGCGGGTGTCGCGCGTCAGGTCGTGGCCGACATAGCCGATCCGCCGGTAGCCGCGCGCCAGCAGATGGCGGGCGCTGGCCCGACCGGTCTCGGCGGTGGCGAAGCCGACCACCAGATCCAAGCCCGGCCCGTCGATGTCCAGCATCTCCGCCACCCGCGCCCCGCCGCCGGTCAGCATGGCGCGCGCCCGGTCGGTGTGCTCCAACCCGGCCAGCAGGATCGCCGCCGGTCGCCAGGACAGCATGGAGGCGATCAACGCCTCCTCCCGCGCCGGGTCGTAATCGCTGACGCCGATCACCGCCTGATGGCCGCTGCCCTCCAGCGCTTGGCTGGCCCCGCGCAGCACATCGGCGAACACGATGTTGGAGAAGGACGGCACGACGATGCCGACCAGCCGCGATCCCGCCGACGCCAGCGTTCCGGCGATCATGTTGGGGACATAGCCCAGCCGGTTCACCGCCTCCATCACCCGGTCCCGCGTTTTGGCTGAAAAGGAGCCGTGGTTGCGCAGCACGCGCGACACCGTGCTTTCGCCCACACCGGCCGCCGCCGCCACCTCCGCCAGCGTCACCGTTGCCGCCGTTTTGCCCCGCCCGTCCACCGTCGCACGTCCTTAGAAGCTTCAAAATTCTGGACATTCTCCGCTTTCCGTCGTTGCGCCGCAAGATTTGTTGGCAGCGCCACCAAAAATGATTGGCAGCGCTGCCAAACAATGCTATGACCTTTTGGCAGCGCTGCCAAATGAATTTCTCAGCCTGACGGCGGCGAAGGGCGGATCAAAACCGCCCGGCAGGAAAACCCCCCTTGGAGGAAACGATGTCGCAGCAAGTGCTGGCGGCCGACGGCCCGGTGGAGGCCGTGGAAACGCGCGCCTATCGCAAAGTGTTCTGGCGGATCGTGCCGTTTTTGATGCTCTGCTACGTGGTCGCCTATCTCGACCGCGTGAATGTGGGCTTTGCCAAGCTCCAGATGTCCCAGGCGCTGGGCTTCAGCGAAACGGTGTTCGGTCTGGGGGCCGGGATCTTCTTCCTTGGCTATTTCCTGTTCGAGGTGCCGAGCAACCTGATCCTGCACCGGGTCGGCGCGCGGCTGTGGATTGCCCGCATCATGGTGACGTGGGGCATCCTGTCCGCCGCCTTCATGTTCGTGACTTCGGCGGAGATGTTCTACGTCCTGCGGTTTCTGCTGGGTCTGGCGGAGGCGGGCTTCTACCCCGGCGTCATCCTGTATCTGACCCAATGGTACCCGTCGAACCGCCGGGCCAAGATCATCGCCATCTTCATGTCGGCGATCCCGGTGTCGGGCATCTTCGGCAACCCGCTGTCGGGCTGGATCATGGACAGTTTCCACCAGACCGGCGGCCTGTCCGGGTGGCAGTGGATGTTCCTGATCGAAGCCGTTCCGGCCCTGATCATGGGCGTGGCGGTCTTCCTCCACCTCGACAATTCGATCGAGGAGGCCAAGTGGCTGGACGCCGATGAAAAGGCCGTGCTGGCCCGCAACATCGAGGCCGACAGCCGGACCAAGCAAAGCCCGCAAACCACCGCCGCCACCTTCAAGGATGGCCGGGTGTGGCTGATGTGCCTGATCTATTTCGCCTTCGTCACCGGCCAATACGGCTTGACCTTCTGGATGCCGTCGCTGGTCAAGGCGACCGGCGTGGTGGGCAACTTCAACATCGGCCTCATCAGCGCCATCCCGTTCCTGTGCGCGGTGGTGGTGATGATCCTGTGCGGCCGCAGCGCCGACCGCATGCAGGAACGCCGTTGGCATCTGGTGATCCCGGCCCTGTTCGGCGCGCTCGGCTTCATCGTCGCCGCCACCGCCAGCAGCACGACCGTCGCCATCGCCTGCCTGTCGCTGGCCGCCGCCGGGGTCATCACCTGCGCGCCGTTGTTCTGGTCGTTGCCCACGGCCTTCCTGACCGGGACCGGGGCGGCGGCGGGCATCGCCATCGTCAATTCGGTGGGCAATCTGGCGGGGTTCGCCGGTCCCTACATGATCGGGTACGTGAAGGATCTGACCGGCAACACGGCGATGGGCATGTATGTGCTGGCCGGGGTGCTGCTGGTGGGGGCGGCGGCGGTGCTGACCGTTCCGGCCAAGCTGGTCAATCGCTGAGGAATCCTCCCGCGCTGGTGCGCGAACCTTGGGCGGGGGCCGTTTCCGATCCGTGATCCGGTCCCCGCCCGTTTCTTTCGCCGCTGTTCTCCGCGCGGGTGTCTGCAAACGGGAGTGTGAATGATGAGCGTTTCGTCCAACAGCGGGGCCGGGTTGCGCGCCGCCGTCATCGGTCTGGGATCGATGGGTTTCGGCATGGCCCAATCGTTGCGCCGCGCCGGGTTCCATGTGACCGGTTGCGACGTGGTCGCGGCCAACGTCGAACGTCTGGTGGCCGAGGGCGGCCACGCCGCCGCCAACCCGGCGGACGCCGCGCGCGGGGCCGATGTGGTTGTGTGCGTGGTGGTGAACGCCGACCAGACCGAACAGGTGCTGTTCGGCCCGTCGGGTGCGGCGGAGGGCATGGCCGAGGGGGCGGTGTTCCTGTCGTCGGCCACCATGGACCCGCAGATCGCCCGCCGTCTGGCCGACCGGCTGGAGGCGACCGGGCGGCTCTATCTCGACGCGCCGATCAGCGGCGGGGCGGCGAAGGCCGCGCAGGGGCAGTTGACGATCCTCGCCTCCGGGACCGCCGCCGCCTTCGCCAAGGCGCGCCCGGCGCTCGACGCCATGGCGGGCAAGCTCTATGAACTGGGCGACGCGGCGGGGACCGGTGCCGCCTTCAAGATGGTGAACCAGCTTCTGGCCGGGGTGCACATCGCCGCCGCCTGCGAGGCGATGGCCTTTGCCGCCAAGCAGGGCCTGGATCTGGCTAAGGTGTACGAGGTCATCACCGCGTCGGCGGGCAATTCCTGGATGTTTGAAAACCGGGTGCCGCACATCCTGGCCGGGGATTACCGCCCGTTGAGCGCGGTGGAGATTTTCGTCAAGGATTTGGGCATCATCCAGGACATGGCGCGCAGCGCCCGTTACCCTGTGCCGGTCGCCGCCGCCGCCCTGCAAATGTATCTGGCCACGGCGGGGGCGGGGATGGGACGGGACGACGATTCGTCGCTGGCCCGCACCTATGCCGCGCTGTCCGGCGCGGTCCTGCCCGACGCCGTCGCGCCGAAAGCCTGATCCGAAGCCCCCCAACACAGGGCAATCGCTTGAAGGGTTATAAACCTATATGAAGAATTTACCGTCATCCCCGCGAAGGCGGGGATCCAGGCTTTCCCGTCAGAGCCACTCTGCGAACTCTGGATCCCCGCCTTCGCGGGGATGACGAATGTCCTAATAGAGGAATTTC
>JAIXPD010000052.1 GCA_027486405.1 Azospirillum sp. | reverse complement strand
GCACAATCGCAAACAGAGTGGCTCTGAGACGGGTTCCGCGAAATCCGTGAAAAAATCCGTGGAATCCGTGTCCATTCTTGTTCTGGTCGGGTGCCCAATGCTTCAAGCGATTGCCCTGCCTTTCTCCCAGGGCGGCGTCGGCAGGGTCAGGCCGTGGTTGCCGCGATAGGCGGCGACCGGCGGCGATTGCCAGCCGTCCAGCAGCGCGGGATCGACGCGGTAGACCTCCACCCCCAGCGGGCGGCAGACCTCCAGCGGGTCGCGGGCGTCCGGCCCCCACAATGGCACGCTGAGATCACCGCCGGGGCAGGTGGACAGGGCGCAGAGCAGATCGATTTCGGCGAAGAATTCCAGGAAGTCGCCCTGTTTGGCCGGGCACGCCTTCATGAAATACTTGTCCTGCGCGTTCAGGCCGGTGACTTGGAAGACGTTCAGCACGTCGTGCACGTCGAATTCGGTCAGGCCATAGGGGGCGACCGCGCGCGTCAGGTTGGAATGGCAATGATGGTGGAAATCCTCCCCCGTCAGCATGCGATTGACGTAGGGATCGCAGCGCGTGCCCAACAGGTCATGAACGCGGCCGCCATGCTCGTCGATGCCGTAATCGGCCAGCGTGTCCTTGGTGATCGTCACCAGCGGGCGCAGGAAGGGCAGGGTCGACCACAGCCGGTCGTGGGTGCTGACATGGGCCTGCTGAAGCTGGCGGGTGCGCGACGCCCACAGCCGTTCGCGCGGGTCGTGGCGGTTCCAGATGTTCAAATCGGCCACTTGCGGCCCGTCGATGGTGACGATGCGGAAGACATGCCCGGCGGGAACCGTCCAGGCCCGTCCCGACCGGATCGGCACGACCAGAGTTTCGACCAGCTCGCGCCCATCGGTCTGGTCGGCGATGCGCTGGTAAAAGGCGCGGTCCACATCCAGGGCGGACCCCTTGGTGGCCTGGTAGGCGGCGGGATAGCTGGGCATGGCGTGAGGGTCCTTGTCCGGTGGAGTCAGGATTTTGGGAGTTAGGGGGCGGGGAAGCGGGCCAGCAGCCCGCGTTCGGAATCGTCGAGATAGGCGCGCAACGCCGATGCGGCTCCGGCCGGGTCGGTTTCGGCCAAACGGTCGAGGATGGCGGCGTCGCGGTCGAGCCATGGCGCTTGGAAGGCGGCCTCGTCCGGGTTGATGGCGAAGCTGAGGCGCAGTTGCGCCAGGACGCTGGCAAAAAAGGCGTCAAGCTGCGGGCTGCCGATCAGCCGAACGATCTCGCCGTGCAGGCGCAGGCTGTGGCTGCCCACCGCCCGCCAGTCCTGGGCCTTGGCGGCGTCGGCGGCCGCTGCGACGCAGGCCCGCATGGAATCCAGCCGGTGCGGGGCGATGGGGGTGGTGACGGTCGCCACCGCCGAAAGCTCCAACGCGCGGCGGATGGTGAAGATCTCCCGCACATCCTCGGCGCTCAGGTTGCGGACGGTCACGCCGCAATGGCGCTGATGCTCGGCCAACCCCTCCCGGCACAATTGGCGGAACGCCTCGCGCAGCGTGTTGCGGGACACGCCCAGCCGGTCGGTCCATTCGGCCTCAACCAACTGTTCGCCGGGCCGCAAGCCCCCCTCCATGATGGCGGTCCGCATCCGGTCGGCGGCGCGGTCGGTGACGGCGGGCGGATGAGGGGGCATGGCGCGGCGGTCCACATTGTTCAACAATAATTATTGTTGAACAATTCACCGGGCGGCGTCAAGCCTCCCTGTTGGGGCCGATGGTCGGCGCAACGAAAAACCCCTCCCGCGCGGTGGCGCGGAAGGGGTGGAAAACGGATCGCCGAAGGATCGGAAGAAGGGTTACGCCGCCGCCGCCAACTGCAAGGTCTGCTTGGCGACCTTGTCAAAGGCGCGCTCTTCGATCTGGCGGATGCGCTCGCGGCTGACGCCATAGCGGACGGCCAGCTCCTCCAGCGTCAACGGGGTTTCCAACAGGCGGCGGCTGATCAGGATGTCGCGCTCCCGGTCGTTCAGCACGGCCAGCGCGTTGGTCAACAGGGCCGAGCGGCGGCCCTTTTCCCCGCGCTCGATCAAGGACTCTTCCACCGACGGGCGTTCGTCGGCCAACAAATCCTGCCACTCCGCGTCGCCGTCCGCCGCGATGGGGGCGTTGAGCGAGGCGACCGGCGAGGAAAGCCGCTGATTCATCGCGATCACCTCATGCTCGCCAACCTCCAGGTCGTTGGCGATGCGGGTGACGCTTTCAGGCTGCAAATCGCCGCTGCCGATTTCGCCCAGCTTCCGTTTCAAACGGCCCAGGCTGAAAAACAACTTCTTCTGCGCGGCGGTGGTCCCGATCTTGACCAGGCTCCAGGACCGCAGGATGTAATCCTGGATCGACGCCTTGATCCACCACATCGCGTAGGTGGACAGGCGGAAGCCCCGATCGGGTTCGAATTTCTTGACGGCGGTCATCAGACCGAGATTGCCTTCGGCGATCAGATCGGACAGCGGCAACCCATAGCCACGATAACCCGCCGCAATCTTCACGACCAACCGCAGATGGCTTGTCACCAGCCGTTGCGCCGCCTTCAGATCGGCGTGCTCCGTCCACGCCTTGGCGAGCATGAACTCGTCCTCCGGCGACAGAACGGGGTAGCGGTGGGTGTCGTTGATGTAGCGCGACAGCGATTCACCGGAATCGGGCGAACGAAGCGCGAGCGCGGTGCTCATGTCACATCCTCATGCGAAGCGATATGACGGACGGATCCCCCGTGTGGCGGGTTCCGGTCTCTCCCCATTGGAGCAGACAGGGTTATCTTAAGATTTTCGAAAGGATTGTCAAGCTGATGCAAAAGGGATGGGCGCGCCATCCCCTCTTCCGCTTTGGGCGCGGGCGTGGCAACACTGCGGGCATGCGTCCGCCCCTTCCTATTCCCCTGACCACCCTGCTGCTTCTGGCCTTGGCGGGTGGATGTGCGACGTTGGTCCACCAACCGCCCAAATCCCAGTTGGCCGAACCCTCGCGCGCGGTTCCGGTCCCGCTGGACCCGGAGCGCGCGGATGTGGACCGGGTGGGGGCGCTTCTGTTCCGTGGCGCGGTGGATCTGACCAATCTGGCCGGGGTCGGCGGCCTGTCCGGCCTGTGGGTGTCGGCCGATGGAGCGCGCTTTGCGGCCATTGGCGACACCGGCCTGTCGGTGAACGGGCGCTTGATCCACAGCGGTGATGGCCGGTTGACCGATGTTGCCGACGTCGTCGCCCGCCCCTTGTCGGTGGAGGTGGAGGGGACCGAGTCCAAATGGTTGCTGGACGCCGAAGAGGTGATGCGCCTGACCGAACCCGATGGAGGTGAGGGTGGGCGTGAGGGTGGCCGTGAGGGTGATTGGATCGTGGCGTTGGAACGGCATCATCGCTTGTTGCGCTACAACGGTGATGCCCCCGCGTCCGCTGGCCGCCCCGTCCGCGTGCCGACGCCGCCGGGCGTGGCCAAGAGCATGTCAGAGGCTGGCAACCAAGAGATTGGCAACGAAGAGACTGGCAGCCCGGAGAATGGTGGTCTGGAATCGCTCACCCAACTGGCCGATGGCCGTCTTCTGACCATTGAGGAAGGGGAAGAGGATTCACGCCGGGATCCGAGCCAACCGCGCCGGGCCTGGGTGACGGCGCGCCCCGGTGTGCCCAGCCAGGAATCCGATTGGTTGCCCTTCCAGTACCGCAGCGCCCCACGCTTCCGGCCAACCGGGGCTGCCCCCCTGCCCGATGGTGGCGCGCTGGTGTTGGAACGGCGGGTGTCGTTGCTGGGCGGTTGGTCCACCCGCATTGTCCGGTTGCCCGCCACCGCCCTGCATCAGGGGGCCGATGCGACTGGCGAAGAGCTGGCCCGGTTGGAGCGACCGTTGCTGAACGACAATTTCGAAGGCATCGCCACCCGACCGGCCCCCGGCGGCGGCACGCTGCTATACATTCTGTCGGACAACAATTTTTCCCCGATCCAGCGCACGTATCTCGCCCTGTTCCTCCTGCCGTGACCTGCTGCTGCGCCCCCCGGTCGTGACCCCCGGCCGTGACCCGGTGCCTGGATCAGGACAGCCGTTCCAGAAGACGGGCGCTGTCGTCCAACGCGGTCGGGGCGGTGGGCGCGCTGAGGGGACGCCGCAGCCGGGCGGCGGGAAACAGGACGGTCGCCGTGGTCCCGCGCCCGACCGCGCTGGTCAGCAGGAATCGGCCCTCCTGCATCTCCACCAGCGATTTGACCAGGGGCAGACCCAAGCCGGTTCCGGCGTAACGCCGGGTGTGGGAATTGTCGACCTGATGAAACGGCTCCAACACCTGCATCAACTCCCCCTGGGGGATGCCGATGCCGGTGTCGATCACGCGCAGGCGCAGATTGCGTTCGTTGACATCGACCATCACCACCACCCGCCCGCCCGTCGGGGTGAATTTCAACGCGTTCGACAGCAGATTCAGCAGGATTTGGCGCATGGCCCGTTCGTCGGCGAACAGGTGGGGCGGCTCGTCGGGCAGGCTGGCGGACAGGCTGATGGATTTTTCCGCCGCCTGGGGGGCGAGTGACCGCAGGCTTTGGTCCACCGCGTCGCGGATGTCCACCACCTCCTCGTGCAGGGCGTATTTGCCGGACTCGATCTTGGTGGTGTCGAGGATGTCGTTGATGAGGCTCAACAGATGCTGGCCGGACCGGCGGATGTCGCCGATGTATTCGGCGGGCTTTCCGGTCATGCGGCCGAAGATTCCGGTTTCCAGCGCCTCGGCAAAGCCAATGATGGCGTTGAGCGGGGTGCGCAGTTCGTGGCTCATGTTGGCCAGGAACTGGGTTTTGGCCCGGTTGGCGGCGTCGGACGCCTGTTTGGCGGCGATCAATTCGGCTTCGGCCCGGTAACGCCCGGCGATGTCCTGGATCAGGCGCTGTTGGCTGTCGCGCAGGGCGCGTTCGCTGCGTTGCAAGTCGGTGAGCATCGCCTCGCGCCGTCCGGCTTCGCGCACCAGGGCAAAGGTGAGAAAGGCCAGCATCGCGCTGCCGCTGGCGGCCACCGCCAGGGACCAGATGAGTTTGCCGCGCCAGGGCTGCAACAGCCGGTCGGTGGCCATCGACACCGCAATGACCAGCGGCAGATCCGCCGACCGCCGGGCGCTGAGGATGCGGTCCGGCCCCTCGGCGCTGGCGTCGGCGTGCTCGGTCCCGGTCATGCCCGGCTTGAGGTGGGCGGCGCTGGACGGCAGCGGCAGTGCCGTCCGGCCCACCTCCGGCACCGGATCGGGGAAGCGGGCCATCATCGGGCCGTTGGCGTGGTACAGCGTGACCATCGCGCCGTTGCGCAGGCGGAACGCCTCGTAGAAGCTGCGGAAGGCCGCCGGGTCGATCATCGCCACCACCACCCCGGCGAAGTGCCCGCCCGGCTCCTCCAGCCGTCGGCTCATGGTGACGAACCAGGACCCGGCCACCCGGCTGAAGACCGGGGTTCCCAGATGCAGCCCGACGCCGCCATCGTTGCGGTGAACGGTGAGGTATTCGCGGTCGGCGAGGTCGGGATCGGACGGATCCAGGGTGGTGCTGTCGTGAATCAGCTTCCCATCGGCCGAAACGACCAGCAGGGCATGGATGAGCGGCGAGAGGGCGGCCTGACGCCGCAGCAGCGCCTGCGCCTCCAGATCGCCCCGATCCCACACTTGGAACCGATGGTTCAGAACCTCCACCGTGCCCGCCAGAATCTTGCCGACCCCGGCCACGCTGTCCGTCGCCTGGCGTTCCAGGATCAGGCTCAGGCTTTGGGTTTCCTCCCACGCCTGTCCCAGCACCTCGTCGTGTTCGCGCAGAAGATCGGCCCCGATCATGGCGTTCAAGCCAAGGATCAGCAGAAGGCCAAACGCGCTCATCCCCCCCTTCAACCGTGAAATCACGCGCGTCTCCGCCCTCGCGCTCACCCGACGGGAAAATCCTATACCGTGTAGCGTGCGGAGGAAAGTCGCGTTGTGGGCGATCCGCGACTCACCCGCGATCGGGATCGACCACGGTCAAACTCACCACGTCGGTGTCGATCAGCACCTTGCCCGCGTGTTCGAAATTCACCGTCACCCGGTTGCGGATGGCCGATTGCACCTGCCCCAGGCCCCAATCGGCTTGGACAGGGTGGCGCACCCAGGCACCGGGAACCAACGATTCATCCATGACACCCGTCCTTTTCGCAGGAAACCCACCGCCACCAACGTTACAAAACCCACGATATAGAGTATGACGGAGAGGCAGCAACCCGCTTCTCTGCCGCGTGGAGATGCCCCCTTGACCGATCGCCAGACCGTCGATGCGCTTTCCGCCAACCCGGCTGCGGCCAAGGTTGAGGTGCGGGTGCTGGAGTTGCTTGCGTCCAAACTGTGCCACGATCTGGTCAGTCCGGTGGGGGCCATCCGCAACGGGTTGGAGCTGATCGAGGAGATGCAGGAGGACGCCGAAGGTGTGGATGGCGAGGGGGTGGACGGCGTGGCGGGGGGCGTGCCGCCCGGTTTCCTGACCGAAGCCGTTGCGCTGATCGCGCACTCCTCCGCCCAGGCCGACCGGCGGCTGCGGGTGTTCCGTCTGGCCTATGGGGCCGCCGGGCGCGACCAGCGCGGCTTTGCCGACGCGCGTCAGGCGGCGGCGGGGTGGCTCGACGGCGGGCGCACCACGCTCGATTGGACCGACGCCAGCCTTCCCCCGGCTCTGGCCGAGCGGCGCGGCGTGGCCAAGCTGGTGCTGAACATGATCCTCCTGGCCGACGAGGCCATGCCCTATGGCGGGCGCATCGCGGTGAGCGGGGAGGGCGACGGTGGTGTTGGCCGGGTGGTCGTGACCGCCCATGGGCGACCGGGGGCGCTCACCCCCGATTTGGAGGCGGCGCTGCGCGGCGATGCGGTGGCCGCGCTGACCCCGCGCAGCGTGCACGCCTTTGTGACCGGGCGTTTTGCCGAGGATGCCGGGTTGCGCCTGTCCGTTGCGGCCTCCGGTCCGGATCGCCTGAGTCTGACCGCCATCTGGTGACGCTCCGGTGACGCGCGGCGGCGATACGCGGCGTTTGTCGTAATTTTTCTGAAAATACGCGAGTCGACCCCTGTGCGGTCAACCCTGCGACCGATGGCGCGGTGTGGGGCGAGGTGATGGGTCTCTGTTCATGCCAAAATTGCAGGGATCGGCGAATTCCGCCGCTTTGGCCGCCCGGACGGGGCCAACCGCAGCGTTGTCTTGCGGCCAAAGGCTGGGCGTTGCCGGGTGTGACCATGCGCCCCACCGATTTTCGGCGTGGCGTTGCACGATTTCCCTATCGCCGCAGGTAAGGTTCTCTTAATCAGTGTTTGCCACGCTCCGGCAACACCTGAACTGGAACGCGAACGGTGAATCGTCGGATTCGCTTGTTTGAGCCGCAGGTCGGCGCGGACCATAACATTGGGCCTGGGGAATGCGACATGGATGATCTGCTCTCCGAATTTCTAACGGAAACCAACGAAAACCTATCGGTGCTCGACGTCGAGTTGGTCCGACTGGAGCAGAACCCCAACAACCCGGAACTGCTGTCGAACATTTTCCGTCTCGTCCACACCATCAAGGGCACCTGCGGCTTTCTCGGCCTGCCGCGCCTGGAAAAGGTGGCGCACGCGTCGGAAAACGTGCTGGGCAAGTTCCGTGACGGTGAACTGACCATCACGCCGGAAGCGGTGTCGCTCATCCTCCAGGCGCTGGACACCATCAAGAGCCTGCTGGCGGTGCTGGAAGCCACGGAAGCCGAGCCGCCGGGCGACGATATGCCGTTGATCGAGCGGCTGAATCTGTGCGCCGAAGGCAAGCTGGGCGGTGCTCCGGCCGCCGAACCGCCGCCTCCTCCCCCGCCGCCCACCGCCCCGGCGGTCGCCGCTGCGGAAGAGCGTCCGGCCACGCTGGACGAGTTGGAAGCGCTGTGGAACGCCACCCCCGGCCCGGCGGCCACCCCGGCTCCCGCCGCTCCGGCCCCCGCCCCGGCGGCTCCGGCCAGCACCGCGCTGGCCCCGCGCGCGCCGGAACCGGCCCCCGAACCTTCGCACGATCTGGTCGTGTCCGAACCCGAACCGGCGGCGGCCAAGCCCCCGGCGGCCGCTCCGGCGGCGGCGGCGGGTGGCGGCGGCGGTGCCAACGATGGCAACGCCGAGAACACGACCAAGGAATCGGCGGTTGCCGCGCAGACCATCCGCGTCAACGTGGACCTGCTTGAAAATCTGATGACCATGGTCTCGGAACTGGTGCTGACCCGCAACCAGCTCCTCCAGATCCTGCGCTCGCAGAAGGAAAGCGAGTTCGCCGCGCCGCTGCAACGCCTGAACCATGTGACGTCGGAGCTGCAGGAAGGCGTCATGAAGACGCGCATGCAGCCCATCGGCAACGCCTGGGCCAAGCTGCCGCGTCTGGTCCGCGATCTGGCGCACGAACTGAACAAGAAGATCGACCTCCAGATGCTCGGTGCCGACACCGAACTGGATCGTCAGGTTCTTGAGCTGATCAAGGACCCGTTGACCCACATGGTGCGCAACAGCGCCGACCATGGTCTGGAAATCCCCGCCGACCGCGTCAAGGCGGGCAAGACGGAGACCGGTCGCATCACCCTGAACGCCTATCACGAGGGCGGTCACATCATCATCGAGATTCAGGATGATGGTAAGGGTCTGGCGATCGACAAGATCAAGCAGAAGGCCATCCAGAACGGGATGGCGTCGGAAATCGAGCTGGCCTCGATGACCGACCAGCAGATCATCCAGTTCATCATGAAGCCGGGCTTCTCGACGGCGGCCAAAGTCACCAACGTGTCGGGCCGTGGCGTCGGCATGGACGTGGTGAAGACCAACATCGAAAAGATCGGCGGCACGATCGAAATCAAGTCGGTCCAGGGCAAGGGATCGACCTTCGTCATCAAGATCCCGCTGACGCTGGCCATCGTGTCGGCGCTGATCGTGGAATGCGCCGCCGAACGCTTCGCCATCCCGCAGATCAGCGTGGTCGAACTCGTGCGCGCCGCCGCCGACAGCGAACACACCATCGAACGGCTGAAGGGCACGCCGGTTCTGCGCCTGCGCAACCGCCTGCTGCCGCTGGTGTCGCTGCAACAGCTGTTGAAGCTGGACGACGACGAGGCGACCAAGAAGACCGAAGACGAAACCTTCATCGTCGTGACCCAGGTCGGCACCTACACCTTCGGCATCATGGTTGACCGGGTGTTCGACACCGAGGAAATCGTGGTGAAGCCGGTCGCCCCGATCCTGCGCCACATCGAGATGTTCTCGGGCAACACCATCCTGGGCGATGGCTCTGTCATCATGATCCTGGATCCCAACGGCATTGCGTCGGCTACCGGCGAAATGGCGGTGGGCGACGTCGCCGGGAAGGAGACCACGGCGGTCCAGACCCAGCGCCAGGAAGACAAGATGGCCCTGCTGCTGTTCCGTGCGGGCGAAGGCGCGCCCAAGGCGGTTCCGCTCTCGCTCGTCGCCCGTCTGGAAGACGTCGATGTCACCAGCGTGGAAATGTCCAACGGCCTGCCGATGGTCCAGTATCGCGGCAAGCTGATGCCCCTGGTCCCGATCGATCCGAACTTCATGCTGGGGACCGAAGGCCGCCAGCCGGTTCTGGTCTTCGCCGACGGCGACCGTTCGATGGGCCTGATCGTCGACGAGATCGTCGACATCGTGGAAGAGAAGCTGAACGTCCAGCTTGCCGCCGACCGTCCGGGCCTGATGGGGTCGGCGATCATCGCGGGCAAGGCGACCGAGGTCATCGACGCCGGCTTCTTCCTGACCCAGGCCTACAAGGATTGGTTCGGCTCGGGCGGCAACGACGGCTACGAGGAAGAGAAGCTGCAACGCGTGCTGCTGGTGGACGACAGCCCGTTCTTCCGCAACCTGCTGACGCCGCTGTTGTCGGTGGCGGGCTATGACGTGACGGCGGTGGAGAACGCCAACGACGCGTTGGCCCTGTGCGAAGCGGGCGAGGACTTCGACGTCATCGTGTCGGACATCGAAATGCCGGGCATGAGCGGCTTCGACTTCGCCGAGGCGATCCGCCATGGCAGCCGTTGGCAGCGGGTGCCGATGGTGGCCCTGTCCAGCCACGCCAGCCCGCGCGACCTGGATCGCGGCCGCATCGCCGGCTTCAACGATTACGTCGCCAAGTTCGACCGCGACGCGCTGCTTTTCGCTCTCCAGCAGACGCTGACCGAACATAAAGGTGCCGCATGAGCAACGCCAAGCTGCCCTCCACCGTCCGCAAGTCGAAGGGCGACGATCTCGTCGCCACCGGCAACCAGGATTATGTGACCATGACGATTGCCGACCAGTTGTTCGGCATCCCGGTCCTCCAGGTTCAGGACGTTCTCGGCCACCAGCGGATCACCCGCATTCCGCTGGCCCCGCCGGAGGTTGCCGGTTCGCTGAACCTGCGTGGCCGCATCGTCACCGCCATCGACGTCCGCCTGCGTCTGGGACTGCCCGGCCGCAGCAAGGACAAGGCGGGCATGTCCATCGTCGTCGATCTGCGCGGCGAACTGTACAGCCTGATGGTGGATTCGGTGGGGGAGGTGTTGAGCCTCACCAACGAGGATTTCGAGCGCAATCCGGCGACCCTGGATCCGCGCTGGCGTGAGGTGTCCACCGGTATTTATCGTTTGAACGGTCAGTTGATGGTTGTGCTGGACGTGCCGCGTCTGCTCAACTTCACGACGGTCGAGACGGCCTGATCCGCCGTCTCCTCCTTCGCCGGTCCCGTCCTGTTTGCTGAGGCGCTATCGAAATGAAATCCTGCCTGGTCGTCGATGACAGCCGCGTGGTCCGCAAGGTTGCGCGCAAGATCTTGGAGGAACTGAGCTTCGCGTGCACCGAGGCGGAGGACGGGAAGCAGGCGTTGGAGCAGTGCATGGCCCACATGCCCGACGCCATTCTGCTGGATTGGAACATGCCGGTGATGAACGGCATCGATTTCCTGCGCCGTCTGCGCGAAACCGCAGGCGGTGATGCGCCCAAGGTTGTCTTCTGCACAACGGAAAACGACCTCGCCCACATCCAGGAAGCGCTGTCGGCGGGGGCCAATGAGTACATCATGAAGCCCTTCGACAGCGACATCATCCAGACCAAGTTTGCGCAAGTGGGCTTGCTGTGAACTGATGGCCTGCGTATGACGCAAGGCTCCGCGTGGGTGTCGAGTGGAAAGGCGATCGGTGGTTATGTCGGACAGTTTTGGCAGAAGTTCCATCACCAGCACCAAACCAGCGAATCCGGATCCGGTCCGGGTCATGGTGGTGGATGATTCCGCCGTCATCAGAGGGCTGCTGACCCGTGCGTTGGAGGGCGACGCCGACATCCGCGTGGTGACGTCGGTTGGCGACGGCCAGATGGCGATCAACTCGCTGCAACGCAACTCGATCGACGTCATCGTTCTTGATATCGAAATGCCGGTGATGGACGGTTTGACCGCCATCCCGAAGCTGCTGGCCGTGGCCCCGCAGGTCAAGATCATCATGGCCTCGACCCTGACGCTGCGCGGGGCCGATGTGTCGCTGCGCTGCCTGTCGGCCGGGGCCGCCGATTACATCCCCAAGCCGACCTCGACCCGCGAGATCGGCGGGGCCGAGGATTTCAAGCGCGAGCTGGTGGCGAAGGTCAAGGCGCTGGGGGCGGCGGCGCGCCGCGCCGGGTCGCGCAGCCGGGGCGAAATCCGCCCGTTGTCGCCCGTGCATGTCCCGATGGCCTTCAAGCGGGAGGTGGCCCCGATCACCACCCGCCCGGCCCCGATGGGCATGCAGGTGAAGCCGGACATCATCGCCATCGGCAGTTCGACCGGTGGGCCGCAGGCGCTGTTCGAGGTGCTATCGCACATGAAGGGGGCGGTCACGCAACCGATCCTCATCACCCAGCACATGCCCGCCACCTTCACCACCATTCTGGCGGAACACATCACCCGCCAGTGCGGCATCGACGCGAAGGAAGCCAAGGACGGCGAACCGATCGTGCAGAACCGCTGCTACATCGCGCCCGGTGATTTCCACATGCTGGTGGCGCAGCGCGGCGGAACCAACGTGATCGCGCTGACCAAGGATCCGCCCGAAAATTTCTGCCGCCCGGCGGTCGACCCGATGATGCGGTCGATCCTGAAGGCCTATGGCGGCCGCAAGATCCTCGCTTGCATCCTGACCGGCATGGGCCAGGATGGGTTGAAGGGCTGCACCGACGTGGTCAACGGCGGTGGCACCCTGGTTGGTCAGGATGAGGCGTCGAGCGTGGTGTGGGGGATGCCCGGCGCGGTGGCGCAGGCGGGCATCTGCTCGGCCATTCTGCCGCTGAAGGAAATCGGTCCTTACATCCGCAAGTTCGCGTCGAGGGCAGCATGAGAGTCGAAGATTTCGACATGTTCTCCACGCTGCTCAAGCAGCGTTCCGGCTTGGTCCTGACCCGCGACAAAGCCTATTTGCTCGAATCCCGGCTGATGCCGGTGGCGCGCAAATGGAACATGAAGGGGTTGGATGAGCTGGCGACCACCGTCCGCACGCGGAAGGATGAAGCGCTGCTGCGCGACATCACCGAAGCGATGACGACGAACGAATCGTCCTTCTTCCGCGACCAGAAGCCGTTCGACCAGTTCCGCCAACTGGTGCTGCCCAAGCTGATGGCGGCGCGCGCGACCAAGCGGACGATCCGCATCTGGTCGGCGGCCTGCTCCTCGGGGCAGGAAGCCTATTCGCTGGCGATGATCCTGAACGACGAGGCGGCCAAGCTGGCGGGCTGGAGGGTGGAGATCGTCGGCACCGACATTTCGGCCGAAATGGTCGAGCGGTCGAAGGCGGGCGTTTACACCCAATTCGAGGTGCAACGCGGCCTGCCGATCACCATGCTGGTGAAGCATTTCAAGCAGAACGGCGACAAGTGGCAGATCAGCCCGCAATTGCGGCAGATGGCCAGCTTCCGCGAATGGAACCTGCTGGGCGATTTGTCGCCGCTGGGGCAGTTCGACATCGTGTTCTGCCGCAACGTGCTGATTTACTTTGACGGCCCGACCAAGGGAAAGGTTCTGGAGGCCATCGCCCGCCAGATGCCGCAGGACGGCGTTTTGTATCTGGGTGGTGCTGAAACCGTGCTGGGCATCACCGAGAAGTTCAAGCCGGTCGATGGTCAGCGCGGGCTGTACAGCCTGGGCGGTTTCATTCCCTGAGACACGGACGGTGGGTGGCGACGGTGGGTGGCGACGGCGGGCGACGGTGTCGCACCGCCGCCGTTGCCGTGACCAACCTGTCAGCCTTCCGACGGCGTGATCGTCTTGATCGGGCCGCGCGGGTTCCCAGACAATTCGGCGATCTTGCGGTCCTGGGCCTCGATGAAGGCGCGGATTGAGTTTTCGGCGTTGTAGCTGTCGATGTCGGCGGTCGGCACCTTGCGGTTCGAGGTGCGGGCACCGTCCTGATACAGGACGTCGAACAGTTGAAAGCCGTTGTCCACCGGCGGCTTTTTGCGGGCCATGATCGTGGTCTCCAAGAAAGAATGAACGAAACTCAGGCTTGCTCAGGCTGATCGGCGGCGGCGTCCGGCGCTTGGTCGGCGGCACGGCGGGCGGCCACCTCTTCCTCGCGGCGCTGCAGCTTTTCCTGTTTTTTCTGCTCTTTGGCCCGGTTGCGCTCGGCGCGCTGCTGGTTGTAGTTCGGTTTGAACGCCATGGACCGTCACTCCGGTTCGGGAAACACGGAAAAAGGGCACCGGTCGCCCGATGCCCTTTCCCTTCGGGAAATCACCGAAGACGGATCAAACCGCCTTCAGATTTTCCGCAGACGTCTTGCCGCGCTTGGGGTCGCGCAGGGGTTCGTAAGACAGCTTCTGGCCTTCCAGCAGGCTGCGCAAACCCGCGCGTTCAACGGCGGAGATGTGCACGAACACGTCAGCCGTGCCGTCCTCCGGTTGAATGAAGCCAAAACCCTTGGTGCTGTTGAACCATTTGACGGTGCCGACGGGCATCTCCGCCTCCCATAACGTAAGTGGCACCGCATCACCGATGCGGCGCATCACACTGGATTTTGGAGTGACCGCATCTGGCAAGCTCGCGAAGCGAGATCGTGGGCGAAACAGGCCCGGGCAGTCCGAGAAGCAGGATGATGAGTTCATAAGTGGGGGGAACGCCCCCCACTTCAAGAAGAATCGGTGAATGGAACGCCGCAGCGCAAAAATAAAAGGCTTTGACCGTGATTTGAAACCGTGGCGCGGGCCGCCGTCAGCCGGCCGCTTGCGGCTGAAGCCGGGGCGGCGGCGGGGCGGCCCCACCCTCCACAATCTCCTCATGCGGGTCGCGCAGCACATAGCCACGGCCCCACACGGTTTCGATGTAGTTGTCGCCCTGGGTGGCGGCGGCCAGCTTCTTGCGCAGCTTGCAGACGAAGACGTCGATGATCTTCAGCTCCGGCTCGTCCATGCCGCCATAGAGGTGGTTGAGGAACATTTCCTTGGTCAGCGTCGTGCCCTTGCGCAGGCTCAACAGCTCCAGGATGCCATATTCCTTGCCGGTCAGGTGCAGCGGCTGGGTGTCCACCTCCACCGTGCGGGTGTCGAGGTTGACGGTCAGACGCCCGGTGCGGATGACGCTGTCGGAATGGCCCTTGGACCGGCGAACGATGGCCTGGATGCGGGCGATCAACTCGCGCTTGTCGAAGGGTTTGGTCAGGTAATCGTCGGCCCCGAAACCCAACCCCTTGATCTTGTTGTCCATCTCGGTCAGGCCGGACAGGATCAGGATTGGGGTGGTGACGCGGGCGGCGCGCAGGCGGCGCAACACCTCGTACCCGTCGATGTCGGGCAGCATCAGGTCGAGAATGATGATGTCGTAATCGTACAGCTTGCCGATTTCCAGGCCATCTTCGCCCAGATCGGTGGAATCGACGATGAAACCCTCCGTGTTCAGCATCAACTCGATGCTTTTGGCGACGGAGGTGTCGTCCTCAACCAGCAAAACCCGCATGATGGCATCCCGACGTTGACGCTGCGCTTTCGCAACCCAGACTCCGGCGCGGCCCCCGCTCCTTCATGAACGGTGTCTGTCGCCCGCCGTTTACACAAGTTAACAGACGATTCAGCTTAACGCCAGAAGGATGCGCTTCACCCCTCGTTAATGCTTCCCTCGCAAGATAAGATTAGGATGGTTAACGGCGGACGTCCGCCGCCCATACCGCCAACCGACCCCAACCCGCCGCACCTTGGGAGCACGCCTGTGCCCGCCGACATCGCGCAACTGATCCACGACATCGAGGCCATTCCCGGAACCAGCCGGTTCGGGCGCGTCACCGCCGTGTCGGGGCTGATGGTCGAGGTGGGCGGCATCGAAAAGGAGCTGTCGGTCGGCGGGCGCTGTCTGGTCGAAACCCGCGACGAACGGCGCATTCCCTGTGAGGTCGTCGGCTTTCGTCTAGGCCGCGCGCTGCTGATGCCGTTCGGCTCGCTCGATGGGGTGGGGCTGGGTTGCCGGGCGCTGGTGGCACCGGGGCAATCGTCGATCTTTCCCTGCGACGCCTGGCTGGGCCGGGTGGTCAACGCGCTGGGCGAGCCGGTGGACGGCAAGGGGCCGCTGCCCAAGGGGCCGGTCGGCATCCCCATCCGCAACAACCCGCCCAACGCCCACGCCCGCGCCCGCGTTGGTGAAAAGCTGGATTTGGGCATCCGCGCCATCAACGCCTTCCTCACCTGCTGCCGGGGCCAGCGCATGGGCATCTTCGCCGGGTCCGGCGTCGGCAAATCCTCCGTCATGTCGATGCTGGCGCGCTTTTCCGCCGCCGAGATCGCGGTGATCGGGCTGATCGGCGAACGCGGGCGCGAGTTGCAGGAGTTCATCACCGAGGATCTGGGCGAGGAGGGCCTGTCCCGCTCCATCGTGGTCTGCGCCACGTCGGACGAAGCGCCGCTGATGCGCCGCCAGGCCGCCTACATGACGCTGGCGGTGGCCGAATATTTCCGCGACGCCGGGCGCGATGTGCTGTGCATGATGGACAGCGTGACCCGCTTCGCCATGGCCCAGCGCGAAATCGGCCTGTCGGCGGGCGAACCGCCGACCACCAAGGGCTACCCCCCCACCGTGTTCGCCGAACTGCCGCGCCTGCTGGAACGCGCCGGGCCGGGGTTGCGCGGGTCGGGGTCGATCACCGGCCTGTTCACCGTGCTGGTCGATGGCGACGACCACAACGAACCCATCGCCGACGCCGTGCGCGGCATTCTGGACGGTCACATCGTGTTGGAACGCCAGATCGGCGAGCGCGGCCGCTACCCCGCCATCAACATCCTGCGCAGCGTGTCCCGCACCATGCCGGGCTGCAACTCCAAGAACGAAAACGAGTTGGTCGGACACGCGCGGCGGCTGTTGTCGTCCTACGACAACATGGCGGAGATGATCCGGTTGGGGGCCTACCGCCGAGGATCGGACCCGCAGGTGGACGAGGCCATCCATTATCAACCGGCCTTGGAGGCCTTTTTGAAACAGGGCAAGCGGGAATCGACCGATCTGGCCACCAGCTACGCCCTGCTCGCTGAAATCTTCGGGGTGCAGTGGCCGCAATGAGCCTGAAAACCATCATCCGACTGCAAAAGCTGCAACTGGACGAAAAACGCCGGGTGCTGGCCGAATTGCAAAATCTGGGCGACCGTCTGCGCGCCGAGATCGAACGGCTGAAAGAGGAAATCGCCCAGGAGCAGGCCACCGCGCGCGAGAATTTCGCCGTGTCCTTCACCTACGCCAACTTCGCCCAAGCCGCGCTGGAGCGTGGCCGCAAGCTGGGTGAATCGCTGGCGCAGGTGGAGGTGCAAATCAGCGTCGCCACCGACCAGATGGCCGAATCCTACCAGGAGTTGAAGCGCTACGAACTGGCCGAAGAGGAGCGGTTGAAGCGCGAAAAGCAAAAACTGAAGCGGAAGGAGGCCGAGATGCTCGACGAAACCGCGTTGATCGGTTTCCGCCGCCGTCAGGCCGAAGAGGAGCAGTATGAGAAAGATTCGTGACGATGCGCGTTTTTTGAGAATAAGATCATCACAAATTCGCCAAAACAACACGCGATGCGAGTGAATTTTCCAATGAAATGATTGGAGCATTTTGAAGGTAATAAACGATAATTTCATGAGACACAATGAATTATCAAAGTGAAATTTCACATCGTTCTTTGAATTCAGGGGTGGCATCGTCTTTACCGATGCGATAATTGACCAATATCCTCTTGCGCTTGCGGATCTGGAAGCCGTCCGGCGAAATTGAAGAGGGATTGGATATGGTGAAGGCCACGTTCTTGGTGTTGTGCGGCGCGCTGGTGCTGATGGCCCAACCGGGCAATGTGTTTGCGGCCAGCGTCCTGAAGGTTGCCTTTGAGGACAAAGAGCAGTTCCCCAACCACATTGGCGAAGGCACTGCGATTGACCCGGCCAAACCCGGCATTTCGGTCGAGATCGTCAAGGCGGCGGCCGAAGCGATCGGGCTTCAGGTTGAATTCACCCGGATGCCTTGGAAACGCTGCCTGGAATCGCTGAAGGCCGGGCAGGTGGACGCGGTGTTCAACTCCTCCTTCCAACCGGAACGGCTGGAGTATGGGGCCTATCCCGGTGTGGACGGCAAGGCCGATCCCAACCTGCGCATCACCACCATCGGCTTTTCGCTCTATCGCAAAAAGGGGGATGCGGTCGCTTGGACGGGTAAGGAGTTCGCCAACTTGAACGGTCCCATCGGCGCGCCCACCGGCTACTCCATCGTCGCCGATCTCAAGAAGATGGGGATGACCGTGGAAGAGGCTCCGGCCACCGATATGAATTTGAAGAAGCTGGAGATGGGCCGGGTCAACGCGGTGGTCCTGCAAAGCGTTACCGCTGACCAGATTTTGAAGGCCAGTGGCAACGCGGGCATTGAAAAAGTTGAGCCGCCCATCGTGGTCAAGGATTATTATGTGATGCTGAACCATGACTTCGTGAAGGCGAATCCGGATCAGGCCAAACAATTTTGGGCCAAGGTCGCCGAGTTTCGCGATCCGATGACCAACAGCCTGATTGCCAAATACGCACAGTAACGCCACTGGGGCGGGCGGGGCCGCCATACCGGATGCGCCCCCGTCCGTTCCACGCTGTTTTCGCTTGGTCCGCCCGCGCCAAGGTGGTTTAAAGCAAGGCGTTTTCGCGCCCGCAAACCCCGTGGACCATCATGAGCGACACCGCCCCCCTGTTCGACCGCGTTGCCTTCATCGGTATGGGCCTGATCGGCTCGTCCCTGGCCCGGGCGCTGACCGAATACGGCATCGCCCGCACGGTTGTCTGTGCTGACCGCAGCAAGGACGTGTGCGTCAAGGCGATGGAGTTGGGCATCGTCGAGATGGCGACGACGGAGGTGGAGGTTGCGTTGGACGGGGCCGATCTGGTGGTGCTCGCCACCCCGGTCGGCAGCTTCGCCGAGGTGGGGGAACGCATCGGCCCGCATCTGAAGCCCGGAACCATCGTCACCGATGTCGGGTCGGTCAAACAGGCGGTGCTGCGCGACGTCGGCCCGAATCTGCCCGAGGGGGTGC
The DNA here is from genome assembly GCA_027486405.1 of Azospirillum sp. Taxonomy (GTDB): domain Bacteria; phylum Pseudomonadota; class Alphaproteobacteria; order Azospirillales; family Azospirillaceae; genus Azospirillum. The sequence continues at coordinate 102,216 of JAIXPD010000052.1, read as the reverse complement.
ATCTGATTCCCGGCCATCCGGTGGCGGGAACCGAGCATTCCGGGCCGGAAAACGGCTTCGCCAGCCTGTTTCAGGGGCGTTGGTGCATCCTGACCCCGCCGACCGGGGCCAACCGCGACGCGTTGGAGCGGGTGACGGAGCTGTGGCGGCGCGTCGGCTCCAACGTGGAGATCATGGAGGCGGCGCATCACGACCGGGTGCTGGCCATCACCTCCCACCTGCCGCACCTGATCGCCTACACCATCGTCGGGACCGCGTCGGATTTGGAGGAGGACACCAAGTCCGAGGTCATCAAATTTTCCGCCGGTGGTTTCCGCGACTTCACCCGCATCGCCGCCAGCGACCCGGTGATGTGGCGCGACGTGTTCCTGAACAACCGGGAAGCGGTTCTGGAAATTCTCCAGCGCTTCACCGAGGATCTGACCGCCCTGCAACGCGCCATCCGTTGGGGCGAAGGGCAGCAGTTGCAGGACACCTTCACCAAGACCCGCGCCATCCGTCGCGGCATCATCGACGCCAAACAGGCGTAAGCCACGCTTGACCATGGTCAAGTGAGCGGTCGGAAGAGGCCCCTATAAGCGGTCTGGACAGGCTCCAGAAACCTCATAGGGTGTTCTTCCATGTTCTGCTACCAGTGCGAGCAAACGACCCGCCTGCCCACCGGCGACGGCTGCGCTTCGGCCAAGGGCCTGTGCGGCAAGGACGCGACCACCGCCGATCTTCAGGATCTGCTGGTCCACGCGGTGAAGGGCATCGCCCAGCAGGCCCGCCGCGCCCGCGCGCTTGGTGTGCCCGACAACGACGCGGGCGCCTTCATGCTGCACGCGCTGTTCACCACGCTGACCAACGTCAATTTCAACCCGACTCGCTTCGTCACCCTGCTGCACGAGGCCGCTGCGGTGCGTGACCGGGTGGCCGCCCGCTGCGAGGCGGCGTTGGCTGCCAATCCCGATGTGGCCCAGAACATTCCCAACGCGACCGGTCCGGCCATCGAGTGGACGCCCGCCGCCGATCTCACCGGCCTGCTGGCCCAGGCCGCGATCGTGCCGGTGAACGCCGATCTGGCGCGCGTCGGGGCCGACATCGTCGGGCTGCGCGCCCTGATCCTCTATGGCATGAAGGGCGTTGCGGCCTACGCCAACCACGCCGCCGTGCTGGGCTGCACCCGCGACGCGGTGTTCGCCGGGGTGGAAGAGACGATGGCCTATCTGGCCAGCGACCCCACCGACATGGCGGAGCTGTTGGACCGCGCCCTGTCGGTCGGTCGTCTCAACCTTCAGGTCATGGAGATGCTGGACGCCGCCAACACCGGGCGGTTCGGCACGCCGCACCCCACCGCCGTCCGCGTCACCCCGGTGGCGGGCAAGGCGATCCTGGTCAGCGGCCATGATCTGGGCGATTTGGAAGCCCTGCTGAAGCAGACCGCCGGGACCGACATCAACGTCTACACCCATGGCGAGATGCTGCCCGCCCACGGCTATCCGACGCTGAAGGCCTATCCGCATCTGGTCGGCAATTACGGTGGGGCCTGGCAGGACCAGCAGACGGATTTCGCCAATTTTCCCGGTCCGATCCTGATGACCTCGAATTGCATCATCGAGCCGGGGCCGCGTTACCGCCAGCGCATCTTCACCACCGGCCCGGTGGGCTGGCCGGGCGTGCGCCACCTGACCGACCACGCCTTTGCCCCGCTGATCGCGGCGGCCAACGCGCTGCCCGGCTTCAAGGCGGATGAGGCGGAACAGACGGTGACGGTCGGTTTCGGTGGCGACGCCGTGCTGGGCGTGGCCGGTGCGGTGGTGGATGCGGTGAAGGCGGGCGACATCCGCCATTTCTTCCTGATCGGCGGCTGCGACGGCGCGGCGGCGGGGCGGAATTACTACAGCGACTTTGCCACCGGTGCGCCGGACGACACGGTGGTGCTGACGCTGGGCTGCGCCAAATACCGTTTCAACCGTCATGAATTCGGCAGCATCGGCGGGATTCCGCGCCTGCTCGACATCGGGCAATGCAACGACAGCTATTCGGCCATCCGCATCGCCAGCGCGCTGGCCGAGGCGTTCGGCTGTGGCGTGAACGACCTGCCGCTGTCGCTCGTGGTGTCCTGGTTCGAACAGAAGGCCGCCGCCGTGCTGCTGACCCTGCTGGCGCTGGGGATTCGCAACATCCGCTTGGGGCCGACGCTGCCCGCCTTCCTGACGCCGACGCTGCTGGCGGTTCTGGTCGAACGGTTCGGCATCCAGCCGATCACCACCGCGCCGGACGACATCGCCGCCGCCCTGAACCGCGCGGCTTGACGCTCATACTCCCACCGGTGCGTGTTCTCGGACGCGCGCCGGTGCGTTTGTGGTTCCAACCGGGATGACCCATCGGATGACGTTTCACACGGTTGATCTGCTCACCCGCGACGGCGAGCGGTTGAGTTTTCCCTGCGCCGAGGATCAAAGCGTGGTGGAGGCCGCCGCCGCCGCCGATCTGTTCCTGCCGGTGGTCTGCCGCGAGGGCGGGTGCGGGGCCTGCCACGCCACCGCCGAGAGCGGGGATTACGAGCTTGGCCCCCACAGCGAGGCCGCCCTGTCGGTGGCGGACGCCGCCCGCCGGGCGATCCTGCTGTGTCGGACCTACCCACGCGGCCCGCTGGCGCTGTCGGCCCCCTTCGACCGCGCCCGCATCCTGACCCAAGCGATTCGCCCGCGCCACGCGGTGGTGAGCGAACGGACCCAGATCGGTGCGCGCACCGTCCGCCTGCGCCTGACCCTGGAGGATGAAGGGGAGGGGGCAGCGGCGGAGTTCGAAGCTGGGCAGTATATGGAGTTGGAGATACCGGACGAGGCTGGGGATGGGGCCAGAGCGCGCCGCGCCTATTCATTGGCCAACACCGCCAATTGGGATGGCACGCTGGAGTTTTTGATCCGCCTGCACCCGCAAGGCCGTTTTTCCGAGTATCTGGAAGGGCGCGCGGCGGTGGGCGACCGGTTGCGGGTGCATGGCCCGCTCGGCGGTTTCACCCTGCGGGAAAATGGCCTGCGGCCGCGCTGGTTCGTGGCGGGGGGAACCGGGTTGGCCCCGATGCTGTCGATGCTGCGGCGGATGGCCGAGTATCAGGATCCGCAGCCCGCCCGCCTCTATTTCGGCGTCAACCGGGCCGAGGAGCTGTTTGCGCTTGATGAGTTGGGGGCATTGTCCGACGCCTTGCCGGGCGGTTTCGCCCTGATCCCCTGCGTCTGGCAGGCGGACGCCGACTGGTCGGGCGTGGTGGGAACCCCGGCGGACGCCCTGCGCGCCGATCTGGCGGTGCTGCGCGGGGACGCGCCCGATCTGTATGTCTGCGGCCCGCCCGCCTTGATCGCGGCGGTGGAACAGGCGGCGCGCGACCGGGGCGTGCCGGACGATCGCCTGCACAGCGAACGTTTCCTGCCCGGCCTGCGTTGACCGGTCGGGCGTGACGGTGTCCTGCGAACAACAAAAAACCCCCGCTCCATCGGAGCGGGGGTTTTTCGCATCACATCACGACGATGGACTTAGGCCAGTTCGATGCGCTGCGCTTCCGGACCCTTGGCACCCTGGCGGATGCTGACACGGACCTGCTCGCCATCGGCCAACGACTGGATGCCCGAACGCTCCAGCGCACGGATGTGCACGAAGATGTCCTTGCCGCCCGAGGACGGGGCGATGAAGCCGAAGCCCTTGGTCACGTTGAACCACTTGACGGTGCCGTCAACGGTCTCGTCCGAATCGCCGCCGCCGTAGGAATCACGGCCGTAACCGCCGTCGTTGCCCCAGCTGTCGCCACGGTCGCGCGAACGGGCGGCCGGACGGCTGCTCGGCGCGGCGGTGGACAGGTCGACGGAATGGATGGTGGCAACCTGCGGACCCTTCGGGCCGCGCGACAGGTCGCACACGATGGTCGCACCTTCGTCCAGGCTGTCATGCCCGCTGAATTGCAGAACCGTCGAATGAAGGAAAGCGTCGGGCGAGCCGTCTTCGGGCGTCACGAAGCCGAAGCCCTTGGTGCCGTTGAACCACTTGACGGTGGCTCGGATGTCGCGCTGGGTGATCTCGGGGGCGCGGAACGAATTGTTACGCTGCGGGCGATCGAACATAAGTGTAGTCTCATCTGTCGTGATAAACCGCATCCCGAAACGCCGGAACACGGCTCAAAGACCATGAGCCGTTCCGAGGCGAAATTCAATCGTGATTGCGCCCGGCGGCGGGAAACACGACAGAAATTTCCAAAACACGAAAAAACGGGCCGGGCGCGGGGTGACTCGCGCCCGGTCGGTGTTGGCGATCAGGCGGCTGTGGTTACGCCCCGTGGCACTTCTTGTACTTCTTGCCGCTGCCGCAGGGGCAGGGGTCGTTGCGGCCAACCTTGGGGCCGCTGCGCGGACGGGCACCCAGCGTGCCGTCCACGTAATACCAACGGCCGTCGCGGTGGGTGAAGCGGCTGGTTTCGTGGTGGGTCATCGGCTTGCCGTTCATGGTGAAACGGGCGACGAACTCCACCACGCCATCGGTGTCGCCGGGCTGGCCGCCCTCGGTCCCGCGCACCTCCAGCCCGGTCCACAGGCTGGTGTCGGCCCAGGTCTCGGCCTCTTTCCGGGCGAAATCGCCGCGCGTTTCCGGCAGCAGCGTCTCTTCCAGATAATCGATGTTGCGCACGGCGTAGGCCGAATAGCGCGACCGCATCAGGGCTTCCGCCGTCGGCGCGGGCAGACCGGCCAGATAGGGGCCGCAGCAGTCGGCGAAGCTCTTGCCCGAGCGGCAGGGGCAGTCGCTGGGGGTGGCTTTGGGGGTGGCGGCGGTGGGTTCGGCGGTCATCTCGGCATCTCTGAAGTCAAGCGGGTCTGAAGTCACGCGGGCGCCGGCCCGTCGCCGTCGCAGGGGCGCATGCATAGCGCAGCCATGGCGCGCCGCTCAAGAGGATGATGGCGGTGTTTCGCCTGATTGCGGATTAACGATTTTGGTCCATCTTCTCTGATAGTCCTGAGGTGGAGTATGCTTTTTGCCGACCGGAACCCGAGCCTGACCCCATGAGCAGCCCTTCCAGCATCGACACCCGACGCATGCAAATCCCGGCGGGGACCATCCTGATGCATCAGGGGACCTACGGCGACCGCGCGTGGCTGATCGAATCCGGGGAGTTGGAAGCCCTGCTGGAACGGCCCGAGGGGTTGAAAAAGCTGGGCGTCATCACCGCCGGGTCGGTGGTGGGCGAAATGGCCTTGATCGACAACGGGACCCGCAGCGCCACCGTGCGCACCACAACGTCCGTCACAGCGGTGGAACTGACGCGCGACACCTTTCAGGCGATGCTGCGCAAATCGCCGCCGCTGGTCCGCTATCTGCTGGAAAGCCTGATCGCGGCGATCCGCCGCAACTACGGCCTGCCCCAGCCGGAACGGGTGGATGGCAGCACCGACATCCGGTCCTCAACCTCCTTTCAGACCTTGGTCGAGCGGCGCATGTTCCGCCCCGGCCATGTCTTCTTCCGCCAGAACGACGAAGGGATGGCGGCCTATCTCATCCAGTCGGGGCAGGTGGCCATCCGCCGCGTCGATGGGTTCGAGGACAAGGAACTGGCGCGCTTGGGGCCGGGCCGCATCTTTGGTGAATTGGCGCTGCTGACCAACCACCCCCGCGCCGCCTCCGCCATCGCCACGGAGGCCACGGTCTGCGAGATCATCCGCAAGGAAGCCTTTGCGCAAGCCCTGTCGACGATGCCGCCGATCTTGAAGACGCTGACCCGCATCTATATCAAGCAGCTTTCCAACCCCCGCTGACAGCCCATCAGGCCATGCCCCGTTCCGCCGCCAAACCCCGCGCGCCCAAATCCCCGACCGCGACGGTCCGCAGCCGTCCCGACCTGTCGTTGGAAATCGCCTTCGGGCCGGGCCGTCGGGTCTGCGGCATCGACGAGGTCGGGCGCGGGCCGCTGGCCGGGCCGGTGGTCGCCGCCGCCGTGGTGCTGCCGCCCGAGGGCCTGCCGCCGGAGATCGCCGCCCTGATCGACGACAGCAAGGCGATGGCCCGCCGCCTGCGCGAGGAGATCGAACCGGCCATCCGCGCCCACGCGCTCGCTTTCGCCATCGCCGAGGCGTCGGCCCAGGAAATCGACGCGCTGAACATCCACAAGGCGACGCTGCTGGCGATGAAGCGTGCCCACGCCGCGCTGCCGGGGCTGCCGCCCGACGCTGCCCTGGTGGATGGAAAATTCACCCCCGACATCGGGTGCGAGGCGCTGGCCGTGGTCAAGGGCGACAGCCGCAGCCAGTCCATCGCCTGCGCGTCGATTCTCGCCAAAGTGGCGCGCGATAACGAGATGTTGCGGCTGGCGGCGGTCCATCCACACTATGGCTGGGAGCGCAACGCGGGCTATCCGACACCCGAACATCTGGCCGCCTTGCAGCGTCACGGCGTCACCCCGCACCACCGAGTCTCTTTTGCACCAGTGCGCGCCCAAATCGCGCTAACCGGCTGACTCGGCAGACTCTTGCCGCAAAAAGCAGTTGACGGCGACTCGGGCGCGACTCATTGTCCGCCCGAGTCCCTTGCTGTGGTTGGTTGCCCCTATGTCCCCTGTGAATCGCATTCTGGTCGGTGATTGCGTTGCCCTGATGAACAGCCTGCCGGCGGAGTCGGTGGACCTCATCTTCGCCGATCCGCCTTACAATCTTCAGTTGGGGGGCGAGCTGCTGCGGCCGAACCATTCCCGCGTCGCCGGGGTGGACGACGAGTGGGACAAGTTCGATGATTTCGAAGCCTATGACCGTTTCACCAACGACTGGATGGCGGCCGCCCGCCGCATCCTGAAGCCCGACGGCAGCCTGTGGGTGATCGGCAGCTATCACAACATCTTCCGCGTCGGCGCGACGCTCCAGAATCTGGGTTTCTGGATCCTGAACGACATCGTGTGGCGCAAGACCAACCCGATGCCGAATTTCCGGGGAACCCGCTTCGCCAACGCCCACGAAACCATGATCTGGGCGTCGAAGGACAAGGACGCGCGGTATCGTTTCAATTACGACGCGATGAAGAACCTCAACGAGGATCTGCAGATGCGCAGCGATTGGTTGCTGCCGATCTGCACCGGTGGCGAGCGTCTGCGCGACGGCGACGGCAAGAAGACCCACCCGACGCAAAAGCCGGAATCCCTGCTGTACCGCGTCATCCTGTCGTCGTCGCGTCCGGGCGACGTCGTGCTCGATCCCTTCTTCGGCACCGGGACCACCGGGGCGGTGGCCAAGCGGCTGGGCCGCAAATGGATCGGGCTGGAGCGCGACGACACCTATGTGAAGGCTGCGCAGGCCCGCATCGACGCGGTGGAGGAAGCGCCGGAGGGGGCGATCCTCGACACCCCGCCCAAGCGCAGCGCCCCGCGCATCCCCTTCGGCTGGGTGGTGGAGCGCGGTTTGCTGCGCCCCGGCTCGACCCTGTTCGACCAGCGCCGCCGGGTGGCCGCGCGGGTGCGCGCCGACGGCACGCTGATCGGGTCCAACCCGCTGGGCGACCATCGCGGCTCCATCCATCAGGTCGGCGCGGCGATGGCCGGTCTGCCCGCCTGCAACGGTTGGACCTTCTGGCATTACGAGGAGGGCGATTCCCTGCGCCCCATCGACGTGCTGCGCGAGCGCATCCGCTCCGAGATGCACTGACCCGCCTTGCGGCTCCCTGCCAAGGGCCATCGGAAGATCCTTAGGGCAATCGCTTGAAGGGTATATAAACCTATATGGAGAATTTACCGTCATCCCCGCGAAGGCGGGGATCCAGGCTTTCCCGTCAGGACCAGTCTGCGAACTCTGGATCCCCGCCTTCGCGGGGATGACGAATGTCCTAATAGAGGAATTTCAAGCCTTCACCCGATTGCCCTGGGAAGATCCTCACGGCGGCTTGGCAGGCGGTCGCCGCTGTGTTACGCGTTCGCGCATGAACACGCTCTTCGCCACCGTCACCGCTCCCACCCCGCGTTCGGCGGTGTCGGCGGCGTCGTCCCGCTGCTTCGTTCGCGATCTGGTGATGGACGCCTTGATCGGCGTCTACGCGCACGAACGCCAGACGGCGCAGCGCATCCGTTTGAACGTCGATCTGGATCTGATCGCCCCCGGCGTGACCGGCGAAGACACGCTGGCCGTGGTCAAGGGCGTCGTCACCCAGGGCCATGTCACGCTGGTGGAAACGCTGGCCGAGCGCATCGCCGACCGCTGTTTGGCCGACGCCCGCGTGCGCACCGCGCGGGTCCGGGTGGAAAAGCTGGACGTGTTCCCCGACGCCGCCAGCGTGGGCGTGGAAATCGAACGCGCGCGGCCCTGACCCGTCTTTTGCCGCCACGCACGAAAAAGCCCCTGTTCCAGGCCGGAACAGGGGCTTTTTCGTGCGTGGCGGTCTTGGTTCGGCGCGGCTTTACAGGTCGAAGAACACGGTTTCCCGGTCGCCCTGCAAACGCACGTCGAAGCGGTAGACGATCCCGCCCGGCGTGACGGTGCGTTCGGCCAGCAGGGTGGCGCGGCGGTCGGCGGGAACCACGGCCAGGGTCGGATCCTCGGCGTTGGCCCGCTCCTCGTCGGCGAAATAGACGCGGGTGAAGGCGTGTACCAGCATGCCGCGCGCGAACACGGTCATGGCGATCTGCGGGGCCTCGCCGTCGCCGGTCGATCCCGGCTTGACGGTGTCGAAATGGTAGACGCCCGCCTCGGTGGTCCCGCAGCGGCCAAAGCCCGCCGCCCCCGGCTGGATGCGGCCCTCGGCGTCGGCCTGCCAGATCTCCAGGATGCAGTCGCGGATCGGCGTGCCCTCGCCGTCCGTCACGGTCCCCTGGAGGCGGATGCGCTCACCCGGCGTGTCGGTGGCGGCCAGAACGTTGCTGAGGATGGCGCGGCGGCCATACAGCTCCGGCGTCCAGGCGTAGGCGTAATAGGGGCCGACGGTTTGGGACGGGGTTTGCTTCAGCATGGCTCAGGCCTCCATCGGCGTGGCTTTGCGGCCGCGCAGGACAATGTCGAATTCATAGCCGAGCGCCCACACCGGCTCGGTCACGTCGATCGAGAAACGGGAAATCAGCAGATCGCGCGCGCCCTCGGGAATGCCGTTGTAGATGGGATCGAGCGGCAGCAGCGGATCGCCGGGGAAATACATCTGCGTGACCAGACGGGTCAGGTAGGACGGCCCGAACAGCGAGAAATGGATGTGGGCCGGACGCCACGCGTTGTGATGGTTGCCCCAGGGATAGGCCCCCGGTTTGATCGAGGTGAAGCGGTAACGGCCCTGGTCGTCGGTCATGCAGCGTCCGGCCCCGAAGAAATTCGGGTCGAGCGGCGCGTCGTGCTGGTCCCAGCGGTGGACGTAGCGGCCCGCCGCGTTGGCCTGCCAGATTTCCAGCAGCGTGTTCGGGACCGGGCGGCCATCCTCGTCCAACACCCGGCCGGTCACGATGATGCGCTCGCCCAGCGGTTCGCCGTTGTTGCGGCCGTTTTTGGTCAGGTCGTTGTCGAGTTCGCCCACGCTGTCATGGCCGAACACCGGGCCGCTGCGGGTCAGCAGGCTTTGCTTGACCGGGATCAGCGGTTTGCGCGGCGACCGCAGGATGGTCGATTGATAGGCGGGGGACAGATAGGGCGGGTGCTGGTTCCAATCGCGCGGCGCGACATCCGCACCGGCCTGTGGGGTGACAGTCATCTCGGGCGTCTCCTTGGACGATTGTTTTGTGCTTTTTGGATCGGACCATCCGCGACAGCGTGTCGTCTGTGGCGTGGTGTCGTGTCCTGATGGGGGCATTATGGACCGATGGTCCATTTTAGTGAAACGCGAAGACTGGACCGTTGCGGTTCACTTTCTGAACCATGGGTGTCGCCGACCGTGCGCGTCATCCATCATGATGGGATGGAACAATCAAGCCGGCGCCAACATGGCCCTACGTTCGTGCGGCGTGATGCGCCAGCGCGCGGTCGATGAAATGCCCCGCCGACCCGATGTAGTTCAGCGGATCGAACAGCCGGTCCAGCCCGTCCAGTCCCAGCGCGGCGACGATCTCCGCGTCTTCGGCCAGCAGATCGCGTAAGGGGCGCTGGTCGGCGATGGCGCGGCGGCTGGCCTCGGCAACGCGGGCGTGGGCGGCCAAGCGGCCCATCGCCTCGCCCAGCGCCATCGTCACCGCTTCGGCCAGGATCAAGCCGCGCGTCATCTCCAGATTGGACCGCATCCGCGCGGCGTCGACCGTCAACCCGTCGATCAGGCCCACGGCGTGGCGGGTGGCCCCGGCGACCAGCCGGGCCAGATCGGGCAGGGCCTGCCATTCGGCGTGCCAACCGCCAAGGCCCCGTTCATGCTCCTGCACCTGCGCGGCGAGCAGGCCGCCGACCAGGGCGGGCGCGCGCAGGGCGGTGGAGAGCAGGACCGCGCAGGACACCGGGTTGCGCTTGTGCGGCATGGTGGAGGAGCCGCCGCGACCGGGGCCGGAGGGTTCGGACGCCTCGCCCACCTCCATCTGCATCATCAGCGACACGTCGCGCCCGATGGTCCCCAGCGTTCCGGCCAGAATGCCCAGCGCGCCCGCCAGTTCGGTCACGCGGTCGCGGCTGGCGTGCCAGGGCAGGGCGGGCAGGGGCAGGGCCAATTCGGCCGCCAGCGCGGCGGCCACCGCCGGACCCGCCGCCCCCAGCGCGGCGAGCGTTCCCGCCGCCCCGCCGAATTGCAGGGCCAACCGTCCGCGCGCCGCCGCCAACCGGTCACGGTCACGCCCCAGCGCGTCGAGCCAGACCGCCGCCTTCAGCCCGAAGCTGGTGGGCAGCGCGTGTTGCAGCCAGGTGCGCGCCACCATCGGCGTGTCGCGGTGGCGGTCGGCCAGCGCGGCCAAGCCACGGCCCAGCGCCGCCGCATCGCGGTCCAGACCGTCGAGGAAGCCGCGCAGTTGCAGCATCAACCCGCTGTCCATCGCGTCCTGGCTGGTCGCCCCCCAATGGACGAAGCGGGCGGCGTCCTCGTCCGCCTCCTTCACCTTGCGGGTCAGATGCTTGACCAGCGGGATGGCGGTGTTGCCCGCCAGCGCGGCTTCGGCCCCCAGCGCGTCGGCGTCGTACAGCGCGGCGTCGCAGGCCGCCGCGATGGCGGGCACGGCGCTGGTCGGGATCACGCCCACCGCCCCCTCCGCCCGCGCCAGGGCCGCTTCGAAATCCAGCATCCCTTGCAAACGGGCGCGGGGGGAAAAGGCGTCCGCCGCCTCCGCCGTGGTGAACAGGGGGTCGAGCAGCGGATCGGCGTGGAGCGGCGTGGTCATCCGACGTTCCCCTCGGCGTCCATCTCCTCATAGACCGCGCGGGCCAGCGCGATGGCGTGGTTGGCGGTGGGAACCCCGGCGTAGACGGCGACCTGCATCAGGATTTCCTTGACCTCGTCGCGGCTGACGCCGGTGTTGCGGGTGGCGCGGACGTGCAGCTTGAATTCGCCATCCTTGCCCAGGGCGGCTAGCATGCCGATGGTCAGCAGGCTGCGGGTCTTGCGGTCCAGGCCGGGGCGGGTCCAGATCGACCCCCAGGCGGTCTTGGTGATGAATTCCTGGAAATCGCGGTCGAAGTCGCTGGCGCGGGCGGTGGAGCGGTCGACATGCGCGTCGCCCAGCACGGCGCGGCGCACCGCCATGCCCCGGTCGTACAGGCCGCGTTCCGGCATCTCGGCCGGAACCGACAGGCCGTTGAGGAAATCGAGGATCAGGCGGCTCAACGCGGCGGGCTGTTCCACGCAGGGGATGTGCGCGGCGTCGGGCAGGGTGACGAAGCGCGCGCCGGGGATGGAATCGGCCAACGCGCGGGCCAGATCGGGCGGGGTTGCCAGATCCTCCGCCCCCACCACCACCAGCGTCGGGGCGGTGATGCGGGCGTTGTCGGCGCGCAGGTCGGCGTCGCGGATCGCCATGGCGCAGCCGATGTAGCCATCCTGCGGCGTCCGGCTGAGCATGGCGACATAGCCGCGCAACGGGTCGGGGTTGCTGTCGCGGAACCGCGCGGTGAACCAGCGGGTCATCACCCCGTCGGCGATGCTCGACAGGCCGTTGGCGCGGATCGCGGCGATGCGATCGGCCCAGATCGACGGCGGACCGATCAGCCCGGCGGTGTCGCACAGGATCAGCCCGTCCACCCGGTCCGGGGCCTTCACCGCCAGCCGCTGCGCCATCATGCCGCCGATGGACAGGCCGCAGACATGGGCGCGCGCGATGCCCAGCGCGTCGAGCAGGCCCAGCGCGTCGTCGGCCAGATCGTCCATGCTGTACCCGTGATCGGCCCCGATGGGCGGAACCGCGCTCAGGCCATGGCCGCGCATGTCATAGCGCAGAACGCGGAAGCGCGCGGCCAGCGCGGGCATCACCGCGTCCCAGACGCCCAGCGTCGTGCCGATGGAGTTGGCGAACAGCAGAACCGGCGCGCTGGCCGGACCCGTCAGGTCGTAATGGACCGTCAGGCCGTTGGCGGTGATGAAGGGCATGGGTCCTCCCGGACGGGGTTTGTTTGTTCTTGGTTGGCGCACCGCTGGTCGGGGCACCAGGCGAACAGCCCACAACCGCCGCCCGGGCGGGGCTGGGGGCCGTGACCGCGTCACACCCGCTCGATCATCAGGGCGATGCCCTGGCCGACGCCGATGCACATGGTGCAGAGTGCGCTGCGACCGCCGGTCCGCTCAAGCTGATAGAGCGCGGTCGTCACCAGACGCGCGCCGCTCATGCCCAGCGGGTGGCCCAGCGCGATGGCCCCGCCGTTGGGGTTCACATGCGCGGCGTCGTCGGGCAGGCCCAGTTCGCGCATCACCGCCAGCCCTTGGGCGGCGAACGCCTCGTTCAGTTCGATCAGATCGACCGAGCCGATGCCACGGCCCAGCCGTTCCAACAGCTTCTTGGTGGCGGGGGCGGGGCCGATGCCCATGACGCGCGGCGGCACCCCGGCGGTGGCCCCGGCGACGACGCGGGCGCGCGGGGTCAGGCCGAAACGTTTGACCGCCGCCTCCGACGCGATGAGGACGGCGCAGGCCCCGTCGTTGACGCCGGACGCGTTGCCCGCCGTCACCGTGCCGCCCGGACGGACCACCGGTTTCAGCGCGGCCAGCGCCTCCAGCGTGGTGGCGCGCGGGTGCTCGTCGGTCGTCACCACGGTCTCGCCCTTGCGGCCCTTGACGACCACCGGGGTGATTTCCTGGGCCAGCGTGCCGTCGGCGATGGCGCGGGCGGCGCGCTGCTGGCTGCGCAGGGCGAAGGCGTCCTGGTCGGCGCGGCTGATCGCCCAGTCGGTCGCGACGTTTTCCGCCGTTTCCGGCATGGAATCGACGCCGTGCAGCGCCTTCATCGCCGGGTTGACGAAGCGCCAGCCGATCGTCGTGTCAAAGATCTCGGCGGCGCGGGAAAAGGCGCTGTCGGCCTTGCCCATCACGAAGGGGGCGCGGCTCATGCTTTCCACGCCACCGGCGATCATCAGATCGGCCTCTCCGGCCTTGATGGCGCGGGCGGCGGTGGCGACGGCGTCGAGGCCGGAGCCGCAGAGCCGGTTCATCGTGGTCCCCGACACGACGTCGGGCAGACCGGCCAGCAGGCTGGACATGCGGGCGACGTTGCGGTTGTCCTCCCCCGCCTGGTTGGCGCAGCCGAAAATCACGTCATCGACGGCGGTCCAATCGACCCCGGCGTTGCGCGCCATCAGGGCGCGCAGCGGCACGGCCCCCAGATCGTCGGCGCGGACCGACGACAGCGCCCCGGCGTAACGCCCGATGGGCGTGCGGATGGCGTCGCAGATGTAGGCGTCGGTCATGCTCTCACCCCTCCCCACCGGCGTTCTGGCCGTGGGCCTTGGCCGTGCGGGCCTGAAGATCGCGCAGGGCGGTCAGGGCCGCCGCGTCCGGGATCTCCGTGGTTTTCAGATCGGCGGCGATCTTCAGATCCCAGCCGGTGGCCTCCTTGACCTGCTCCACCGTCACGCCGGGGTGGATGCTGGTCAGGGTCAGTTCGCGCGTCACCGGATCGGGGGTGAGGATGCCCAGATCGGTGATGACCGCCGTCGGGCCGCCGCCGGGGATCCCGGCCTTTTCCCGCGCGTCGCCGCCGTCCAGGAACCCGGCGGAGGTGATGAAGGGCAGTTTTTCGACGAAGGCCTTCTTGTTCTGCTTCAGAACGATGAAGACCTCCTTGGCCTGGGCGGCGATTTCCGGCGCGCCGCCAGCCCCCGGCAACCGCACCTTGGGCGCGTCATAGGGGCCGATGACCGTGGTGTTGATGTTGGCGAAGCGGTCGATCTGGGCGGCCCCGAGAAAGCCGACGTCGATGCGCCCGCCCTGAAGCCAATAGCGGAAGATCTCCGGCGTGCTGACCACGGTGTCGGCGGTCAGCGACAGGTCGCCGTCGCCGATGGACAGCGGCAGGACGGTCGGCTTCGCCCCGATCGGGCCGGATTCGTAAATCAGCACGACGTCGGGCGCGTGGGTCAGGCGGGCGAGGTTGGCGGCGGTCGAAGGCAGGCCGATGCCGACGAAACAGACCGTGCCGTTGCCCAGCAGGCGGCTGGCCGCCACCGTCATGATTTCGGTGGCCGAGAATTCAACGTCTGACATCACACCGTCTCCCGCGCCACGGATTCGCCCAACACCCGCATGAAGCCCGCAAAATCCTCCGTCTCCAGCACATGGCGCTTCATCCAGGCCAGGAAGCTGTCGCGGTTGCGGGCGATGGGGTCCCAATCCTTGTAGAATTTGTTGTCGCGCTGCGAATAATCCTGCGCGTAGGACGGATAGGCCCCGCCCGGCACCGGGCAGACCGCCGCCAGCGCCCAACTGGGCAGCACGCAGGCGTTGGCCGGCGCGTTCAGCTCGTCCACCACCTCCTCCACCGTCACGATGGCGCGCTTGGCCGCCAGTGCCGCTTCCTTCTGCACGCCCAGGATGCCCCACAGCAGCACGTTGCCGCGTTTGTCGGCCTTTTGCGCGTGGATCACGGTGACGTCGGGGCGCACCGACGGGATCGCCGCCAGCTTTTCCCCGGTGAAGGGGCATTCGACGAAGCGGATCCAGGGGTTGACCTTGGGCAGGTCCGATCCGGTGTAGCCGCGCAGCAGGGCGAAGGGCAGGTTCGACGCCCCGGCGACATAGGCGTTGGCCATGCCCGCGTGGCTGTGTTCGACCGTTTCCAGCCTGTGCGGCCAGCCCTGTTCCACCGCGTCGCGGAAGCGGTGCAGCGAACCGACGCCCGGATTGCCGCCCCAGGAGAAGATCAGCTTGCGCGCGCAGCCCATGCCGATGAGCTGGTCGTAAATCAGGTCCGGCGTCATGCGGACCAGGGTCAGGTCCTTTTTGCCCTGGCGGATGATCTCGTGACCGGCGGCGTGGGGGATGAGGTGGGTGAACCCTTCCAGCGCGACGGTGTCGCCGTCGTGGATGAGGCTGGACACGGCCTCGCGCAGGGGCGTGATGAGCGCCATATGACCTCCCAAATGTGCGAAAATCGCACAATGCGTTCTCATTGCGCCCAGAGTGCGAGTGGTGATCAGGGGCTGTCAAGGGCGATTTTCTGCATATAAGTTCGATAATCGCCCTTATTGCGCCGCACAAATCCAAAAAGGCGCAGGCAATCCGATGAAAATACCAATATAATTCATAATTTCAATAGGTTGGTCCGGGTTGGGAATTTGGGCGTTAATCGCCCAAATGTTATGTTATCGAACTTGACGATCCGTTTCCCTATCAGTAAGCTTTGCGGAAGATTGCGCAGCCGGGACCGGACCCGGCGCACCACGACCGGTTTCCACCGCTCACGCTTCACTTGGGAGGGATGATGACGACGACTCTGCGCAAGGCGCTTCTGGGCGCGGTGTTCGCCACGGCGCTGGGTGCCGGGGCTGCGGACGCGGCGACGATCAAGGTGGGCGTGATCGCCCCCTTCTCCGGTCCCTTTGCCATGTTCGGCCAGACCTTCAAGGAGGGCATCGCCGTCTATCAGGCCGTCCACGGCAAGACGGTCGGGGCCGATACGGTGGAGTTCGTCTTCAAGGATCTCGACCAGGCCAACCCGGCGCAGAGCAAGGCGCTGGCGCAGGAGCTGATCGTCAAGGAAAAGGTCAGCTTCCTGGCCGGTTTCGCCTTCACCCCCGACGCGATGGCCGTCGCCCCGCTGATCGACGAGGCGAACATCCCCGCCGTCATCTTCAACGCCGCGACCTCCGCCATCACCGAAAAATCGCCGCGCTTCGTCCGTTCCTCCTTCACCCTGTGGCAGAACACCGTTCCGCTGGCCAACCACGTCGCCAAGCTGGGCGTGAAAAAGGCGATCACGGCGGTCAGCGATTACGGCCCCGGCATCGATGGCGAGGCGGCGTTCAAGGCCACCTTCGAAAAGGCGGGCGGGGCGGTGGTGGACACCATCCGCATGCCGCTGAAATCCACCGACTTCGCCCCCTTCATGCAACGCATCAAGGACAGCGGGGCGGAGGCGGTCTATGCCTTCCTGCCCGCCGGGCCGACGACGCTGGCCTTTGCCAAGGCGTTCGCCGACAACGGCCTGAAGGAGAAGGGCATCCAGTTCTTCGGCCCCGGCGACATCACCCAGGAACCCGACCTGCCCGCATTGGGCGACGCCGTGCTGGGCATGACCACCAGCTTCCATTACAGCCAGGCCCATGAGTCGGCGGCGAACAAGAGCTTTCTGGCCAAGTACAAGGAGTTGTTCGGCAGTTCCGACAACGCCACCTTCACCTCGGTCGGGGCCTATGACGGGGTGCATCTGATCTACACCATGCTGGCCAAGACCGGCGGCAAGTCCGACGGGTTGAAGGCGGTGGAGGCGGTGAAGGGCCTGAGCTGGGAAAGCCCGCGCGGCCCCGTCACCATCGACCCCGACAGCCGCCACATCCGCCAGACCATCTATCTGCGCACGGTGGAGCGGGTGAACGGCAAGTTGCAGAACACCGAAAAGACCTCTTTCCCCGAACAGCCGGATTTCGGCTACAAGCTCGGCAAATAAGCGCACAGGCGTCGGCCCGGCCCCGTTTTCACCCCTACCGCAGACGGGGCCACCGACGGGGCCGGACCCGCCCGGCACGGCCCGGCGATCAGGCGGAGCGCGTCTCATGGAAACCTTGTTCGGCATCGCCGTCGATGGCGTTGCCTATGGCATGATCCTGTTCATCATTTCGGTCGGCCTGTCGGTGACGCTGGGGCTGATGCGGGTGGTCAATCTGGCCCATGGGGCCTTCGCCATGGTCGGCGGCTATGTCGCCTCCTACGCCGCGCAAACCTTTGGCCTGCCCTACGCCGGGGCGTTGGTGGTGGCGGTGCTGCTGACGGTGCTGGCGACGCTGCCGTTGGAAACGCTGCTCTACCGCCGCATCTACGGCCACGCGAACGAGCTGTCGCAGGTGCTGCTGACCATCGGCCTGACCTTTGTCATCGTCGCCTCGGTCAATTACCTGTTCGGCCCGTCGCTGAAGCGCATTCCGTTGCCGGAGCTGTTGCAGGGCACGGTGGCGCTGGGGCCGAAATCCATCCCGACCCACCGCGCCTTTGTCATCGTCGCGGGTGCCGTCACGCTGCTGGGGCTGTGGTGGCTGCTTGAGCGGACGGATTTCGGCATCCGGCTGCGGGCGGCGGTCGATGATCCGGCGATGGCCGCCGCGCTGGGCATCCGCACCGAACGGCTTTACATGGCCACCTTTGCGCTCGGCACCGGCTTGGCGGCGTTGGGCGGGGTGCTGGGGGCGGAACTGCTGCCGCTGGAACCCTATTACGCCATCCGCTACATCGTGCTGTTCCTGGCGGTGGTCGCCGTCGGCGGGGCGGGCAGCGTCTTCGGTTCCGCCGCCGCCGCGCTGGCGCTGGGCGTGACCGACACGGCGGGCAAATACCTGATCCCGAATTTCGGCGAGTTCTTTTTCTACGCCGCCCTGATCTTGATTTTGTTCCGCTGGCCGCAAGGCTTCTTCAAAGGGAAGACAGCATGAGCGCGACCATGACCGACGCCGCCCCCACCAACCATTCAGCAGCCCGGCTGGCGTCGCCCCGGCGCGACCTGAGCTGGACGGCGGCCCCCCTGGTTGGCCTGCTCGGGCTGGCCGCCTTCTGGGTGTTTCCCGAGGATCTCGGGCTGATGACCCGCATCGCGGCGGCAGCACTCTACGTGCTGTCGCTCGATCTGGTGCTGGGTTATTGCGGCATCGCCACGCTGGGGCAGGCGGCGATGTTCGGCACCGGGGCCTACGCGGCGGGCATCGCGGCGGTCCATCTGGTCAACGACCCGCTGATCCTGCTGGTCATCGGCGGGGTGGCGGGCGGGGCCATCGCGCTGGCCACCGGGGCGCTCATCCTGCACGCGCGCGGCCTGACCCTGCTGATGCTGACCATCGCGGTGACGCAGATCGTGCAGGAGGTCGCCAACAAGGCGCGCGACTGGACCGGCGGCAGCGACGGCCTGTCCGGCGTCGATCCCGCCCCGGTTTTTGGCCTGTTCCGTTTCGACATGGTCGGGCGCACCTCCTACCTGTTCGCGCTGGCGGTTTTGGTGGTGGGGATGCTGGTGGCGCGGCGGATCGTGCGCTCCCCCTTCGGGTTGGCCTGTCGGGGGGTGAAGGAGGATCCGGTCCGTGTGGCCGCGCTGGGCGGATCGCCGCGCGCCTATCTGGTGACGATGTACGCGGTGGCCGGGATGTTCGCCGGGGTCGCCGGGGCGTTGACCGCCGTGTCGAGCGGCATCGTCGGGCTGGACAGCGTCAGCTTTTCCTGGTCGGCGGAGGCGCTGGTCATGCTGGTGCTGGGCGGGACCGGGCGGCTGTATGGCGCGGTGATCGGCACGGTGGCGTTCATGGCCGCCCATCACATTTTGGCGGCGACCGACCCGTTCCATTGGATGGCCTTCATCGGCTTGTTCCTGATGGGGGTGGTGCTGTTCCTGCCCGGCGGCATCGCGGCGGGGCTGGAGCGGTTGCGCGACCGTCTGACCGGAACCAAGAGCGGCTCGGCGCCGGGAGGGCGGGCATGACCATTCTTCTGGAGGTTCAGGGCCTCAGCAAGAATTTCGGCGGGCTTCAGGTGTCCTCCGACATCACCATGAGCCTGAAGGCGGGCGACCGCTGCGCCCTGATCGGGCCGAACGGGGCCGGGAAGACCACCTTCGTCAACCTCGTCACCGGGGCGCTGGCCCCGACCGCCGGGGTGATCCGGCTGGACGGGCGCGACGTGACCCGGCTGTCGGCGGCGGACCGGGTGCGGCGCGGCCTGATCCGCAGCTTCCAGGTCGCCCGCCTCTTCGCCTCCATGACGGTGCGCGAGCATATGGAGTTGGCGATCCTGCAACGCGACCGCCGCACCTTCCGCCTGTTCGCCTCGGTCGGGCGAACGCGCGGACTGGCGGCGGAGGTGGCGGAGGGCTTGTCCCTGATGGGGTTGGAGGCGGTGGCGGAAACCACCGTCGGTTCGCTCGCCTACGGCCAACAGCGCCTGTTGGAAATCGCGCTGGCGCTGGTGATGCGGCCCAAGGTGCTGATCCTCGACGAACCGGCGGCGGGTGTGCCCCATTCCGAAAGCCAGCGCATCCTGGACGCCATCGACCGGCTGCCAAAGGATCTGGCGGTGCTGATGATCGAACACGACATGGATCTGGTGGCGCGCTTTGCCTCCACCATCGTCGTGCTGGCGCAGGGAAAGCTGCTGTGCAGCGGAACCACGCGCGAGGTTCTGGCCGATCCCCGCGTGCGGGAGGTCTATTTGGGGAGCCGTGCCCATGCGCACTGACGACACCAGCGCCGCACCAGGCCATCTGGAGATCAGCGACCTGCGCGCCGGATACGGTGCGACGCTGATCCTGGAGGGCGTGTCCTTCACCGTGCCGCCGCGCGGGCGCTTGGCCCTGTTGGGCCGCAACGGGGTGGGCAAGACCACCACGCTCGCCACGCTGGTCGGGCAGACGACGCGCCACGGCGGCAGCGTCCGCCTGGACGGGGTGGAGTTGGGGAACCTCTCCTCCTCCGCGCGGGCGGCGGCGGGGTTGGGCTATGTGCCGCAGACGCGCGACGTGTTCAAATCGCTGACGGTGGAGGAGAACCTCATCACCGGGTTGAAGGGCCGTCCGCGCGCCGCGTTGGAGGAAGCCTACGCCCTGTTCCCGCGCCTGGGCGAGCGGCGGCGCAACGGTGGCGGTGAATTGTCGGGCGGCGAACAGCAAATGCTGTCGGTGGCGCGCGCCCTGCTGGGGCAACCCACCGTCCTGCTGCTTGACGAGCCGCTGGAGGGGTTGGCCCCGGTGATCTGCGACCAGTTGATGGACGCGCTGTCCAAGCTGGAGATGACGGTCATCCTGGTCGAACAGCAGATCGACCGCGCGCTCGCCTTCGCCGACCGCGTGGTGTTCCTCGACCGGGGCCGTGTCGCCCACGCCGGACCCGCCGACGGGGCGGCGGCGGATTCGGCGCTGCTGGAACGGCATCTGGGCGTGTCGTTGGCCGCGTGATGGGGGCGGCGTGATGGCGGCGGCGTGACAGGGCCGCCAGGGGGGCGTTACGCCGTCGGCGGAACCCGTCCCACGGCGGCCCAGCCGGTGGCGGTCAGGCGCAGCAGCTCCGGGCCGCTGCCCGCCGGGTTGGGTTCCAGCGTGACCAGCTCGCGGTCCTCGAACCAGGCCCAGCGGCTGACGTCGGCGGTGGTCGCGGCCCAGCCGTCGGCGATCTTTTCCAGCGTGGTCAGGTCGGCGGCGGCGATGGGGAATTTGGGGCGCGCCGGTTTGGCGGTGGTTGCCGGTGTGGCGGCGGGGGCGGCGGCGACCGGGGGCGGAGCGTCGGCCCCGGCGCGGGCGCGGATCCACCCGTCCTGATAGGCGCGCAACCCCTGTTCCAGCGCGGCGCGCGCGGAATCGAGCGGGCAGCGCAGATAGGCGTCGAGCAGGGCGCGCAGCGCGTCGGGCGTGTCGGCGGTGGGGGTGCTCATCGCGTCAACCTTGTCGTTTGTCGTGATCGTGAGTGGATGGGGCGGGATTGGCTAAGACCAAGCGGCTACAGCCAGCCGATCCGTTTGAAGCGGACGAACAGCGCGCCGCAGACCACGGCGATGACCGACAGCGCCGCCGGATAGCCGAAGCGCCAACGCAGTTCCGGCATCACTTCGAAATTCATGCCGTAGATTCCGGCGATGGCGGTGGGAACGGCCAGGATGGCGGCCCAGGCGGCCAGCTTGCGCGTCACCTCGTTCTGGCGCGACGCCGCGACGATCATGCTGGTTTCAAAGGCGAAGGACAGCGCCTCGCGCAGCGACCCGATCTGTTCGTTGACCCGGATCACATGGTCGTGCACGTCGCTGTAATAGGGGCGGATGTCGGCGTCGATCATCGGCAGATCGAAGCGTTCCAGCCGCGAACACACGTCCAGCAGGGGGGAGGCGGCGCGGCGCAGCCGTTCCAGATCGCGGCGCAGCTGGTGAATGCGCTCCACCTCCGCCATGCCGGGGGGCTGGCGCATCAGATGGGATTCCAGCTCCTCCACCTTTACGGCCATCTGGTCGAGTGCGGGGAAGTAGCAATCGACGACGTAATCCATCACGGCGTAGACGACGAAATCCTCGCCATGCTTCAGCAGCGCCGGGGCGGCCTCGCAGCGGGCGCGCACGGGGGAATAGGTGGTGGATGGGCCGTGCCGCACGGTGACGACGTAGCCCTGCCCGGTGAAGACGTGGGTTTCGCCCAGGATCAGTTCGTCGCCGTCCAGCCGGGCGGTGCGCAGCACCAGAAACAGGCTGTCGCCATAAACCTCCAGCTTGGGGCGCTGGTGGGCGTGCAGGGCGTCTTCCACCGCCAGCTCGTGCAGGCCGAATTGGCGCTTGATCTCCAGCAGCAGCGGTTCGTCGGGTTCCCACAGGCCGATCCAGACGAAATGATCGGGCTTGGCCGCCCAGGCCCCGGCCTCCTCCACCGGGATTTCGGCCACCCGCCGCCCGTTGCAATAGACCGCGCTGGCGACCACGCCGGGCGTGGTCGGCGTGTCCGATTGGGAAGCGGCGTGGGGCGTCGGTTGGGCCAGCGTCAACGGGGAAGGTCGCCTGCGCAGAACGGAATGGGACGGGTTCTATACCACGCCCCGCCCCGGCGCGCGACGGCGAGGGGCGGTGGCACAGGGCAATCGCTTGAACGAACGCTGATCGTCACGCAAACAAGAATGGACGCGGATTTCACGAACAAAAGGAAGGATGACACGGATTTTCCACTCCAATTGCCTCCCGCACCCCGCCATGAGGTTTGTCATGAGATCGCAAACAGGACAGCTCTGGGGCGCGTTCCGCGAAATCCGTGAATAAATTCGTGAAATTCGTGTCCATTCTTGTTTTGACCGGGTGCGCGGTGCTTCAAGCGACAGCCCTGGGCGGTGGCGCGGTGTTGGCGGGGGTTCAGACGGTTCCGTTGCGCAGCCGGGTGGCGCGCGCCCACCAGCCGGGTTGCGCCGCCCGGATGGCGGCTTCGGCGTCGTCGGCGGCGGCGGCGGTGGGGTAGAGCGCGAAGCAGGTGGCCCCGCTGCCGGACAGGCGGGCCAGCAGGCACCCGTCGGTGCGCTCCAGCGCGTGCAACACCGCCGCGATCACCGGGGCGACGGTCAGCGCCGGGGCGGTCAGATCGTTGCCGCGCGCGCGCAGCGCGTCCGCCAGCGCGGTGACGTTGGCCGGGGCGTCGGTCAGGCGGGCGGGGGCGGAGAAGGGGGCCGGGCCGCGCGTGCGGAACACCGCCGGGGTCGGCACCGGCACGTTCGGGTTGACCAGCAGGACCGGGCATTCCGGCAGGGCCGGGGCCGGGGCCAGTTGGTCGCCGACCCCGCCGAAATGGCGGCTTTCGCCGACCACGCAGACGGGAATGTCGGCCCCCAGCCCGGCGGCGACCTCGAACAGCACCGGCGCGCCCGCAGGCAGGCCCCACAGCCGGGCCAGCGCCCGCAGGCAGGCCGCCGCGTCGGCCGACCCGCCGCCGATGCCCGACGCCACCGGCAGGTTTTTGGTCAGGGCGATGCGTCCGCTTGGCCGTCGGTCCAGGGCGTCGGCCAAGCGCCGGGCGGCCCGCATCACCAGATTGTCGGCGGGATCCTCCCCCGCCAACGCGTCGGCGAAGGGGCCGGAGATCGACAGGGACAGATCGGCGTCACCGTCCGCCACCTCCAGCGTCAGCGCGTCGCCCAGATCGGTGAAGGCCACGAGGCTGTCCAACTCGTGAAAGCCATCCGCCCGCTTGCCGGTGACGTGCAGATACAGGTTCAGCTTGGCCGGGGCGGCTTCGGTGATCCGCTGGGCGGAAACAGGCGCGGCGGTGGGGGTGGATGCGGTGTCGATCATGCCCCCTGTGTCGCACCGATGGGGCGGTGGGGGCAAGACCTGACCCGACCACACCGCCCCGGCGCTTCAGCTTTGGGCGATGAGTTCCTTGACCAGCGTTTCGCCCATCGGCCAGGGGCCGAAGCCCGAGGCGACGTTGATGTGCCCGACCGCCCCGGCGTTGAGGAAATCCGCGCCCCACAGCACGGCGAAGGCGCAGGCCCGTTCGGTGCTGCAATAGGGGTCGTCGTCGCTGCCGACGACGATGGTGTTGAAGGGCAGTGGATCGGTCGGCACCGGGGCGAAGACGCGGACGGCGTCGGGCGTGCGCTCCGCCGATTCGACGTCGGTCGGCCCGGCCAGCAGGGCACCGGCCACCTTGTCGGCGCTGCCGCTGCGGCCACCCACCGCCGCCCAATGGGCGACCAGCGCGCAGGACGCGCTGTGCGCGACCAGGATCACCCGCCCCGGCGTGGCGGCGATGGCCGATTCCAGCCGCGCCACCCATTCCGACCGCACCGGCTGGTCCCAATTCTCCTGTTCCACCCGGCGCGCGCCGGGGATGCGGGCCAGAAGCCAGCTTTGCCAGTGATCCGGGCCGGAATCACCCAAACCGGGAAGAATCAAAACGGTGGGATGCGTCATTCTTTCAACCCAGAAGCGGCAGGTATCGCGTATAGTATCGGGCCAAGACCGTTGGGCAACCGCCCGATGGTGGGGGCAGCGTTGCGCGCGGCCCGGCCATCGCCGCGCGCACCCACGCCGTGGGCCATTCAGGGGGGAAGTCTTGGAGATCAGCGCCACCATCGCTCAGGACATTTGCGATCACATCGGCCGCGAGTTGGACGTCGTCGTGTCCTTCATGGGGCAGGGCGGTAAGATCATCGCGTCCACCGCGCGGGAGCGGATCGGGTCCACCCACGCCATCGCCGCCGACATCATGGCGCGCCGCATCGACGAACGCGCCGTCAGCAAGGACGAGGCCGCGAAATCCGGTGGTTCGATGCGCGAAGGCTACAACATCGCCATCGACATGGAAGGCGAACGGGTCGGCTCGCTCGGCGTGGCCGGTCCCGCCGATCAAGCCCGCCGCTACGCCCGCGTCGCCCGCCATTGGGTGCTGTCGATGCTGCGCGCCGACGGTGCCGATTCGCAGCGCGCCAAGCTGGTGCGCGAGATGAGCGACCGGCTGGAGCGTGAGGTCGGCGGGATGGCCAGCGAAATGGCCGAGGCCGGGCGCAAGCTGGAAAACGCGGTCAACGCCGTGCGCAAGGCGGGCGGCGACTGCCTGCGCCAGACCGCCGACGCCGCCGGGGCCGCCCGCGCCGTCGATGGGTCGGTCGGCAACATCGTCGGCATGCTCGACCGGCTGTCCTCCACCTCCATGCAGATTTCCGGCGATACCAACAAGGCGCGCGAAATCAGCCAGGCGGCGGCGGTGGACAGCGACCGCGCCACCACGGTGATGACCTCGCTGCGCGCGGCGGCGGAGCAGATCGCCAGCGTGGTCAAGCTCATCAACGCCATCGCCAGCCAAACCAACCTGCTGGCGCTGAACGCCACCATCGAGGCGGCGCGCGCGGGCGAGGCCGGGCGCGGCTTCGCCGTGGTTGCGAACGAGGTGAAGGCGCTGTCCCGCCAGACCGCCGACGCGACCAAGCAGATCGCCGATCAGGTGTCGAACCTGCAAAAGGAAACGGCGGCGGTGGACGAGGCGCTGGGCCGCATCCATTCGACCATCGGTTCGATCCAGACCATCAACGGCACGGTCGCGGCGGCCATCGACGAACAGGCGATGCTGACGGCGGAGGTGTCGCGCGCGCTCGACCGCTCGCGTCAGGACGCCATGGCCGCCGAACAGCGCATCGTCGGGGCCGAACAGTCGCTGGGCAGCGTCAACAAGACCTTGGACGATCTGGGCGGCATCAGCCAGACCATCACCACCCGCGCGGGCGGGCTGACCACCCGCGTCGGCGACGTGCTGCGTCAGGTTCGCGGGTAAGGCCGTGCGTTAAAGACGTCCGCGCGTCAGGACGCCGTGGTCGCCCCGTTGTCCGCGTGATCGCGGGCGGCGGGGGCGGCCCCGCCGGGCAGGGATACGATCAGGCGGCGCTTGGTCGGTTGCTTGGCCGCGCGGCGCGACGACACCCCGGCGAAGATCTGCTTCGACGCCTCGATCATCGTCACCCCGGCGAAGGCCTTGAACCAGCGCCCGCCGACCTCTTCCCAGGCGGGCGCGGTCTTCAGCAGGACGTGGGAGCGCAGCGGCGGCATGAACAGGGCGTGGCCGGTGCGTTCCGGCACGAACATCGCCTCCCGCAGCACCTGTTTGAGCTGCGAGGCGGAATAGGGGAACCCGTGGCCGAACGGGGTCCAATCGGCCCGCGCCCACAGGCCGCGCCGGTTCGGGACCACGGTCAACACCCGCCCGCCCCCGGCCAGCACCCGCCAAATCTCCCGCATCATCGGGCGAAGCTGTTCGGTGCCTTCCAGCCCATGGACCAGCAGCACCCGGTCGATGGTGTTGTCGCCAAAGGGCAAATCGGCCTCATCCCCCAGCGCCACCATGCCCGGCCCTTCCGGCGGCCAGAAGGTCACGCCCTGGCTGGCGGGCATCACCGAGACGACGCGGTCGGCCTCGCCGATGAAGGGGCGCAGATAGGGGGTGGTGTAGCCGATGCCCATCACGATCTGCCCGCGCAGGTCCGGCCAGATGGCGCGGATGCGACGGCGGATCATCCGACGGGACATTTGCCCGAGGTCGGACTCGTAGAACTCCCGCAGATCGACGATATCGGTGTACATGATGACCCGAGCCTAGCACGGTTTGCAGCGCAACAGCAGGGAGTTCGCCGTCGTGGAGATCATTCTCGTTTCGGCTTTCGCCGACAACTACCTCTATGTGTTGCGCGATCCCGTGTCCGGCAAGGTGGCGGCGGTCGATCCCGGCGACGCCGCCCCGCTGATGGCGGAGCTGGAGCGGCGTGGCTGGGGGCTGGACCTGATTTTGCTGACCCACCACCACAACGACCACACCGGTGGCGTCGCCGCGCTGGTGGAGCGTTACGCCCCCATGGTCGTCGGGGCCGGGCACGATTCCCACCGGCTGCCGCCGCTGGGGCGGGCGGTGGCCGACGGCGACCGGGTGGCGTTTGGCGGGACCAGCGCCGAGGTGATCGCCACCCCCGGCCACACGCTGGGCCACATCGCCTATTGGTTCGCGGACGATGCGGCGCTGTTTTGCGGCGACACCCTGTTCGCGCTGGGTTGCGGGCGGTTGTTCGAAGGCACGCCGGGCCAGATGTGGGAGTCGCTGCTGCGCTTGCGCGCGCTGCCCGATGCCACCCGCGTCTGCTGCGCCCACGAATACACCCTGTCCAACGCCCGTTTTGCGGTGACGGTGGACCCGGACAACGCCGCCCTGCGCGCCCGCGCCGAGGAGATCGCCGCCCGGCGCGCCCGCCACGAACCGACGGTCCCAACCCTGTTGGGGGTGGAGAAGGCGACCAACCCGTTTTTGCGCGCCGACAATCCAGGGGTTGCGGCGGCGGTCGGTTTGGTCGGATCATCGCCCGACCACGTCTTTGCCGAGCTTCGCGCCCGCAAGGACCGGTTCTGACTCCTGCTCCCTTCCATCCCCTCCCTGCCACTTCCAGTGCTGAAAGGACAGCCGGTCCCATGATGACGTTGCGGTGGAGCGCCACCTCCCCCTATGTGCGCAAGGTGATGATGGCCGCCATCGAACGCGGGCTGGCCGACGCCATCACCCGCCAACCGACCGATCCGTGGTCGGCCGACACCGATCTGCCCAAGGGCAACCCGCTGGGCAAGGTCCCCGCGTTGACCCTGGCCGACGGAACCGTCCTGTTCGACAGCCCGGTGATCGCCGAGTATCTCGACAGCCTGGGCGACGCCGCGCCCCTGTTCCCGGCACTCGGCCCGGCGCGCTGGGCCGCACTCCGGCTCCAGGCCATCGCCGATGGCGTGTGCGACGCGGCGATCCTGCGCCGTTTGGAAGCCAATCGCCCCGATGGCGAGAAATCCGCCGGGTGGAGCGAGCGCCAACGGTTGGCGGTTGCCCGCTCGCTCGATCTGTTGGAGGCCGAGGCCGCCGGTCTGGGCGAGGTTGCGACCATCGGGACGCTGGCGGTTCTGGCCGCGCTGGGTTATCTCGACTTCCGCTTCGCGCACGAACCCTGGCGCGAGGGTCGTCCGGCGCTGGCCGCGTGGTACGCCCGCATGGCCGACCGCGACAGCGTCCGCCTGACCGCCCCGCCGGTGGGCTGATCCACGCCCGCTCCGCTTTTCTGCCCCGCTTTCTCCCGATCTGGAACCGCCCGCCATGCCGCCCGTGATCCGTCAAATCACCGCCCCGCACGCCGTCCTGTTGGAGGAGGCGCGCGCGGGCGTGCCGCAGACCAGCGAAATGCTGCGCGGCGAGGTGTTTCATGTGTTGGAGGAGCAGGACGGCTGGTTGCGGGTCGAAAACGGCTTTGACGGCCACATCGGCTGGCTGCCGCCCGACACGCCGCAGGCCGAACCGGTCATCACCACGCATCGCGTGCGCGCCCTGCGCGCCGACCTGCACCCGGCCCCCACCCACAAGGCCCCGCCGGTCGGCACGCTGAGTTTCGGGTCGTTGCTGCGCTTGGATGGGCGGGCCGAAAACGGGTGGGTCGGGGTGGGCGATGGGCTGTGGGTGTTCGGCACATGGCTGGAACCGCTGGACGCGCCGCCCGTCCGCGACCACATCGCCACCGCCCTGCGCTTTCTGGAAACGCCCTATGTCTGGGGTGGGCGCAGCGCGTTCGGGATCGATTGTTCCGGGCTGGTGCTGACCGCCATGGCGGCGGCGGGGGTGGTGTCGCACCACAGCAGCGGGATGCAGCGCAAGGACGACCGGCTGGGGGCCTGGATCTCCGACGATGGCCGCGATGTCGCCTTTCACTATGGCGACATCGTGTTTTTCCCCGGCCATGTCGGGCTGATGCTGGACGACCGTCACCTGCTGCACGCCACCGTGTTCACCATGTCGGTGGTGGTGGAGCCGCTGGCCGATGTCGTCGCCCGGGCGGAGGTTATCAACGGGGTGCGCCGCCCATAACGTTCCCGTTCATAAGGTTCCCGTTCATAAGGTTCCCGCCCGTAACGTTCCTGTCCGTCACGCGCGGACGCTGCGGCGGCCCCGGCGGGTGGTGTCGCTGTCGTTGATGACGACGTCCTGCTGCACCTCCCGCAGGGTGACGCTGCCGTTCCGCCGTTCCAGCACCAGCTTGCGGGTGTGATGGGCGGCAAGGCCGCTGTGGTTGCTGATGGTCAGCAGCGTGGCCTGTGGGAATTTGCGGTTGAGCAGGGCGAGCAACTCCTCCTCGCTGTCCAGATCCAGGGAGTCGGTGGCGTCCTCCAGGAAAATCCAGTCGGGGCGGCGGATCAGCAGGCGGGCGAAGCTCAGGCGCTGGCTTTCCGGCACCGACAGGGTTTCGTCCCATTCCTCCGTGTGGTCGAGCTGGTCGGCCAGATGGGGCAGGCCGACGTCGCGCAGCGCCGCCTTGGCCGCCTCGTCCCCCGCCGGGTTGGGCGTACCGGGATAGGCCAGCACCGCGCGCAAGCTGTCGTGCGGCAGATAGGGCCGTTCGGGGATGAAGAACACGCGGGTGTTGGACGGCAGGCGGATGTGTCCGCTGCCCCACGGCCACGCCCCCGCCACCGCGCGGAACAGGCGGACGGTGGCCGCCGCGTCGCCGACGATCAACACCCGGTCGCCCTGCTGGACCGTCAGGTCGAACCGCTCGACCAGCGGCTTGCCGTCCGGCTCGTGGATGCGCACGCCGCTGCACACAAGATCGTGGTTGTCCTCGGACCGTTCGATGGCGATGTGGTTTTCCTCCACCCCGCAGATGTCGCGGTCCAACCGCCCGAGCGCGTCGTGCAGATTCAGCACGCGCTCCACCGACGCCCGCCATTCCGCCGCGCGGGCCAGATTGTCGATCGGCCAGGACAGCGCGCCGACCGTCTGCTGGAACGCCTGGGAGGTCTGCATCAGCACGCCGAGCGAGATGGTCCCGGCGATGTAGCGCGGGGCGGCGACCAGAATGGGAAAGGCCGCCGACAGCACCGAATAGGTGGCGCTGAACAGCATCATGTGGCCCAGCGCGCGGGTTTGCCCGTGCCAACCGGTCGCCACCTGGGCAAACAGCCCGGTCAGGCTGGTCCGTTCGGCGGTTTCCCCGTGCAGCAGGGCGATGGCCTGCCCGTTTTCGCGCACGCGGGCCAGACCGAAGCGGAAATCCGCCTCGTAATGCTGGCGCTGGTTGACGGCGCGGACCAGCGGTTGCCCAACCAGCAGGGCGATGGTGGTTCCCATCGCGGCGTAGATCAGGGCGATGAACAGCAGATGGCCCGGGACCGTCAGGTCGCTGCCGAACAGGGTGACGGTGATCCGCCCGGACAGCATCCACAGGATGTTCGTGAAGCTGACCAGCAGCATGGCGCAATAGGTCAGCGAATGGCCAAGATCGATGGCCATTTCCGCCGTGATGCGCACATCCTCGGCAATCCGGCCATCGGGATTGTCATGGTCGCCGGGCAGGAAGGCGATCTGGTGGTGGCGGCCCCGGCGCAACCAGTCCTCCAGCAGCTTCTTGGTCAGCCATTGCCGCCAGCCCAGTTGCAGCCGCCGCTTGACCAGCAGATGCAGCACCGCGTTGACGATGTTGTAGCCGATGATGACCACCACCGCGCCGATCATGGTGAAGAAGCGGTCCATCGACCGCTGCTCCAACGCGTCGAACAGTTGTTCGCTCCAGATGTTGATCAGCACCGGAACGACGACCTGCCCAACCGTCAGCACGATCAGCGCGATGGTCAGCAACCACACCTTCACCCGCTGTTCGCCGGTCCAATAGCCACCGGCGAAATCCAGGAAACGGCGGGTGAAGCTGCGGGCGGCGGTGCCGCCGGGCGGGGTGGTCAGGCTGTCCATCGCGCGGTCCGGGCTGTTTCTGCGATCCTCCGTATGACTAACGAATAGGATGCGGCTGGTCGAAAGTACAGGGGCAGGACCAACAAAACGTTACAAGCTCCCGCTTTTCGCAACCGCGCTGAGGAAATGGTAGCTGTCCTTGGGCGTGCGTTTCAGCGTGTCGTAATCGACGCGGACCACGCCGAACCGCTTGGCCAGCCCATAGGCCCATTCGAAATTGTCGAGCAGGCTCCAGCACAGATAGCCTGTGACGTTGCAGCCCTCGGCCAGCGCCTGGGCCACCGATTCCAGATGCTCGCGGAAATACAGCACCCGTTCGGCGTCGTGGATGTGGCCATCCTCCGCCACCACGTCGTCATAGGCGCAGCCGTTTTCGGCGATGAAGACGGCGGGGTTGCCATAGCCGGTGCGCAGCTCGCTCAACAAATCGTACAGCCCCTCCGGCTGCACCGGCCACGCCATGCCGGTCCAGCGGCGGCATTGCGCCTCCCCCCACCACACATCAAAGGGATGGCCCTCCTCATGCTTCATCGTCATGCGGGAGTAGTAGTTGATGCCCAGCAAATCGATGGGGTAGCGGATCGCCTCCCGGTCGCCGGGCAGGACGAAGCTGTCCATCTTGTCGGCCAGCAGGGCGGGGATCTCACCGCGCAGCACGCCGTCCAGCGTCACCCGGTTCCACACCGCGTCCCAGCGGGCGGCGGCGGCGATGTCCGCCGGTGTGTCGCTGTCGGGGACGCTGGGTTGCAGGTTCAGCACGGTTCCCAGCGTCAGGCCGGAATGCTCCGCCGCGATGGCGCGCAGCGCCGCCCCTTGCGCGAGATTCTGGTGGTGCAGGGCGCGCAGGATGCCCTGTTCGCCCAGTTTGTGCCCCGGCGCGTGTTCCCCCACGCCATAGCCGAAGATGGCCACGACGTTGGGTTCGTTCAGCATCATCCATTCCTTCACCCGGTCGGCCAGCCGGGCGGCGACGATGCGGGCGTAATCGGCAAAGGGGCCGATGATGTCGCGGCCCTGCCAGCCGCCGCCCTGCGGCCCGGTGGCGTCCTCCAGCGGTTGCGGCAGGTCCCAATGGTACAGGCAGGCCATCGGGGTGATCCCGGCCTCCAGCAGCCCATCGACCAGCCGGTCGTAGAAATCCAGGCCGCGAGTCTCGATCGCGCCGGTTCCGGTCGGCTGGATGCGCGGCCAGGCGATGGAAAAGCGGTAGCTGTCAAAGCCCGCCGCCTTCAACAGCGCGATGTCCTCGGGGAAGCGGTGGTAATGGTCGCAGGCGGTGGCCGCACTGGTCCCGTCCTGGATGCGGCCCTGGGCGGTGAAGCGGTCCCACACGCAGGGGCCGCGCCCATCGACGTCCAGCGCCCCTTCGATCTGGTAGGACGAGGTCGAGGCACCCCAACGGAATCCGGGCGGAAAGGTGAAGGATGGCATGGCGTTGTCCTCCCACGGACGGTTTTGCCTTTATCAACCAGCATGCCCCAAGCCGGGCGGCGACGCCATGGGCTGCGCGGGGGCTGCGGCGTGCGGGCGCAGGGCGTTGGGTCGCAGCAGGACCGTGCCGGTCCCATCTGGGCAGCGGGCGGGGATGGGCGTAGGCTGGTGGTCAAGCGAACAAGAACGGGGCCGCCGCCCTTAAACCGCCGCCGCCGCTTACGGGCGGTTGTCATGCAGGCGGCCCCACTGTGGAAGGAAACGCCGATGGCCAACACCACCAAGATCGTGTTCATCGGGGCGGGCAGCGCCGCCTTTGGCCTGAGCCTGTTCCAGGATCTGTTTTCCACCAGCGAACTGGCGGGCAGCACCCTGACGCTGGTGGACACCAACCCCGAGGCGCTGGACCGCATGGCCGCGCTGGCCGAGGTGCTGAACCGCGAGGGCGACGCCCGCATCACCATCGAAAAGACCACCGACCGCAAGGCGGCGCTGGTCGGCGCGGGCTTTGTCCTGTGCGCCATCGCCATCGATCGCAACCGGCTGTGGAAGCTGGATTTCGAGGTGCCGAAAAAGCACGGCATCCGCCACACGCTGGGCGAAAATGGCGGGCCGGGCGGGCTGTTTTTCACCCTGCGCACCCTGCCGCTGATCGTGGACATTGTGCGCGATGTGGAGGCGATCTGCCCCGACGCGCTGTTCATCAACCTGTCGAACCCGGAAAGCCGCATCGTGCTGGGGCTGTCGCGCTGCACGTCGGTGCGCTCCATCGGGTTGTGCCACGGTATTTTCCTGGCCCGCTGGTTCGTTTGCCAGATTCTGGGCATGGCGGAAAAGGAGGTCGATGTCTGGGGGGCGGGCCTGAACCATTTCCAATGGCTGACGGCGATCCGCGAACGCTCCAACGGGCGCGACCTCTACCCCCTGCTGCGGGAGCGGGAAAAGACCCACGACCCCGCCTTCACCCCGCTGACCCGGCGGCTGTTCCACGCCTTCGGCCTGTGGGTGACGTGCAGCGACGACCATATGGGCGAGTATCTGCCCTATGGCTGGGAGGGCGGCGAGCATGGTTTTGACTTTGAGAACGACGAGCGTGGCCGCGTCATCCTGAAGGACCTGATGGACGGCGTGATCGACGGCAGCAAGGCCATTCCCGACGATTGGACCAAACCGAGCTGGGGTGAGCGCGCCGTCGCCGTCATCGCCGGGATTCTGCACAACCAGAAGCGCTTCGTCGAATCCGGCATCGTCGTCAACCGGGGCGTCGTGCCCGGCCTGCCCGACGAATTGGCGGTGGAGGTCCCCTTGATCGCGGACGCCGCCGGGGTGCATCCGGTGTCGCTGGGCCGCCTGCCCGATCCCATCGTCAAGCTGCTGTCGGTTCAGGCCGGGGTGCAGCAATTGGCGGTGGAGGCGGCCTTGCGCGGGTCGAAGGAACTGGCCCTGCAAGCGCTGCTGATCGACCCGGTCATCACCTCCAGCACCGCCGCCGTCGCCATCCTGGATGAGCTGTGGGAGGCCAACAAACCCTACATCCGCCCCTGCCTGTGAGGTTTGTTCCGCCTGTTCCGGTGACGGCGCGTCCCCCGCCTCAGCGCCGGATCAGGCGGACGGAGACGAAGCCGAGCGCGGCGGTCAAGACCGCCACCCCCAGCAGCAGGGCGGGAAAGCCGGTGTGGTGGACCAGCGCGCCATAGACCACCGGCCCCACCCCCTGCCCCAAAAAGAAGGAGGAGGCGAACAGGGCGAGTGCCGAGCCGCGCGCGGTCGGGGCCAGTTCCGTCGCCTGGGTCTGCATGGTGTTGTGCAGCATGTAAAAGCCGAAACCGGCCAGCAGGAAGGCCCCGCACACCACCGGCCAGGGAACCGGAAAGGCGGCGACGAGATAGGCCAGGGCGCAGCACAGGCCCCCGGCCTTCATCATGCCCCATTGGCCCAACCGCCGGATCAGGCGGCGGACGATGGCGCTGTAGACCACGCCGCCGATGGCGAATCCGGCGATGGTCATCCCGGCCTCGAACGCCCCGCCCGCGCCATGCTCTTGCAGGATCGGGGCGACGAAGGGGAACAGGCCGAAGATCAGGATGCCTTCCGCCGCCACGGTGGCGAAGACGATCAGCGAGGCCGGGTTGGTCAGCACGGTTCCATAGCGCAGCTGCGCGTCGGCCAGCGACAGGGGCGAGCGTTTTTCCACCTCCCGCCGCAGGCCGATCACGGTGGCGACGCAGACCAGCGCGGTCAAGCCGGCGGCCAGCCCGAACACCACGCGCCAGCCCGCCAACTCCGCCAACGACCCGGCCACCACCGACCCCGCCATCTGGCCCAGGATGACCGCCAGCAGGAAGCGGCTGATGGCGATCTGCCGCTCCTCATAGGCCACGCGGTCGCCGATCAGCGCCATTGACGCCGGGATGATCCCCCCGGCAAAGGCCCCGGCCAACATGCGGGCGGCGAAGACGGTGGCGTAGCTGGGGGCGATGGCCGACAGGGTCAGGCCGATGGTCAAAATCACCAAGGCCAGCCGGATCAACCGCGATTTGCCGATGGCGTCGCCCACCGGCCCCAACACGATCTGCATCAGCGCGTAGGGCAGGGTGTAGGCCGAGGCCAGCAACACCGCCTGCTGCATGGTGACGTTCAGATCGGTGGCGATCAGCGACAGCAGCGGATCGGTGGTGCGCAGGGAAAAGGCGCTGGCGAATCCGGCAAGGCCGAGCAGGACAATCAAACGCATGGGACGGGCTTTGACCGGGGCGGTTTGGTTCAGGACCTGAAGTGTAGCCAGCAACCCCGCCGCTGCGGTGCGGCGTATGTCGCGGGGCAGTCATGCGCGGGCTGTTGTGGGCGGGGGTGGTGGCACCCGAATGGCTTGCAATCGCCAATCCCGCCCCAGCATTATCCGCCCACCATCATCACGGAGCCGCCGCGCGCATGAAGCCGATCAACCGCCTGAAGCCTGCGGCGGACGCGCAAGCCCTGCTGACGCGCGCCGTGGCCTTGCATCAGGCCGGGCGCTGGGCCGAGGCCGGGCCGCTGTACGAGCGGGTGTTGCAGCGGCAGCCGGGCCACGCCGACGCGCTGCATCTGCTGGGGCTGGTCAAGGGGCAGGGCGGCGACCCGGCGGGCGGCGCGGCGCTGGTCCGTCAGGCGCTGGCGGCCAACGGCGGGCAGGCGGGTTTTTGGTTGAGTTTGGCGCGCTTGAGCGGCTCCGCCGGACAAATGGGGGCGGCGGCGGATGCCTTTTGCCGGGCGCTGGCGCTGCTGCCCGCCGAGGCGGGCGGGCTGACCGGTCTGGCCGACGCGCTCTATGATTCCGGGCAACCGGCGGTGGCGGCGCGCCTGTATGGCTGGGCGGTGGCGCTCGACCCCGGCTTGACCGAAGCGGCCTACAACCGGGGGGCGGCGCTGCGCGACGCCGGGCAGGCGGCGGCCGCGCTGGCGGCGTTCGAGGCGGTGGCGGCGACCGCCCCGCTGTTGATCCCGGCGCAGGAGCAAGTCACCGGCCTGCGCCACGCGCTGGGCGACGCGGCGGGCGCGGCGCTGGCGGCGCGGCGGTTGCTGGCGCTGGTCCCCGATCAGGCCGACGCGCTGGCCATTCTGGGCAACGGTTTGGTGGCAGGGGGGTTGGCGGCGGGGGAGCGTTGGGAACGCGGGGCCGCGTGGCTGGCCCGTGCGCTGCGGCAGCGCCCCGATCCCGCCACCGCGCTGGCCCTGGCGGCCCTGTGGCACCGGCGGGGGGATGCGGCGGCGGCGGTCGGCGGATTCCGTCTGGCTTTGGCGCTGGCCCCCGCCGCGCCGGTCGGCTGGTCCGGTCTGGGGCTGGCGCTGGCGGCGCTGGGGCGGAACGACGGGGCGGTGACGGCGGCGCTGCGGGCCACCCGGTTGGCTCCGGACGATCCGGCGGTGACGGTGAACGCCGGGTCGGTGCTGCATCAGGCGCGGCGGCGGGACGACGCCGGAGGGTGGCACCGTCGGGCGCTGGCGCTGACCCCCGACAGCGCCACCGGCTGGATCAATCTGGGAACCCAGGCGCTGGAGGCCAACGCCCACGACCGGGCGATTCCACTGTTCGACCGCGCCCTGCGTCTGGGCGCTGGCGCGGACGAGGCGCTGGCGCGCTCCAATCTCGGCGTTTCGCTGATGGCGCTGGGCCGCAACGCGGCGGCGGCGGCGGCCTTCCGCGCGGCATTGGAACGGGTGCCGGGCGACGCCGCCATCCGCTCCAACCTGCTGTTCTGTCTGTGTTTTGATGAGACCGCCGATCTGGAGGACGTGTTCGCCGAACACCGGGCGTTTGAACGCTTCACCGCGCCGTCCGGTGTGCCGACCCCGACCTTTGCCCCGACCTTTGCCCCGACCTTCACCGCGACCGACCGCAACCCGGAGCGGCGCTTGCGCATCGGCTATCTGTCGCCGGATTTCCAGCGCTACCCCGGCCCCGGCTATCACTTCCTCTTGCCGTTGATCGAGGGGCATGACCGGGCGGCGGTGGAGGTGACGTGCTATCACCACGACACCGTCCACGACGCGGCGACCGCGCGGTTCCAGGCGGCGGCGGACCGCTGGCGCGATTGCGCGGGCCTGAGCGACGCCGACCTCGCCGCCTTGATCCGCGCCGACGGCATCGACGTGCTGATCGACTGCGACGGGCACATGTCGCGCAACCGGATGACGCTGTTTTTCCACCGCCCGGCCCCGATCCACATCAGCCTGCCGCTCTACCCCAACAGCACCGGCCTGTCGGTGATGGAGTACCAGTTCGCCGATCCGCGCATCGCACCGGCGGGGGCCGATGCTCTCCGGTCGGAGCGGTTGATCCGCCTGCCCGGCTGCGTCCTGTGCTACCGCCCGGCGGACTCCGCCTTTGCCCCGCCCGCCCGCCCGCCGGTGGAGCGCAACGGGGTGTTCACCTTCGGCTCCTTCAACAACATCACCAAGGTCAACGACGCCACCATCGCCCTGTGGGCGCGGCTGTTGCGGGCGGTTCCCGCCGCGCGGCTGCTGTTGAAATGGCGGGGGTTGGGCAGCGGCGGGGCGCTCGACCAACGGCTGTTGAGCGCGTTTGCCGCGCAGGGCGTGGGGGCGGACCGGCTGCTGTTGCGCGGCCTCACCCCCGACCCGTATGAGGATTACACCCGCATCGACGTCGCGCTCGATCCCGTCTTCGCCAACGGCGGGACGACGATCTGTGACGCGCTGTGGATGGGCGTGCCGGTGCTGAACCGCAGCGGGCGGGCGATGATTTCGCGCTGGGGCGCGTCCTTCCTCGGCGCGGTCGGGCTGGACGGGCTGGTGGCCGACCACGACGACGCCTACGTCGCGCTGGGCGTCCGGCTGGCGACCGACCGCGCGTTCTTCGACGCCCAGCGCGCCGATCTGCGCGGGCGGATGGCGCGCTCCCCCCTGATGGACGAACAGGGCTACGCCCGCGCGGTCGAATCCGCCTGCCGCACCGCGTGGCGGCGCTGGTGCGCGGGGGACGAGCCGGTGGCCTTCAGCGTGGACGCTGTGGCGATGGCCGCGTCGGTGGCCGTTCCCTCCCTTCCTGCCCCCCCCTTGCCCGGCATCCCGGCGGACGCGCTGCGGCGCGCGGCGCGCATTTTGGTCATCAAGCTGGACGAGTTGGGGGATTTTGTCCTGTCCACCCCCTTCCTGCGCGGCTTGCGGGCCAGCGCGCCGCAGGCGGCGATCCATCTGGTGGTGTCCGCGTCCGTGGTCCCCTTGACCGAGGGCTGCCCGCATGTGGACGCGGTGGTCAGCCCGACCGGCGACGGCGCGGGCGGGGCGTTGAATTTCCGGGGTCGCACCCCCGCCGATCTGCAACGCTTCGCCGAGGCGTTCCGCGCCGGGTTCGACATCGCCGTGACCGCGCGCGTTGATTTCGACAAGGGCGGGGCGGCGACCTTGGCGGCGGCCAGCCGCGCGCCGATCCGGCTGGCCCATTCCGAACAGGTCACGCCGTGGAAGGCCGACGCCAACCGGGGCTTTGACGCCGCCTACACCCACACTCTGCCCGCCGGTCCGGCCCGGCACGAGGTGGCGGGCGCGCTGGCCCTGCTCACCGCGCTGGGCGGGCAGGATCCCGGCCAGGGGGTGGAGCTGTACCCCAGCGCCGAGGAGCTGGAGCGCGCGCGCGGCGGACTGGCGGGCAGGGCCACCGGTGCGGACGCCCGCCCGCCCTGGACCCAGCGACCCCGCCGCCTGCTGGCCATCGCCCCGACCACGGCCAGCGACCGCCGCAACTACCCGATTCCGCTGTTGGCCGCGCTGGTCGCGCGTCTGGTGGAACGGGCCGGGATTGGCGGCGTTGTGCTGGTCGGTGCGGCGACGGACGCGGCGCGGGCGGCGGAACTGGCCCGGGCGCTGGCCTCGCTTTGCCCGTTGTGGGATCGGACCGGGGCCACCGACCCGCGCGGCCTGACCGCGCTTTTGGCGGCGGTGGACGCGGTGCTGGCGATGGATTCCGGCCCGGCCCACATCGCGGCGGCGGTCGGCACGCCGGTTGCCGTGCTGTCCTGCCACCCTCAGGGTGGCGACCCGCTGAATCCCCACGCGCCGGAGCGTTTTCGCCCCTGGTCCGACGCGGCGCTGGTGCTGCAACCACCCCGCGCCACCGCCCCCTGCGGCGATGGCTGCCGTGCGGCGGCGGCCCATTGCATCACCGGCATCGCGCCCGACGCGGCGGCGGACTCCATCGCCGCGTTTTTGCGGGCGCGCGCCGGTTGGGACGACGCGCCAACACCCCAGCCAACACCCCAGCCGACGTCCCCGCCGCCGCGCCAGACCGCCCGCTCCGGCGCGGTGGTGGTCAGCTTCCCCGCTTTGCCCGACGCCTATCCGGCCAACCGCCATTGGCACGCGCAATTGTCGTCCTTCGTCACACGGGCCTTGGTGGAGCGGTTCGGCGGCCGGGTGTCCTTCGTGCCGTGGGACCAACCGCCGCCCTTGCGCGGGCAGGACGCCTTCGTCAGCTTCTTGCCCCATCCGGCGTTGGGCGGCTGGAAACGCTCGGTGGTGTTGGACAACGACAATTTCGACAGCGACAAATGGCGTTTTTCCGCCTTCCGCCGCTTTGGTTACGACGCCCCGCTCGATCCGGTGGCGGACGCCTACCGCCTGTTGGACGGCCAATTTGCCCGAATCGTGCTGGTGAACGACATCACCCGTCGGCGGGTGGCCGACCGGGATCCGCGCGTGGCCGATTGTTGGGAGCATCTGAGCGGGTTGACCGGCGGGCGGGTGTCGCTGCACCCGCACCCCATCGACAAGGCGTTCTTCAGCCGCCTGTATGGCGCGGAACCGCCGCCCGACCGGGCGCGGATGCTGGTCTATCACGGCGGGCCGCGCAAGAATTCCGCCGAACTCATCGCCCTGCTGCGCCGTTTGGGCTTTGCCGAGAACCGCGATTTCTCCATCGCCCCCTACATCGACAAGGGCAACGACGACCTCGCCCGCTTCCTGTTGAAGAACTTCTTTTTCGTCGGCAACACCTCCTTCTCGGAAACCGGGCCGATCAACATGTGGGAGTATCTGACGGCGGGCCACATCCCCTACGGTCACGAGGATTGGTGGGACGGGGCCGGAAACCCCCGTTTGTGCTGGAGCTACGACCCCGCCCGGCAGGCGGAGAACGCCGACAACCTCGACCATCTGCTGCGCCGCATGGATGTCGGGGCGTTGGTGGAGGAGCGGGATCGGCTGTGGCATTGGTGGATCGGTCGGCGCGACAATGATTGGCCGTGCGTGACGACCGACCTGTGCGATCAGGTGGATCGGCTGTTGAGCGCCCCCCATCCAGCGGAGAAGCGGGAATGACGATGGATTTGTTGGGCGAGCGCGGCGACAACCGCCTGATCGCCACCCGCCACGGCCACATGCTGGTCAACCGCCATGATTCCATCGTCGGACGCTCGCTCGACTATTACGGCGAGTATTTCGAGCAGGAGGTGGCGCTGTTCCGTCAGTTCCTGCGGCCCGGCGACGTGGTGATCGATGTCGGTGCGAACATCGGCGCGCACACCGTCCCATTGGCCCGCATGGTCGGCCCGACCGGGCGGGTGCTGGCCTTTGAGCCGGTGCGGCTGAACTTTCAAACCCTCTGCGCCAATCTGGCCCTGAACAGCCTGACCTGGGTGGACGCCGTTCAAGGCGGCCTGGGTGCCCGCGACGAAACCCTGATGATCGCCGACGTGGCGATGGAGGCGGAGGGCAATTACGGCGCGCTGGCGCTGGCCGATCTGCCCGGCAACCGCCCGGTTCCGATCCAGCGCCTCGACGCCGCCTTCACCCACCCCAAGCTGCGCTTCATCAAGATCGACGTGGAGGGGATGGAGGCCGAGGTGTTGACCGGCGCGCGCGGCGTGCTGGCCACCCACCGCCCGGCGCTCTATGTGGAAAACGACCGGCTGGACCAGTCGCGCAACCTGTTGGAAACGCTGCACAGCCTGGATTACGAGTGCTATTGGTTCCTGCCGTCCTTCCACAACCCGGCGAACGTCTTCGGCGTGAGCGAACCGCTCTACGCCACCGGCTTCGTCGACGACGGAACCCGCATCCACGCCCGTGGCATGGGCATCAACCTGCTCTGCATCCCCAAATCCGCCAACGCCCGCCTGTCCGGCCTGCTGCCGGTGCTGGACGTCGACGAACACCCCTGTCGGCGCGCCTGCACGCCGCGCTTTGCCGGGGGGTGAAGCCTGGGGCCAATCGTGTGTGGCATCCTTGTCCGATCCGGCCCCTCTGCGCTACCGTTGCAACCTTGGCGATGCAAATGGGGCGATCATGACCAACCAGACGCAAGGGATCCAGGCGCAGGACGGCGCGGCGACCGGTGGCTATCGGGTGACGGGGGTTCCGGGGCAGCCGGTGTTTCAGGACGCGCGCGGGTTGGTCGTCGGCCTGCCCGGCTCGGCCCCAACGGGCGCAGGGGTGGTGACGTTGCTTCAGGGGGTGATTGCGGGCGACGACGCGCGGGCCTGGGCCGCGTCGGTGCGCGATGGCGGTGCCGACCCTTGCACACTTCTGGTGGATCGGCTTGACCCGACCGGAGCGGCGACGCTGCGTTGGACCCTGGGCAACGCGGTGGCGACCAGCCTGACCGGGACGGGCGCGCAAGCCACCAGCGCCGAGGACGGCAACGAGGTGGCGGTGGAAAGCGTTGAGGTCGCTTACGAAACCCTGGTGATTTCCGCGCCCTGACCGGTTTGCCCTGACCGCTTTCACGCCCGACGGGCGGCGGTTTCCCGCCGCCGTCGGGGGCACGTCGAGATCAGCGGCGCGGGCCGGTGCTGCGCCGCCCCTTGCCCGCCTGCTGGGTCAGGAAGGTGGTTCCCTTGCTGCCCGGCTTGGGGCCGTTGCCGGCCTGCGCGGTGCTTTTCAGGCCGCCGCCCTTCGGTCCGGTTTCGCGCGGCTTGGCGGTCGCCCCCACCGGCTGCCACGCCGGGATGAGTTGGTGGTCGCCCGGGCCGATCAGGTCGCTGCGGCCCATCGCCTTCAGGGCGTCGCGCAGGATCGGCCAGTTGTCCGGGTCGTGGTAGCGCAGGAACGCCTTGTGCAGGCGGCGCTGGCGCAGGCCCTTGGCGGTCTGCACCTCCTCCGACCCGGTGCGGCGGACCGGGCGCAGGGGGTTGCGTTCGCTGTGGTACATGGCGGTCGCCAGCGACATCGGCGAGGGCAGGAAGGTTTGCACCTGATCGGCCTTGAAGCCGTTCCGTTTCAGCCACAGGGCCAGATTCATCATGTCCTCATCCGTCGTGCCGGGGTGGGCGGCGATGAAATAGGGGATGAGGTAGAGCTTTTTCCCGGCCTCCTTCGCGGCCTTGTCGAACATCCGCTTGAACTCGTCATAGGCCCCGATGCCGGGCTTCATCATCTTGCCCAGCGGCCCCGGTTCGGTGTGTTCGGGCGCGATCTTCAGATAGCCGCCGACATGGTGGGTGACGAGTTCCTTCACATATTCCGGATTCCGCACCGCGAGGTCATAACGCAGGCCGGACGCGATGTGGATTTTCTTCACCCCCGGCACGGCGCGCGCCTTGCGGTAGAGCTGCACCAGCGAGGAATGGTCGGTGTTCAGATTCTTGCAGATGTCGGGGAAGACGCAGGACGGGCGGCGGCAGACCGATTCGGTTTCCTTGTCCTTGCAGGCCAGCCGATACATGTTGGCGGTCGGCCCGCCCATGTCGGAAATCGTGCCGGTGAAGCCCTTGGTCTTGTCGCGGATCAGCTCGATCTCGCGCAGGATGGAGGCTTCGGAGCGGCTTTGGATGATCCGGCCCTCATGCTCGGTGATCGAGCAGAAGGAGCAGCCGCCAAAGCAACCGCGCATGATGTTGACCGAAAAGCGGATCATCTCCCACGCCGGAATGCGCGCGTCGCCATAGACCGGGTGCGGCGCGCGGGCGTAGGCGAGGTCATACACCCCGTCCATCTCGTTGGTTTCCAGCGGGATCGGCGGCGGGTTCAGCCACACCTCGCGCTCGCCATGGCGCTGGATCAGGGCGCGGGCGTTGCCGGGGTTGCTTTCCTGGTGCAGGATCCGGCTGGCGTGGGCGTACAGCACCTTGTCGGCGCTGACCTGCTCATAGGAGGGCAGGCGCACCACCATGCGGTCGGCCCCCGGCGCGCGCGGCGACACGGTGACGGTCGGGTCGTCGATGGAGCTGCTGTCGATCTCGGTCCAACCCTCCGGCACACCACTGCGCATGATGGCGGTGCCGCGAATGTCGGTCATCTCGCGGATCGATTCCCCGGCCAGCGCGCGTTGCGCGATCTCGATGATCGCGCGTTCGGCGTTGCCGTAGACCAGCATGTCGGCCTTGGAATCCATCAGGACGGAGCGGCGTATCTTCTCGCTCCAATGGTCGTATTGGGCGATGCGGCGCAGGGACGCTTCGATGCCGCCCAGCACCACGGGGATGCCCTTGAAGGCTTCGCGGCAGCGTTGGGCGTAGACGGTGACGGCGCGGTCTGGCCGCTTCCCGCCCTCGTCGTTGGGGGTGTAGCTGTCGTTGTGGCGCAGGCGGCGGTCGGCGGTGTAGTGATTCACCATCGAATCCATGTTGCCGCCGGTCACGCCCCAGAACAGGCGTGGCGCGCCCAGAACGCGGAAGGCGTCGGCGCTGCTCCAATCCGGTTGCGCGATGATGCCGACGCGCAGGCCCTGCGATTCCAGCAGCCGCCCGATGATCGCCATGCCAAAGCTGGGGTGATCGACATAGGCGTCGCCGGTGACGATGATGACGTCGCACTGGTCCCAGCCCAGCCGGTCCATCTCCGCCCGCGACATCGGCAGGAACGGCGCGGGCTTCGGGCGCACGCTCCGGTCGGGACGGTGGGCGAACAGGTGGGGGGCGGTCAGCATGACGGTTTCCGGCAAGGTCGAACGGGAACGGGGACGAACAAGCGGCCAGTCATACCGCGTTCGCCCCCGGATTCCCACCGCACAAATCGCAGCGCTGCGATTGGGTATTGCCGACCCTCCCGGACTGGCCGGCTTTGCGGCCCGACCTTGCCACCCGGTCAGACGGTGATCGTGCCTTCCAGATACAGCACGCCCTTGCCGCCGATTGTCACCCGGTCGCCCGCCAGCGCGCAGGCCAGATCGCCGCCACGGGCCGACACCTGCCGCGCGACCAGCGTGGTCTTGCCCAGCCGTTCCGCCCAATAGGGAATCAGCGTGCAGTGGGTGGAGCCGGTGACGGGATCCTCCGGGATGCCCTGGGCCGGGGCGAACAGGCGGGAGACGAAATCCACCCCGTCGCGGCCCGGCGCGGTGACGCACACCGCGTGTGTGTCGATCTTGGCCAGCGCCATCATGTCGGGGGTCAGCGCGCGCACCTCCTCCTCGCTGCGGTACACGACCAGATAATCGCGCCCGTCAAAGATGGCCTCCGGCACGGGACCGCCGAGCGCGGCGCGCAGGGCGGGCAGGGGATCGTCGGTCGGGACCGGCGGGCGGCAGGGAAAATCCAGGGTGAAGACATCGCCCTCGCGCGTCACC
The DNA here is from genome assembly GCA_027486405.1 of Azospirillum sp. Taxonomy (GTDB): domain Bacteria; phylum Pseudomonadota; class Alphaproteobacteria; order Azospirillales; family Azospirillaceae; genus Azospirillum. Next base: position 58,516 of record JAIXPD010000052.1, on the reverse strand, counting down.
GTCAGGGTCCCGGCCTGGCGGGTCAGGTAATCCATCCGCGTCCGCCCCGGTTCCAGCAGGGTGGCGATGACGAAGGAGGTGGCGAGCGTGGCGTGACCGCACAACTCCACCTCAACCGCCGGGGTGAACCAGCGGATTTCAAACACATCCTCGTGCCGGACGAAGAAGGCGGTCTCCGACAGGTTGTTTTCCGCCGCGATGGCGAGAAGCTGGTCGTCGGGCAGCCACTGGTCCAACGGCACGACCGCCGCCGGGTTGCCCGCGAACACGCGGTCGGTGAAGGCATCAACCTGATAGATGGGTAAGCGCATGGGTGGCTCCCTGAAGGGGCGATGGGAAAAAAGGGGGAAGGACGGGGCGCGGTCAGGCCGCCGCGTGCACCAGCGTGGCGAAGCGCGACAGATCGACGTTGCCGCCGGTCAGCACGACGCCGACCCGCTGGCCCGCCAGATCGATCTTGCGGCCCAGGGCCACCGCCGCGCCCAGGCAGCCGGTCGGCTCCACCAGGATTTTCATGCTGCGGGCGAAGAAGCCCATGGTTTCAACCAGTTCGTCGTCGGTGGCGGTGACGATGTCCGACACCAGCCGTTGCATCACCGGGAAGGTGAGTTGGCCGACGCAGCGGCTCTGCGCGCCGTCGGCGATGGTGCGCGGCGCGTCGATGCGGACGATGCGACCGCTGCGCAGGCTTTGCTGCGCGTCGTTGCCGGCCTCCGGCTCCACCCCGATCACCCGGCAACCGGGGGACAGCGCTTGCGCCGTCACCGCTGCGCCGGACAGCAGTCCGCCGCCGCTGGTGGGGACCAGGATGACGTCGAGCGGCCCGACCTCCTCGATCAGTTCCTTCACCGCCGTGCCTTGCCCGGCCATGATGTGCGGATGGTCGAAGGGCGGCAGCAGGGTGGCCCCGCGTTCTTCCACCAGCCGGTTGGCCACCGGGTCCGCCGGACCGGCGTAACGGTCGTACAGCACCACCTCGCCGCCATAGGCGCGGGTGGCGGCGATCTTGGATTCGGGCGCGTCCTGCGGCATCACGATGACCGACGTCACCCCCTGCAACCGGGCCGCCAGCGCGATGGCCTGGGCGTGGTTGCCGGAGGAAAAGGCGACGACCCCGGCCGCGCGCCGATCGGCGGGCAATTGGGCGATGGCGTTGGCGGCTCCCCGGATCTTGAACGCGCCGGTCCGCTGGAAATTCTCGCATTTGAAGAACAGCCGCGCGCCGCTTTGGGCGTCGGCGGTGGTGGAGGTCATCACCGGCGTGCGGTGGGCGATGCCGGAGATGCGGTCCGCCGCCGCCACAACATCGGCGTAGGAAATGGCAAGGTCGGTCATGACGGCTCCGCAAAGGAAGGGCAGGGCGTGAATCGGCCAGCCGCGCGTGTTCCGGCGGGATCATCCCGCCGGTTGGCCGCCGGTCGGCTGTCGATGGCTGGAAGGGCCTGGCCGTGAGGTCAGGCCGCTTCGTTCAGCGGTTCGCGTGTGTGGTTGTTCAGACTGTGATCGCTCAGGGGGCCGGGGGCAGATCGGTGAACAGGAAGGCCTGTTCGTGCCGCTTCAACCCGGCGTCCTCGTAAAAGCTGATGGCCTTGGGGGCCGACAGCAGCAGGCACATCGTTCCTTCGCCCATTGCGTCGCGGGTGCGGCGCATCAGCTCCTTGCCGATTCCCCGCCCCTGGAACGCGCGGTCAACCGCGAGATCGGACAGGTAGCAGCAATAGACGAAGTCGGTGATCGAACGGGCGACGCCGATCAAGGCACCGTCGACACGGGCGGTGATGATCAGACCGGCGTTGCGCAGCATCGATTCCACCCGTGGGCGGTCCGCCACCGGGCGGCGTTCGGCCAACCCGGAACGGTGCAGAACGTCGATGAAGGCGTCGGCGGTCAGATCGGGTTCAACCGCGTATTCAACCGCGCTGGTGGGGGTGCTGTTGGTCGTCGTCATCGGATCAACCCCGCCAGAACGGCTTGGTGATTTCCTGTTCGACGTCGCCCCGGCTCAACCCGATGTCCTTGAGCTGGTGTTCGTCCAACCCGGACAGCGCCCGCCGTTGCCGACGCCGTTCCGCAATGCTCAGCAACCAATCAAACAGGGCGATCATGCCACGCTTGCCAACGCCGGTGACACGGGTGTCGGCGTTGCCGACGCCGGTGGCGACGGTCGCGAACGGGCCGGGGCGGGTCACTTCGGTGCGGCGCATGGGAACCTCCATCATTGGGCGCTCGTGTCTCTGAACAATCGAGACAATCAGGATTATGAACATCGCAGCGGCGGGGTCAATTCCATAATTGTCACCATGACATTTCCGATATCGGATGTAACTTTTGGGCAACAAGCTGCCCTTGCGCACAAATCATTCACAATAATAGCCATGTATTCCAATATATTGACCGTTTTCTGGGTGGTGGTCTGGCGGATTTCGCACCGACCAAACGGCGGAAAAGAGGGACAATCCGACGATCGTGGGGACAATGGATACGCCGCATGGCCGCCATGCAGACAAAATCATGGCCAAACCCGGAGATTGGCGGGGTGATCCCCCGTCAACGCTCCACCGCCTGATAGATCAGCACCCGGCCATAGGTGAGCAGGAGTTTGTTGTATTCGTTGATGAGCAGGTTGGCGCTGCCCGGCCATTTCCACCAATCGGCCAGACGCACGGTGGGGGCGACCACCGGGTGCGGAATCAATTCCACATCCGGCATCGCCATCCACAATTCCAGCAGGCTGCGGCGCATGTGGTAGTTGGCCGTCACCACCCGCAGCGACCGCACCCCCTGATCGCGCACCCAATCCGCCGTTTCATAGGCGTTGCCGATGGTGCTGTCGGCGGAATAGCCCAGCGTGATGCAGCATTCCATTTCGCGCGGGGCGCGGCGGGACAGGCGCAGCAGCTCCTGCACCTCCACCCCATCATAGACGCCGGAAACGAACAGCTTGCCCGCCCGCCCGGCGGCCAGAAGCTCCAACCCGGCGCTGAGGCGGTTGCTGCCGCCGGTCAGCACGACGATGGCGTCGGTTGGGCGTTGGCTTTGCGGGTCGGCGGGGTCGGGTGGTTGGCGCGGGACCGCGCCGATGAACCAGACCAGCCCGCTCACCCACAGCCCCACCACCAGCATCGCCAGCGCGGTGACGCGGCGAACGGTGCGCGTCACCGAGCCGGAGCGGGCGTGGCGCAGGGCAAAGACGCTCCTCACGGCATCGCCTCCAACGTGCGCAGCACGGTCCAGCGCGCGGTGAGCAGCGCCAGCGTGGCGGCGGCCAGCGGGACCAACCCCAACGAGGCCCATTGCCAGACGGCCAGGGTCAGATCGGGCATCAGGCTGGCGCGCAGGCCGTGGGCAGCGTGCCGCACGCCGATCAGCGTCAGCACCGCCAAGCCCAAGCCGACGCTGCCGCCGCGCAGGCTCAAGGCCACGACATGGCGTTCGAACTGGCGGGCGATGTAGCGGTCGGTCGCCCCCATCAGATGCAAAAGCTCGACGACATGGCGGTGAATGGCCAACCCGGCGCGCACCGAAAACACCACCGACATCACCCCGGCCCCGCCGATCAGCGCCACCAGCCCCAGCGCCGCCAGATGCACCGCCCCGGTGAAGGAGCGCAGATCGGCCAGCCACACCGCGTGATCGTCCAGCGTGGCCCCGGGGGCGGCGGATTTCAGCCGATCCGCCAGACCGGCCACATCCACCGGGCCGTCCGTCACCACATCGATCAGGCGCGGCATCGGCAACAGCGGATCGGCCGCTTCCGGTCCCAGCCAGGGTTCCAACAGACGCGCGGTGTCCGCAGCGGTCAGCGCCTGGGCGGATTTCACCCCGGGGGCGGAGCGCAGAATGGTCAAGGCCGCCTCCACCCGTTCGTCGAGCGGGGCCAGCGGGGCCAGCGGCGCGCCGGGGGCCGCACCGGTGTTGCCGGGCAGCGGCGCGATCTGCACGGTCAGGCCACCGGCCAGACCGCTGTCCCACCGCCGGGCCATGTCGGACACGGTCAAGGCCCCGGCCAGGGTCAGGCTGGCCAGATACACCATCAAGGCGGTGATCCAGACCAGAAAGCGCCCCGACGGGTCGCGGGCCAGCGGAATGTCCGACGGTCGACGCTGCAACAGGGGCAGGCCCATCGCTCAGCCCCCCCGCGCGCCGTGGGCCGGAACTACCTGCAACCGTCCGCCGTCCAGATGCAGGCGGGGGTGGTTGAAGCGCCGGATCAGGGTTTCGTTGTGGGTGGCGATGACCACGGTGGTCCCGAGCTTGTGCAACTCCTCAAACAGATAGAGCAGGCGCATGCCGATCCCATCATCGACGTTGCCGGTCGGCTCGTCGGCCAGCAGCAGGCGGGGCCGGTTGATGACGGAACGCGCGATGGCCACCCGCTGCTGCTGCCCGCCCGACAGGGTGGAAGGCTTGGCGTGCAGGTGGTTGCCCAACCCGACCCAGCGCAGAATCTCGGTGCAGTGCTCCGCCGTGTCGGCGTCCGACGCCCCGGCCATGCGCAGGGGCAAGGCCACATTGTCCAGCGCCGACAGATGGTCGAGCAGGGCGAAATCCTGGAAGACGACGCCGATCTGCCGCCGCAGGTCGGGCAATTCGGCGCGGGTGACGCGGGACATGTCGCGGCCGAACAGGGTGATGATCCCGCGCGAGGGCCGGTGCGCCAGATACATCAACTTCAGCAGCGACGATTTCCCTGCCCCGCTGGCCCCGGTCATGAAGTGGAAGGAGCCGGGAGTCAGGGTGAAGCTGATGTCGCGCAGCACCTCCGACTCGACGCCGTAGCGCAGTCCGACATGTTCGAAACGGATCACGGTTCCACCCAGCCTCGCTTCCGTCCGCGCGCGGGGTTGGGCAACGGCCCGCCTGGACCCCGTGCACGGCATTGGACAATGCACCCATGACGGGACGGAAGTCCACTGATTCACCAATTGGGCAGGCGCAGGGCAATCGCTTGAAGTCTTTGAGCGCCCACACCGAAGCCAAGAGTTGTCACGAATCTCACGGATCTGTCTGCGGATTGCACGTAATGCGCCTCGGAACCATCATGATGGCACGCCTGAAGACAAATCCTATGACGAGATGTGCGAGAGGTTTGGGGGCGGCAATCCGCGCAATCCTTGTTTTTGCCCGTGCAAACCGTGTCCAATCTTGCTTCGTGCGATTGCCCTGCGCGACCCAAGGGGTGCTTGAGAATGGGGACGAATCCTGACAAGGTTCGCGCCATGATCTGGCTACGCTCCCTTCTCTTTCTCATCGCGTTCTATGGCTGGACCGCGTTGATGTGCTTTTCCCTGCTGTGGATGCTGCTGCTGCCGCGCCCGCAGATGATCGCGGTCGTCGTCTGGTATCTGCGGACCATCGGTTGGATGGAGCGGGTGATCGTCGGCATCCGCTATGAGGTGCGCGGGGCCGAACACATCCCCGAAGGCTCCTTCCTGCTGGCGGCCAAGCATCAATCCGCGTGGGAGACGATGAAGCTGCATCTTCTCGTCCGCGACCCGGCGGTGATCCTGAAACGGGAACTGACCTGGATCCCGATCTGGGGCTGGTACGCGAAGAAAGCCAAGATGATCCCGGTGGATCGCGGGGCCGGTGGGGCGGCGATCAAATCCCTGATCCGCAACTCCCGCCCGGTGCGCGACCAGGGGCGGCCCATCGTGATCTTCCCGCAGGGAACGCGGGTGGCGGTGGGAACCTACGCGCCCTATCGGATCGGCGTGGGCGTGCTCTATGAAAGCCTCAAGATTCCCATCGTGCCGATGGCGCTGAACGCCGGGCTGTATTGGCCGCGCCACAAATTCCTGAAACGTCCCGGCACGGTGGTGGTGGAGTTTCTGCCGCCGATTGCCCCCGGCCTGCCGCGCGCGGAGGCCATGCGCGATCTGGAAGACCGGCTGGAGGCGGCGAGCGACCGTCTGGTGATGGCCGCCGGTGGTCCGCCCACCATCCGCCCGCCCACGGCCACTCCGCCGCAGGTTGATGCGGCGGTGGCGGGGCGGACGGACCAGACGGCCTCCGCCACCGCCACCTGACGGGCATCGATGGGCGGGCGTCAGCCCGCCGGTTGGGCCGCGACGGTTTCACCGGTCATCGGTTCGATGCCGGTGAAGGCGATGCGCACCGCTTGGCCGATGCCGATGGCGTGCACCCCGGTCAAGGCACCGGTGGACACCCATTGACCGGCCTTCAGCGGGTGCCCCAGTTTGGCCGTGACGTTGAGCGCGAAGGCCATGGCGGTGGCGACCCCGCCCGGCAGCTTGTCGCCGTGGCCGGTGCCGACGCTCTGGCCGTCGATTTCGGTTTCGGCCTGGACGCTCGCCAGCCCATCCAGGTCATCGGCAACCTTCGGCCCGATGATGAGGGCCAGATTGTTGCCAAAGGACGCGATGGCGGCCAACGGCCCCAGCGTCATCACCGGGGCGACGGCGTTGCCCGCCATTTCGATTCCCGCGTGGACGGCCCCGACATAAGCCCCGACCTCGTCCGGGGTGAAATCGCTGCGGTCGGCGGGGGCGTCGATGGCGACGCGGACCATGAACTCCGCCTCCACCGCGCCGAAGCCACCGGCGATCACCGGCAGGGCCAGGGGCGCGCCGGTCCAATCCACCACCGTTTCGGCGAAGACCGGCCCGGCGTAGCGCAGGGTCCCCAGCGCGTCTTCCAGCGCGGGGGGCACGCGGGCGATCTTCCACCCGGCGACCGGCTGCGGCCATTGCGCGATGGCGGCGTTCTGGACGGCGTAGGCGGCGGCAAGGTCGGACGGCAGCGCACCGGGAAAGGCGTCGATCCCGTCCGCCGCGCGGCGGGCGGCGACCAGGGCGGTGGCGGTGCGGTCGATGGCCGTCTGATCGATGGCGGGGTCACGGTCGGCGGCGCGCGCGAATCCGGTGGTCGGTGCGGCGGTCATGCGGTTGGCTCCTGAAGCATCACGCGAAAGCGGTGGATCCGGACTGTAGCGGGGTGGGGACGACGGGGAAAGGGCTGGACGGTCGAGACTCTTATGGTTCGTTGGCTGGGGTGGTTGTGGGCTGGACGGGGTGGTCCGGCGGGGCGCACAGTTGACGGGACGCCGTTGCCGACCGGGAGACGCCATGTCCACCGCCATTCCCACCGCCATCCCCACCCTCACCGACTCCCGCACACCGCAAGCCCGCGACGCCCTGTTCGCCCGGATCGAGGGGCGGCGCGATGATCTGGTTGCGCTGACCCAGGCGCTGATTCAAATCCCCACCATCAACCCGCCCGGCGATGCCTACACCGACTGCGCCGCGTTGATCGGGCGGCGGCTGGCGGCCCGTGGCTTTGGCGTGGAGTATGTCCGTGGGGTGGGCAGCGCTGGCGATAGCGACCGTTACCCCCGCACCAACGTCATCGCCCGGATCGAAGCCGCCCGGCCCGGCCCCTGCGTGCATTTCAACGGTCACATCGATGTGGTTCCGCCCGGCCAGGGTTGGACCGTCGATCCCTTTGCCGGGCTGGTGCGCGACGGGCGGGTTTATGGGCGTGGGGCCTGCGACATGAAGGGCGGCATCGCCGCGTCGATCATCGCGGTGGAAGCCTTGCTGGACTCCGGTTTGTTTGCGGCGGGAGCGTTGGAGATTTCCGGCACGGTGGACGAGGAATCGGGCGGCTTTGGCGGGGTCGGCCATCTGGCGCGGCTGGGCTATTTCTCCAAACCGCGCGTCGATCACGTGATCATTCCCGAACCGTTGAACGTGGACCGCGTCTGCGTTGGCCATCGCGGCGTCTGGTGGGCGGAGATCGAGACCAAGGGCCGGGTGGCGCACGGCTCCATGCCCTTTCTCGGCAACTGCGCGGTGCGCCACATGGGGGCGGTGCTGCACCGGATCGAGGAGGAACTGATCCCCCGGCTGGCGCGCCAGCGCACGGAGATGCCGGTGGTCCCGGAGGGGGCGCGGCAATCGACGATCAACATCAACGCCATCCATGGCGGCCAGCGCGAGGACCATGACGGGCTGCCCAGCCCGATGGTCCCGGACCGCTGCCGCATGGTGATCGACCGCCGTTACCTGATCGAGGAAGACCCCGAGACGGTGCGCGGCGAAATCGTCGCCATTCTGGAGGATCTGCGGCGCAGCCGCCCCGGTTTCGACTATGAACTGCGCGAGGTTCTGGCCTTTCTGCCGACCATGACCGACGCCGACGCGCCGGTGGTCCGCGCCGTGGCGGCGGCGATTGAAACGGTGCTGGCGCGCCCGGCGCAACGGGTGGTGTCGCCCGGCACCTACGACCAGAAACACATCGTCCGCACCGGCCTGTTGAAGGACTGCATCGCCTATGGTCCCGGCATCCTCGATCTGGCGCACCAGCCCGACGAGTATGTGGAGATCGACGCGATGGTTCAGTCGGCCAAGGTCATGGCGTTGGCGACGCTGGATCTGCTGGCGGGTGGGGGGGGAACACGGTCTTGGGCAGGCTGACCAGCGTGTGCAGCAGCGGTTCCAACTGGTCCACCGGGACCGGGCGGCTGAACAGGAAGCCCTGATAGCTTTCGCAGGTCAGATCGCGCAACAGGTTGAGCTGTTCTTCCGTTTCCACCCCTTCGGCGATGACCGACAGGCCCAAACTGCGGCCCAGCCCGACGATGGCGCGCGGCACCGACGCGTCGCTGACCCCCAGCGACAAATCATGGATGAAAGAGCGGTCGATCTTCAGCTTGTCGATGGGCAGCCGGTGGAGGTAGCTGAGCGAGGAATAGCCGGTGCCGAAATCGTCCAGGGCGATCAACACCCCGCGCTGCTTCAGCGCGTTCAGGATGACGGTGGCCCCTTCGATGTTTTCGATCAGGGTTCCTTCCGTGACCTCGATTTCCAGTTCCGGCCCGGCCAGCCCGTTGGCGTCGAGCAGGCGGAAAATCTTGTCGGGCAGCAGCCCGTCGCGGAATTGCGCCCCCGACACATTGACCGCCACCGGGATGCGCAGGCCGAACCGGTCCTTCCAGCGCCGGATTTGGGCGCAGGCCTCGGCCAGCACCCAATCGCCCATCGCCCCGATCAGGCCCGATTCCTCGGCCACCGGCAGGAAGCGGCCGGGCAGGATCAGCCCCTCTTGCGGGTGACGCCAGCGCACCAGCGCCTCCATCCCCACAATCTCACCGGTGACGGTGTCCACCTGCGGCTGATAGACCAGGAACAGTTCGTTCTCGGCGATGGCGTGGCGCAGGCTGCCTTCCAGATCCATGCGGTCGCGCGATTTCGTCCCCATCTCGCGGGTGACGAAGCGGTAGGCGTTCCGGCCGCTTTCCTTGGCGTTGTACATGGCGATGTCGGCGCAGCGGATCAGCCCCTCGGCGTCCTCGGCGTCGTCGGGGTACAGGCTGATGCCGACGCTGGGGGTGACGACGAAGCTTTGCCCGCTGACGACGATGGGCTTGCCCAACTGCGCCACCACCTTGTCGGCCACCTGGGCGGCGTCGTTCGGCTCCTTGGCCTGACGGGCGACGATCAGGAACTCGTCACCGCCCAACCGTCCGACCGTGTCGGATTCCCGCACCACCCCTTGCAGGCGACGGGCGACCAGCCGCAACACCTCATCGCCAAAGGAGTGGCCAAGGCTGTCGTTGATGACCTTGAAGCGGTCGAGGTCGATGAAGAGGACGGCGACCTTGCCGCCGTCGCGCCGGGCCTCCTTCAACGCCTGGGCGATGCGGTCGAACAGCAGCACGCGGTTGGGCAGGCCGGTCAGCGCGTCGAAATGCGCCAGATACTGGATGTGCTGTTCCGCCCGCCGCTTGTCGCCGACATCCTCGACGAACAGCAGGGCGAACAGGAACTCCCCGTTGGCGGTGACGGGTTGGGCGTGCAGGCTGAAATTGCCGCGCCGCCCGCCCAGCACCAGAGCCTGATCGATCTCCAACCGCTCCCGCCCGCCCGCCAGCGCGGCGTCCAGAGCGGCGGCCGTGGCCGGATCGGCGGCGCGCAGGCGCAGATCGACCCCGACCAATTCGGTCTGGCCCATTCCGGCGGCTTGGGCGAAGGCCGGGTTGCAATCCTGGATCACGCCGTTGCGGTCGATGATGGCGATGCCCAGCGGGGCTTGGGTGAAGAGCTGGTGGCGCTCCACCTCCTGCCGACGCAGGGATTCGGTGATCCGGTCGGCCAGCACCAACGCCCGGGTGCGGGTGGCGGCCATCGACCGTGTCATCTGGAACAGCGCGAGGCTGAGCGCAAGACCGCCCAACAGGGTGGCGTAAGGCAACCAACCTTGCCCGCCGAACGGCGCGTTGGGGCGGCTGGTGTAGCGGACCGCCCAATGGCGACCGCCCAACGCCACGCTGTGGATGGCGGTGAAGGCCGGGGCGTCCCGTCCCGGCGGATCGCTGCGGTAGACCGGCGCGTCCACCGCCGCCGTCGGGGTGTCGAACAGCTCGACGGCGACGTCGTGCGGCGAGCCATCGAACAGCCCGTCGATCAACGGGGCGATGCGCACCGGGGTCAGCACCACACCGGTGAAGGCGGCGTTCCGGGTTTCGGCGGTGGCGGTGTTGTGGTCGGCGCGGTAGGTCGCCTGATACAGGATGAAGGCGGGCTGCGCACCGCCGTTTTCATCGATTTTCAGGGTGATGGCGCGGGTCGCGGTCGGATCGCCGCTGGCGCGGGCCTGTTCGATCGCCGTCCGGCGCACCGATTCCGACATCATGTCGAAGCCGAGCGCGCGGTCGTTGGCCTCGCTCGCCGGGGCGGCGAAGACGTTGATGACCCGCTCCGGGCCGGCGTTTTCCGGCCATATGCGGAAATTCTCCGCCCCGTCGGCGCGCATGGCCGCGATCAGGCTGGCGCCCTGGCTGATGGGGATCGCGCGGGCGTAGGCCACGGCGATGATGCCGGGGTAGCGTTCGGGAATGCGCAGCCCTTCGACGAACCGCCGCCATTCGCTGCGTTGCACGGAGGGGAAGGCGGTGACGACCGACGCCGCCTCGCGCGCGACCTGTTCATACACGCGGACCCGGCCGGCCAATTGGTTGTGCAGCTCATTGACCCGATGGTTGAACCGGTGTTCCCCATCCTCCCGCAAGCTGGACACCGATTGTTGCCACGCCATCACGGTCAGCCCGATGCCAACGATCAACACCAGCCACGGCAACCGGCGGGTCATCGCCACGGGAACGGGTGGATCGCCCAGCGGAGCCGTTGCCCCCGCCCGCAGCACCGGCCGGGGCGACGTCATTCAAATTCCTTCAGGATCTTTGGGCTGCGGATCAGCAGCGTTTCGATCATCGCCAGGATCTGTTCGATTTTGCGGTGGGTGGCGTCCAGCTCGTCCGCCATTTTGTCGTCGATGCCCGCTTCCATCAGCATGGTGTCGAAGGTGTGCAGCGTCTCGTTGAACGCCTTCTGCTCGGCCTCCAGCACGTCGAACGCGCCGAGCGAACTGGTCAGGGCGATGGGGGGATCGCTGATGAAGGCATGGCTGATGTCGGTGAAAATGGCGATGGCGGACAGCTTCTGTCGCAAGACCCACTGGGGGAAATTGGGCGGCAATTCACTGCCCGCCTCCTCCAACCGCTCCTGGATCGAAAAGACCAGGCCCTGGATGTCGAGGTAGGCGTTGCGGATTTCGCGAAAGCGCGGAAAGGTCTTCGGGCGGCCAGCGGCGCGCAGGCGGCCCAGAATGGCGATGTCGTCGGTGAGCTTGCGGGCCATCCGAAGAACGATCTGCGTCACCTTCGCCATAGACCGACTCCGCTCACGCTTGCCTCTTCCGCTGCCGGTGTTTCACCGTGTCGGCACAGACTACACCAAGCGCGCCGGGTTCCGGTAGTGTTGCAGCGGTGTAAGAAAAGGATTGCGTCGTTCTGCCACCGCGAAAGCGCCATCGCGAAAGTTTGGCAGCGGTTGGCGTGCGTGTTGGGGCCGACGTTGACGCCCATCCGGACGGCGGGTAGAAGGGAACAGGTGTTTCAGGAAAGTCCCGCGTTTCATGGATCTCATCGTCGCCGCCCATTTGGAAAAGCGCAGCCGCCGTCGAGCCTGACGGTTCTGGTGTTGTTCGCTGTGTCCTGACCGTTGGTCGCCGCGCCTTTGCGCGGGCGGCGTGAGATGAGGTGTTTCCAATGTCGTCTTTGTTCTTGGTGGCGTTCCAGGGCTTTTTCCTGGGCGGTGGGTTGATCGTTGCCATCGGCGCGCAGAACGCCTTTGTTCTGCGTCAGGGGTTGGTGAAGCGCCATGTTCTGCCGCTGGTGCTGTTTTGCGCCCTGAGCGACGCGCTGCTGATCGCCGCCGGTGCGGCGGGTTTCGGGTCGCTGGTCGCGTCCAGCCCGCTGCTGTTGCAGGGGGTGGCCTATGGCGGGGCGGCCTTCCTTGGCTATTACGGCTTTCGCGCCTTCCGCAGCGCCCTGTCGGCGCAAAGCCTGAGCGCGGAAGGGGCGGCAAACCTCAGTTTGGGCCGGGCGCTGGCGACGGTGGCGGCCTTCACCTATCTCAACCCCCATGTGTATCTGGACACGGTGGTCCTGGTCGGCGGCATCGCCGGGCGTTATGCGGTGGATGAACGGCTGTGGTTTGCCGGTGGGGCCATGTCGGCGTCGCTGGTCTGGTTCACCGCGCTGGGCTATGGGGCGCGGCTGCTCGCCCCCATCTTCGCCAAACCCCTGGCGTGGCGGGTGCTCGACACCCTCATCGGGGTGGTGATGTCGGCGCTGGCGTTGAGCCTGCTGGTGTCCGATCTGTCCGGCGCGGTGGCGGGCGGTTGAACGGGCGGCGGTGATGGAGGACGGTCGCGCCGTGTGGCGGGCGGAGATCGACGCGCTGGCGTTTCGACCGCCCGGTCATCAGGGATGGTGCGCCGTCCACCGCCTGGCCTTTCGCGCCCTGCTGGGGGCAACCGGGACCCCCGACGCCTGTCTGGCTTTTTTCGCCGTCCACCGTCCGGCCTTTGACCGGGCGGCGGCGGCGAAGATCGCCCGGTGTCGGCTGTCCGCATCGGCCAATCTGCATCTGACCAGCCGCGATGTGGCCCGCGCCATGGATCCGCCCAACACGCTTGCGTGATGGCGCGGTTCCGTGACGCGCGGCCCCCTGAAGCAAGGCCCGGTTCAGAACCCCATGCGCCGGGGCAACCACAGCGCCAGATCGGGCCAGAGCACCACGGCAATCGTCACCATCAGCATGGTGATGAGCGGCCAGATCACCCAACGCACGGTGCTTTCCATCGTGCAGCCGGTCATCCGGCAGGCCACCATCAGGTTGACCGCCATCGGCGGGGTGAACTGCCCCACCGCGATCATCAGCGTCAGGATCACGCCAAACCAGGTCAGATCCCAGTGATAGGCCGTGGCGATGGGGATCAGCAGCGGCAGCAGGATGATGAAGATCGAAATGCCGTCCAGGAAGGTGCCGACGATGGTCAGCAGCACGATCAGCAGGGCCATCACCCCGCCCTCGCCGATGCCGAGATTGAGGATGCCTTGCGTGATCGGATCGATCACCGACAGCGTGCTGAGCGCCCAGCCGAAGACGCTGGCCAGCGCGATGACGGTCAGGATGATGGCGGAGATTTCCGCCGCCTCCACCAGCATATGATAGAGTTCGCGCAGGCGGATGGTGCGGTAGATCACCATGCCCAGCAGCAGGCCATAGGCCACGGCGATCACCGCCGCCTCGGTGGGCGTGAAGATGCCAAAGCGCAAGCCGCCCAGGATCAGCACCTTGGCGAACAGGCCGAGCGCGGCGTCCCACAGGCTGCTCCAGAAGGGCGGGCGCGGCTCGCTCGCCAGCTCGGTTCCCAGATTGTGGCGGCGGGCCAGCCACAGGGTGGGGATGATCAGGGCCAGACCGGCCAGCGTGCCGGGGATGATGCCCGCCGCGAACATCGAGGTGGTCGGCGCGGCGGGGACCAACACGCTGTAGATGATGAGCGCGACCGACGGCGGAATCAGGATGTCGGTGGCCGACGCGGCCGCGATGGTGCTGGCGATGAAGGGGCGGGGGTAGCCCGCCCGGATCATGCTCGGCGCCATCACGCCGCAGACCGCCGCCGCGATGGCCGGGCCGGATCCGGAGATGCCGCCCATCATCATGGTGACGACCACGGCGATCACCGCCAGCGATCCCCGTCCGTTGCCGATGATGGAGGTGGCGAAGCGCACCAGCTTTTGCGCCACGCCCGACCGGTCGAAGATGGTTCCGGCCAGGACGAACATCGGGATGGTCAACAGCGGGTATTTGGCGATCCCGGTGTAGACGCTGGTCGGGACGGAGATGATGCCGAGATGGGCGGTGGCGATGGCGGCGGTCCCCGCCAACCCCAACGCCGCCGCGATGGGAACCCCGGCCAGCAGCATGACCAGAAAGGATCCGAACAGAAGGGCCGTGATCACGCCTCGCCCTCCAGCTTTTCCGTGCCGCGCCGGATGCGGATGATCCGCCCGATCGCCCTGCCCAGCACCGCCACCGACAGCACCGGCAGGCAGAGCGTGTAGAGCCATTGCGGCACGCCCAGCGCCGGGGACGTGACCTCGAACCGGTAATCGTCCCAGGTCGCCCACGCGCCATAGCCCACGAGCAGGCCGTACATCGCCGCCATGCACAGCATGGCGAACACCTCCGCCCGCCGCCGGTTTTGCGGCGACAGCTTGTCGGTGATGAAGGTGATGCGGATGTGCCGGTCCTTCACCACCGCCGCCGACGCCCCCAGGAAGGTCAGCACGACCATCAGAGCGATGGAGTATTCCTCGGTGAAGGCAAAGGACACGTCGGTCAGATAGCGCATCACCACGTTGGCGAAGGTGATGAGCGCGACCAACGCCATGGTGGCGGCGACCAGCACCTCTTCAATGGCCAACGGGACGCGGGGTTTGGGCACCGGTCTGACGACGGTGGGGTCGTGATCGCTCATCTTGCCAAAGTCCTGGTGGTGAGGGGCGGATTATTCCCAGCGCCACCTTCCCTTTGCAAGAAACTATCGGTCTGACGGAGGATCCCAGCTCGCCGTTTCGGCGATGGCTGCCATGCCGTCCGGGGTGTCCGTCGATCCAGAAGCGGGCGGGGCCAGCGGCAGGAGAAGGGTGAAGCGGCTGCCCGCCCCCACACGGCTGTCCACCCGAACGGTGCCGCCATGCAGGGCGGCGATCCGGCGCACCATGTTCAGACCAACCCCGGTGCCGGGCGCGCCGCTGGCGTTGGGCGCGCGGTAGAACCGGTCGAAGATGTGGGGCAGAGCGTCCGGAGGGATGCCGATGCCCTCGTCGATGACGGTCAGCGTGACCCGGTCGCGGCCCTCCTCGTCGGTGTCCAGGCTGGCGTGCAGGTCCACGCGGCTGCCGGGTGGGGAGTATTTCAGCGCGTTGGACAGCAGATTGTGCACGCAGAGCGCCACCAGCGCCGAATCGCCGATCAGGCGTGGCGGGCAGGCGGCAAGGTCGAGCCGGATCGGCTGGTCGCCGTCGTCCGGGTTCGGTGCGGCTTCGGCGGTGTCGCGCAGCAGGCTGGGCAGGTCGATGGTGTCGAGCCGCAGGGTGACGGTGGGGTGGGACAGCCGGTCGTCCGCCAGACAGGTTTCCAGAAGGTTGACCTGCCGCCGCACCGCCTGCCGGATGCGGGCCAACCGGGGCAGCATGGTCGGTGCCCGGCGTTCGGCCTCGACCCCCAGCAGTTGCGCCGCGCTGTCGATGATGGCGAGCGGGGTTTTGAACTCGTGCGCGGCCATCGACAGATAGCTGTTCAGGGTGTGCTTGGCCTCCCGCTCGGCGATCAGGCGGGATTCGGCCTCCGCCCGGGCGGCGATCAGGCGATCCACCGTTTCCTCCAGCCGGGCTTCGATCCGGCGGCGGTGGGTCACGTCGCGCAGCAGCAGCATCCGGCCCACCGACCGGTCCGCGCGGCTGGTCAGCGCGACAAGGGTCACTTCATAGGTCCGCTGCTCCGTGCCGTGCCGCAACTCCACCAGACGGGCGGGGGATCCGTTTTGCAGCGGGGCCGGGCCGGACAGCAGGGCGTCCAGCGCGGGCAACGCGTCCAACCGCCCGCCAATCAACCCGCCAGGCTTGCGGTGCAGGGCGTGGGCCGCCGGGTTGGCCTCCACCACCGTTCCGTCGGCGTCGAGCACCAGAACCGGGTCGGGCATGGCGTCCAACAGGGCGTGGCGGGCCACCGGCAGCAGCGCGAACAGACGCCGCCGGGTGATGAGCCAGTAAAACACCGCGCCCATCAGCAGGAAGCTGAAGGGAGTCGGATCGAAATCGAACAGGAAGACGTTGTCGGTGACATAGCCGATGTTGGCCAGCCACGGGACCGCCATCGCCAGCAGAAAGCCCAGATAATGGGCGCGATAGGCGGGGGCCGCGCGGTGGATGCCGCTGGCGGTGACAACGACGCTCAACACCATGAAGGCGTAGAGATAGACCGTGGTGGCGAAGAACCAGAACCCGTGCGTGTAGTCCAACGCCGCGCCGTGTTGGTCGCTGATCGGCACCGCCGACACATACATCAGCCGGTGCAGATCGTTGGTCATCGCCACGACCCAGGTCAACAGACCCATGCCAACGGGCAACAGCCGCCAGCGCGCGGCCAATTCCCCATGGATGTAGGACCAGATGAACAGGGTCCAGAAGCTGGGGGCACCGACGATGCCGACCCAGGCCATCTTGGCCCAGAACTGCTTGCTGTCCGGCGTGACGGCGATGATCTCCAGCGCGGCGGCGGTCGCCCACCAGGAGGCGGAAAGCTGCATCGCCACAAAATTGACCCGGCCGGGAAAGGGCGGCAGCCGACCGCCACGCCAAGCAATCCACAGCGTGACCAGCACCGCCCCCAGCAGCAGGATGGCGGGTGGACTCAGCATGCGCGGAGGCTTGGGCGGACGGGCGGTTGAAGGGGCACGGTGCCTCGGGGTGTGGTGGCGGGATCGGCGGCTGATTCAGGACGATCCGGCAGCCTACCACGCGCGCGCGGGTCCCTGGCCCGAACGCTGCGCATCCGTCCCATGCGCATCCGTCCCATGCGCCACGGCACCGCGCGGCCGTTCACGCTCAGGCGTAGGCGTAGGGGCCGCCCCGTTCCAGCGCGCGACGGTAGGCCGGGCGGGCGTGGATGCGCTCCAGCCACGCCATGATGTGCGGTCGGCTGGCGTCCAGGCCCGCCCGCGCCACGGCGGTTTCCAGCGGAAAGCTCATTTGGACATCGGCGACGCTGAACTGGTCTCCGGCGAACCAGGGGTTGGCCGCAAGGTGGGCCTCGACATGGTCAAGATGCTGGGTCAGGCGGGGGGCGACCATGGCGGCGGTGACGGCCCCGGCGATCTTGCGGGCGACCGGGCGCAGCAGGAACGGCATTTGCGGACCGCCCATGCGCACCAGCACCAGTTTCAGCAACAGCAGCGGCATCACCGACCCCTCGGCGTAATGCAGCCAATAGGTGCAGGCCCGCCCGGCTGCCGTCTTGGGCGAGGGGCGCAAGGATCCGTCGCCATGGGCACCGGCCAGATGCTCCAGGATCGCCCCCGATTCGGCGATGGTCAGCGGCGCGCCGGTCCCGTCATCGTCGGTGATGACCGGGGATTTGCCCAGCGGATGGACGGCGCGCAGGCTGGCCGGTGCCGCCATCGTGCGCGGATCCCGCTCGTAACGGACGATGTCGTAGGGAAGCGCCATCTCTTCCAGCAGCCACAGGATGCGTTGGGAGCGCGAGTTGTTCAGGTGATGGACGGTGATCATGCGGTGTGTTCCCGGTGTCGCGCGCGGTCGGACCGCCGTGCTGTTTCGTTGATTGTCCCATACGTCAGCACAGCCCTTGCGGTTCACCGGAAACCGGCGGGGCAGCAAAAAAAGCCCTGATGAAAATGATTGAGGCACCGGAAGACCGGTGCCTCAATCGCAAGGAGGGCCGCAAGGAGGGCCGCAAAGAAGGGCGCAAACAGGGACCGGGATCGTGGGATCAGGCGCGGCGCAGGGAGCCGACGAAATCACCCACCTGGGCCTGCATGGCGTTGACGCGGGCCTGGAGCGAGGTCATCGCCGCGCTCAACCGGCCGGAGGCGTCGCCGGTCTGTTCGGCGGCGGCGGTGGTGGCGTTGACGTCGCCCAGCAGGGCGCGGACGCCTTGGGCCGCTTCGTTCACGCCGCGCCCGATTTCGCCGGTGGCGGCGTTCTGCTCCTCCACCGCTGCGGCGATGGAGGCGCTGATTTCGCTGACGCTGGTGACGACCTTGGCGATTTCGGTGATTTCACCCGCCGCCGCCCCGGTGGATTCCTGAATGGCGCGGATTTGGCTTTCGATTTCCTCGGTCGCCTTGGCGGTCTGGTTGGCCAGCGCCTTCACCTCACCGGCCACCACCGCGAAGCCCTTTCCGGCCTCCCCGGCGCGGGCGGCTTCGATGGTGGCGTTCAGCGCCAACAGATTGGTTTGGCTGGCGATGGAGTTGATGAGCGTCACCACCGCGTTGACCTTGTCGGCCGCCTGGACCAGCCCGGCGACGCGTTCCTCCGCACGGTTGGCGCGGACCGATGCCTCCCCGGCGATCTGCTGCGAGCGCTGGGCCTGGCCGGAGATTTCCCGGATCGACGCGGCGAGCTGTTCGACCGCCGCCGCCATGCTGTCCACGCTGCTGTTGACCGACGCGGCGTTCCCGGCGGCGCGCTGGCTGACCTCGCCGTTGCGTTCGGCGGCGGTGCTCAGTTGGCGGGTCGAATCGCCCATCTCGTTGGCGGTGGCGCACACCTCGGCCATCACCGAGCTGACCTGACGTTCGAAATTGTCGGCCACACCGGCGATCGCGGCGCGGCGGTCGCTCTCGGCGCGCTGGCGCATCCGCTCCTGTTCGGATTGCAGATGCTGGCGCTCGATGCCCTGTTCCTTGAAGACCTGGACGGCGGCGGCCATGCGGCCGATTTCGTCGCTGCGGTCCTGCGACGGAACCACGGTGGTGGTGTCGCCCGAGGCCAGTTGCGACATGGTGGCGGTCAGCTGCACGATGGGCTTGGTCGCCCCGCGCACGATCCAGGCCAGCACGCCGCAGACCGCGATCAGGGCGGCGATGCCGGCGATGGCCAGCATGGTCGCCCGTTCCAGCGCCTGCTTTTCGGCGCGGGCGGCGGACAGCCGAACCTCGACCGATCCCAGCACCGACGTCTTGCCGTCGGCCTTGCGCACGATGTCGGCCTTGCGGACCAGGATCAGGGAGCCGCTGGCCGCCGCGTTGCCGTGACTGGCAAAGACCGTGCCCTTGGGATCCACCACCTTGCTGCTGACGTAATCGGCGTCGTTGGCCAGTGCTGCGAGCTGGGCGGTGGCCGAATCCTTGTCCACGTTCCACAGCGCTTCGGTCAGGCCGCCCGCGATGATCTTGGTGGTCACGTCGGCGCGGTCCTCCAGCGAGGTGCGGCCGTCCTCCAGATTGATCTTGGCGGCGGTGATGACGGTGATGAGGGCCATCACGGTGACGAGCAGGGCAATGGGCACGACCACCCGCATGGCCAGCGCTCGGGTTATGAACTTCAGCATCCTACCGGCTCCCCTTCTGGTCGGTCCCCCGGTTCCCTGCAACCGGGGTGTGTCGTCCTGGCAAAACGGACAATGTCGCGATCAAGAATGACGTCACCACCAGACCGTCAGCAACCCAGCAAGGTCAAGTCTGACAACCAAGGCGTGAACGTCCCAGCCTCCCAAGATGGGCGCAATTTTATGCGCTTTGTTGCATTGAGTAGAGCGTGCCGACTCTTCAATTTTCGTTATCCGAACATCAGTCTATAAGCCGGGCCTGTGGTTTGCACAGGCAAATTTCGTCAGGAAAACCCTGAAGATAGGTTTCAAACCTTGATGGGGTGGAGGCCTACGGTGGAAGGACTGGTCCCTGTCTCGTCCCAAGGTGCCATGTGGTGGGGCTTGCGCGGGACCCGGCCCGTCCGCCACCATGCGCGGCGGGAGGTGCCGCAGGCGCGGGCCGGTTCTGCTCAACCGCAGATACGGGCGTGTGGCGGCGCGGAACGACGGCCCGGACGGATGGCGCACCGCCGGACGCACCCACACCAACAGGCGCCGATTGGAGCATTCGCCCGTGACCACCCCGATTCCTCCGTCCTCCGCGTCCCCCGCATGGACCAGCCTGCCCAGCCATCGGGCCTGGTTGCTGCGGCAGGCGGACGATCTGTTCGCCTTTTTCGAGAAGGCCAGCATCAACCCGCTGGGCGGTTTCCATGAACTCGATTCGCAGGGGCGTCCCTTGGCTCCGGGTGCCGTTCCGGGTGCCCGTCCGGGCCGCGCCCTGCACGTCACCACCCGCATGGTCCATTGCTTTGCCATCGCCCATCTGCTGGGGCGGCCCGGTGCCGACGCGCTGATCGACCATGGCATGGATTTTCTGTGGAACGGCCACCGCGATTCGGTCCATGGCGGCTATTTCTGGGGCGTGGGGTACGACGCGCCGACCGACGACACCAAACAGGCCTACGGCCACGCCTTTGTCCTGCTGGCGGCGTCGAGCGCCAAGCTGGCCGGGCATCCCGACGCCGACCGGCTGTTGACCGACGTGTCCACCATCCTGGACGAGCGGTTCTGGGAGGAGGAGCACGGCGCGGTGGCGGAGGAGTTCACCCGCGATTGGCGCAGCTTCGACCGGTATCGCGGCCAGAATTCCAACATGCACCTGACCGAAGCGCTGATGGCGGCGTTCGAGGCGACCGGCGACAGCCACTATCTGCGCCGGGCCGAACGCATCGCCGACCTGATCGTGCGCCGCCACGCGGCGGCCAATGATTGGCGTCTGCCCGAGCATTTCCGCACGGATTGGAGCCTGGACCGCGACTATTCCGGCAGCCCGATGTTCCGCCCCTATGGGACCACCCCCGGCCATTGGCTGGAATGGGCGCGCCTGTTGCTGCAATTGTGGGAGATGGGTGGCCGTAAGGTGGACTGGATGCCGGGTGCTGCGTCCAGCCTGTTTCGGCAGGCGGTGGCCGACGGCTGGGACGCGAAGACCGGTGGTTTCTATTACACGCTGGAATGGGATGGGTCGCCGCGCATCCGCGAGCGCTATTGGTGGCCCTGTTGCGAGGGCATCGGGGCGGCGGCCTTCCTCAACGCCACCGACGGCGATCCGTTCTATGAGGAATGGTATCGGCGGATTTGGAATTTCAGCGCCACCCGCCTGATCGACCGGGAGCATGGCGGCTGGCATCCCCAGTTGGGCGAGGACATGCAGCCCACCGTCAACCCCTTCTTCGGCAAACCCGACCTGTATCACGCCTTGCAAGCCTGCCTGATCCCGCTGGTCCCCACCACCGGCAGCATCGCCGGTGGGCTGGCCCAGGGACGGATCGCGCTGGGATGACGGGGAGTCCGGGATGACGGGGATCCCCGGTGACGGCGGGCTTGCGCGCGGTTTTGCCGGCGCGTTCGGTGTGGAGCCGGACGCGCTGCGCGGTCGCGCCATGCCGTCGCTGTTCGAGGCGCTCGACAAGCAATCCGAAGGCACGGTGGCGGTGGACCGGGACGCCCGCGTCACCTGGATCAACGCCAAATACGCCCGCATGCTGGGCATCGCCGACCCGGCCCAGGCGATTGGCCGCGAGGTGGAGGAGATCATCCCCAACTCGCAGATGCGGCAGGTGATCGCCACCGGGCAGCCGATTTTGCTCGACCTGATGCGGTTCGGCGCGCAGCGGCTGGTGGTGTCCCGCTTTCCCCTGATCGACGATGACGGGGCGGTGGTGGGGGCGGTCGGCTTCGTTTTGTACGACAGTCTGCACCGGTTGAAACCGCTGTTGGCCGAACTGTCGCGGTTGGAAGCCGAACTGGCGGCGACCAAGCGGCGGTTGGACGAGCGGCGCCAGCCCCGCTACAGCCTGCAAAGCTACGTCGGCGACAGCCCGGCCTGTCTGGAGGTGAAGCGGCGGGCGCGGTTGGCGGCGCGCTCCGACGCGCCGATCCTGCTGATGGGCGAAACCGGGACCGGCAAGGAGCTGATCGCCCAATCCATCCATGTCCTGTCGGCGCGCTCCGGTCGGCCCTTCGTCGGCGTCAACGTCGCCGCCATTCCCGACACGCTGTTGGAGGCGGAGTTCTTCGGCGCGGTCGCGGGGGCCTACACCGGCATGGACCGGCGCGGGCGGGAAGGGCGGTTCAAAACCGCCGAGGGCGGGACCCTGTTCCTGGACGAGATCGGCGACATGCCGCTGGGCTTGCAGGCCAAGCTGCTCCGCGCCCTTCAGGAACAGGAGGTCGAGCCGCTGGGGTCGGACCGCCCGATCAAGATCGACGTCCGGGTGATCGCGGCCACCAACGTGGATTTGGAGCAGCGCATTTTGGATGGGCGGTTCCGCGCCGATCTCTATTACCGGCTGAACGTGCTGCCGATCCGCCTGCCGTCGCTGGCCGAGATGGGGCATGGGTTGGAGGCCATCGCCGAATCCGTGTTGCAGGACATCGCGTCGCGCACCGGCCTGCCCGCGCGCGGCCTGACGCCCGAGGCGGTGGAGGTGTTGAGCCGCCACCCCTGGCCCGGCAACGTCCGCGAATTGCGCAACGTGCTGGAGCGCGCCTGCCTGTTGACCGACAACCCGCGCCTGACCGTGGAGGATCTGGCCGAGGCGCTGCCCACCGCCCGCTGCGGCGCGATGCCGGTTTCGGCCGTTGCCCGGTTGCCGTCGGTGGCAACGCCCTTGCCCGGCGCGATCCCGGCCAATGCGATTGTGGCCGATGCGATTGTGGCCCATGCGATTGTAGCGTTGCCCGAGCCGCTTCCCGATTATGACAGCGCCTTTGACGCCTTTGAACGCGATCTGCTGCGTCGGGCGTTGGCGCTGTCCGATGGCAAGGCGGAGGTCGCCGCCCGCCGCCTGGGGGTGTCGCGCGCGGCCTTTTACAAAAAGCTGGCCCGGCTTGGCTTGCGGGCAAAGGGCTAAATCAATCCATACAATCAATCATTGACTGCATGTTACGAATTGATTGCGTCGGAATGACGCAATCAATTCTCTTGATGAATGCATTCAATCGGCGTAGGACTGATGCAGACAGCGACGGCGGCTTTGCGATGCGCGGGCCGTCGCGTCGGCCCGACGGCTTTTGCGCCGGTTCGGGTCTGTGCCGCGCCGCGCCGCTCCTTTTCCGACCGAGGCCGCCGATGCCCACCCCTCCGCCCCCCTCTGGCGGTGCCGCCACCGCTTTGCCGTTTCAAACCACGCCGTCGGAGCACACGCCGGGGCCGATGTACGCGTCGCGCCGCCGCATCCACCCGAAATCGGTCAAGGGGCGTTACCGGCGGATCAAAACCGGCTTGGGAATCGCGCTGCTGGCGCTGTTCGTCCTGCTGCCCTGGCTGCGCTGGGATCGTGGGCCGGGCGCGCCCGATCAGGCGCTGCTGTTCGATCTGGGCGAGCAGCGCTTCTACATCTTCGGGGTGGAGCTGTGGCCCCAGCACATCTACTACATGACCGGGGCGATGATCCTGGCGGCGATCGGCCTGTTCCTCGCCACCACCGTCGCCGGGCGCGTCTGGTGCGGCTTCACCTGCCCGCAAACGGTGTGGACCGATCTGTATGTGTGGATCGAAAAGCTGACCGAGGGGGATCGCGGTGCCCGCATCCGCCTGGATCGCCAGACCTGGACGGTGGGCAAGCTGCTGCGCAAACTGGTCAAACACACCGCGTGGCTGCTGGTGGCGCTGGTCACGGGGGCGTCGGGCATCTTCTATCTGACCGACGCACCGACCCTGACGGCGGATTTGCTGCGCTTTGACGCGCCGGAACTGGCGGTGTGGTCGATCCTGTTCATCGCGGGCTGCACCTACGCCATGGCGGGCTTCATGCGCGAACAGATGTGCCTGTACGCCTGCCCGTGGCCGCGTTTCCAGGCGTCGATGATCGACGAGGACAGCCGCGTCGTCACCTATCAACCCTGGCGCGGCGAAGGGCGCGGCCCCCTGCACAAGCACCAGAGCGCGGAGCAGCGCAAGGCCCAGGGGCTGGGGGACTGCATCGATTGCGGGGCCTGTGTGCAGGTCTGCCCGACCGGCATCGACATCCGCGACGGCTTGCAAATGGACTGCATCGGTTGTGGTCTGTGTGTGGACGCCTGCAACGACGTGATGGCCCGCATCGGCCAACCCGGCGACCTCATCCTGTTCGACACCGCAGCGGCGCAGGTGGCGAAGGCGGCGGGCGCGGCCCCCGCCAAGGCCCGGTTCCTGCGGCCCCGGACCATCGTCTACGCCCTGGTGATGATCGTGGTGGTGGGGGCGATGGCGATCAGCCTGTTGCTGAAGCCCACCGCCGACATCGCGATCCTGCGCGACCGCGCCCCGCTGTTCGTGCAGCTGTCCGATGGCCGGGTGCAGAACGCCTACACCGTCAAGATCGCCAACATGACCCGGCAGGAGCGCCGCTATCAGTTGCGTTTGGATGGATTGACTGGATACGCGCTGGCCAGCGCCGGTGATGGGGCGGAAGCCACCCATCTGACGCTGACCGCCCCGCCCAGCGCCGTTGCCACCTACCGCGTTTACGCCCGTGTTCCGGCGTCGGCCCTGACCGCCCCGTCGCAGCCGGTGACGTTCGCCCTGCGGCCGGATGATGCCGGGGCCGAACCGCGCGGCGGTGCCCGCCACGACAGCGTGTTCATCAGCCCATAACCCAGCGCGCACAACCCAGGCCCCTGGCCACCCCCGCAGCGTGTGGAGCGCCCGCGATGACCGATCCGCGTGACCATCACCCCCCATCGCCCGGCCTGTCACCGATGCGCTGCGGCTTGCGGGGTTGCTGCCCCCGTTGCGGGCGGGGGCGGCTGTTTGACGGCTACCTCACCCTTGCCCCGCGCTGCGCGGTGTGCGGGTTGGATTTTTCCTTCGCCGATCCGGCGGACGGCCCGGCCTTTTTCGTCATGTCCATCGTCAGCTTTCCGGTGGTCGGGTTCGCCGGGTGGCTGGAGGTGGCGATGGAACCGCCGCTGTGGGTGCACGCCCTGACCACGCTGCCGCTGCTGTTGATCGGTTGTCTGGGCTTGCTGCGGCCGTTGAAAGGATGGATTGTGTGCGCGCAACACATCCACAAGGCGGCGGAGGCCCGGTTGGCCGACCGGCCCCCCGAAACCCGAACCGATCCGACAGCCTGAGCCAATGACCGACATGACGGTGGATCACGACGCGCCCGATCCGACGGAGTGGTTGCCCCGGCTGGACCGGGCCAACGCGGCAGACGGACACACCGGCAAGGAGGGGCACACCGGCAAGGGCAAGCCGGTCTATCTCGCCATCGCCGACGCCATCGCCGAGGATGTCCGCGCGGGCCGCCTGGCCCCCGGCCAACGCCTGCCGCCGCAGCGGGCCTTGGCCGCGCGCATCGGGCTGGATTTCACCACAGTCAGCCGCGCCTATGGCGAGGCCCGCCGCCGGGGGTTGGTCGACGCCCATGTCGGGCAGGGGACCTTCGTGCGGGCGGCGGCGGCTCCGTCTCCGGTGGCGGCTCTGGCCCGGCCGGTGGCGGAACCGCGCGGAAGCGACCGGCCCTTCATCGACATGACGATGAATCAGCCACCGATTCCCGATCACCCGGCCTTGCTCGACGCTCTGCGGCGCAGCGCGGCGGACGCGGTGCTGGCGTTGGAGGCCGGGCGCTTCCTGCGCTACCCCGACAACAGCGGCGGCGATGGCGCGGCGGTGGACAAGGCGGCGGCGTTGCGTTGGCTCCACCCCCGCCTGCCGGGCCTGACGGCGGAGCGGCTGATCCTGTGCCCCGGCACGCAAGGGGCGCTGCTGGCCCTGTTGACCCTGCTGACCCGCCCCGGCGACACGGTGATCGCCGAAGCCATGACCTATCCCGGTTTCAAGGCGGCGGCCCGTCAATTGGGCCTGACGGTGATCGGCGCGCCGATGGACGCCGACGGGCTGGACCCGGACGCCCTGCGCCCCTTGATCGAGCGGCACCGCCCGGCGCTGCTCTATTGCATGCCGACGCTGCACAACCCGACCGCCGCCACCCTGCCGCGCGACCGCCGCCGGGCGTTGGCCACGCTGCTGCGGGACCAATCTCTGTTCGCCATCGAAGACGACATTTACGGACCCTTGCTGTCGGATGGCGGGGCCGACGATGGGCCGCCGCCGCTCGCAGCACTCGCCACGGACCGGGTGTTCCACATCCATGGGCTGGCGAAATGCCTGTCGCCCGCCCTGCGCGTGGCCTATGTCATCGCGCCCGACGCCCGGCAGGCGTTGCGGGTGACGGGGGCGTTGCGGGCCACGACCCTGATGGCCTCGCCGCTCACCACCGCCATCGCCACCCGCTGGATTGGGGAGGGGCTGGCCGACCGCCTGCGCGACGCCCTGCGCGACGAGGCACGGGCGCGCCAGAGCCTGGCCGCCGCCGCGCTGCCGCCCGGCTGTTTCGCCGCCGACCCCCAGGGCTTTCATCTGTGGCTGACCGTGCCGCCGCCCTGGACGCGGGGGGAGTTCGCCACCCATCTGCGCACGCGCGGCATCGCCGCCGTGGTCAGCGACACCTTTGCCGCCGGAGACTCCACCCCGGGTGAGACCTTGCCCGAGGCGCTGCGGGTGTGTCTGGGGGCCGCCGCCGACCGGGCCGAATGCCGGTGGGTTCTGTCGGTGATCGCCGAAGCGCTGGAGCAAAGCCCGGCGCTGGCCGGGGTGATCGTCTGACCGGAGGGGGTGCCGGAAGGGGGAGGTCGACCGTTTCGCATCGCCGCAACGGCTCTGGCGGGGCTGCGTTCTTCTGCTACACTCTTTCGCAAGTGCGCACGACGCGCGCGGTTTTGCCGCGTGCGAACGTGCCCGATCCAATCCGCAGGGGATGCTTCCGTATGAAACGTTTCTCGCTCGCCTCTGTTTTGGCCGCTGCGATGGTGGCCGTGCCCGCCGCCGCCAACGCCCACATGTTCGGCGCGCACGACGCCGGGTTCGTGCATGGCTTCAGCCACCCGCTGGGCGGGCTGGACCATTTGATGGCGATGGTCGCCGTGGGGCTGTGGGCGGCCCAGCGGGGCGGCAAGGCCCTGTGGGCGCTGCCCGCCTCCTTCGTCACCGCGATGATCGGTGGCGGTCTGTTGGGGGCCGCTGGCGTCGCGCTTCCGGCGGTCGAACTCGGGATCGCCCTGTCGGTGGTGGCGCTGGGCGCGCTGATCGCCGTGCAATCGCGCCTGCCGCTGGCCGCGTCGGTCGGCGTGGTGGCGCTGTTCGCCCTGTTCCACGGCCACGCCCATGGGGTGGAGATGCCGGAAGCCGCCGCGCCGCTGCTCTATGGCGCGGGCTTTGCGCTGGCGACGGCCCTGTTGCACGGGGCCGGGGTCGTGGCGGCGCTGGCCCTGCGCGGCTGGTCGCGGGTCCGGGTCGGCGCGGCGCTGCTGCGCGGCGTCGGTGCGGTGATTGGCCTGGGCGGCGTGGCGCTGGTGGCGCTGGGCTGATTGCGAAGGACTGAGATCAAACGAGAAAGGCCGGACGGGGCAGCCCGTCCGGCCTTTTTTGCTCAGAAAGCGTGGGGCGGCGTTACTGCGCCGTCCAACCGCCGTCCATGGTCAGCGCGGCCCCGCGCATGTTGCCCGCCGCCTCGGAGCAGAGGAACACCGCCAGTTCGCCCAACTGGTCCGGGGTGACGAAGGACTTGGAGGGCTGCTTTTCGCTCAACAGCTCGCGCCCGGCCTCTTCGACGCTCAGGCCCTTGGACTCGGCCAGCGCGTCGATCTGCTTTTGCACCAGCGGGGTCAGCACCCAACCGGGGCAGATGGCGTTGCAGGTGATGCGGCTGTCCGCCGTTTCCAGCGCCGTCACCTTGGTCAGGCCGATCACGCCGTGCTTGGCCGCGACGTAGGCCGCCTTGTTGACCGAGGCGACCAGCCCATGGACCGAGGCGATGTTGATGATGCGGCCCCAGCCGCGCGTCTTCATGCCCGGCAAGGCCGCGCGGGTCCCATGGAACACCGCCGACAGGTTGATGGCGATCACCGCGTCCCAGCGTTCCACCGGGAAGGCATCCACCGGGGCGACGTGCTGGATGCCCGCGTTGTTGACCAGGATGTCCAGGCGGCCGAACTCGGCCTCCGTCGCGGCGACCATCGCCTCGATCTGCTCGGGCTTGGACATGTCCGCGCCGTTGTGATCGACGCGGACGCCGAATTCGTCGGCCAGCGCACCGCAGAGATCGGCGATGTGGGTGGGGTCGCCGAATCCGTTCAGCATCAGATCGGCACCCTGCGCGGCCAGCTTGCGGGCGATGCCCAGGCCGATTCCGCTGGTCGATCCGGTGACAAGGGCGGCCTTGCCGTGCAATTGGGTCATGGTGCTCACCCTTCCAGGGGCATGGGTCGAAGGTCCGGGGATAGAATCAGTTCGCAACCCGTGTTGGCAAGCACCTGTTCGACCGTGACGCCCGGCGCGGTTTCCTTCAGCACCAGACCGGCGTCGGTCGGCACGATCACCGCCAGATCGGTGACGACCAGATCGACCCGGCGGACCGAGGTCAACGGCAGAGTGCAGCGCGTGACGATCTTCGATTCGCCCTTGGCGCTGTGCTGCATCGCCACAATGACGCGGCGCGCCCCGGTGACGAGATCCATCGCCCCGCCCATGCCGGGAACCATCTTGCCCGGGACCATCCAGTTGGCCAGATGGCCTTCCTGGTCCACCTGCAAGCCGCCCAGAACGGTGACGTCGAGATGGCCGCCGCGAATCAGGCCGAAGGACAGGGCGCTGTCAAACGACGCCGCCCCCGGCAGGGCGGAGATGGGGGAGCCGCCCGCGTCGGTCAGGTCGTGGTTGTCGGCCCCGGCCACCGGGCCGGACATGCCGACGATGCCGTTTTCCGACTGGAAGAACACGTTGCGCCCGGCAGGCACATAGCGGGCCACCAGGGTCGGCAGGCCGATGCCCAGGTTGCACAGGTCGCCGTCCTTCAGTTCCAGCGCGACGCGCTTGGCGATCAGGGTCTTTTCGTCCATGACGTGGTGTCTCCCGGTCTTCAGCGGTTCGAGTTGGAGATGAGGTGATCGACCAGGATCGACGGGGTCATCACCGCGTCGGGCGGGATGCAGCCGACGGGGACGATGTCCTCGGCCTCCGCGATCACCGTGGTGGCGGCCATCGCCATGATCGGGTTGAAGTTTCGCGCGGTCAGCGCGTAGGTCAGGTTGCCGTAAAGATCGGCCTGCTTGGCGGCGATCAGGGCGAAATCGGCCTTGATCGGCAGTTCCAGCAGATAGGTCTTGCCGTCGATCTCCACCGTGCGCTTGCCTTCCTCCACCGTGGTCCCGACGCCGGTCGGGGTCAACACCCCGCCCAGCCCGACCCCGCCGGAGCGGATGCGCTCGGCCAGCGTCCCTTGCGGGACCAGTTCGACCTGGATGTCCCCGGAGATCATCTGTTTCTGGGTGTCGGGGTTCAGGCCGATGTGGCTGGTGATGACCTTGGCCACCAGCTTTTCCACCACCAGCTTGCCCAGCCCGACGGTGGGGCGGGCGGTGTCGTTGGCGATGATGGTCAGGTCGGATTTGCGTTGGCGGATCAACTCATCCACCAGCCGGTTGGGACCGCCCACGGCCATGAAGCCGCCGATCAGCAGCGAGGCGCCGTTGGGAATGCGGGCAACCGCGTCTTCCAGGGAAATCAATTTGCTCATGGTCAGACGATCCCGGTCAGGTAATAGACGGCGATGACAACGAAGACCGCCAGGGTCTTGATGCAGGTGATGGCGAAAATGTCGCCGTAAGACTGCCGGTGGGTCAAGCCGGTCACGCCCAGAAGGGTGATGACGGCCCCGTTGTGCGGCAAGGTGTCCATGCCGCCGCTGGCCATGGCGGCGACCCGGTGCAGAACCTCCATCGGGATGCCGTTGGCGTTGGCGGCGGCGATGAACTGGTCGGCCATGGCGGCCAGCGCGATGCTCATCCCGCCCGACGCCGATCCGGTGATCCCGGCCAGCGTGGTGACGGTGATCGCCTCGTTCACCAGCGGGTTCGGAATGGCCTTCAGCGCGTCGGCGATGACGAGGAAGCCGGGCAGGGCGGCGATGACCGCGCCAAAGCCGTATTCCGACGCCGTGTTCATCGAGGCCAGCAGCGACCCGCCGATGGCGGCCTTGGTCCCTTCGGCAAAGCGCTGGGACACCGGTTTCCAGGCAAAGGCCAGAACGATCAGGATTCCCGCCAGCAGCGCGCCTTCCACCGCCCAGATGCCCGCGACGGAGGGGACGGCCGTGACCAGCGGCTTGGCCCCCGGCGTCAACGCCACCGAATGGCTGGTTCCGTACAGGCCGGGAATGGCCAGGGTGAAGACCTTGTTCAGCACCCCGACCATCACCAGCGGCAGCAGGGCGATCAGCGGGTTGGGCAGGGATTCGGCGGCGATGGCCTCCGGCTCGTTGGTGTGGCCGGTGCCATAGCCCTCACCGCGCGCGGCGGCGGCGCGCACCCGCCATTCCAGATAGGCGATGCCGACGGCCAGGATGAAGATCGCGCCGATGGTCCCCAGCCAGGGGGCGGCGTAGGCGTCGGTCTTGAAGAAGGTGGTCGGGATGATGTTCTGAATCTGCGGGGTGCCGGGCAGGCTGTCCATGGTGACGGTGAAGGCCCCCAGCGCGATCACACCGGGGATCAGGCGCTTGGGGATGTCGCTCTGCCGGAACATTTCGGCGGCGAAGGGGTAGACGGCGAAGACCACGACGAACAGCGACACCCCGCCATAGGTCAGCAGCAGGCAGACCAGAACGATGGACATCACCGCCCGCTCGCGCCCAATCAGCGCGATGACCGCCGAGACGATGGATTTGGAGAAGCCCGACAGCTCGATCACCTTGCCGAACACCGCGCCCAGCAGGAAGACCGGGAAGTAGAGCTTCACGAAGCCGACCATCTTGTCCATGAACAGGCCGGTGAAGATCGGCGGCACGGCGACGGGATCGGTCAGCAGAACCGCGCCCAGTGCGGCGACCGGCGCGAACAGGATGACGCTGAAGCCGCGATAGGCGACCAGCATCAGGAACGCAAGCGCTCCCAGGCAGATCAGGAAACTCATGCGGGCGGTGCTCCCCTTTTGGGTGTGTTGTTGTCGGTTGGTGTTGGTTGGGGCTGGTGTTGGTTGGAACTGGCGTTGGTTGAAGCTGGTCGGTCAGGGTGGAACGCCGACCAGCAGGCGGCGCAGGCGTTCGACCCCGTCGTCGTACAGGCGGCGAACGGTGTCTTCGGACTGGTCGGTGGTGGCGCGGAAGGTGGCGGTCCAGGTCAGCAGCGCGTGGCCGTTGGGCACCGGCTGAACCCGGATCTGCGCCAGCAGGTCGGCCACCGGGTAAGGGCTGTGGAGGATGCTGTAGCTGTAGGCGTTCGCCGTCCGGCTGATGTGATCGAGCCGTTGCAGAAGCGTGGCTCCATCGGCCAGATGCAGGCGTCGCAGCGCGCCCTTGTCATGGCCTGTCACGGTCATGGCGACGGCCCCCGGATACCAGTCGCACAGGCGGCCATCCCAACGCACCAACGGCCACAGGTGGTGGGCCGGGTCGGGCAACAGGATGGTGGTGGTGACGAGCGGCATCGGCGGTGTCTTCGCGCTGGGTCCCCGTCGGGGGTGTGCCGCTTCCTTCGCAAGCCACATGCCAGCCTGAATCCGGTTGCCCTGATGCCATCAGTCCTTTGATAAAACACTGGAAAACAGGAATGAGTCGAATCCGCATCGCTGCTGAAATCTCGATTTTGAGACCAAACGGCGGACGGATGTCTTAAAATAGAGATTCAGTCTTGAAAATGAGATTTCGTGTCCCGGCTGGCCGCTGTGCCAACCGGTCGCAACCCGGCGTTGACAATTCGCAATGGCGGGTGGGGGCGCGACGTCTAGCCTTCCGGGGCGCGCACCGGCGGGTCAATGGACCCGTCGCGGCGCGCGTGACGGAGGCCGATCATGAATTTCGACGCGCAGACCTACATCGCCCTGGCAGGGGCGGCGAGCGTCATCGTCGTGACCATCGGTGTGTTCGTGTTCCTGCTGACCCGTGGCGGCAAGTAACACCGCCACGGCGCGGCCTCACGCGGGCAGGCTTTTACGCTCTCACTTGGTCAGGATCAGCTTGTTGGCCCGTGTCACCCGCAGGCGGTAGCTCTGCCCGGCGTGCTGGATGACGATTTCCCGGCTGCCCGCCATCAGGCCAGCGGATTCCACGATCGGCAGAGACAGGGCGGGACCGGCGGACGGGGCGGCGGCGGTTTGCTGCATGGGGGCGCTCTCTCTTCGGTTGGGGTGGCTCAGCAGGGTGCAGAAAAACCATTTTGCTGCTGCAGTCGGGTTCTTTCCGGCAATCTCGCGTCAAGACCTTGCAAGATACCACCGGTATCTTGCTTCGGCCTTTCCTAATCTTGCCGAAAAGCCCCCTCCCTCGCGACGCAAAAGCCTTTTTCCGCACCCTGTTGGGTGGGGTGGCAATGGAACGGGAGTCTACAAAAGCTTCACCGCAAATGCAAGTCATTCTCATTTGATCCCGCCGTCCCCGCCCATGGACGGGGGCGGTGGGATCGCCTATCATCCCTTCCGATTTTCAGGGCATTCAACAATCGGGAGGGGCAGGGCGGCGATGACGGCGGGCAAGCGTTACGCGTCGTCCACGGATGTGGCCCGACTGGCCGGGGTGTCGCAATCGGCGGTGTCGCGCACCTTCACGCCGGGCGGCAGCGTGTCGGCGGAAACCCGGCGCAAGGTGATGGCGGCGGCGGACGCGCTGGGATTCCGCCCCAGCATCATCCCGCAAATCATGCTGACCAACCGGTCCGGTCTGGTCGCCGTCATCGTTGGCGGGCTGCGCAACGCCTTTTACGGCGCGGTGCTGGAACGCTTCGCCACCCGGCTGCGCGACGCCGGGCATCAGGTGCTTCTGGTCCCGGTGGAAAGCGACTACACGCTCGACACCGTGCTGGAGGAGTTGCGCAGCTACCGCGTGGACGCCATCGTCAGCGGTCTGGCCGTGCTGTCGCAGGAGGTGGCCGACGCGCTGTCGGCCTTCCGCATCCCCATCGTGTCCTGCAACACCAGCGTGACCAGCGACTGGGTGGCCTCGGTCGATTCCGACAACCGGGGGGCTGGGCGGGCGGCGGCGGACTGGCTGCACCGCTGCGGCGGCACCCGCTTCGCCTTCCTCGCCGGACCGGAGGAAAGCCCGGCCAGCCGCGACCGTCTGGACGGCTTTTGCGCCGGGCTGGCGGCGCTGGGCTTGGGCGCGCCGCGCGTCATCAACGGCGACTACACCTATGACAGCGGTCGGGTGGCGGTGTCGCGGCTGTTCGCCGACGGCCCGGCCGACGCGATTTTCTGCGCCAACGATCTGGTGGCCTTGGGCGCGATGGACCGCATCCGCAACGGCTTGGGCCTGCGGATCCCCGAGGATGTCATGGTGATCGGCTATGACGACATCCCGTCGGCCGGTTGGGAATCCTACAACCTGTCCACCTTCGACCAGGATCCGGAGGGGTTGGTGGTGCAAGCCCTGGATCTGGTCCGGGAAATGAGCGAGCAGGGACCGGCGCGCGGGCGGGTCCGGGTGGTCGAGGCCCGTTTCATCCCGCGCGGCAGCACGCGCCAGCCCACGGTCTGACGCCGTCTGCTGCGCTGCACAATATTGCCCCCGCGATCATCGGGTTTTCCAACAATTGCAGGGCCGTGCCGGGCCGTTGCGCGCCCGGCGCAGGGCTGTTCTGCGCATTGCATAGCTATGCAGTGAGGCGAAGTTCGGGTTTCATGGTGTGGCGTTGCGCCGCAGCATAGACCCGTGTTCCGTCTGGCCCCGACGCGCGTTCCACCGCCCCGCCCCCCGCCCGCCCGCCCCCCGCCCGTCGTCAGGAGCTTGCCGCATGGTTCCGCCCCCCATTCTCGCCCTTGCCGCCGCGTCCTTCGGCATCGGGACCACCGAATTCGTCATCATGGGGCTGCTGCCCGACGTGGCGCGCAGCCTGGACGTCACGGTCCCGCAGGCCGGGTATCTGGTGTCGGGCTACGCGATGGGGGTGGTGGTCGGCGCGCCGTTGATGGCGATGGCCACCGCGCGCTTGCCGCGCAAGACGGCGCTTCTGGCCCTGATGGCGATTTTCCTGCTGGGCAATGTGGGGTGCGCGGTTGCGCCGAACTATTGGCTGCTGATGGCCGCGCGGGTGTTGACCGCCTTCGCGCATGGGGCGTTTTTCGGCATCAGCGCCGTGGTGGCCAGCGATCTGGTTCCGCGCCACCAGCGCACGCAAGCGGTGTCGCTGGTCTTTTCCGGCCTGACCATCGCCAACATCCTGGGCGTGCCGTTGGGAACCGCGCTGGGGCAGGTGACGGGCTGGCGCTCCACCTTCGTCGCGGTGGTGGCAATCGGCGTCATCGCCGGGCTGGCGATGCTGCGCTTCCTGCCGTCGGGCCTGCCGGGGTCGGCGGGTGGCCTGTCGTCGGAATTCCGGGCGCTGCGCCGCTGGTCGGTGCTGCTGCCGATGATCATCAGCGCGGTGTCGTCGGTCAGCCTGTTCGCCACCTTCACCTACATCGCCCCGCTGCTGGAGCATGTGGCGGGCATGACGCCGCAGGCGGTGACGGGCGCGCTGTTCGTCTTTGGCATCGGCATCACGCTTGGCAATTTCGCTGGTGGCCGTCTGGCCGACAAGAGCGCGCTGGCGACCATCGCCGGGGCCTTTCTGGCGGTGACGCTGGTCATGCTGGCCTTTGCCTTCACCAGCGCGGCACCGCTTCCGGCGGTGTTGACGGTCGGGGTCTGGGGTTTTGTGTCCTTCGCCGTCGGCGCGCCGCTTCAACTGTGGGTTGTCGACGCGGCGACCGAGGCCCCGAACCTTGCCTCCACCCTGAACCAAGGGGCGTTCAATCTGGGCAACGCGCTGGGGGCCTGGATCGGTGGCATGGCGATCAGCCTGGGGGTGGGCTACGCCGATCTGCCATGGATGAGCGCGGCGATCGCCGTGGTGGCCCTGGGCCTGACCCTGAGCGCCCGCAACGGCGCGGCGGCCCGCCCGGCGCAGGACGAGTTGGTTTGCGACACCCCGAACTGAGGGCGCGGCGGGCCTGCCTGCAGGTTGCCCGCCCACGGGGTGCGATGCGCGTGGAATGAAAAGGTCGGCCCCTGGCCCGGAAACGGGCGAGGGGCCTTTTTTTGGCATTGGGTTGCGTCCGGGTCCGGCCCTATCTATAAGGCAAGAACCAACCTTTGTCCGACGGCGCGATGATCGTTTCCTGCCCGAACTGCGCGACGCGATACACCCTGTCCGAATCCTCGGTCGGGGTGAACGGTCGCAAGGTGAAATGCGCCAAATGCGGCCACATCTGGTGGCAGCGGGCGGTGGAAACCGATGTGTTCGCTGCCGATCTGTCGGACGCGCCGACGGAAATCCGCCCGTCCCACCCGATGGGCGGCAAGGGCAAAGGGAAGGGCAAGGACAAAGGCAAGGGGGGAAGCGGCAAGCCGCCGCTGTTCACCCGGCCCGACAAACGAACCGTGATCGGGCTGGTCGCTCTGGCCTCCGTTGTGGCGGGCATCGGCGTGGGCGGGTTTTTTGCCCGTGACCAGATCGTGCACCGCTGGCCACCCGCCGCGCTGCTGTTCGACATGGTCGGTGCCCCGGTCGAGCCGCCGGGGGCGGGGCTGCAACTGCAAAACGGCCGCACGGAACTGAAGGTGGAGGGCGGGACCACCCGGCTGATCCTTCAGGGGCAGATCGTCAACCTGTCCACGGTGGAACGGATGGTCCCGCGCCTGCGCGCGGTCGCCCTGGGGGCGGATGGCAAGCCGCTGCAAAGCTGGCTGATGGATCCCTCGACCGAGCGTTTGCAGCCCGGCGACGTCGCCACCTTCCTGCACACCCAGCCCGATCCCGGCCCGGTGGCGGAGGTGACGATTTCCCCGGATTTCGGCGGCTGACCGTGCGCGATTGAGTGTGGACGCGGATCGCGTCGGCTGTTGCCGTCAGACCGACAGGAACACCTTGTTCGAAGGCAGGCGGTACGGGCGTTCCGGTTCCGGTTTCGGATCGCCAATCGCCTTGCCGGACATCAGCACGGCCCCCGCCGACACCAGGTGACGACAGACGATGCTGGCGTCCACGCCCGACGCCCAAACATCGAACCCGGCGTTGGCCGCCGCGCGGATGGCCTCCTGCACCGCTTGCGCCATCCGTTCGCGGCGCAGGCCGGTGTTGTTCAGGATGGCGGCGTCCAGATGCAGAATGCCCACCCCCAGCGGCTTCAAGCCGGTCAGGCGTGGGTCGTTGACGTTGAGCGCGGCGGCGATGGGGCCGCCGATGGGCGTCAGCTTGGCGATGATGTGGCGCAGCAGGCCGGTGGGAACCTGATCGTCCAGATGGGTCAGCAGGAAACCCATCTGCCCCTTGTCGAGCAGGCGGGCGGCGTCCTCCAACTGGCGTTCGACCTTGTAGGTGCCCATCTCCTGAAACACCGGGATGGCCAGCGGGACCAGCACCGGCCCCAGCTTGCGCCCGATTTCCGGCGACGCGGCGGCGGCCATCACGTCGCGCACCGTGCGGTCGATGATGTGGCATTGCAGATCGCACATCATCGGATCGGCCACCCCGCGCAGCAGGGTGCGATCCTCCGGCACGAACGCCCCGTTGATCTTGCGCCGCCAATGAACGCGGGACGCCGTCACCGCCTGGGCGCGGGCGTCCCATATGGGTTGATAGCCGATCTGGATGGTCTCGGCGATGTCGGCGAAGCTTTCCGGTGGCGGTCCGCCGCCGTCGCCCGGCGTGCGCAGGGCGCTGGCGAACAGGGTTTTCAGCGTGCGCGACAGTTCGGGATCGGGGGCCGGATCGTCCGGGTCGGCCAAACCGGGGGCCATGCCGCCCGCCCCGGCGGCGTCCGCTCCCGCCTCACCCTGGTCGGCGTTGTGCTTGCCCATCGCGTGGGTCAGGCGCATCCGCAGCAGGGTCATGCGGTCCGCCGCCTCCCCCCGGTCGGTGGTGGCGAGCACGACCAGACGGCTTCCCGCCCCCAACTCCACCATCACATCGGCGGGCGTCAGGGTTTCGGTCAGCACGCGGACGAGCACGGCGGTGATCTTGTCGCGCGCCGATGGGGTCAGGGTCAGGAAATCGCGGTGGATGTCCTCCGGCGACAGCACGAAGACGCGGCCCTTCAGCGACGCCCCGGCGATGTCGGCGATGCGTTCCAACGGGGTCGGTGGCGGCGGTTCGGTCACGCGGTCGTCGATGTTGTTTTCGCGCTTCAGCCCTTTGAACAGGCGGACGAACTGCTTTTCCTTCAGTTCCCCGGCCTGACGGGCGCGGGAGAGGCGCGAGTCGATGGTGGCGACCAGCACGCGGTAATCCACCGGCTTGGTCAGGTAATCGTCGGCCCCGATCTCCCGCCCGGTGATCACGTCCTCCTTGTCGCTCAGCGCGGTCAGCAGGATCACCGGCATTTCGGCCAGCGTCGGATGGTCGTTGCGGATGGCGGCCAGCAATTGCAACCCGGTCATCACCGGCATGGAGATGTCCGACACCACCAGATCGGGCGGCGATTGTTCGATCAGGGTCAGGGCTTCCCGCCCGTTGCCGGCGGTGGACACCTGATGTCCGGCGTGGGTCAGCACGATTTCCAGATTGTCGCGCAGGTCCACTTCGTCTTCGACCAGCAGCACATGACCCATGACGTTTCCCTTCCCCGGCGGTCAGTCGGCCGCCGTTTCGGTCCCCGCCCCGGATGCCGCGCCGGATGCCGCACCGGACAGGGGAAGATGCACGGTGAACAGGCTGCCCCGGCCAACCGCGCTTGTCACCTCGATCCGTCCCCCGTGCAGGCGCGCGAACTGATCGGCCAGATACAAGCCGATGCCGGTTCCGGCAATGCCGCTGGAGGTTGACGCGCGGAAAAACTTGTCGAACAGGCGCGGAATCTCCTCCGCCGGGATGCCGACGCCCTCGTCGGCCACGGCGATCTGCACCTCGCGCCCATCGGCCCCGGCGCGCAACAGCACCCGGTCGCGCCCCGGCGAGTATTTGACGGCGTTGCTCAACAGGTTGGTGACGATGTGGTCGATCATGCGGGGATCGGCCTGGATGTCCGGCGGCAAGCCAACGGTTTCCACCACGATGCGGTGGCTGGTGACGGTGCTTTGCAGCCGGTCGGTGGCGGCGCGCAGCAGGGCGGTGAGGTCGGTCGCGGCCGGGTGCGCCTCCAGCCCGCCCGCCTCCAGCTTGGAGATGTTGAGCACGCTTTCCATCAGCTCCGTCATCCGGCGGACGGAGTCGCGGATCATGCCGATGCGCTTGCCGCGCTGCTGCTCGGTGATCTGATACGGGCCGCCGAGGATCTCACAGGCGCTGTCGATGATCGCCAGCGGCGTGCGGAATTCGTGGCTGACCATGGCGACGAACTCCCGCTGTTGCTTGGCGGCGGCGCGTTCGCGCTCCAACGCCTTGCGGGTGATGTCGGCCTGACGGATCAGATCACGCTCGGCCCGGTGCAGGCGGTGTTGGCGCAACCCGGCGTCCACCGCATCGATCACGGTTTCCACCGGCGTCGGCTTGGTCAGAAAGCGGAACACATGCCCCCGGTTGACCGCCTGGATGGCGGTGTCCTGGTCGGCGTTGCCGGTCAGCATGATGCGGACGGCGTCGGTGTGATGCTTTTCGCATTCGGCCAGGAATTGGACGCCGTTCATCCCCGGCATCCGCATGTCGGCGATGATGACCGCGACCTGGGGTTCCGCGTCGAGAATGCCCAAGGCCTCCTGCCCACCCAGCGCGGTCAGCAGGGTGTAACGGCGGCCCAGATGGCGGCGGTAGCCGGACAGGACGTTGGGATCGTCATCGACCAGCAGGACTTTTTCATTCGGTTCTGGCATCCGACCGGCTCTTTCCCAAAAAATCAAAGAGTTATGCGGTATTTCGGCCACGGTTCATCAGGCTGAGCCGTGCGGAATCTTGTGACCGGGCGTTGGGGTGTTCGCAGGGGCATCGCTCAAACTCCGGGCAAAAATCAGTTGTGGGTCGTGCGCGCGGCGTCGATCCACTCGGCGTGGTGGGCGCGCGTCAGCGGATGGTCGGCCAAGCCCGGATCCAATCCGCGCAGCGGATCGTCGGGTGGGGCTTCGGCCAGCGTGTTGGCGACATGCACCGCCAGCAGCGCCCCGTCGCACCCGGCGACCGCTTCGGCCAGCGGGCGTACCGCCGGATCCATGTGGGCCAACGGGGTGTGATGGTACGCCACCGCCTCCACAATCCGGTCGGGCAGGCCCCACAGCCCCAGCAGATAGGCCGCGAACTCCGCGTGGGTCGCGCCCGCCTGCTGGCGTTCCAAGGCCGAGCGTTCGGGAATCGGCAGGTTGCGGGGGGCGTCGGCGATGGTGCGATAGGCGGTCGGCCGGTTGGCGGCCAGAATCAGCCATCCCAAATCGTGCAGAAGCCCGGCGGTGAAGGCGGCGTCGCGTTCGCTGGAATCCCCGCCGTTGATGGCGGCGATCCGGCGGGCCAGCGCGGCCACGCGGAAGCAATGCGCCCACAGCCCGGCGCTGTCGAAATTGCGCGGCAGTTTGGCCGGGTCGAACTGGGCGATGATGCCCCGTTCCAACACCACGGCGCGCACGATGTCGAACCCCAGGGCGCGCACGGCGCTCAGGGTCCGTTGAATCGGCGCGCGCGGGGCGAAATAGGCGGAGTTGGCGACGTGCAGGAATTGCGCGGCCACCGGCGGATCGGCGTCGATGATGCCGACGATGGCCGATTCCGACGGATCCAATCGCGCCATTTCGTCGTGCAGCGCCAGATAGGTGCGGGGAATGGTCGGCAAATGCGGCAGCCCCGACATCAGGGCGCGCGCCTCGGGCTGATCCAGGAAACGGCGCAGCCCGACCGCGCGGGTGATGCGGCCGATCAGGGTTTCGCCGGGGCAGGGCTTGCACAGCACGGCGTGGCTGGTCGCCAGCACCGTCATCATGTCTTGCGGGTCGCTGTCGGCGGTCAACACGATGCGCAGGATGGCGGGGTGCAGCCGCGCGCATTCGGTCAACAGTGAGCGCCCCGACAGGCCGGGCATGCGCAGGTCGGTGACGAGCACGTCGACGGGGTGCCGACCCAGAATGTCCAGCGCCGTTTCCCCGTTCAGGGCGATGGACACGCGCCAGTCCAGCCCGGCGCTGTGGGTCAGCCGTTGCAGGCCGCGCAGGGTTTGCGGTTCATCATCGACGAAGAGGACGGACAAGGGCATGGCTCAGGCCATCTCCTGCGTTTGGCGTTCGGTCTGGTCGCCGTCGGGTGATCCGGCGATGGGCAGATGCACGCTGAAGCAGGTGCCCACCCCGACCTCCGTTTCCATGGCGATGCGCCCGCCGTGGCGGCGGACGACGATGCTCTGGCAGATCGACAGGCCTTGCCCGGTTCCCCGGCCCGGTGGTTTGGTGGTGAAGAACAGGTCGTAAATCTTGTCGCGGTGTTCGGGCCGAATGCCGCTGCCGGTGTCGCGCACCGACAGGATCACGCTGTCGTCGTCGCGGGCCAACCCCAAGGTGATGGTCCCCTTGACCGGATCCTCGGCACCGGAGGCGCGGTTCTTGTCCTCGATCGCGTGGGCGGCGTTGACGATCAGGTTCAGGATCACCTGATTGATCTCCCCGACCTCGCAAAACACCGGCGGCACGGCCGGATCGATGGCATAGGCGATGTCGGCGACGTATTTCCATTGGTTGCGCGACACGGTGGCGGTGGTTTCCAGCGCGCGGGCCAGATCGGTCCATTCCTTGTGACCGGTGTCGGGATGCGAGAACTCCTTGATCGCGCCGACGATTTTGCACACCCGTTCCACCCCCTCCAGCCCTTCGGTCAGGGCGGTGGGTATCTCGTCCGCCAGATACTGCGTGTTGTCGTCCAGCGTGCCGACCGCCGCCACCAGGCAGTCGCGGATTTCGGAAAACGAATCGCGCACAAACTTCATGTTGTCGCCGATGTACTGCATCGGGGTGTTGATTTCATGGGCGATGCCGCCGGCCAGGGTCCCGAGCGATTCCATCTTCTGCCCGTGCATCACCTCCATCTCAAGCTCGCGGTTGCGGCGCTGCATGGTGACGAATTCGGTCATGTCGTGCGCTTCCAGCAGCACATAGAGCACCTCGCCGGTCGCGGAATGGACCGGGCGGCAGGCCACGGTGAAATGATGCGCCTGGGTGTCGGCGTCGGCGAACAGCAGATCGAGCGAGGTGGCGTCGCCCAGCGCCGCGCTTTCCACGGCGTAGCGGATGGCGGTGCGGGCGTCGTCCTCCTGCCCGAACCAGGGGCCGTCCCACAGGGGTTCGCCCGTCACCTGTTCCCGCTCCAACCCACGGAAGCTCAGCGCGGCGTGGTTGATCTCCACCACCGTGCCGTCGATCAGCATCAGCATGACGAAGGTGCCGACCCCGTTGAAGATGGCCTTCACCCGGCGGTCGCTCTCGGCCTTTGCCCGTTCCAGCAACTCGATGTAGCGCAAGCGGCCATGCACGGCGGTGCTGTCCGATCCGATGCCGCGATACCCGGCAAAGGCCCCGTCGGCGGTGAAATACGGAACCCCGCTGATGGTGATGTGGTGCGCCCGCCCGTTGTCGTCGGTCAGGCTGTAGGAGAAGTCATGGAACGGGCGGTGGGCCAGAATGTCGGTGGTGTGGGCGGTGAGCGCGTCGCTGCCCCCGGACCGCTCCCGGAAATCCAGGCAGCGCGTGCCGACCAGCAAGGTCGGTGACAGGCCCGTCGCCGTCGCAAAGCTGTCGGTGAAGCGGGTGAAGCGCAGGT
This sequence comes from Azospirillum sp., assembly GCA_027486405.1. Lineage (GTDB taxonomy): Bacteria > Pseudomonadota > Alphaproteobacteria > Azospirillales > Azospirillaceae > Azospirillum. The sequence goes on along the minus strand of JAIXPD010000052.1, from coordinate 16,838 downwards.
TGGCGTCGCATTCCCACGCCCAATGGCGGCCAGACGCGTCAATTGCCGCCACCAGCAGATCGCAAAGGTCGTCGCCGTCGGAGCAGGGGCGGGCGGTCATGGCACTCTCCAAGTCGCCGAAGCGAACGCGACGCCGTCATTCTGCCAGGGATTGTGACGGAATCGCTGTCAAATCCAGAGCTATTGTGCCGTGACATGGGCGCGCGCCCAAGCTGGGGATGGTCCCGATGTCGGTTTGGGCGGGCGATGAAATTGACGGATTGATCAGAAAAAGAGAAGACGGTGAGGGGTTGAAATGATCGCAATGCAGCAAAAGAAGAAAATGACGGTGCCGAGCAACAGAGTTTCGGCAAAATTAAACAGTGAAATTTCCGTTCGTCTACTGCATCATCCTGGTGGACAACATGCATACTGTCGTCACAAAACTGTAACAAAAACGTCAAGAAGAGTAAAGGGCCTGTTTGTCTCTGCCAGGATTCGGATTCGGATTTGGCTTTGGCTTGGCTGGTCTCGGGAGACACGGTGCGATGGGAAAGACTCTGTCGATCACGGCGCGGCTGATCGCCTTGCAGGCGTTGGTCGCGATCGGGTTGTTGGCGCTTCTGGTGACGAATCATGTCGCGTTTGAGCGAACGGAGCGTGATTTGCTCTCCTCCCAGAACAGCCAACGGGATGCCCGGCTGGCGCAAAGCGTGGAAACCGGCCTTCTGGCCCACAAACAGACTCTGGATCGTTACACCCTGGCGCGCGACGCCGACACGCTGGCCCGGGTTGAGGCGCTGCGCACCAGCATCACCGCCGACCTGACGAGCCTGAACAACCCGGCGCTGACGGACCCGGTCCAAACCTATCTGGCGACCTCGACCACCATCCGCGAGCGGGTGGAAGCGCTGGGCATCACCGAAAACCATGGTTTGCAGAAGACGCTGCGCGGCGCGGTGCAGACGGTGGAAAAGCGGTTTGAGGAGATCCGCGCCGGCTCCATGGGCACAAGGCTGGAGGTGGTGAACGAAATGCTGGTGCTGCTGCTGCAAATGCGGCGGCACGAGAAGGATTTCATGCTGCGCGGCGACCGCGTCCGCTACATGGGCCAGATCGCCGAGCGCCGCAAGGAGATGCTGGAGATTCTCAAAACCGCGCCGCTGCTCGACAGTCTGAAGGCGGAGGTCACGCGGCTGCTGGCGGATTACGTCACCGCCGTCAACGCCTTCGCCGATGGAACGGAGGCGTTGGCCAGCGCGCGGGCCGACAGCGACGCCAAGTTTCAAAAGGCGTCGGCCCAGGCCAGCAGCGCCGAAACGGCGGCCTTTGTTGCCGCCGACCGTGACCGCAATGGCGTGCTGGTGACGCAGGGCGAAACGCGCAATCTGCTGTTGGCGTCGGTGATCGGGCTGTTGGTCGTGCTGTCGGTGGGTGGCTATATCATCGGACGGTCGATCACCGTGCCGGTGCGTCGCCTGACCGACCTGATGGGGGTGATGACGCAGGGGGATTACCACAGCCCCGTGCCTGACCAGGACCGCCGGGACGAATTGGGCGCGATGGCGCGCGCGGTGGGCGTGTTCCGCGACAACGGCCTGGAAACTCTGCGCCTGCGCCAGCAGCAGGAGGAGGAACGGGTTGCCGCCGAAGCCGCGAAGCTGGCCGCGCTGGAAGGCATGGCGGCAACGGTCGAGAGCGAAAGCCGGTCGGCGGTGAACCGCGTGGCCGAGCAGACCCGCAAGATGGATGCGAGCGCCAAGGCGATGGCCGAGTCCGCAGCCCATGTCAGCGCGGATTCGCAAAGCGTCGCCGTCGCCGCCGAACAGGCGTTGAGCAACGCCCAGACGGTTGCCGCCGCGACCGAGCAGTTGAGCGCGTCGATCCGTGAAATCTCCACCCAGGTCGCCCAGGCCAGCAATGTCAGCCAGCGCGCCGCCGATCAGGGCCGGGTGACGCAGGACTCTGTGCGATCTCTGGCGGACGCGGTCGGCCAGATTGGCGAGGTGGCGGTTCTCATCCAATCCATCGCCCAGCAAACCAACCTGCTGGCGCTGAACGCCACCATCGAGGCGGCGCGGGCGGGGGAGGCGGGCAAGGGCTTTGCCGTGGTGGCGAGCGAGGTGAAGAATCTCGCCAGCCAGACCGCCTGGGCGACTGACGACATCGGCCGCCGCATCGCCGAAATCCAGGCGGTGACGTCCGGGACCGTGCGGGCGGTGGATGACATTGGCTGTTCCATCGCCGAGATCGACGAGGTGTCCGCCGCCATCGCCGCCGCCATGGAGGAGCAATCCTCCGCCACCCAGGAAATCGCCCGCAACGTTCAGGAAACTTCCGTCGCCGTTCAGGAGGTCTCGCGCCGCATCACCCAGGTGTCGGCGGAGGCCGCAACCACCGGCGGTCACGCCTCCAGCGTCGGGGCGATCGCCGCCGACGTGTCCGGCAGCATCGACACGCTGCGCGGGACCCTGGTGCGCGTGGTCCGCACCGCCACCCAGGATGTCGACCGCCGCCGCCAGCCCCGCTTTGCCGTGAGCATCGCCGTGCGGGTGGACGGCCACGGCAGCGCCCTGCGTGTGCTGAATCTGTCGGAGGGCGGGGTGACGCTGCGGTTGGACTCCGGCGACCATCTGCCCGGCTCCGGTGTGCTGCGCCTGGACGGCGTGTCGATGGCCTTGCCCTTCACCACGCTCAACCAGAGCAATGGGGAGGCCCACCTCCGCTTTGCCCTGTCTGGCGCGGACGCCGATGAATTCCGTGGTGTCCTGCAACGCCTGACCGCCGGGTTGACGCCGATGGGGCGGGCGGCCTGAGCGTGGGGCCGATGAGCGGACCCAGGGCAATCGCTTGAAGCATCGTGCGCCCGACCGGAACAAGAATGGGCACGGATTCCACGGATTTTTTCACGGATTTCGCAGAACGCGCCTCAGAACCATCCGTTTGCGATCTTGGCGCAGACCTCATGACGGGATGCGGAATGCCATTGAGGATGAAAATCCGTGCAATCCCTCATTTTGTCCGTGAAATCCGTGTCCATTCTTGGCTGCGTGACGATGATCGCTCGTTCAAGCGATTGCCCTGTGAGCGGACCGGGTCAGAACCGCTTCAACAGCCGGTCGATGTAGTCGCGTTCCGGTTGGGGGCGGCTGTATTGACCAGCGCGGCGGCGCAACTCGTCCAGGATTTCGCGGGCGCGCTGCACCTCCGCCTGTTCGGGAATTTTGACGTCGTTGCCGTCCTGCTGGCCCATCCCGGCGGGGCGGCGGCCCAGCGGGTCGCGGCCCCGGCCGGGGCGGGGTTGCGATTGGCCTTGCCCGGCCATGGCCGGGTTGCCCTGCCGCATCATCTGGTTGGCCAGTTTCTCGGCCATGCTTTGCAGCCCCTGTTGGATCTCGTCCATCGCCTGGGTTTGCGACGGCACGGCGGCACCCGGCGATCCCTGTTGCAGCGCTTGCCCGGCGTCGCGCATCGCCCGTTCGGCCCGGCCCAGCGGGCGGGGGATGTCGCCGCCCGCCTGTTCGCCCATCCGCCGCATCAGGTCGCCCAACTGGCGGCGCAACGCCTCCTGCTCCTCCGCCTGCCGCTGCATCGACGGGCGGTCGGCCATGCTGTTGGGCGCTTGGCCGTTTTGTGAAGGGCCGCCGGGAGGCTGGCCGCTGCCGTTGGGGGTGTTGCGCCCGGATGGCTGCCGCCCGCGCGGCCCCTGTTGCCCCGGCATGGTCTGGGGTTGGTTCAGCGCGTCCTGATTCTGGCGGAAACTCTGGTCGAGCAGCCGTTGCTGTTGCTGGCCAAGCTTTTGCAGCTCCTGCATCATCTGCCAGGGATCGTTTTGGCCGTTGGCCTGCCCCGGCTGGCCCATCGTCCCGGTTTGCAGATTCTCCATCATCTTTTGGAGATCCGACAGCATCTTGCGGGCGGCGTCGCGCGATCCGGTCTGTGCCAAATCCCGCATGCGATCCAGCATCTGTTGCAGATCGTTGCGGTCGGTCATCTGGTCGGCCATCTCCGGCGGGACGGTGGGCATCGCTTCGCCCCGCCGCATCGCCTCCATCATCCGCTGTTCGACCGCGTTCATGAAGGCGTCCAGCGCGGCTTGCAACTCGTCCATCAGGCGGTTCAGTTCGGCGTCGCTGACGTCGGTGCGCTCCAGCGCGTCGGCCAAGCGCCGTTCGGCCTCGCGCAGATCGCGTTCGGCCTGCGACAGCCCGCCATCCTCGATGCGCAGCGCGGTTTCCCACAACAGCGCCTGCACGGCGGGCACGGCGTCGGCGCTGTTGCGGTCCAGCATCAGACGGGCGATGGCGCTGCGCAGGGTGAGGAAGGCCACCAGATCCTGACCATAACGGGCCGGGCGGGCGGAAATGTCGGCCAAGGCGCGAGCCACGGTCACGCGGACACTCTGGGGCGCACCCTGGGGGCTGCGCGCCAGAGCCTTGCGCTGGTCGATGATGGCGCGGGCGACCGGGTGGGTGAAGCTGCGTTCGGGCAAGGTGAAGGGCTGCGCGTCGGACTGGCCGGTTTGCCCTGCCCCATCGGTGGCGATCAGGCGCACCGTCACCGGCAATCCGGCCCAGGGATGGGCGGTGAGATCATGGAACCCGCCGCCGCGCGCCTCCTTCGGGCGCTGGCCGGGCAGGGGGAGGGGCAGGTCAAGGGTGCCCTGGTCCTTGGTGCTGTCTGGGGTGCTGTCTGGGGTGCTGTCCGGTGGCACCCCGTCCTCCGCAACCCGGCGGATGCGGGCCTTGACCTCGGCCAGTCCGTAATCGTCGCGGGCGGAATAGTCCAACCGCAGCGCGCCGCGTTCCCCGGCCGACGGCGGGGCGGCGTGGCTGATCTGGGGCGGCTGGTCGGGAACCACGCGCAACGACCAGCTTCCCAACGTCTGCCGACCCTGGCGAACGGTGATGCGGGTTTCGACACCCGGCGCGCCCGGTGCGGGGGAGAGCGGGCGCTGAAGTTGGAAGGTGGCGGCGTCCACAGTGTCGAACGGGATGATCTGGTCGGCCAGTTCCAGCGCCGGGACGGTGGTTCCCCCGCCATGGATCCGGGCCATCAGCACGCTGCCGCTGGGGACCGTCACCGCCCCGCTGTTTGCCGCCGCACCACCCACCGCAGAGGCGGGGGTGGTGGTTCCGGTTTTCAGGAAGACCGGCGGCAGGCCGGTGTAATCGGGCGGCGTCACCCACAGGTCGAGCGCGACGCTGGCCGCTGCGGTCCCGCTGTCAAAGCGCGGTGACAGGGCCGCCATCAGCCGGGGCGTCCAATCCCCCCAGCGCGCGCCCCCGACGGCGACGAGCAGCAGGAGAACCAGGGCGCGCAGGGCGTAGGGATCGCGCGACGGCACGGCGCTGCGCGGCCACGCCACCCGCAGGCGTCCCATGCTGGCGCGCGCGCGCTCCTGGTGCAGGCGCCACAGCGCCAGCGCCAACGGGTCGCCGTCGCTGGGCCGGTCGCGCAGGGTGGACAAGGGCCGGTGCGTCAGACCGCTGTCACGCTCCACCCGGCGCAGCGCGCTGTCCAGCCTGGGCAGGGACAGGCCGCGCAGGCCGCGCAGCGCGGTGAACAGAACCGTTCCGAGACTGAGAACCAAGACCAGGGCGTGCAGCCAGCCCGGCACGCTGCCCCATGGAACCAGCAGCGCTGCAACCAGGGCGGCGGCGATCAGGGACAGCGGCAGCCACAGGGCCGGGGCCAGCCTTTCCCAGAGCAGGGCGGCGCTGGCCAGCGCCAGCCGGGCGAAGGGCAGCGGGGCGGCGGTCTCCGGTTCCGGCGTGGGTGCTTGATCCTGTGGAGTCATGCTGGCGTTCCTCGACCCCGGCGCGCTCCGGCACGCCGCCCCGTCATGCTACAGCACAACAGCGCTTCAAGGCGACAGTGTGACGCGCCCGACGGGTGGGGCTTCGGTTGAGTGGTCGATCCGGGAGTGGTCGCCCCAATCAATCCGATCCGGCCGGCGGCGGTTCGGACGGCGTGACGCGGCGGCGGGTTTCGCGGTGCAGGATGTACAGGCCGCTGGCCATGACGATGGCCGAACCGATCCCGGTGGCCACAGAGGGCACATCGCCCCACAGCAGCCAGCCGAACAGAACCGCCACCAACAGGGAGGTGTAGGTCAGCGGGGCCACCACGGCGGCGGGGGCCAGCGAATAGGCCCGCGTCATCAGCAACTGCGCGCCGCCGCCCAACAGCCCCATCCCGGTCAGCATCGCCCATTCCAACGGGCTGGGCGTGACCCAGGCAAAGGGCAGGGTGACGGCGATCAGCGCGGTGGAGAGGAAGGTGAAGTAAAAAACGATGGTGTTCGACGCCTCGGTCTTGCTGAGCTGCCGGATCGTGATCATCGCCGACGCGTTGCAGAAGGCCCCGACCAGCGCCACCAGCACGCCGAGATTCAGCATGTCGCCGCTGGGTTTGGCGATGACCAGCACACCGCCGAAACCGACCAGAACCGCGCCCCAGCGGTGAACGCCGACCTTTTCCCCCAGCATCGGCACCGACAGGGCGGTGAGGAACAGGGGGCTGGCGAAGTTCAGCGCGATGGCGTCGCCCAACGGCAGCAGATGGAAGGACCAGAACATCGCCACCATCGTCGTCAACCCGATCAACGTCCGGGTGAAATGGCCGACGGGGCGGGCCGTGCGCAGCGTGCGGCGGAAGCCGCCGGTCATGTGGATGGCCACGCAGACGGGGATCAGGGCGAAAAAGCTGCGGAAGAAGGTCAATTCGGTGATGGGGAAGCGGTCGGTCAGGACCTTCACCAGCACGTTCATGACCGAAAACAGCAGGACCGACCCGAACATCGACGCGATGCCGAGGGGCGTGTTGTCCACCCGGACATGCTTTGGCCGGGCGGGCGATGGGGGGGATGGCGGTGTCACAATGACCCGACCCTAACAAGCAAGACCGCCCGCGTCACGGTGTCGCGACGCGGGCGGGCATGTTCGGGCGGAATGGCGGCCCTGCGGCCTAAGGGCTTGTTGAACCTCAGCCCTTCAGCAGTCCGGTGATCTCGGCCTCGGCGCGCAGCCAGTGGGCTTGCTCCTGGCCTTCGGGGCGGCCTTCGGCCTCCCAAATCTCATAGGCGCGTTCCTGGATCAGCTTGTTCTGTTGGCCGCGCAGCAGGCCTTCGGAAATGCTCATGTTGATGCGGGCGAGCGAGACGAGGCGGCGTTCCTCGATGGTTCCTTCGGTCGCCTCCATCGTGGTGGACACCACATATTGGGCCAGATTGCGCAGGTTGGCCTTGACGTCCGCCTCCAGCGGGCACGCCTCGTTGCCCAGCACGGTCTTGATGGCGATCCAGAGCTTCAGGTTGTGATCGAGCGCGACGCTGACCGCCTCCGGGCCGTCGGCCTCCAGCAGCAGGCTGGCGGCGTGCAGCAGCGCGATGCTGTCCTGTTCGACGACCGCGAAGTTGGTGCGCAGGACGACCTCGGCACCGGTTTCGATGGTCGCATCGGCGCTGACCTTTTCGGGAACGCCGCTGTTGGCGAGCGCCTCGGCGACGGTGGCGGCGGGAGCGGAGGCGGCGGTCTTGCGCTTGGTGGCCATGTGGTCAATCCCCGGGAGCGTTCATTCCACCGCCACTAGAACGGACCATGATTAAGATGTGGTTAAGGAATAGGTGGTCGTGGCGTTGCCGCCGCAACGGCGCTGGCCTCATCGGTGCAACGGCCTATGACACGGGTCGATCACGGCCCACCGAAAGGCAAACGGTAATAAAATCCAAACACAGAGTTGGCCGCCATGGCCGAATCGGTGCCGTTCCCATCGGTGGCGATTCGGCTGTACCCCACCGTGAAACGCGACTTGTTGTCGAACACGTAGCCCAGTTCCAATTGCGAGCGGAATTCCGTTGCGACACCCGTGTCGCGCAGGCTGTGCGACCGGTTGGCCGGGCCAAGGCTGGCCCCGAAACTGGGGGTGAAGACAAAGGATCCCAGCGGCACATCCACCAGGATGCCGCCCGCCACCGTCGGCCCGGCGTTCGTGCGCCCGGCGCTGCCGCCCCCGGCCCCGATCCAGGGGCGGACCGTGGCAAAGGACTCCGCTCCCGGCAGCAGAAAGCCGCCGACGCGCATCTTGCTGTTGAGATCGGACAGGCGGCTGTCGGTGATGCGGAAACCGCTGGAGCGTGAATCCAGGGCGGGCAGGCCATAGGCCAGATCGCCCAAGGTCCATTGCACCGCCCGGCTGGCCGAACCGTCGGCGGTGTCCCGTCCGCTGGGGGCCGCATGGCCGGTGGACACCGCGCCCGCAAGGATCAGGACCACCAGAGGCAGGGCGCGCAGAACACGCGCGCGGCGGTTGGGGGGCCGGGTCGCGGATCGGTCGGTCGGACGGCGCATGGATGCCCCCTTCCGGCAAGGCGGTGCAAAGCGGTTGTGCAACCAGAATGTCGGTGTCTCGGCTGATAATTCAAGCGGCAAACGGCTGGGGTGTCCAGTTGGGGGCGGCCTCCGTGTCGCGCTGGGCGTCGTTGCGCTGCTATGCTGGGGGCATGACCAGCATTCCCACACCCCCGCCGTTGGCCGACGCGTCACCCGTGCTGTCACCGTCCCGGCTGGTTGTGATCGGTGGTTTGTCGGGCAGCGGCAAGTCGGTGCTGGCCGCCGCGCTCGCCCCGTCCCTGAGCGCGTGCCTGCTGCGCAGCGACGTGGTGCGCAAAAGGCTGTTCGGGGTCGCCGACACCGACCGGTTGCCGCCGGACGCCTATGCCCCCGCCGTGACCGCCCGTGTGTTCGATGGCCTGCTGGCCCAGGCGCGCGAGGCGCTGGCGGCCAACCGGGCGGTGGTGGTGGATGCGGTCTGCGCGCGGCCGTCGGAGCGGTCGGCGTTCGAGTCGGCCGCCGCCGCGCTGGGGCGGCGCTTCGATGGGATTTGGCTGGACGCGCCGCTTGATTGTCGTGTTGCGCGTGTGGCCAATCGTCGCAACGACGCCTCCGACGCGACGGCGGAGGTGGCAAAAGCGCAGGAACGCTACGATCTCGGCCCCATGGCATGGGCGCGTCTGGACGCGGGCAGGGTTGCGTCGGATATGCTTGCCGACGCGCTCAAAAGGTTGCTGTAATTTCAACCAAGGGGCGGCGCGCGGATGGACGTGCGGTTGCACCGTTCGTCCGGACTGCGCCACCGAAGAGCCACCGAACAACGTCGGGGACGCCGTCTGGCCGTTCCTGGCCGAGAGGGCCGCTCGATCCGGCTCGGGAGGAGTCACCATGACCTACAAAACCATCCTGGTTCCGCTTGGTGGCGGCGACAGCGACGCTGTGGCGTTGAACGCCGCCCTGTCGGTCGCCCGCGATTTCGACGCGCACGTCGTCGGCCTGTTCGTCACCCTCGACCCGCGCGACGCGGTGCCGATGCTGGGCGAAGGCATGTCGGGCGCGATGGTGGACGAGATCATGCGGGCCGCCGAGGGCGAATCGAACGTTCGCCGCGCCGCCGCCCATCGCCTGTTCGAGGACACCGTCCGCGCGGCGGGGGTGGAGCGGCGCGACAGCCCCGGCGGCACCGAAGCCCCGTCCGCCGCGTGGCGCGACGTGGTGGGCCGGGTGGAGGATGTGGTTCCGTTGGAAGGCCGTCTGGCCGACCTGATCGTCTTCGCCCGCACCTCCCCCGATCGCGACATCCAGGGCTACGCCACCTTGGAAACGGCGCTGCTGGGGACCGGTCGCCCGCTGTTGATCGCGCCGGAGGTGTTGCCGGACGTGGTGGGCCGTCACGTCGCCGTGGCCTGGAACGGGCGGATCGAATCCGCGCGCGCGGTGGCCGCCGCGTTGCCCTTCCTGCGCTCGGCCGACCGGGTGACGGTGCTGACCGCCGAAACCTCGGCGACGGAGGCTGCGGCGGGGCGTCGCATTGCCGAATATCTGACTTGGCAGGGGGTGGAACCTGCGGTGACACTGATTCAACCCGGATCAAAACCCGTCGGAGAGGCGGTGCTGAACCAAGCCGTGGCGCTGAACGCCGACCTGTTGGTGATGGGCGGGTACGGTCACAGCCGAATGCGGGAACTGATCCTGGGCGGTGTCACTCGTTTTGTGCTCAATCACGCCGGGATTCCGGTGCTGATGGCCCACTGACCGGCGCGCGGCGCTCCCACCGCTTTTTTCTGGCGGGAGCGCCACTCCGTTCGGTCTCTGGCACCCACCGACGCCGCGCGAGGTCCCGGCCCGTTCTGGGAGGAACGCGCCATGCTGACCATTGATGATTGCATCGGGTTGTGCGACCTGACCGAAGCCGAGGTGGACGCGATCGCCGAGCACGAGCATGTGCCGGAGATCGTGGCGGCGGAGATGGCCTGTTGTTTGGCGCATTGCGCCGATGGGCCAAGGCGGATCGCCGAAATCATCGCCGACGACATCGCCGACGCCCGTGTCCATGGCCATGACCGCCACGCCGAGGAGCTGGTCGTCGTGCTGCGCGATTTCGTCATGGCCCACAGCCCCCCGGTGTAAGCCGCCCTCGCGGAGGGCGGGCCGCACGCCGCTGGCTGCACGCCGTTTGCTGCACGCCGTTTGCTGCACATTGTGGGCTGTGACGCCGCCGTTACCCCGCCTTGCGCTGTTCGCTCTGACTCAACAACTGGCCGAGCAGGGCGCGCAGCGCGCCGGGACGCACAGGTTTGTAGAGAAGGTGGCAGCCCGCCGCCTCGATGTCCTCGCGCACGGCGATGTCGCGGTCGGCGGTGACGACCGCCGCCGGAATCGCCCCCAAGCGGGCGCGCAGGCCGCGCAACGCCTCCACCCCCGTCAGGCTGCGGTCGAGGTGATAGTCGGTCAGGATCACGTCGGGCGTCTGGCCGCCCAGCGCGGCCAACGCCTGATCCGGCGTGGCGGCGGTGGCGACGCGGCAGGACCAGCTTGTCAGCAAATCCTCGGTCGCCCGCGCGATGGCGGGTTCGTTTTCCAAACACAGCACCAGAACCCCGCGCAGATCCCGCACGCGCGGGCGCACGGTCGCCGGGCGCACCGCCACCCGTTCGTCGGTCAACGGGACCAGCACGGAAAAGGCGCTGCCATGCCCCACGCGGCTGCGCACCTGCACCGGGTGGTTCAGGATGCCCGCCAACCGTTCGACGATGGCCAACCCCAGCCCCAACCCCTTGCCGCGCTCGTCCATCGCGTTGTCGAGCTGGCGGAACTCCATGAAGATTTCCGGGACCTTGTGTTCGGGAATGCCGGGGCCGGTGTCCCACACCTCGATGGACAGCGAATCCCCACGCCGACGGCAGCCCAACAGGATGCGGCCGGTGCGGGTGTAGCGGACGGCGTTGGCCAGGTAATTTTGCAGGATGCGGCGCAGCAGGGTCGGGTCGCTGCGCACCGTCAGCCCGCAATCGACCACCCGCAGCCCCAGCCCGTGGCGGCTGGCCAACACGGTGAATTCCTCGCCCAGCGGCTTCAGCAGCTCATCCACCCGCATCGGCACCGGATTGGGGCGGACGACCCCGCTGTCGATCTTGGACACGTCGAGCAGATCGCCCAAAATCTGTTCCACCGACCGCAGGGAGGCGTCGATCTGGCGAATGGCGGTGTCCTGGTGGCGTTCGCCCAGGGCCGACAGGAACAGGCGGGCGGCGTGCAGCGGCTGCAACAGGTCGTGGCTGGCGGCGGCGAGGAAGCGCGTCTTGCTGCGGTTGGCGCGTTCGGCCTCGCCCTTGGCTTCGGACAGGTCGCGGGTGCGTTCGGCGATGCGGCGTTCCAGGCTTTCGTTCGCCTCGCGCAACGCCTCCGCCGCGCGGTGGCGGTCGGTCACGTCGGTGTAGACGGCGACGAAGCCGCCGCCCGGCATCGGATTCGTGGCGATTTCCAGCACCGACCCGTCGGGGCGCACCCGCTCATACATGTCGGGCCGGTTGCGGCGGCGCGGGTCCGACCGGCGCGACAGCAGCGTTTCGATCTCGCCGTTGTGGCCATACTCGCCGCGCCGGTCGATGAAACGGACGATTTCCTCCAACGAGGTGCCGACCTGCACGAAACCGTCGGGCAGTTCCAGCAGAACGACGAACTGGTTGTTCCAGGTCGCCACCCGCCAATCCTCGTCGAACACGGCGATGCCCTGCGGCACGTTTTCGATGGTGGCGCGCAACAGCTCATGCTGTTTCAGGATGGCGCGCGACGCCTCGTCGATGATCGACCGCGCGTCGGTGCGCGACAGCCGCCGGTCGGACAGCAACCCCGCCACCACCACGCGGGCCGACGCCGACCCGACCGCCCCGGCCAACAGCCGTTCGGTCATCTGGATCGCTTCGCCGTCGCTGCGCGCCAGCAGGGCGGTGTTCAGATCGCCGTCGCGCACGCCGGTGAAGCGGCGGAAGGCGGTGTCCGCCCGCGCGGCCCCGACGTAACGCACCGCCAGATCGTGCAGATCGGCCAGCGTCGCCCCGCGCGGTCCATGGCTTTCCCCGTCGGCGGCGCGGCGCAGGCTCATGAAGCGGGCGGCCTGCTGGCGCTCCAGGGTGGAGGGGCGGGTCAGCAGCGAAATCACCACGAACAGGAACAGGTTGGGGCCAAGGCTCCACAGCGCGGCGTTGGTCAGCGGGTCGATGTTGCCGATCCCGGCCAACGCCACCGGGCTGAGGCCGGTGAGGCCGAACGGCCCCTCGCGCAGCGCGCTCGCCGCCAGCCAACCGGCGTCGGCGAAGGAGGGCAACAGCATGGTGTAGGCCCAGCCGATGAACCCGGCGCAAATCCCGGCAAAGGCCCCGCCCCGGCTGGCCCGGCTCCACACCAGCCCGCCCAGCAGCGCCGGGGCGAACTGCGCCACCGCCGTGAAGCTCATCATGCCGATGGTCGCCAGCGGAAAGGCCGACCCGATCAGCCGGTAACAGCCGTAGGACAGCAGCACCAGCACGATCACCGCCGACCGCCGCACCGCCAGCAGAACGGCGGCGGGATCGTCGCGCAGACGGGGGTCGTTCGGGCGCAGCGCCATCAGCAGCGGCACGGCGATGTCGTTGCAGATCATGGTGGACAGCGCCACCATCTCCACCAGAATCATGCTGGTCGCCGCCGACAGCCCGCCGATGAAGGCGATCAGCGCCAGCCACGGCCAGCCTTGCCGCAGCGGGATCGACACCATGAAGGTGTCGGCGTTGATCCGCCCATCGGGGAACAGCATCAACCCGGCCAGCGCCACCGGCAGCACGAACAGGTTGATGGCCACCAGATAGGCGGGAAACAGCCGGGCGGTGGACCGCACGTCGCCGGAGTGGGTGTTTTCCACCACCGCCACATGGAACTGACGCGGCAGGCAGAGGATGGCCAGCCCCGACAGCAAACAGGCCACCCACCAATCCGCGCCGATGCTGCCGACGCTCATCAACTCCAGAAAGCCGGGATGGTTGGCCGCCGCCTCGACAAAGGCCGATGGGTTGCCGAAGGCGGCGAAGGCGATGGCCGCCCCCACGCCGATGGCGGCGGCCAGCTTCACCACCGATTCCGCCGCGATCGCCATCATCAGGCCACGGTGATGCTCGTTGGCGGAGATGTTGCGCACGCCGAACAGGATGGCGAAGGCCGCCATCAGCAGCGCGGCGAGCAGGCTGGTCCCGCCGGGAAGCTGGCTGACCTCCGACCCCAGCGTGTCCCCGGCCAGAATCTCGAAACTGACGCTGATGGCCTTCAATTGCAGGGCGATGTAGGGCAACAAGCCGATCACCGCCGTGAGGGTGACGAGCGCGGCCAACCCCCGGCTTTTGCCGTAGCGGGCCGACAGGAAATCGGAAATCGACACGACGTTTTCCGATTTCGCCACACGGACGATGCGGGCCAGGATCGGCCAGCCCAGCCCGATCATCAGGATGGGGCCGATGTAGATCGGCAGGAAGTAAAAGCCGCCGGTCGCCGCCCGCCCGACCGCGCCGTAAAAGGTCCAGGACGTGCAATAGACGCCGAAACTCAGCGCGTAGAGCAGCGGCGTGCGCCGTTCCCCCGTTCCGCCCGCCGTGCGGTCGCCGTACCAGGCGATGGCGAACAACGACAGCAGGTAGCCCAGCGAGGCCACCGCAATGAACCAGCTTTCCATCGGGCGTTCTGTGCGTCCCTGATTGGTCGTTTTCTCCCCAAGGGTTGCAGAGTAGCACAGCGGGGGCTGAAAGCGGTTCGAATGTTGCGCAGAGGGTGAAAACAGAACCGGGCGGGGGATCGCCCCCCGCCCGGCCTGCTGCCACCGCGATGAATCCTGCGCGTTGTCCGCGATCAATCGCTTTGTGCGATCAATCGTGTTGGTAAATGTCCACGTCCTTGGTTTCGCGAACGAACAGCATGCCGATGACGAAGGTCGCCGCCGCGATCACGATGGGGTACCAGAGACCGGAATAGATGTCGCCGGTGGCCGCCACGATGGCGAAGGAGGTCGTCGGCAGGAAGCCGCCGAACCAGCCGTTGCCGATGTGGTAGGGCAGCGACATGGAGGTGTAGCGGATGCGGGTCGGGAACAGCTCCACCAGCATCGCGGCGATGGGGCCATAGACCATGGTCACATAGATGACCAGGATCGTCAGCAGCGCCACCACCATGGTGGTGTCGATGCGGGCCGGGTCGGCCTTGGCCGGGTAGTTGGCGGCCTTCAACGCGTCGCCCAGACCCTTGTCGAACGCCGCACCGGCGGCCTTCGCGTCGGCGGGGGCGGCGGGCGTGGCCGGGCCGTGGCTCAACGACACCGTCGTGGCGGTGGGGGCTGCCGAGTAGGACGGGATGACGGTCGCCCCGACCTTGATCGACGCCACCGTGCCGGGCGCAGCGGCCTCGTTGCTGTAGGGAATGCCCCGGCGGACCAGCGCGCTCTTGGCGATGTCGCAGGAGCTGGTGAATTGCGAGGTGCCGACCGGGTTGAACTGGAAGGAGCATTCGCCTGGATCGGCGACGACGACCACCGGAGAGGTCGCGATGGCCTCCTCAAGCGCCGGGTTGGCGTAGTGGGTGATCGACTTGAAGAGCGGAAAATAGGTCAGGCAGGCCAGCGCCAGACCGGCCATGATGATCGGCTTGCGGCCGATGCGGTCGGCCAGCGTGCCGAAGATGACGAAGAAGGGGGTGCCGATCAGCAAGGACGCGGCGATCATCAGGTTGGCCGCCTGGGCGTCCACCTTCAGCGTCTGGGTCAGGAAGAACAGGGCGTAGAACTGGCCCGTGTACCAGACCACCGCCTGACCGGCGACCAGCCCGAACAGGGCCAGCAAGACGACCTTCAGGTTCGGCCAGCGGCCGAAGGACTCGGTCAACGGGGCCTTGGAATGCTTGCCCTCCTCCTTCATCCGCTTGAAGGCGGGCGATTCGTTCAGCATCAGGCGGATCCAGACGGAAATGCCCAGCAGAACGATGGAGATCAGGAAGGGGATGCGCCAGCCCCAGGCGTCGAAATCCTCCGGCGCCATCGACACGCGGCAGCCCAGGATCACCAGCAGCGACAGGAACAGGCCCAAGGTCGCCGTGGTTTGAATCCAGGAGGTGTAGTTGCCGCGCCGCCCGTGCGGGGCGTGTTCGGCCACATAGGTCGCCGCACCGCCATACTCGCCGCCCAGCGCCAGGCCTTGCAGCAGCCGCAGGCCGATCAGGATGATCGGGGCGGCGATGCCGATGGTGGCGTAGTTGGGCAGGATGCCGACGATGAAGGTCGACAGGCCCATGATGAGGATGGTGACGAGGAAGGTGTATTTGCGCCCGATCATGTCGCCCAGGCGGCCGAACAGCAGCGCGCCGAACGGGCGCACCGCGAAACCGGCGGCAAAGGCCATCAGGGCGAAAATGAAGGCGGCGGTCGGGTTGACGCCGGAAAAGAACTGCTTGGCGATCACCGCGCTGAGCGAGCCGTACAGGTAGAAATCGTACCATTCGAACACGGTGCCGAGCGACGAAGCGAAGATCACCTTCTTCTCTTCGCCGGTCATTGGCCGGGTGTGGTCGTCCGTTTGTGCCGCGTAGGCCATGTCTCCAGAACCTCCCCAGATGTGGCTGGAAATCACCGGGTCTTTGTTGTGGTTATGACCCAGTGAGCCGCTAGGTTTTCGGTCTAAAATGTATGGCGCGCAAATGATTGGAGTCACCCCCGACCAAAGTCGGGGGTGACTCCGTGAGAGTGTTTTTTCAGCCCGATCAACGCTCAGCGGTCAGGCCGCGCAGTTGGCGGCTGGCCACTGTCAGCATCGGCAGATCGACGGCTGGTTGACCGCGCAACTCGGCGATCAGCGGCTCGACCCGCTCCATCGCCGCGCGGCGGGCGGCGGTCCATTGGCCGATGCGGGCCTCGGCGCTGTCCGATTCGGCTCCGTCGGTGGTCAGGACCCGCACCGTCAGTTCCATCTGATGGGCGAACAGGTCATCGACGATGGCGGCGACCGCCTGTTTTTGCCAATGGCTGTCCGCGCGGGTGGCCAGCGCCGCGTCACGCAACCAATCGAGCGCGAAGCGGCGGCCCAGCCCGACATAGACGGCGGCGACCGCCGTCACCGGCTGGCCGGTGCGGTTGGCGATTCGGGCCAGATCCGGGGCGGCGGCCAGCACCGGCAACGCGGCGATGCGGCGGGCCAGCGCCTCCGGCACCCCGTGCGCGGTGTGAATGGCGGCGCGGGCCGCCAAGCGGGCCTGCTCCTCGCCGTCCAGCACCTGGTCGAGATCGGCGGTCAGCGCGTCCACCGCCGGGCGATAGGCCGCGATGGCCGCCGTGACGTCCAGCGGATGGCCGCCATTGGCGAGGAACCAGCCGACCGACCGCTCGACCAAGGCCTGGATTTCCATCACCAACGCGGTCTGGGTTGCGGCAGGGACGGTGTTGTCGAGACGGTCGATGGCGTCCCAGAGGCTGTTGAGGCCGAAGACGTCGCGGGTGATGGCGTAGGCGCGGGCGACGTC
>JAIXPD010000051.1 GCA_027486405.1 Azospirillum sp. | reverse complement strand
TGCGCACGGCGAGATCTACATGATCGGGTCGTTTGTCGCGTTGATCACGTTTTTGGCGTTGGGCGCGTTGGGGATCACGTGGGTTCCGTTGGCGCTGGTGGTGATGCTGGCGGCGTCGATGCTGTTCACCAGCGTGTATGGGTGGACGGTGGAGCGGATCGCGTACCGTCCGTTGCGCAATTCGCCGCGTCTGGCCCCGCTGATTTCGGCGATCGGCATGTCGATCTTCCTGCAGAACTACATGCAGATTCTCCAGGGCGCGCGGTCGAAGCCGTTGCAGCCGATCCTGCCGGGCAATCTGACGCTGATGGATGGGATGGTGTCGGTCAGCTATGTGCGGCTGGCGACCATCGTGCTGACGCTGGCGCTGATGATCGGCTTCACCATGCTGATCACGCGGACGTCGCTGGGCCGGGCGCAGCGGGCGTGCGAGCAGGACAAGAAGATGGCGGGGTTGCTGGGGGTCAATGTTGACCGGGTGATTTCGCTGACCTTCGTGATGGGGGCAGCACTGGCCGCCGTGGCGGGGATGATGGTTCTGCTGATTTACGGCGTGATCGACTTCTACATCGGCTTCCTGGCCGGGGTGAAGAGCTTCACCGCCGCCGTTCTGGGCGGGGTCGGGTCGCTGCCGGGGGCCATGCTGGGCGGGGTGGTGATCGGGCTGATCGAATCCTTCTGGTCGGGCTATGTCGGGTCCGAATGGAAGGACGTCGCCACCTTCACCCTGCTCGTCCTCGTGTTGATCTTCCGTCCGACCGGCCTGCTGGGCCGTCCGGAAATCGAGAAGGTGTAAGGCCAATGACCATGCCGTCTCACACCGCGGGCGCACCGCACGTCGCCGCCAAGGCCGTTGACTGGTCGGGCAGCGTCCGGGAAGCGGGTTTTGCCGCCTTCATCGCCCTGCTGCTGACCGTTCCGCTGGTTGGCCTGCGCACCATCGACCGCCCGACCGGGCTGTCCATCGAAGCCCGGCCGGAGGAGGTGGTGGCCTCGGTCCTGTTGGTCTTCCTGGGCCGGTTGGGGTTGGGCCTGATCGGCCAGGGGCTGGCCCTGCCGGTTCTGCTGCTGGCCCTGGGGGCGGCGGCGGTCGGGCTGGTCCTGCCGATGCCGACCCAGGTTCTGCGCCTGGTGCTGGTCGCCGGGGGCGGGATCATCGCGCTGCGCGCCGCCTTTGCGGTGGCGACCCACCGGTCGAAGCTGACGCTGGCCGAACGCGACCGCCGGATGGACCGGGTGGCGGCCAAGGTGCAGCACGCGACCAAATACATCGCGCCGGTCGCCATCATCGGGGCGGCACTGCTGCCGCTGACGCCGATCGCCGACCGCCAGATTCTGGACATCGGCATCCTGCTGCTGACCTACATCATGCTGGGCTGGGGGCTGAACATCGTCGTCGGTCTGGCCGGTCTGCTCGATCTGGGTTACGTCGCCTTCTACGCGGTCGGGGCCTATTCCTACGCGCTGCTGGCCCATTATTTCGGCCTGAGCTTCTGGATCTGCCTGCCGCTGGCGGGGGTGCTGGCGGCGCTGTCGGGCGTGCTGCTGGGCTTTCCGGTGCTGCGCCTGCGCGGCGATTATTTCGCCATCGTCACGCTGGGCTTTGGCGAGATCATCCGCATCATCCTGATCAACTGGTACCAGTTCACCGGCGGTCCCAACGGGATTTCCGGCATCCCGCGCCCGAGCTTCTTCGGCATCGCCGAATTCTCGCGCACCCCGGCCGACGGGATGGCGGCGTTCCACGAGCTGTTCGGCCTGGACTTCTCGCCGCTGCACCGCATCGTCTTCATGTATTACCTGATCCTGGCCCTGGCGCTGCTGGTCAACGTCTTCACCCTGCGCATCCGCAAGCTGCCGCTGGGCCGGGCGTGGGAAGCGCTGCGCGAGGACGAGATCGCCAGCGCGTCGCTGGGCATCAACCGCACGAACATGAAGCTGGCGGCCTTCGCCATCGCCGCGATGTTCGGCGGCTTCGCCGGGTCCTTCTTCGCCACCCGCCAGGGCTTCATCAGCCCGGAAAGCTTCACCTTCATCGAATCGGCGATCATCCTGGCCATCGTCGTGCTGGGCGGCATGGGCAGCCAGATCGGCGTGGTGGTGGCCACGCTGCTGGTGATCGGCCTGCCGGAAGCCTTCCGCGAGTTGGCCGACTACCGCATGCTGGCCTTTGGCATGGGCATGGTGGTGATCATGCTGTGGCGTCCGCGCGGGCTGCTGGCCCACCGCGACCCGACCATTCTTCTGCACAGCACATCTGGGGGCGGCAAGAAGCCCGCCGGGGGGACCGCTCGATGAGCGCCGCGATGAGCCAAGACGCGATGAGCCAAGACAAGCCCTTGCTGACCGTCGAACATCTGACCATGCGGTTCGGCGGTCTGGTGGCCAACAACGACGTGTCCTTTGTGGCGCGGGCCGGCGAGATCACCGCCCTGATCGGGCCGAACGGGGCGGGCAAGACGACGCTGTTCAACTGCGTCACCGGCTTCTACACGCCGACGGTGGGGCGGCTGACGCTGCGCCACCCCGACGGGACCGAACATCTGCTGGAACGGATGCCGGGCTACCGCATCGCCCAGCAGGCCGGGGTGGCCCGCACCTTCCAGAACATCCGCCTGTTTTCGGGCATGAGCGTTCTGGAAAACCTGATCGTCGCCCAGCACAACAAGCTGATGCGGGCCTCGGGCTTCGCCATCGCCGGGTTGCTGGGGCTGCCGACCTACCGGGCGGCGGAGAAACAGGCACTCGATCTGGCCAAATACTGGCTGGACCGGGTGAAGCTGACCGAGTTCGCCGATTGGGAGGCGGGCAACCTGCCCTATGGCGCGCAGCGCCGTTTGGAGATCGCGCGCGCCATGTGCACGGAGCCGGTGCTGCTGTGCCTGGACGAACCGGCCGCCGGGTTGAACCCGCGCGAATCGGCCGATCTGGCGGAAATCCTCACCTTCATCCGCGACGCCCGCAACCCGAACGGGCGGCAGACCGGTGTCCTGCTGATCGAGCATGACATGAGCGTGGTGATGCGGATTTCCGACCATGTGGTGGTGCTGGATTACGGCCGGAAGATTTCCGACGGCGACCCGAACCATGTGAAGAACGACCCGGCGGTCATCCGCGCCTATCTGGGCGAGGACGAGGACGCCGAACTGCCGACGGCGGTCGCCGCCGGATCGAAGGGGGCCTGAGCCATGAGCGAACCCATGCTTAAGGTGTCGGGCGTCCACACCTTCTACGGCGCCATCGAGGCGCTGAAGGGCATCGACCTGGAGATCCACGCGGGCGAGATCGTTTCGCTGATCGGGGCGAACGGGGCGGGGAAATCGACCCTGCTGATGACGCTGTGCGGCAGCCCGCGCGCCCGCCAGGGCCGCATCCGCTTCGAGGGCGAGGACATCACCGACCTGCCGACGCACGAGATCGTGCGGCGCGGCATCGCGCAAAGCCCGGAAGGGCGGCGGATTTTCCCGCGCATGAGCGTGCTGGAAAACCTGCAGATGGGGTCGATCGTCGCCCAGCCCGGCAGCTTCGAGCGCGAATTGGAACGGGTGCTGACCCTGTTCCCCCGCCTGAAGGAGCGCATCGGCCAGCGCGCCGGGACCA
The DNA here is from genome assembly GCA_027486405.1 of Azospirillum sp. Taxonomy (GTDB): domain Bacteria; phylum Pseudomonadota; class Alphaproteobacteria; order Azospirillales; family Azospirillaceae; genus Azospirillum. The sequence goes on along the minus strand of JAIXPD010000051.1, from coordinate 605 downwards.
TGTCGGGCGGCGAGCAGCAGATGCTGGCCATCGGCCGGGCGCTGATGAGCCAACCGCGCCTGCTGCTGCTGGACGAACCGTCGCTGGGTCTGGCCCCGCTGATCGTCAAGCAGATCTTCTCGGTGATCAAGGAGATCAACCGCGAGCAGAAGATGACGGTCTTCATGGTCGAACAGAACGCGTTCCACGCGCTGAAGCTGGCCCATCGCGGCTATGTGATGGTGAACGGCAGGATCACGATGACCGGGACCGGGGCCGATCTGCTGGCCGATCCCGAGGTGCGCGCGGCTTATCTGGAAGGGGGGCATTGAGATGGAGACGCTGTTGGGGTCCTCGCTGTCCGTCTTCCTGTTCCTGACGCTGCTGGTGTTCGGCGGTTTCGGCGTGCTGACCGGCCAAACCCTGGCCGAAGGCTGGAAACCCCTGTCGGCGGTCTGGGGCTATTCCCTGCTGCTGGGTATCGGCGACCGCTTCCTCGCCTGGGGCCTGGCGGGCGAACAACTCCTCGCCCCCTGGGGCTTCCTCGTCCACACCATCGTCATCGCCGCCATAACCGCAACCACATACCGCATCGCCATCGCCCGAAAAATGGTCAACCAGTATCC
>JAIXPD010000090.1 GCA_027486405.1 Azospirillum sp. | reverse complement strand
GAAGGCGGGGAACCAGAGTTTGCAGGACGACTCTGATGGAAAAGCCTGGATCCCCGCCTACGCGGGGATGACGTGATTCCTCGAAATGGAAAACAATCTCCATATGCGATAACCCTGGCGCGACACCCCCTTTCCGGCGCGGCGGGGTTGTGGCAGCCTGCCGGGCATGTCCGAACGACCCAATGTTTACGCGTGCGTGCCGCTCGACCGCGCCGCGCACCGCCGCAAGGATGCCGACTGGCTGAACGAGGCGCGCCGGTCGGCGACCGCGCGCGTCCTGCCGGTCTGGCAGTCGCGCAACTTCGTCAGCGGCCCCGCCGACGCCCCGCGCGCCGTGCTGGTCCCGGGAACCCTTGATCTTGGTGCGGAACCGATCTTTCTGGGCCTGTTGACCGAGGGGGAGGCGGCGGGCGCGCCGGTCTTCGCGGTGGATCTGCCGGGCGCGGAATCGCCGGACAGCCTGCCGCCGCTGGCCGGGTTGGGCCGGTTCGAGGATCTGCGAAGCGTCGGCCCGCAGATGCCGCCGGGGGAGGGGGCCTGTTGCGCCTACGCCCGTGGCATGGCGTGGTGGAACGCCCGGCACCGCTTTTGCGGCGTCTGCGGCGCTCCGGCGGCGAGCGCGGAGGGCGGGCATGTGCGTGTCTGCACCGACGCCGCCTGCGCCACCCACCATTTCCCCCGCACCGACCCGGCGGTCATCATGCTGGTGCACGATGGCGGCGACCGCATGGTGCTGGGACGGCAATCGCGCTTTCCCCCCGGTGTCCATTCGGTGCTGGCGGGCTTCGTCGAGCCGGGCGAAAGCCTGGAGGAGGCGGTGGCGCGCGAGGTGCTGGAGGAGGTCGGCTTGACCGTGACCGACGTGCGCTATGGCTCGTCGCAGCCCTGGCCCTTCCCGTCCTCGCTGATGCTGGGCTTCACCGCGCGGGCGACCAGCTTCGACATTTCAACCGACCAGGACGAGTTGGAAAGCGCCCGCTGGTTCGACCGCGCCTTTTTGCGCGACCACACCCCCAGTGACGATTTCCGGCTGGCCCGCAAGGACTCCATCGCCCACCGCCTGATCCGCGATTGGATCGATCAGGGGTGATCGGGCTGGGGGGATGAAACGACAAACGGCGGATCGGGTGGCCCGGTCCGCCGTTTCTGTGTTTGGCTTCAGTTGCTTGGCTTCGGCGTTGACGCCGTCCCGGCTCAATCCTCGCCGATCAACTGGCTTTCCTGATAGCGGAAGGGGTTGGCCGGGTAGACGCCCAGGATCTTGACCTCGCGGGCGAAGAAATCCAGCTCCTCCAACGCCAGCTTCAGCGGGCGTTCCTCGGGGTGGCCTTCGACGTCGGCGTAGAACTGGGTCTGGGTGAAGCGGCCACCGACCATGTAGCTTTCCAGCTTGGTCATGTTGATGCCGTTGGTGGCAAAGCCGCCCAACGCCTTGTACAGCGCGGCGGGCACGCTGCGCACGCTGAACACGAAGGTCGTCACCGTCTTGCAGGACCCGGCGGCGGGCTGCTTGGGGTCGCGCGACAGGATCAGGAAACGGGTGGTGTTGTGGTCGGCGTCCTCGATCCCGCTTTTCAGGATGTCGAGGTTGTAGATCTCGGCGGCCAGCGAGGAGGCGATGGCGGCGTGCTGCGGATCGTTCAGCTCCGCGATCTCGCGCGCCGCCCCGGCGGTGTCGGCGTGGTTGATCGCCTCCAACCCCAGCGCGCGGGTCATCGCCTGGCATTGCGACAGCGCCTGGATGTGGCTTCGCACCGTCTTGATGGTGCCGAGCGTCGCGCCCTTGGGTGCCAGCAGCATGTGGTTCACGCGCTGGAAATGCTCGCCGATGATGTGCAGGCCGCCATCGGGCAGCAGGTGGTGGTTGTCGGCCACCCGCCCGGCGATGGAGTTTTCCACCGGGATCATCGCCAGCGACGCCCGGCCCTCGCGCACGGCGGCGAAGGTCGCGTCGAACGTCGGGCAGGGCAGCGTCGTCATGGTCGGGCGGGCGTTGCGGCACGCCAGATCGGAATAGGCCCCGGGAAAGCCCTGGAAGGCGATGACGTTTGCGTTCGACACGGTGGGGACTCGGCGGTCGGGTGTTACAGGGAGAAGCGGCGGGCCAGCACCGTGCGGGCGCGCTCCAGATCGGCGGGAGTATCAACGCCCAGTGGCACCGCGTCAACGACCGCCGCGTCGATCCGCATGCCAAAGGCCAGCGCGCGGAGCTGCTCCAGCCGCTCGCGCTGTTCCAGCACCGACGGCGGCAGGCGGACATAGCGTTCCAGCGCGGCGCGGCGGTAGGCGTACAGGCCGATGTGGTGGTACAGCTCGCCCTCCCCCCACGGCGCGGTGGCGCGGGTGAAGTAGAGCGCGCGGCCCCGGTTGGTCGAGGGGGCGAGTTCCAGCACCGCCTTGACCACGTTGGGGTCGGTGCGTTCCTCCTCCCGGCGGATCGGGACGACCAGGGTGGCGATGTCCACCGCCGGGTCGGACAGCGGGGCGAAGGCGGCGCGGACGACGGCGGGTTCGATGGTCGGCAGGTCGCCCTGCACGTTCACCACCGCGTCGTAATGCCCATCCGGGTCGAGCAGGCTCACCGCCTCGAAAATCCGGTCGGAGCCGGAGGGGTGATCCGGGCGGGTCAGCACGGCGGTCCCGCCCGCCGCCTCCACCGCCTTGGCGATCTCCTTTTCCGCGCAGGCGACGACAACCGGGCCGATGTCGGCCTCCATCGCGCGGCGCAGGACATGGACGATCATCGGCATGCCCAGAATGTCGGCCAACGGCTTGCCGGGCAGGCGGGTGGACGCCATGCGCGCCGGGATCACCACGATGGGGTTGCTGGGCGGCGGGGAGGTCGGTGCGATCATCGGTGGCTCGCTGCGAAAGGGCCGCGCGGGGCCGCGCCGGAAGCGGCGCTGCCGGGGGCGCGTCTGGCGCGGGTGAACCATGGAAGCGGCGGCGGCGTCAAGGCTTGTGGCGGTGCAGCGCAGGGCAATCGGGTGAAGGCTTGAAATTCCTCTGTTAGGATATTTATCATGTCCGCGAAGGCGGGGATCCAGAGTTTGCAGAGTGGCTCTGACGGAAAAGCCTGGATCCCCGCCTTCGCGGGGATGACGGTAAATTCTTCGTATAGGTTTATATCCCTTCAAATGATTGCGCCTACGGTGCAGCGCTGGACCTTTTCAACATCCCAAGCCGGTGACAAGCCAGCGCGCGCGCGGTATGGTGCGGGCGACGCCTCACGCGAAGGCGGCGGGAACGGCCCCGGCGGATCAACGGCCGGCGAACAGAAGACACGAAGGACGAAGAGACTCACATGAGCATGGAGTTGAACAAGATTTTTGGCGCCGTTCTGCTGGCGGGCTTGATCGCCATGCTGACCGGCTTCGCGTCCGAGGTGCTGGTCCATCCTAAGAAGCTGGAACAGAGCGCCTATGTCGTTGCCGCGCCGACGGGGGCTGCGGTCGCCGACAAGGGTGCCGCCGCTGCGGCGGGTCCGGCGGCCATCGGCCCGCTGATGGCCTCGGCCGATGCCGCCGCCGGTCAGACGGCGGCCAAGGCCTGCGCGGCCTGCCACAGCTTCGACAAGGGCGGGGCGAACAAGGTCGGCCCGAACCTGTTTGGCGTGCTGGGCGGCCCGAAGGGCCACGCGGCGGGTTTCGGCTACTCCGACGCGCTGGTGAAGACCGGCGGTGCGTGGAGCTATGACGAACTGAACAAGTTCCTCTACGACCCGAAGGCTTACGCCCCCGGCACCAAGATGACCTTCGCCGGTCTGAAGAAGGACGCCGAGCGCGCCAACGTCATCGCCTATCTTCGTTCGCTGTCCGACAGCCCGGCCCCGCTGCCGTAATCCCGGCGCGCGAGGCTTCCGCCCGACTCACGGGTGACGAGACCTGTTGAACCGAAAAGCCCCGGTCGTCCGCAAGGACGCCGGGGCTTTTTGCTGCCGATGGGTCCGGCGTTCGGTGGATCAGGCGTTCACCAGGGCGGGGCGGGTGGCGGTGGTCGTGTCTTTGATCGTGCCTTGGGCCGGGTGGCGCAGGGCGTCGAGGCTGAGGCGGTCCGCCCCCAGCAGCGCTTCCGCCGCCAGACGCCCGGAAATGACGCAGGCCTCCACACCGGGGCCGGGGAAAACGCCGCCACCGGCCAGAACCAGGCCGGGAATCGGCGACCGGCGGCTGGCGGTGTCCTGCGTCGGGTCGATGCCGTAGATCGCCCCACCGGTTGTGCGGGCGTAGCGGGCGAAGGTGGCCGGGCTGGCGTCCTGGCGCACGGTGATGCGCTGGTGCAGGTCCGGGATCACGCGGGCGGCGGCGGCGATCAGGGCGTCGCCCTCCCGCGCCTTGCGCGCCTTGTAATCGGGGGCGCTGCGGTCCCACAGCGAATAGGTGCCGCTGCCGCTGCCGCTGGCTGGGGCCAGACGCATCAGGGTGATCGCCGAATGACCCGCCGGGGCCAGACCGGGGTCCAGCCGCGACGGCACGGCGATGCCCAGCGTCGGGTCGTCCTGAACGAAGGTCAGGGCGGGCAGGTCCGGCACGCCCTCCACCCCCAACGTCACCATGATCGCGGAGGTCGAGGGGCGCAGGGCCGCGCAGCGGGCGGCGACGGCGGGCGGCAGATGCTCCGGCCCGACCAGCTCCAGCAGGGTGCGGCGCAGGTCGGCGTTGGACAGCACGGCGCGGGCGCGGATGCGGCGGCCGTCGGCGGTCTCGACTCCGGCGGCGCGGCCATCCTCGACGAGGATCCGCGTCACCGGCGTGCGCAGGCGCAGGGTCCCGCCGTTGGCGCGGACCGAGTCGGCCAGCGCGTCGGCCAGCGCCTGCGAGCCACCGATGGGGTAACGGCCACCGTCGAACCAATAGCCGAAGATCGGGGCCATCTGGGTGACGGTCAGCGTGTCCGGCCGGTCGCTGAGATAGCCGGTCAGGACCGACAGCATCCGCCGCGCGCCCGCGTCGGGGATGAAGCGGTCGAGCATGGCGGGGAAGCTTACCCCCTGCCAGCGGAAGGCGTGCGGCGACTCGCTGGCGTAGGCGCGCAGGGTGTCGAGCGTGGCCGGGATGTTGGGCAGGCCGCGCGCGCCGCACCCCCGGTACAGATCGGCGTGGATCGCCCGCATCTCCGCCATGAAGGCGGCCAGCCCGGCGGCGCTGCCGGGGTGTTCGGCGGCGATCAGGGCGACCAGACCGTCGGCGTCGTCGGGCAGAAGGCGGGACCGCCCATCAAGATACAGGCCGCGCGTCACCGGACGCCAATCCAGCCGCCCGTCGATCTCCAGGCAGCGCAGCAGATGACCGAGCGGCCCGTCGGGGTGCGCGCCGCTGATGTCGTGCACCCCGGCGTCGAAGCGGTAACGGAACGGCTCCGCGCTCGGCTCCTTGCGGTTGCGCGCCTTGACCAGCCAGGAGGTGCAGAAGCCGCCGGGCCGATCGTGCGCCTCCAGCACCGTCACCCGCAACCCGGCCTTGGCCAGCAGCGCGGCGGCGCTCAACCCGCCGATGCCCGATCCGACGACGGCGACGTCGCAAGTTTCCTCACCGGAGTCGGCGCGGTGGCTGGGAGTTGTGTGGATGGCTGGGGCCGCAATGTTCGGATCGCGTTGCGCGAAGTCGGGCGGGGTCCAGGGGTTGGGGTCCAACGCGGCCAGACGGCGGCGCAGCCCCCTGTCCATCAACCAGCGCGGGGCGCGGCGGTTCAGGACCGCGCCCAGCGCGGTGGAGCCGATGGACAGCGCCGCCGCCATGCCCGCGTCGCCCAGGGCGAAGCCCGCCGCGCCGACCAGGAACAGCGCCCCCCACAGGGCGGTCATCGCCCGGTTGATGAGCCGGAATTCGGGCCGCTCCCACAGGGCGGGCGGCCAGTCGTCGCGCGCGTAATCCAGGGTGAAGGGGCGGCCCAGCGCCAAGCCGCCAAAGGCCATCACCGCCAAGGCCAAATGCAGGCTGAGGCCGATGTGGTCCTGCGGCCAGGACCAGCCGATCGGGGCCGCCAGCAGCATCAGCAGGAAATAGGCGGCGGCGACCAGTTCCGGCGCTTTCCAGGAGCCGCGCAGCCTGTCCAGAGCGCAGAGCACCAGACTGACGGCCAGCCCCCCGGCGCTGGCGGCACCCACCCCGACCAGCGGCAGCAGCGCGCCGAACAGGATCCAGGGGGAAAAGCCCAGAACCAGCCGCAAGGCGGTGGGCAGCTTGGTGGAGGCGAGGGAGGTGAGGAAAGCGGGCATGGTGGCGGTCTCGTCGCGGGTGGGAAAACCGCGATGACTCTGCCGGGGCGGGTTGGCTTGAGCGAGCCGCGATCCGCAAAAAGGCGGGCCCACTTCGCGAACGGCGGGGACCGGTCGTTCGCGAAGCGTGAATGACCGGGAGGGCTTACAGCGGGCGGCGGGCGCGCAGGGCGGCGGTGAGGGTGCCGTCGTCCAGATAATCCAACTCGCCCCCCACCGGCACGCCGTGGGCCAGCCGCGACACGGCGACCTCGGTCCCCGCCAGCCGGTCGGTGACGACGTGGGCGGTGGTCTGGCCGTCCACCGTGGCGTTGAGGGCGAGGATCACCTCGCGCACCGCCGGGTCGGCGGCGCGTTCGGCCAGCCGGTCGAGATTCAGATCGTCGGGGCCGACGCCTTGCAGGGCCGACAGCAGGCCGCCCAGCACATGATAGGTCCCGCGAAAGGCGCGGGTGCGTTCCAGCGCCCACAGATCCCCGGCGTCTTCGACGACGCAGATGATGCTGCGGTCGCGGCTGTGATCGGCGCAGACGGTGCAGGGATCGCGGCTGTCGAGGTTGCCGCAGACCGAACAGGCCCGCACCGCTTCCCCGGCCAGCGCCATGGCTTCGGACAGGGGAACCAGCAGGCTGTCCCGCCGCTTCATCAGATGCAACGCCGCCCGCCGCGCCGACCGTGGACCCAGCCCCGGCAGCTTGGACAGCAATTGGATCAGGCGTTCGATTTCAGGTCCGATCATGGGGCCGGTGCGTGCGGAACGTCATGGAAAAGGGGGCGCGGGGCGGTCCCCCTCACCCCGACCCTCTCCCCGGTGGGGAGAGGGGGCCGGGTGTGTGACCGGGCAGGCGACCGGATCAGAAGGGCAGCTTGATGCCGGGGGGCAGCTTCAGCCCGCCCATCAGCTTGGAGGTTTCCTCGGCGACGTGGGCCTCGACCTTCTTCTTGGCGTCGTTGAAGGCGGCCATGATCAGGTCTTCCAGCACCTCGATCTCTTCGGGATCGACGATGGCCTTCTCAAGCTTGATCTTCTTCATCTCGCCCTTGCCGTTGACCGTCACCGTGACCATCCCGGCCCCGGACTGTCCCGACATTTCGACGTTGTCCAGACCGGCCTGCATTTCCTGCATCTTGGCCTGCATCTGCTGGGCTTGCTTCATCATGTTGCCGATATTTTTCATCGGTCATACTCTCCTTCGTCGTCGAGGGGGTAATAAACCCCGTCGTCTTGCTGCTGAACCAGGAAATCGGGCGATTCGCCGTCGTCGGCCATGGCCCCGCTTTCGGCGGCGGCGATGGCGGCCAGATCGCGGATGTCGATGATCTCCGCCCCCTGGAAGGCGTCCAGGATGGCGCGCACCACCGGGTTGGCTTCGGCGTCGGCGCGGGCGCGGCGTTTGTCCGCCGCCTCCTGCTCGCCCAGGGTCGGTTGGGCCGGTCCGTCGGACAGGGCGACGATCCAGCGCTGGCCGGTCCAGTCGGTCAGGAACTGGCCGACGCGGAAGGGCAGGTTCGGCGGGGCGGTGGCGGTGAGCTTCAGCTCCAACCGCCCCGGTTCCATCCGCACGAGATGGACGGCGTTGACGAGGTAGCCGTAGAGCGCGCCCTCGCGCCGATCCGAAAACAGTTGGGCCAGCGCGCGGAAATCGCGCGGCATCGGGGCCAGATCGTTGCCGGTCGCCGTTCCCACCGCCACGGCGGCGGCCGGGGCCACGGGCACGGGTTGTGCCGGTTGGGTCTGCGGCTGGGACTCGACGCGGCGGGCAACCGCGTGGGCGGCCCCCCCGGCGCTGACGCCGTTGGACACCACCGCGACCGGTCCGCCACCCCCACCGGGGCCGCGCGACGGCGCGCCGCCACCGGCACCGCCCTGCTGGGCCTGGAACTGGCGGATCAACTCGCCCGGCGTGGGCAGATCGGCGGCGTAGGACAGGCGGACGATCACCATCTCCAGCGCCTGCTGCGGGACCGGGGCGACCTGCACCTCGCCCAACCCCTTCAACAGGATTTGCCAGGCGCGGGTCAGGGCGGGCATGCCGAGCTTGGCCGACAGGTCGGCCCCGCGCGTCCGCTCCGCCTCGGGCAGGGATGGATCGTTGGCGGTGTCGGGGACCACCTTCAACCGGGTCAGATTGTGGACGAGGTCGAGCAGATCCTGAAGGATCACCAGCGGATCGGCCCCAACCCGGTGCAGGTCGGACAGGATGTCCAGCGCGTCGGCCGGGCGGGCGAACAGGGTGGCGTCGAACAGGTCGATCACGCGGGTGCGGTCGGCTAGCCCCAGCATGTCGCGCACCTGCTGGGCCGTGACCCGCCCGTTGGCGAGCGCGATGGCCTGATCGAGCAGCGACAGCCCGTCGCGCACCGATCCGTCGGCGGCGCGCGCCACCAGCGCGGCGGCGTCGGCCTCGATCTCCGCCCCTTCCAGGCCGGTGACGCGGGTGAAATGGTCCTTCAACACCTGGGCATCGACGCGGCGCAGGTCGAAACGCTGGCAGCGCGACAGCACCGTGACCGGAACCTTGCGGATTTCGGTGGTGGCGAAGACGAACTTCACATGGCTGGGCGGTTCTTCCAGCGTCTTCAGAAGCGCGTTGAACGCGTTCTTCGACAGCATGTGCACTTCGTCGATGATGTAGAGCTTGTAGCGCGCCGACACCGGGGCGTAGCGCACGCCGTCGATGATCTCGCGGATGTCGTCGACGCCGGTGTGGCTGGCGGCGTCCATCTCCATCACATCGACGTGCCGGTCCTCGGCGATGGCGCGGCAATGGTCGCAGACGCCGCAGGGGCTGACCGTCGGCCCGCCGGTCCCGTCGGGGCCGACGCAGTTGAGCGCGCGGGCGATGATGCGGGCGGTGGTGGTCTTGCCCACCCCGCGCACCCCGGTCAGCATGAAGGCCTGGGCGATGCGGCCCGAATGGATGGCGTTGGTCAGGGTGCGGACCAGCGCGTCCTGGCCGATCAGCTCATCGAAATTCTTCGGACGGTATTTGCGCGCCAGCACCCGATAAGCCAGCCCGGTGGCGGGCGGATGCGCGGGGGAGGCGGTGGATGCGGCGGCGGTGTCGGTCACGCGGCAGGCCCGTTTCGGCGGCAGGGGATGGATCGGCGGTTCATCAACAGGGCGCACCATAACGCCCCCGCGCCGCTCTGTCGCCGGTTTCTGTGCGGCGCGTTCCGCACCGGCTTCGTGTCGCTGATGAAAAAGGAAAGGCAGGAGACTGGACGAACGACCCGAGCCTGAACTCGTTGTGGCTGCTTCCTTCCGGATCTGACCAGGTTGGCGAGGAACTCGTCCGACGCCAGTCTCCCGCCGCTGTTATGGCGATTGTGACGCCGGGATGCAAGGTGATTCCGAGTCTTTTGAATCAGCGCCTCCGCTCAGATACGCGCGCGGGCTGGCCCCCAGGGTGCGGCGGAACATGGCGGTGAAGGCGCTGGCGCTGTCGTAACCCGCCGCGCGGGCGGCCTGCGCGATGGGGCGGCCCAGGGAGAGTTGGGCGACGGCCTCGGCCAAACGGGCCTGTTGCCGCCACGCGCCAAAGGTCAGGCCGGTTTCCTTCAGGAACAGGCGGGCGATGGTTTTGCCGCTCGCCCCGACCGTGTCGGCCCAGCCCTCCAGCGTGTCGGTGCGGGCGGGGGCGTCGAGCAGGGCGTGGCAGAGGCGGCGCAGGCGCGGGTCCTGCGGCAGCGGCAGGCGCAACGGCACCTCCGGCGCGCGGGCCAACTCGTCCAGCGCCAGCGCGCCGATCAGGCCGGTGCGCGCGGTGGGCGGCGCGTCGGCGGGCAGATCCATCGCCGCCAGGATCAGGGCGCGCAGCAGTTCCGACACCTCGATCACCCGGCAGGCGTCGGCGGGCAGGAAAGGGGCGGCGGCGGGATCGACGAACAGGGTGCGCAGCCGCACCAGCCCCGTCACCACCCAACCATGCTCCATCCCCGCCGGGATCCACACCGCGCGCAGCGGCGGCACGATCCACGCCCCGGTCGGCGTCGTCACCCGCATGGTCCCGCTGGTGGAGAACAGCAGTTGCGCCCGGCTGTGCTGGTGGGGAGCGACGACCGATCCGGCTGGATAATCGCGCGCCAGTGCGAGGATCGGTTGCGGGTAGGGATCGAAGCGCGGCAGGCCGGGGCTGGTGATGCGCATCGGCGGGTACCCTCCGGCGACATGTCCGTTTCACGACAGAAGTTGACCGGACCCATCATGGCGGACGCGCTTACCCTGTCCAGACCAAACGCTGTTCAGGGACATTCATCATGCCATCGCCCTCCTCACCCACTGCGGCGGAGTCCCGCCGGGTCATCGGCTTCGTCAACGCCGGGCATTTCGTCGATCATCTGCTGATGCTGGTGTTTCCCACCGCCGTGCTGGGCATGGCCGATGAGTTCGGGTTGGGCTATGGCGAGCTTCTGGGCCTGTCGCTGGGCGGCTTCATCGCCTTTGGCGCGGGGTCGGTTCCGGCGGGCTGGCTGGGCGACCGCTGGAGCCGCCGCAACATGATGGTCGTCTTCTTCCTGGGCATGGGCGCGGCGGCGGCGCTCACCGGGTTGGCGCGGACGCCGGTGCAGTTGGCCATCGGGCTGGCGGTGACGGGGCTGTTCGGGGCGATCTACCACCCGGTCGGGACCGCGCTGCTGACCGCCCACGCCCACGCGCTGGGCGGTCGGGTCGGGCGGGAGATCGGGATCAACGGCGTCTGGGGCAATCTGGGCATCGCCGTCGCCGCGCTGGCCACCGGGGGGCTGACCCAAGGGTTCGGCTGGCGCGCCGCCTTCGTGCTGCCCGGCCTGTTCACCATCGGGTTGGGCGTGGCCTTCCTGGCGCTGGTTCCCGATGGCCCGGCCCCGGCCAAGGCGGCGGCGCGGACCGTGGGACGTCTGCCGCGCGCGGTGGTGATCCGGGCCTTTTCCGTGCTGGCGGTGACGACGGTGGCCGGTGGGGTCGTGTTCAACGCGGCCACCCTGGCCCTGCCCAAGCTGTTCGACGAGCGGTTGAGCCTGCTGACCAGCACCCCGCTGGGCATCGGCGCGCTGGTTTGCGCGGTGTATGGGATCGGTGCGACCTCGCAGTTGATCGTCGGACGGCTGGTGGACCGCCACACCCTGCGCTCCATCTTCATCCCGCTGTCGGTGCTGCAAGCGCCCTGCCTGATCCTGGCCGCTTACGCCAGCGGTTGGGGGCTGGTGGCGGTGGCCACGGTGATGATGTTCGCCATCTTCGGCCAAGTGACGATCAACGACACCATGGTCGCCAAATACACCGACGACGCGTGGCGGGCGCGGGCCTATTCGATCCGCTACCTGATTTCCTTCGCGGCAAGCGCGGTGGCGGTCCCGCTGGTGGCGGTGCTGCACGATCAGGGGTTGGGCGCGGTGCCGGGCGGTTTCACCCTGGTGATGCTGGTGCTGGCCGCGCTGGGCGGCTCGATCTTCCTGTCGTCGCTCGCCTTCCCCCATCGGCCCGACGAGGTGGCCGGGGCGGTTCCGGCGGCGGCGGAGTGAGGAAACGGCGCGCAACCTTTGTTAAGGGGGAAAGCGTTAAGGGGGAAAGCGCGCCGTCACGAAATCGATGAAGCTGCGCAGCTTGGCCGACATGCGGCGGTCCTTTTGGTGCAGCAGCGTCATCGGGCGGCTGGGCAGGGCGTGGTCGGGAAACAGGGTGACGAGGCGTCCAGCGGCGATGTCGTTGGCGAGCAGCGCCTCGGGCTGCATCACAATGCCGATCCCGGCGAGCGCGGCGGCGCGCAGGCCGGGGCCGCTGTTCACCTCCAGCCGGGGTTGGACGGCGATCTGGACCGTCCCATCCTCGCCGGTGAAGCGCCATTTCGACTTCGCCGCGTAACGGAAGGCAAGACAGGTGTGGTGGGCCAGTTCCTCCGGTGCGGTGGGGTGGCCCATCCGTGCCAGATAGGCCGGGGACGCCGCCACCAGCATCCGATAGGGGGTGAGCGGGCGGGCGATCAGCCGGGAATCGGTCAACGGGCCGATGCGGATTACCGCCTCATACCCCTCATCGACCAGATCGACGGCGCGGTCGTTGACGTCCAAGGCGAGATCGACGGCGGGGCAGGCGGCCAGATAGTCGGCCAGCGCCGGAATCAGCCGCTCCACCCCGAAGGACACCGGGGCCGACACCCGCAACCGCCCGCGCGGCTCGGCGCGCTGGGCCAGCAGGTCGGCGCGCATCTCCGCCATCTGCGCCAACACGCTTTGGCAATGGGCGAGATAGGCCATTCCGGCTTCGGTCAGGCTTTGCCGCCGGGTGGTGCGGTTCAGCAGGCGGACGCCCAAATCCTCCTCCAACGCGCGGACATGGTTGGCGATCATCGTTGACGACAGGGTCAGAGTCTTGGCGGCGGCGGCGAAGCTGCCCGCCTCGGCCACGCGGGTGAAGACGCTCATGCTGTCAAACCGGTCCATGCCCCACCCTGGCTTTCATTCCACAGTTTTGTTTCGGAGTGATCGAACAAACGCGGCATTTCTGCGTTTGCGCGCCGCAATCATAGTGCCGCTGTCTTCACCGCAGCAGCAAGGCGATGGTTGCCATGACGATCAACAGCGCGATCACGAACAGCATGACGACGAACAGCAGTCTTCACAGCGGCGCGCGTTACCCCGATCTGGCGGGCAAGGTGTTCATCATCACCGGTGCGTCCTCCGGCATCGGCGCGGCGACCGCCCGTCAGTTGGCCGCCCAGGGCGCGCGCGTGGCGCTCGCCGCCCGCCGGGCCGACGCCTGCGCGGCCCTGCTCGACGACATCCGCGCGAAAGGTGGGGAGGGGCTGGTGATCCCGACCGACGTGGCCCAGGACGCGGAGGTGGCCCGGCTGGTCGCCGCCACGCTCGACGCCTTTGGCCGGTTGGACGGCGCGTTCAACAATGCGGGCGCGCTGGGAACCGCCGGTCCCGCCGACCGGATGGGCGATGATGTGTATGACGCGATTTTCGACGTGAACGTCCGGGGCGCGTTCCACTGCCTGCGCCATCAGGTTCCGGCGATCCGGGCCAGCGGTGGCGGCGGGTCGATTGTGTTCAACGCCTCGATGGCCGGGGTGGTCGGCTTTGCCAACGTCGCCGCCTACGCCGCCAGCAAGCACGCGCTGGTCGGGCTGACGCGCAGCGCCGCGTTGGAATTGGGGGCGGACGGCATCCGGGTCAACGCGGTGTGCCCCGGCTTCGTTGATACGGCGATGTCGGACCAACTGTTCGCCACGCGCGACGACAAGATGGCCTTCGTCGCCGATTCGCCCGCCGGACGCTGGGGCAGCCCCGACGAGATCGCGGCGATGACCTGTTTCCTGTTGAGCGGCGTGTCCAGCTTCGTCAACGGCCAACCGATGCTGGTCGATGGGGCCTACACCGCGCGGTGACACGGTGCTCAACAGGGCAAAACGGGCGCGGGGAGGGGGGAACCCCGCCGCCGCGCCCGTGCTTTTTACCGACCGCTTACTTCTTCAGCGCGGCGACGCCGGGCAGATCCTTGCCTTCCAGCCATTCCAGGAAGGCACCGCCCGCCGCCGAGACGTAGGTGAACTGGGCTTCGGCCCCGGCGTGCGCCAGGGCCGCCACCGTGTCACCGCCGCCCGCGACCGACAGCAGGCCGCCCGCCGTGGTGCGCGCCGCCACGATCTGGGCGACGGCGTTGGTCCCGGCGTCGAACGGGGCGATTTCGAAGGCCCCCAGCGGGCCGTTCCAAACCAGGGTCTTGGCGGCCTTCAGCTTGCCGTCGAGGAAAGCGACGGTCGCCGGACCGACGTCAAGCGCCATGTCGTCGGCACCGATGGCGTCGGCGGCAACCACGCGGTTGGCGGCCCCGGCCTTGAACTCCTTGGCGACGACGAAATCGGTCGGCAGCAGGATCTCGCAGTTGGCCTCCTTGGCCGTCGCCATGATGGCGCGGGCCTGATCGGCCATGTCCTTTTCGCACAGGCTGGCCCCGACATCGACGCCCTGCGCGTACAGGAAGGTGTTGGCCATGCCGCCGCCCAGCGCCAGCATGTCCACCTTGCGGACCATGTTGCCGAGCAGATCGAGCTTGGTCGAAATCTTCGCCCCGCCGACGACGGCGGCGACCGGGCGTTCCGGCTTTTCCAGCGCCAGGGTCAGCGCCTTCAGCTCCGCTTCCATCAGGCGGCCGGCGGCGTTGGGCAGCAGACGGGCCACCCCCTCGGTCGAGGCGTGGGCGCGGTGGGCGGCGGAAAAGGCGTCGTTGACGTAGACATCACCCAGTGCCGCGATCTGCGCGGCGAAGGCCGGGTCGTTCTTTTCCTCTTCCGCGTGGAAGCGGGTGTTTTCCAGCAGGATGACCGTGCCGGGGGCGGCGGCGGCGATCACGTCCTGGGCGGGCTGGCCAACGCAATCGGTGGCGAAGGCAACCGTCTGGCCGACGGCCGCGCTCAGCGCGTCCAGCACGTTGCGCAGCGAGTTCTTGGCGTCCGGGCCGTTCTTCGGGCGGCCAAAATGCGACAGGACGACAACCTTGGCCCCCTTGGCCGACAATTCTTTCAGGGTGGGGACGAGGCGGTCGATGCGGGTGGTGTCCGACACCGCGCCATCCTGCATCGGCACGTTCAGATCGGCGCGCACCAGCACCGTCTTGCCGTTCACCTCAAGGTCGTCGATCGTGTTGAACTCGGTCATTGCCGTGCGTCCCCAGTCGGAAGGCCAAAATCTGGCCGGAATGTTGATCTTTGCGCGCACCCAACCACAGCCCACCGCGCATTGCAACCGCCCGCGCGGGGGCGATTCCGTCGCGGCCCGGTGGCCGGGAAACCGTCAGCCCTTCAGGCGCTTGATGGTGTTGGTGGTGCTCTGCCCCGCGACCAGGTCGGCCAGCAGCACGGTCCCGCCATAGCTCTGGACGAATCCGGCCCCGACGACGGTGGCGACGGTGTAGTCGGCCCCCTTGACCAGCACGTCCGGCCGCACCGCGTGGATCAGCTTTTCCGGCGTGTCCTCGTCGAACACCACCACCAGATCGACCATGCCGAGCGAGGCGAGCACGGTGGCGCGCGCGGTTTCGCTCTGCACCGGGCGGCTCTCGCCCTTCAGCCGTTTCACCGACGCGTCGCTGTTCAGCCCGACGACCAGAACGTCGCAGGCGGCGCGCGCCTGCTTCAGCAGCGCGATGTGGCCGGGGTGCAGCAGGTCGAAACAGCCGTTGGTGAAGCCGACGCGCTTGCCGCGCAGCCGCCAGCGTTCGGCGCGTTCCGCCGCCTCGTCGCGGGTGGCGACCTTGTCCTCGCCGTGCCGCCATTCCTGTTCGTGCAGGGCGGTCAGCAGCTCGTGCGTGCGGACGACGGCGGTCCCGACCTTGCCCACCACCAGCCCGGCGGCGAGGTTGGCCAGCCGCGCGGCGTCTTCCAGGCCAACCCCCACCGACAGGGCGGCGGTCAGGGTGGCGACCACGGTGTCGCCCGCCCCCGACACGTCGAACACCTCGCGGGCTTGCGCGGGCAGATGGGTCACGCCGTTGGCCGTCACCACCGACATGCCTTGCTCGCTGCGGGTGGCGACCACCGCGCCGATGCCGCAATCGGCGATCAGGCGGCGGGCGGCGGTCACGACCTGCTCGTCGCTGTGGGCGGGCAGGCCGGTGGCCTCCATCAGCTCCTTGCGATTCGGCGTGACGATGTCGGCCCCGCGATAGCGGCGGTAATCATGGCCCTTGGGATCGACCACCACCGTCTTGCCCGCCGCCCGCGCGGCGGCGATCACGCCGGCGATCAGGCCGTCGGTCAGCACGCCCTTGCCGTAATCGGACAGGATGACGCCGCCGACCTCGGGCAAGGCGCGCTCGACCTGGCTCAGAACCTGGTCGGCGCAGGTGATCGGGGCGACGGTTTCCACATCGGCGCGCAACAACTGCTGTTGTCCGGCGATGAAGCGGGTTTTGACCGTGGTCTGCCGCCCCGCCTCCACCACGATCGAACCGCCGTCGCTGACCCCCTCCCGCGCCAGCAGCGCCAGAAGGTCGGTGCCGACCGCGTCCTGCCCCACCACCGAGACGAACCGACACGCGGCGTCCAGGGCGATGAGGTTGGCGGCAACGTTGCCCGCCCCGCCCAGCTTCGGCACGTCGCGGGTGATCCGCAGCACCGGGATCGGGGCCTCCGGGGACACCCGGTCCACCGAGCCATAGACGAAGCGGTCGAGCATCACGTCGCCAAGGCACAGCACGTTGGCGCGGGACAGGGTGTCGATGTGACGGGCAAGGTCGCTCATGGCGTCTCTCATACCAACGCCGACGAACCGACGCCAGCGAACAAAAGGCCGCGTGGCGCGCGCGCCGGTGGTGGGCGGGACAGGACGGGCCGGGTGCCGGGCCGGGCGCTGCCGAGCGTTATTGAAAGGCGGGAACCGCGCGTTTCAGGTCGCCGGTTCCCTGGGCGAAGGTCAGGGTCAGCCGCCCGGTGATCTCGTCCCCGTTTGGTTGGTCGGTCGGGTCCGGGTCCAGGATCAGCCCGCGTTCGGCCAGCCGCGCGCCGAAATCGGTGGTGCGGTCGCCGGGCAGGGCAAAGCGGACCACCGCCATCACGTCGGAAAACAGGCTGTGATCGACGATCCAGCCACCCGCCCCGCCCAGCGCGTCGGCCACCGCCGTCAGCGCCGCGTTGCGGTCCATCGTCACCACCAGATCGAAAGCCAGGGTCGGGCGCATCGGGTCATGCCCTTGTTGTCAGCGGGGAAGGCGCAAGCGTGGCGGGAATGATAGCATCGTCATGTCGCGTCCCGCCGCCCCGCATCCATCGGACCTCCCATGCGTTTGCCCGTCTTGCGTTTGCCCGTCTTGCGTCTGCCATTCGTCGCCAACAGCCTGTCGGCCAAGCTGCTGGTGCTGACCATCCTGTTCGTGCTGCTGGCCGAGGTGCTGATCTACACCCCGCTCATCGCCCGGTTCCGCCTGACCCATCTGGAAGAGCGGCTGGCCGCCGCCCACATCGCCGCCCTGTCGGTGGAGGCGGCCCCCGATTTCATGGTGACGAAGGCGTTGCAGGCCAAGCTGCTGTCCTACGCCGGGGCGCATGTGATCGACCTGATCCAGCCCGACGCGCGCGTTTACATGCTGTCCCGCCCGATGCCGCCGGAGGTGGACGAGACGTTCGATCTGCGCGCCAGCAGCAATTGGTCGCTCGTCATGGACGCCTTTGGCGCGCTGGTGCAGGGGCGGGACCGGGTGATCCGGGTGATCGACCGGTCGCCCAAGGACCACGCCCAGCGGGTCGAGGTGACGATGGACGAACGCCCGATGATCGACGCCATGCTGGATTTTTCGCGCAGCATCCTGGCGGTGTCGGTCGCCATCTCGCTGATCGCGGCGGGGCTGGTCTTCGTCACGCTGAACGCGCTGCTGGTCCGCCCGATGCGTCGCCTGACCGACGGGGTGGTCGCCTTCCGCCGCGACCCCGACGGCGCGCCGCCGATGGTTCCGGACCGCCGCCGCGACGAAATCGGCGTGGCCGGGCGGGAGTTGGCGGCGATGCAGGGAACCGTGCGCACCGCGCTGCGCCAGCGCGAGCGGCTGGCGGCGCTGGGCACAGCGGTGGCCAAGATCAACCACGACCTGCGCGGCATCCTGTCCACCGCCTCCCTGCTGTCGGAGCGGTTGAGCGAAAGCACCGACCCGGAGGTGCGGCGGGTCACGCCCCGGCTGATGGCCTCGCTGGACCGGGCGGTGGAGCTGTGCGGACAAACCCTGTCCTTCACCCGCGACGGCGCGTTGCCGCTGCGGCTGGCCCCGGTCGATCTGCGGGCGCTGGTGGAGGAGGTGGGGGAGCAGGTGCTCGCCACCCTGCGGCCCGACGGCGCGCGGGTGGAGGCGACGTGGAGCAACATGGTTCCCGCCGGGTTGAACCTGCGGGCCGACGCCGACCAACTGTCGCGCGCGCTGGTCAATCTGGGGCGCAACGCGGTGCAGGCCGGGGCGGTGGGCGTGCGGGTGGCGGTGGAGCCACGCAGCGACCGGCTGACCCTGACCGTCACCGACAACGGACCCGGCCTGCCGCCGCGCGCCCGCGACCATCTGTTCCAGCCCTTCGCCGGGTCGGCGCGGGCGGGCGGGGTCGGGCTGGGGTTGGCCATCGCGCGTGAGGTGGCGCGCGCCCATGGCGGCGATCTGCGGTTGCTGGCCAGCACGGGCGAGGGCAGCGTCTTCGCGCTTGATCTGCCGCTGTCGCCCCCCTCCGCCACCCCCGGAGGATCGGCGGGCGGGGAGGCCAGACTTGCGTCTGTTGCAACGCAAAAGTCGTTTGTGTCGCATTGAAAATGGGGGCATTCTGCCGCAAGATTCGTTCAGATCGAAAGCGTTCGCCGATCCCCCTCCCACGAGGTGCCCGGTCAACGCGCGTGCAAACCGTCGCCGGTCCCCCACCGATGGGCCGGTCGCGCAGTGGAAGGAAATCAGGACGTGAAGGCTCTGGGTGCTTGGGTGTCGCCTGCGATCGCGGGAATCATGGCGTTTGTCGGTCTGCTGGCCTCGTCGCGCGCGTCGGACGACGCGTTCGCGGTGGGCGGCATCCTGATTTTCCTGGGGTGCGTGGCCTACATCTTCTCCGCCATCGGTCGCCATTTCGACCGTCTGGACGCCGCCCACTGACCGTTCCGGGTGGTTGACCGGCGGCGGAGGGCCGCCGCCGGTGTCGCGCGTGTCGTTTTCCAAACCCTGTCATCGTTGCATCGGCCAATCGGACCGCAGCCTGTGGGCCGACCCCAAGGGGGTGCGCCATGTCCACCGTTCCGCCGTCTGCGTTTTTGTCCTGGGATCGGGCGACCTTCTCCGCGTTGGATGCGTTGAGCCGCCGCACCGTCCGCGATCTGCTGGAAGCTCTTCCCCCCATCACCCCGACCGCCGTGGTCGATCTGGGCTGTCGTTCCGGTTCCGTGACCCGGCTGCTCGCCGCGCAATGGCCCGACGCCGAAATCATGGGGGTGGACCCGTCGCCCGCCATGCTGCAATGGGCGCAAAGCGTGCCGTCGCGCGTCCGCTACGAACAGGCCGACCTGTCGGTGTGGCGTCCGTCCTGGCCGGTGGATCTTCTGCTGTCCTTCGGCGGCTTGCAGGCCGTTCCGCACCATGAGCGGCTGTTCCCCGAATTTTTGCAATGCCTGGCCCCCGGCGGGTTGCTGGCCGTGGCGTTGCCGCGCCCGGAAGCGCTGATGGCGCACCGCCTGTTGCTCGACACCGCCGCCGATGGCCCCTGGGCGGGGCGTCTGGCCGACGCGCTGCGCCCACCGCCGCACGGGGCGCAGGAGTATTACAACTGGCTCAGCCCGCTCGCCGTGTCGGTCGAGCTGTGGGAGACGGAGCACCACCATGTTCTGAGCGGCGACACCCCGATTCTGCAATGGCTGCGGTCGGACGCGTTGGCCCCGGTGATGGAGCGGTTGGCGGGGGTGGAGTTGGACCGCTTCCTGGCCGATTACCGCGCGCGGCTGGAGGCCGCCTATCCCGAACACCCGTTCGGCAACACGCTGGTCCCGACGCGCCACCTGTTCATCGTGGCCCGCGTCGCCGGATAGGCGGGGCAGGGCGGTGCAGGGCAATCACTTGAAGCATCCTGCCCCCGACTGGAACAAGATTCGCCACGGATTTCACGGATTTTTCTCACGGATTTCGCGGAACGCGTCCCAGAGCCATCCTGTTTGCGAGCTTGCGACACACCTCGTGCCGGGATGCGTGAGGCGATTGAGGGCCGAAATCCGTGCAATCCCTTATCGTGTCCGTGAAATCCGTGTCCAATCTTGCTTGCGTGAGGATGATCCCTCGTTCATGAGATTGCCCTGGGCGGCGGTGGCTTGCGCCGCGTCCCTTACACAGCGTCCAGGCAGGCCAGCAGCGGATCCCAATCGGCGCGCTGGTCGGCGGCGCGCTTGCCCGGCATGTCGAACAGGCTGAGGCCGGTCGCCGCCGCGTCGGCGTAGATTTGGCTGTCGCGCAGGCGGGCGACGACGCGATGGCCGATCCCGCCCAGAAACTGGTCGAGCCGATCGGCGGCCTTGGTGCGGGCGCGCACGCGGTTGCCGACCACCGCCACCGCCTTCTTGTTCTTGGCGATGGCCTTCAACTCGTCCAGCTTGCCCAGGAACCGTTGGGTCGCCTGCTCGTCAAAGGCACCGGGCAGCACCGGCAGAACGACGATGTCGGCCATCTTGACCAAATCCTCGATCTGCTTGGTTTTCAGCGCGGCGGGCGCGTCGATCACCAAACGGCGGTAGCCGCGCGGGATGTCGGTGATGTCCTTGGCCCAATCGACCCCGACGACGCGCGGGGCGCTGTCCGGGCGGCGTTCCAGCCAGCCAAGGGAGGAGTGCTGACGGTCCACGTCGGCCAGCACGGTGGACAGGCCGCTGGCGGCGGACGCGGCGGCCAGATGGGTGGCGAGCGTGGTCTTGCCGCAGCCACCCTTGATGTTGGCAACGAGGATCGTGAGCATCGGGCCAGCCTACACCACCGGCTCGGGCTTCGACCAGAAGCGCTTGGCGTCGAGGAAATCATGCCACAGCGCGACCAGCGCGGCTTCGGTGTCCGACACCCCGCGCGCGTGCCAGCCGATGACGATGCCCGCCGCGCGCGGTTCGCCCGGCAGGGAATGGCTGCCGTCCTCGTGCAGTTCGTGCAGCAGGCGGGTGGCGGTGGCGACGTCGTTCAGGTGGCCCAACGCGTCCTGCATCGCCCCCAAATCCTGAAGGTAACGGCGCACCGGCTTGTCGTCGTACAGGCTGCGGAAGAATTCCGCCGCGTAGCGCAGCTTTTTCAGAGCGATGCGGAGCTGGTGGCGCTGGGCGACCGGCAGATGGGCGAAACCCTGGCCGGAGCGCTTGGCCTTGCGGTGGCGCTTTTCCAGCAGGTGGTCGGCCAGATCGACCATCGGGCCGAACAGGCGGATCGATTCCTCGTTCACCGGCTGGTTGCGCCAGCCGCGCTTTTCCACCCAGGCCCCCAGCCCAAGCAGAAAAGCGGTGTAGCGGGGCGAGCCGACGGCCTCCCGCGCGGTGTCGTAGGCGCGGCGGCGGCGCGCCTCGGCGGCGGCGGCCAGCGCGTCGATGTCCTCGACCACCGCGTGGCCGTGGCCGTCGGCGCGGTGGAAGGCATCGCGCACCGGGGCCAGCAATTCGGTGGCGAACACGTCCCAATCACGGGCCGGGCCAAGGCTGCCCGCCAACCATTTGATCTCGCCCACCAGCCAAAGATATTGCGGAGTCGGCACGAAGGGGCGGAACAGCGCGATGGCCGAACGCAGGCGGCGCAGCGCCACCCGCATCTGATGGACGCCCTCGGGATCGTCGCCGGTCAGCGTCACCGCCTCGTTCGCGGCGAGATGGGCGACGCAGGCGCGCACGATGCGGGCCACGGCCCCTTCCACCGTGATGTCGGCGTCGAGCGTCAGCTTTTCCGCCTTGGCCGACTGGTGCCCTTCGCCCGCCGCCAGGGCGTAGCCGCGCGCCGCCTTGGTCCGGGTTTCCAGCCGCACCGGGGCGACCGCCGCCAGTTCCAGCCCCAGATCGAACAGCGCCGCCGGGGAGCCGCTTTTCAACTCCAGCTCGATTTCGCAGATCGGTTCGGCGCGGCCATCGGGCAGGCGCACCTCGCCGGTGTCAAAGGCGACCTCGATCACCGATTCGATCCCGTCCGATCCGACCACCAGCTCCACCCGGCCACGCTCGATGACGGAGGTGAAAACCGGCTCCAGTTCCGACTCGCTCAAGGGGCCGAGGACGGCCAGCGCGTCGTCGCCGTCGATCAGGGTCAGGTCGGGGCGGTTGTCGGGAACGGGGCATTCCCATTCGCCGCGCGACAGGCCATCGGCCTCCGGCGCGGATTTCACCGTCTGGACATAGCCGTCGCCGGTCTTGCGCACCCGCAGGGTGGCCAGCCGGTCTTGCAGCCGCCGGTCGGCGGTGTCGTAATACGTGCTTTCCAGCTTGCGGCTGGTGATGGAGCCGGTCGCCCGCCCGGTGATGGCGGGTGCCTTGCGCAGGATCGCCAGATCCTCAGGACGCACGGCAAGCTTGAGTTCCGTCTCGCGGTTGATGTCCGCTTCAGCCATGGCCTACGCCTCGAACCCCCGATCAGCGACCGTTGTCGGCCTATGGTGCCGTGTTTGCACAGGGGCTGACCAGGGTCAAGTTACGGAAATAATACAATAACTGCGGTTGCAGAAACCGCAAGTGGCGCAAGCGTCATGCCGTCCGCCTAGGCCGAAGGTCGGGGGTCATGCGGCGGGCGGGACGGTGCCGGGACGAAGTGTCCCGTTGCCAGTCGCGTGCGGTGCGGGCATATATCGCCGCGCGGCCCTCCCCGCTGGATGGGACGGCTTTTGGCAACGAGCAAGACTGGCGGAAGGAAGCCTCTCATGGCTGAAAGCACTTTTGATGTCGTCGTCGTCGGCGGCGGTCCCGGCGGGTATGTCTGCGCGATCCGCGCGGCCCAACTTGGGTTCAAGGTCGCCTGCGTGGAAAAGCGGTCCGCGCTGGGCGGCACCTGCCTGAACGTCGGCTGCATCCCCTCCAAGGCGCTGCTGGCGGCGTCGGAGAAGTTCGAGGAAGCGGCCCACGGGCTGGCCAAGTTCGGCATCAAGGTCGGCGGCGTCGAACTCGACCTGCCCGGCATGCTGGCGCACAAGGACAAGGTGGTTAAGGACAACACCGGCGGCATCGAATTCCTGTTCAAGAAGAACAAGGTGACGTGGCTGAAGGGCGCCGGGACCATCACGTCCGGCACCACGGTCGAGGTCGAGGGTGTCGGGACCGTCACCGCGTCCAAGGCCATCGTCATCGCCACCGGCTCGGAAGTCACCCCGCTGCCCGGCATCGCCATCGACGAGAAAAAGATCGTCTCCTCCACCGGCGCGCTGGAACTGCCGGAGGTGCCCAAGCGTCTGGTCGTCATCGGCGGCGGCGTGATCGGGCTGGAACTGGGATCGGTCTGGGGCCGTCTGGGCGCGAAGGTCACGGTGATCGAGTATCTCGACCGCATCCTGCCGACCATGGACGGCGAGATCTCCAAGCAGTCGCAGCGCATCTTCGCCAAGCAGGGCATGACCTTCAAGCTGGGGGCCAAGGTCACGGGGGCCACGGTCGGCGACGCCGGTGTCGCGCTGACGGTCGAACCGGCGGCGGGCGGTGCGGCGGAAACCATCGAGGCCGACGTCGTGCTGGTCGCCATCGGCCGCCGCGCCTTCACCCTGGGCCTGGGCCTGGACAAGGTCGGCGTCGAGCTGGACAACCGGGGCCGCGTGAAGATCGGCGCGCATTTTGAAACCAACGTGCCGGGCATCTACGCCATCGGCGACGTGGTGGAAGGCCCGATGCTGGCCCACAAGGCCGAAGAGGAAGGCGTCGCGCTGGCCGAGCAGTTGGCCGGGCAGAAGAGCCACGTCAACCACGACCTCGTCCCCGGCGTCGTCTACACCTGGCCGGAAGTCGCCGCCGTCGGCAAGACGGAAGAGGAGCTGAAGGCGGCGGGCATCGCCTACCGCACCGGCAAGTTCCCCTTCACCGCCAACGGTCGCGCGCGCGCCGGTGGCAACACCGACGGCTTTGTGAAGATCCTGGCCGACGCCACGACCGACAAGGTGCTGGGCGTCCATCTGCTGGGTCCGAACGTGTCGGAGATGATCGGCGAACTGGTGCTGGCCATGGAGTTCAGCGCCTCGTCCGAAGACATCGCCCGCACCTGCCACGCCCACCCGACCCTGTCGGAAGCGGTGAAGGAAGCCGCCCTGGCGGTGGACGGTCGCCCGCTGCACATCTGATCGGGGTTCCGGTCAGAGGGCTGAGGTGAAGAACGCCCGCTCTTCCTTGCCGATATGGTGGGGAGGGCGGGCGTTTTGTTTTTTGACACCGATGAACACAGATGGACACAGATAAATAGGATTTTGCGAATTTCTCATCGATGTATTTTTATACAATCAAATAATCCCACAACAAAGGCGTAGCATAAAACGCCAAATCTTAAAAATTTAGAATATTATTTAAAATTATCGGCAACATTCATCTAGAGCAGATCGCGTTAAATCGGGATCGATTTGACGCGTGAAGATGCTCGATAAACAAAGGCATAGAGCGCCGTGGACTGTTTCATGTTTTGAGCACGGCGCTTGTCTTATAGAATCCTCGGCTCATTCTGCAAGAATGGGCCGTTTGGGGTGGGTGGCCACCCACCCCAAACGGCGGGGGATAGATCGTCACGGCGCTGGTCGAAAGGACCG
>JAIXPD010000060.1 GCA_027486405.1 Azospirillum sp. | reverse complement strand
CTCGTTATCTTTGCCAATGCCCTCTTGAGCAAAGGCCGAAAGTGGGACGAAAAATCCGCTTGTCCATAACGGATACTCTATGCCTTTGTTTATCGAGCATCTTCACGCGTCAAATCGATTCCGATTTAACGCGATCTGCTCTAAGGCCGACGGGGTGATGGCCTATGGGCCTGATCCTGGGCCTGGGCCGTGGGTTTGGTTTATGCGACGCCGCATAGTTCTTTGCTGCAAGCGCGCAAGGGCTGTGTATAGAATGCTAGGGATTCCAGGGAGGTGAGCGATGTCCGGTGACGACAATCCGTCTTTGACGCAGGCGGGGACCGCCCGGCCTTCCGGCTATCGCGCCGCCGGGGGAACCACGACGATGGCGGCCGTGGCCCTGGTCGCCGCCCTGACCTCCGCCTTCTGGTCGCCGCCGCTGTTCAAGCTGCTGCATCTGCGCACGCCCGGTGCGGCGGCGGACGCGCGGCAGGATGTCGACATCGGCCGCCTCAACCAGTCGGTCGCCGATCTGGAACGCAAGCTGGCCGACGTCAACGCCAATCTGGCCAAGGCCCAGCAGGACACCGCCAGCGCCCGCGCCGGACAGACCGCCGCCGAGTCGCGGGTTGGGCTTCTGGCGCTGGTCCAACTGCAATCGGCCTTGCGCCGCCCCGGCCCCTTTGACGTGGAACTGGCGCTGGCCCGCGCCGCCAACCGCGATCTTGGCCCGCTGGCGGCGGCGTTGGAACCGTTGGACAAGCTGGCGACCTCCGGCATCCTCGTCGGGTCGCAACTCCGCACCGAATTCAACGAGTTGGCCGATGAGCTGACCCGCCGCGACTACAAGGTGATCCCCATCGCCTGGATGAACTCGCTGTTGGGCCGCCCGACGCCCGGCGTGGAACCGGCGGGCGTCTTCCCGCCGGTGGAACGCGCCTCCGTGCTCGCCGACCGGGTCAAGGAGAGGCTGGCGACCAACGATCTGGCCGCTGCGGTGAACGAATTGGCCTCGATGAGCGGCGACGCCGCCGCGCTGGTCGAACCCTGGGTCAACGAGGTGCGCGCCCGCATCGCCGCCGACGCCGCGATCGTCAAGTTGGGCGACCGCATCGCCGCCAATCTGGGCCGTCCATGAGCCGGGGCGGCCGTCTTCGGGGCGTTGCCGCCGCAACCGGTCTGGCGGTGACGCTTCTGTGCGGTCCGGTGTCGGCGCAGGCGGTGGCCCCCCCGGCCGCTGCCACCATGACGCCATCCCCGGTGACGCCGCCAGCCGACGTCCCATTTGCCGTGCTGCCCCCCGGCAAGACACCGATCAAACCCGCCCCCAGCGGCGGCGTGCTCGACGCCTACAGCCGCTACATGTTCGCCTGGAACAAGACGGTCTACGGCAAGATCGATCAGCTTTATGGCTGGTGGTACGGGCCGCAGCCGACCAGAACGGTTCCCGCCCCGGCGGGCAGCGTTGGCGGTTTGACCAATGTGGTCGCCAATCTGGTCAACGAACCCGTCACCGCCGTCACCGCCCTGGCGGTTGGCGATGTCGGGGCGAGTTGGCGCTCGGTGGAGCGGTTCGGCATCAACAGCACCGTCGGTTTGCTGGGCTATTACGACACCGCCACCGCCTGGGGCTACCGCCCGATCCACAACGACGCGGGGCTGAGCCTGTGCAAGGCCGGGGTTGGCGAGGGTGGTTACGTCGTCCTGCCCTTTGTCGGGCCGCGCACGGTGCGCGACGCGGTGGCCGACATCGTGCTGACCAACGCCGTGCTGTGGTACGCGGCGGGCAGTCTGCTCGGCACCGGGGCCAGCCTGCAAACCATCGCCATCGCCGAGTCGGTGGAGATCGTCACCGACATCGTCGCCACCCGCCAGATCGACCCGCAGGCCAAGGCCATCGGCTTTTCCGATTACAACACCACGCGCGACCGTTACCTCGCCCAGCGTCGCGCCCGCTGCGCCGTGCTGCGCGGTGAACCGCTGACTCCGCCCAAGGCCGGATGAGTCGATGGCGTTGACCAGTTCCCGTTTGCGGCTGCGCCCCTGGCGCGAGTCGGATCTGGAGCCGTTCGCCGCGATGAGCGCCGATCCCGCCGTGATGCGCCATCTGCTGCCCCTGCCCGACCGCGTCGCCTGCGCGGCGGTGATCGAGCGGTTGGAGCGGCATCGGGAGGAGCATGGTTTCACCTTTTGGGCCATCGAGCTGCCCGGGCTTTGCCCCTTCATCGGCTTTGCCGGTCTGTTGCGGGTTGGCTTCGACGCGCCGTTTGCGCCCGCCGTCGAAATCGGTTGGCGCTTGGCGTCGGCCCATTGGGGCCAGGGCTACGCGACGGAAGCGGCAAGGCTGGCCCTGCGTCACGGCTTCGAGGATCACGGGCTGCGGCAGATCGTCGCCCTGACCGTCCCTGACAACAGCCGCTCACGCCGGGTGATGCAGCGGCTGGGCATGCGCCACGATCCGCGCGACGATTTCGACCACCCCCGCGTGCCCGATGGCCACCCGTTGAAACGCCATGTCCTGCACCGGCTGGACCGGGCGGACTACTCCACCACCGCCTGAAACAGGTACCCCATGCCGTGCACGGTGACGATCCGGGTGGGGTCCGCCGGATCGGGTTCGACCACCCGGCGCAGGCGGCGGACCAGCCGGTCAATCGACCGGTCATAGGGCACATTGTCGCCGCGCAGAGTCAAATCCAGCAGATCGTCGCGCGACAGCACCCGACCCGGATTTTCGACAAAGGCCGCCATCAGGTCGAATTCCGCCGAGGTCAGGCGCACATCCTCCCCCGCCGGGTCGCGCAGGCGGCGTTTGTCCAGATGCACTTCCCAGCCATCGAACCGCTTCACCCGCCCGCTGGCGGGTGCGGTCGCGGCGGATTGCCCCGGACGGGCCACCCGGCGCAGCAGGCTGCGGGTGCGGGCCAGGATTTCGCGGGGTTCGAACGGCTTGGTGATGTAATCGTCGGCCCCCAGTTCCAGCCCGATGATGCGGTCCATCCGGTCCGACCGACCGGTGATGAGGATGATTCCGATGTTGGAACTGGCCCGCAATTCCCGCGTCACCATCAGCCCATCCTTGCCGGGCAAGCGGATGTCGAGCAGCAGCAGATCGACCCGCCCACGCGCCAGCAGCGCCGAAAGCTGGTCGCCGTCGCGCGCCAGCACCACGCGGTAGCCTTCGCCTTCCAGATAGGATTTCAGGGTTTCGCGGGTGATGGGATCGTCGTCAACAACGGCGATGGTGTGCATGCTTCCCCACGCTGTTCCCCACGCTGGATGCTGGAGCGACAGGTTATCCGCTCCCCGCGCGCGCGTCATCTTGCGGATTGTCCGTGTTGCACCCTGTTCT
This sequence comes from Azospirillum sp., assembly GCA_027486405.1. Lineage (GTDB taxonomy): Bacteria > Pseudomonadota > Alphaproteobacteria > Azospirillales > Azospirillaceae > Azospirillum. The sequence continues at coordinate 91,683 of JAIXPD010000060.1, read as the reverse complement.
GTATGGTGACAATGTTGTGACCCTTGCCAAAGGGCGGGGACAAGCCCATCATTGTACCCATGACAAATTGGACCCCCGATCTGACCGACCGCGACGGCCCGCTCTACCGCATCATCGCCGATGCCCTGGCCGACGACATCGCCAGCGCCGCGCTGCCGGTGGGCGCGCGCCTGCCGACCCACCGCGATCTCGCCTTTCGTTTGGGGGTGACGGTCGGCACGGTGACGCGGGCCTATGCGGAGGCGGAACGGCGCGGCTTGATCGGTGGGGAGGTTGGGCGCGGCACCTTCGTGCAAGCGCCACGCCCTGCCCTCCTGTCAGCGGCCCCAACCGTCCCGCTGACCGGGTCTTTCTATGTGCCGGGCGCGCCACCGGTCCCGCCGCCGGGGGACAACACCGTCAACATGACGACCATTCGCCCCGCCCATGAATTGGCGGTGCAGGCCCTGGCCGACACGCTGACCGCCATCGGAGCCAGCGGCCAGACCGCCGCCTTTCTCGGCTATGGCCCCCACGCCGGGCTGCCGTTCCACCGCGAGGCCGGGGCGGCGTGGTTGCAGCGCCAGCACCGGGTCAACGCCACGGCGGACTCGGTGCTGCTGACCACCGGGGCGCAGAACGCCATGGCCGTCGCGCTGGCCGCCGTCGCCCGCCCCGGTGACATCGTGGTGACGGAACGCCTGACCAACATCGGCACCAAGACGCTGGCCGCCAACCAGGGCTACCACCTGGAGGCCGTGGACATCGACGAACAGGGCCTGACGCCGGAGGGGTTCGACAGCGCCTGTCGTCGGCTGGGGCCGAAGGCGCTTTATCTGGTCCCGACCATCCACAACCCGACCGGGGTGGTGATGGGGGCCGACCGCCGGGTGGAGATCGCCGCCATCGCCCGCCGTTACGGCGTCATCATCATCGAGGATGACGTGTTCGGTTTCATGGTTCCGGACGCCCGCCCGATCCAGACCATCGCGCCCGACATCACGCTCTACGTCACCAGCCTGTCGAAAAGCGTGTCGGCGGGCTTGCGCGTCGGCTACGTCGTCGCCCCGCCGGATCTGCGGCCACGGGTGGAGGCGGCGATCCGCGCCCTGCAATACTCCGCCCCCTCCCTGACCGCCGAGGTGGCGAGCCGCTGGATTCAGGAGGGAACCGCCGACCGCATCGTCGGTGCCCAGCGCGCCGAGGATCTGGCCCGCCAGCATCTGGCCCGCTCCATCCTGCCGCCGGAAACCGTCTATGGCCACCCGGCGGCGCAGCATCTGTGGCTGGTCCTGCCCGAACCCTGGCGGCGGGAGGATTTCGCCGCCGAAACCCGGCGGCGCGGCGTGGTGGTGATCGGTGCCGACGCCTTCGCCGTCGGCCGCACCAGCGCCCCGCACGCCGTCCGCATCGGCCTGTGCATGCCAGGAACCCGCGACGAAACCGCGCGCGGCCTGCGCGCGATTGCTGATTCCCTGCAAGCCCCGGTGTCGGCGATGCTGTCGATTGTGTGAGCGCACCGCCGGACTCGGCAACCAGTCACGCCACGCGCGGACCAACCGTCGCCCCGCTGGAGGATCGGCGCAGGCCGATGATTTCCAACTCCACCAGCACCGCGACGGCGGCGGCCTGCCCAAGCACCAGAGCAACGCCCAGGCCAGTGAGCGCCACGGCGCCGCTCAACACCAGCCCGACGCTGGCCAGCGCCCACAGGCTGTTCAGCGCCACCACGCCCCAGCCGATCAGCGGTGACCAGCCGCTGCGCCCGGCCAACACCCACAGAACCGCCGCCACCGGCAGCAGCAACCAGCCAACCGCCTGCCAAAACAGCGCGGGCGCGCCGAACAGGCCGACCAGTTCCTCCGCCGCGATGACCAAGGGCAGGCCCAACGCCAGGCAGGACAGCGCGTCGAACCGCAGAACGCGGCGCAGGAAGGGGGATGGGGTGACAACGGTCATCAACATGGACATGGTGCGCCCTCTCGCGGGTTGAACGGGATCGGCGGCCCACCGCCGCCGTGGGGCAGAGGATGACCGGGCGGGCGCGCCGTTCCGATTACCTTGGAGGTCATGGCCGACGCGGAAAGTTCAGGCTATCGTTGCCGCCATGACGATGATTCACGAGACCCAATCGGTGGGCGATCTCCTGCGGGCGTGGCGGCAGCGTCGTCGCCTCAGCCAACTGGATCTGGCCTGCGAGGCGGAGATCTCCACCCGCCATCTCAGCTTTCTGGAAACCGGGCGGGCGCGCCCATCGCGCGAGATGGTGTTGCGCTTGGCCGAACGGCTGGACATCCCGCTGCGCGACCGCAACGCCTTGCTGACCGCCGCCGGGTTCGCCGCCGTCTACCGTGAACGCCCGCTCGACGATCCGGCGCTGAAGGCCGCACGCCGGGCGGTCGATCTCGTGCTGTCCGGCCACGGACCGTTTCCGGCGTTGGCGGTGGATCGCCATTGGCAGCTTGTGGCCGCCAACGACGCCACGATGCGCCTGATGGCTGGGGTTGATCCCTCGCTGCTGGTCCCACCGGTCAATGTGTTGCGCGTCAGCCTGCACCCGTTGGGACTGGCCCCGCGCATCGTCAATCTGGCCGAATGGCGCGCGCATCTGCTGGCCCGGTTGGACGAGCAGGTGGTCGCCACCGCCGATCCCACGCTGGCGGCCCTCAGCGCCGAACTGAAACGCTATCCTTCCGGCGTCTCGCAACGGCCCAGCGAGGATTACGGCGGCGTGCTGATCCCACTGCGCCTGCGGACCGACGCCGGGATCCTCTCCTTTGTCAGCACCACCACTGTGTTCGGCACGCCCCTGGACATCACCCTGTCCGAACTGGCGGTGGAAGCCTTCTACCCTGCCGACGCGGAAACCGGTGTGTTGTTGCGGCGTTTGGAAACGCAACCGCTCTAGGCATAAACAATTAATAGCCGATTGTATCAGAAATATTAAAATTTTAAAGACTCGTAAATGTCATATGATTGATTTCAGATAGAAAATCTTATTGAAAAGTTCTACAATATGGAAAGAAAAAAATTTTGAGAAAGCCTCAAAATGATTATCACCGGAAGCCCTACCTCTGATTTTCTCACCGGCACCGACCAAAACGACACCATCTATGGTCTGGATGGAAGCGACATTTTGGCGGGTGGCGCTGGAAATGATCGCCTGGAAGGAGCCAACGGAGATGATTCGCTGGACAGTTCCGACAGCCAGTCAGGCGACTATGCGGACATTCTGTTTGGCGGAAGTGGAAATGACACCATGCGGATATCCGGTGGTGACAACGCGTCGGGTGATGATGGCGATGACTATGTCTATTTCAGACCATCACGCAATTTGAGCGGATTTGATTATTATTCAGGCACGATCAACACCGTCATTGATGGAGGAGCTGGACGAGACACCATTGACATTGGCTCATTGAGTTTTTCAAACCAAGTTTTTGAACGCGTTGGCTCCTACATCAAGGCCCAGACCCTTGGGTCCGGCGGCACCCTGTGGATCAAGGATGCTGAATTTCTTCTGTTCGGGGATGGTTTGATCACCGTTGACGGATGGTCTCTGCCCGAAGGGACCCCGTTTGGCCAGGTTTCTGGTGAGGGACGCGATCAGGTGATTGGTTCCGGCCCCAATCAACTGCTGGAAGGCTTGGGTGGCGACGACCTCGTCAAGAACGTGGGACATGGCAAAAACACGCTGTCCGGCGGCTCCGGTGACGACCGTCTCCTTGGAGCTAGCGGATACAACATGATGCTGGGTGGTGACGGAAACGACACCATCGATGCCAATGGGAACGACAGCATCATGGGGGGATCCGGAAACGATTCAATCGTTTCCACGAAAGAGTGGCAAACTGGACGTTTAACGAACGGCGTGATGGGTGGATCTGACACCATTTTTGGCGGCTCTGGATCAGACACACTCTATTATGGTATCGGATACGGTTACGCGAGTGAGATAAAAAGTGTGGATATGATCGACAGCGGGTTCCGCATCAGTTATTTAAAATTAGGAAGCGGAATTCGAGACTATATTTCGGACTATATCTATGGCGTCGAATACATTCGATTCGAATATAGCGTTTACAGCTTTTCAACAGCAGCAACCATGGAAGGCACCGATAACCAAGAATATCTTCAGGGGACAATCCAGGCTGACACAATCAACGCGTATGCTGGAAACGATACAATTTCGGCGGGGGAGGGGAATGACAGCATCATAGTGGGTCTGGGGGATGACAGCGTGGAGGCTGGTGATGGCGACGACACAATTTTTTCCGGTGCCGGTCTGGATTCGTTGTGGGCTGGCGCTGGACATGATTGGGCCAGTGGCGGGGACGACAACGATGTCATTTCCGGTGGTGATGGCAATGACACGCTGACCGGCGGCGGTGCCACAGACATTATCGACGGAAGTGCTGGCAATGACAGCGTCATGGGTGGTGACGGAGACGACTTTGTCGGCGGCGCTGAAGGCAATGACACGGTCAATGGTGAAGCCGGAAATGACCAAGTTTTTGGCGGTGACGGCAACGACAGCCTGATCGGTGGTGAGGGCGGAGATTCCATCCTGGGTGAGCTTGGCAACGACACACTGCTCGGCGGCGATGGCGGCGACGTGCTGCGCGGTGCGGAAGGCGATGATTGGCTGGATGGCGGTGCGGGGGGGGATGAGTTGTATGCCGGTTATGGCGTTGACACGCTGTCTGGCGGTGATGGCAACGATGCACTGCGTTCCGGTTGGGAGAACGACTCGCTTCTGGGCGGAGCCGGAAACGACACTCTGTTCGGCGGCTTGGGTGACGATCAGATGCTGGGCGAAGCCGGGGCCGATTGGTTGATATGCGGGTTTGGCAACGACACCTTGACCGGCGGCGATGGGGCCGATGTCTTGCTGTTTGATACGGCGTCCGATGGTACGGACATGGTGATGGACTTCCAGATCGGCACCGACACCGTCAACCTTATCGGCACGGCCATCAGCGGCTTGAGTGTGTCGGATGTTCTCTCATCCAAACTCTCCAACAACGCGGCCGGGAACGCGGTTCTGGATTTTGGCAGCGGCAACACCCTGACTTTTGTTGGGATCGACGCGACAAGCCTGCGCAGCAGCACAAGCGTGGTGATCGCGTGATCAAACCGGGCGTCACGCCACAGCCAGCGTGACGCCCATCCCCGTCACTGCGCCCGCATCCGCAGCGGTGACACGCCGAACCAGCGGCGGAACGCGCGGCTGAAGGCGCTGACTTCCGAATAACCCAGCAACGCACCGATGTCGGCGATGGGAACGTGACGTTGGCGGATGTAGACCGCCGCCAGATCGCGCCGCACCCGCTCGACCAGATCGGAAAAGCTCAAGCCTTCGTCGGCAAGGCGGCGTTGCAGGGTCCAGCGGGCCACGCCCAGCCGGTCGGCGATGTCCTCGACATAGGGATAGCCATCGGGCAGGCGCGCGCGGATTTCCGCCGTCACGCGGTCCAGCAGCGCCGGTTCGCCGGTGTCGCGCGCGATGTCGACCAGGGTCCCGCACAAGGCCGTCAAGCGCGCCATCTCGCCGCCGGGCATCCGCCGGTCCAGGTCGCGGTCGCGCAGGATCAGGGCGTTGGTGCGTTGGCCGAAATGGGCGGGGGCGTCGAACAGCGCCTCGTGCTGGCGCCAGTGCTCCGGCTTGGGGTGTTCAAAATGCACCTCCTCCGGCATCCAGGACGGGCCGAGGCAGGCGCGCACGACGTTGGCGAACATACCCATCGTCAATTCGGCGTCCTGCCGCCGCTCGACAATGCGACCGTCGAGGATGCGGTATTCCAACCGCAACAGGCCATGATCGCGGACGAAGCGCGTTTCGGTGGCCTGCTGGTGAAAGGGAAACAGCCGGGCCAGATGCTCCAGCGACGATCCCAGGGTCGGGGCGGCCAGCGCGATGCGCCCGATCAGTCCCAGCATCTCCGGTTGGAACTGGCGGCCGAACAGCAGACCGAAATTGTCGTTGCCGGTGTCCTGTGCCGCCACCTCCATCATCGCCACATAGGCGGTGAGGTCGAGCGCCAGGGTCGGTTCGTCGAGCGCGCGTTCCTCCACCCCCACGCGGTGAAACACGCGGTCGGGTCGCCCGCCCTGCCGGGCGATGAAGGGAGCCACGCCCGACGCGGCGGCGGCAAGGATGTTGTGCCGCGTCTGCCCTGCGTTTGGGCGAACGGCGGCGGTTTGCCCAAAATGCGTGCCGTGAGTCGTCATGACAGAGCCTTCCACAGCCGGTTTGCCGCAACGCAGCAAACACCGTGCCGGATGAGGGTCTCAGGGTCGCAAAAATCGTTCGCACCCTCAATTGAACGATAGTCTGATGTTTTTATAACGAAGGATCACGCAAACGGCAAAGGCCGCCGTCGGGGAACGACGGCGGCCTTCGGCGTGACGCCTCGCCGCGTGTCAGGCGGCTTGCGGGATGGAACTGGCGTCAGGCCCCTTCAGCCGGTCCGTCAACCGGTCAGTCGGTCATCGACCGCGCTTCGGCCAGGGCGACGTTCAACAGCGGGTCGCCATCCTGCTTCAGATCGGCGAAGAAGCGGTAGAACAGATAGCCCAGCGCGAACAGCGCCACGAACAGGCCGAACACCAGAAAGTTGAAGTAAATCATCGTGCCCAACGCCAGCACCGCCAAGGCCAGCGAGATGGCCGGGAACACCGGGTAGAAGGGGGCGCGGAACGGGCGGGCCAGGTTGGGTTCGGTGGCGCGCAGCTTGAACAGGGCGGCCATGCTCATGATGTACATCACGATGGCCCCGAACACCGACATGGTGACGATGTTGGCGGTCAGCGGCAGGCCACCGATCTGCACCAGCTCGTCGGAGAAGATGGCGGCGATGCCCACCACGCCACCGGCCAGGATGGCCCAATGCGGCGTCTTACGGGTGGGATGGACGGTGGCGAACACCGGCGGCAGGAACCCGGCGCGCGACAGGGCGAAGATTTGGCGCGAATAGCCCATGATGATGCCGTGGAACGACGCGACCAGACCAAACAACCCGATCCACACCAGCATGTGCAGCCAGCCGCTCGATTCACCGACCACCGCCTTCATCGCCTGGGGCAGCGGGTCGTTGATGTTCGACAGCGCTTTCCAGTCGCCGACGCCGCCCGCGAAAATCATGGTCCCGAAGGCCAGGAAGACCAGGGTCAGGATGCCGCAGATGTAGGCGCGCGGCACGGTGCGGCTGGGATCCTTGGTTTCCTCCGCCGCCATCGCCGCCCCTTCGATCGCCAGGAAGAACCAGATGGCGAACGGGATCGCCGCCAGGATGCCGCCGATGCTGCCGATGGTGAAGGTGTTTTCGCCCGACCAGCCGTTCGCCGTGAAGTTGGCCCACGAGAAGCCCGGCGTCACCACGCCCATGAACACCAGCAATTCGATGATCGCCAGAACGGTGACGAACAGCTCAAAGGTTGCGGCGATGGACACGCCCGCGATGTTCAGCCCCATGAAAATGACATAGGCGCTGACCGCCGCCACCTTCGGGTCCAGCGCCGGGTACTGCACGTTCAGATAGGCCCCGATGGCCAGCGCGATGGCGGGCGGAGCGAAGACGAACTCGATCAGCGTCGCGAAACCGGCAACGAAGCCGCCGGTTGGCCCGAAGGCGCGGTAGCTGTAGGCGAACGGCCCCCCGGCGTGCGGGATGGCGGTCGTCAGCTCGGTGAAGCTGAAAATGAAGGTGGTGTACATCGCCGCGATCAGGATGGTGGTGACAAGGAAACCCAAGGTCCCCGCCGCCGCCCAGCCATAGCTCCAGCCGAAATACTCCCCGGAGATGACCAAACCGACCGCGATCCCCCACAGATGAAGCCCGGTCAGGCTTTTGCTCAATTCAGGCTGCGTGTTCCCAGACATGAAAGACCCTCCTGCCCCTGTTCAAAAGGCGGTTGCTCATGCGTTTTCGATCAGGCCCGGTTGCGTGTTCTTGTCGTCGTTGCCCGGACCCGGCAAGGACGGGGCGTCTTCCTTCAGACCGACCCCCGTCAATTTCAGCCGCGCCGCCTCGGTGGCGAGCCAGCACAGCTTGTCCGCCGCCGCCCCGATGGACAGGCCGTCGGCGTGAATGTTGGAAATGCAGTTGCGTTCGGAATCGGCCCGCCCCGGCTTGGCGTCCCAGGTCAGATAGACCCCCAGCGATTCCGCTGCCGACAGGCCGGGACGTTCCCCAACCAGCAGCGCCACCAGCCGCGTGCCCAGCCGGGCGGCCACATCGTCGCCCAGCGCGACCCGGGCCTGTTCGGCCATCACCACCGGACCGATGCGCCAGCCCGCCAGCCGCTCAACGCAGGTGTGGACCAGCGGCGCGGCGTTCACCTGCACCGCCGCCGCCGACAGGCCATCGGCGATGACGAACAGGATGTCCCAGCCACCGGCCACCGGCTCGGCGGAGAGCTGTTGCGCGCTGGCCGCGTCCAGCTTGCGGCCCAGATCGGGACGGCGCAAATAGGTCGGGCGGTCGGGCGCGGCGCTGTGGACGCGAAGGGTTGGCAGCGGCGACAGATCGGTCGCCAGCCGGTCGAAATCGACCGCGCTGTGCACCGCGTCGCGGGCGCGGGCGTGGGCCAGTTGGAAATCCAGCAACGCCGTGGTCGGCAGCCCATCGCCCGCACGGCCCAGCCCGATGCGGGCGCGGGTGCTGCTGCGGAAGCGCGCCCATGGATCGTTGCTCTGGGGGTCGTTGATCGGATCTGTGTTGATCGGGGTGTGGTCGCTCATGCCGCCGCACCCCCCAACAGGGCCTGCACGACCGGGCTTTGATCGGGCCAGGGCGGCAGGCGCCGTTGCGGATCCAGCCAGCCGGCCTTGTCCAGCCACGCTTCGAATTCCGGTGCCGGCGGGCGTTTCAGCAGGTGCCGCAGGCCGAGCACGTCGTGATAGGACAGGCTTTGATAGTTCAGCATCACATCGTCGGCCCCCGGCACGGCGATGATGAAGTTGACGCCCGCCGTCGCCAGCATGGTCATCAGAACATCCATGTCGTCCTGATCGGCTTCGGCGTGGTTGGTGTAACAAACGTCGCAGCCCATCGGCACGCCCATCAGCTTGGCGCAGAAATGATCCTCCAGCCCGGCCCGCGTGATCTGCTTGGCGTCATACAGATATTCCGGCCCGATGAAACCGACGACGGTGTTGACCAGGAAGGGGTCGAAGGCGCGGGCGACGGCGTAGGCGCGGGTTTCCACCGTCTGCTGATCGACGCCGAAATGCGCGTCCGCCGACAGGGCCGCCCCCTGCCCGGTTTCGAAATACATCACGTTGTCGCCGATGGTCCCGCGCTTCAGCGACTTGGCCGCCTCCTGCGCCTCGGCCAGCAGCGACAGGCTGACGCCGAACCCCCGGTTGGCCTTTTCCGTTCCGGCGATGGATTGGAACACCAGATCCAGCGGCGCGCCGCGCTCGATCGCCTGGATCGAGGTGGTGACGTGGGCGAGAACGCAGGACTGCACCGGAATGTCAAAGCGGGTGCGCACCGCGTCCAGCATCTCCAACAGGGTGATGCAGGCGGGGACGTTGTCGGTGGCCGGGTTGATGCCGATCACCGCATCGCCCACGCCATACAGCAACCCGTCGAGGGTGGAGGCGGCGATCCCGGCGGGATCGTCGGTCGGGTGGTTGGGTTGCAGGCGGCTGGACAAGCGGCCCGGCAGCCCCACCGTGGTGCGGAACCGGGTGACGACGCAGCATTTCGCCGCCACCGCCACCAGATCGATGTTCCGCATCAGCTTGGACACCGCCGCCACCATCTCCGGCGTCAGGCCGGGGGCAAGCGCGGTCAGGGCGGCGGTGTCGGCCTCATAGGACAGCAGCCAGTCGCGGAACTGGCCGACGGTCATGTGCGCCACCGGGCGGAAGGCGTTGGCGTCGTGGCGGTCCACGATCAGCCGCGTCACCTCGTCCGTCTCATAGGGAATCAGGGCTTCGCTGAGGAAGGCTTTCAGCGGCAGATCGGCCAGCACCATGCGGGCGGCCACCCGCCGTTCGTCGCTGTCGGCGGCGATCCCCGCCAGCTCGTCTCCCGACCGGCGCGGTGAGGCGCAGGCCATCACCGTTTTCAGATCGTCAAAGCGGTGCCGCTGCCGCCCCAAATCCCGCCAGTAAACCGCCATCTCCGGCGTCCTCCCTGTCGCATCCTGACATCAGCATGACACGGGGTGCGGCGGGGCCGGTTGACATTGGAACACAAAGTTTCGGAAAGAGACAAAGCCGCCTCCACCGTGCGAACAATCCGTCGGTGGAGGCGGGTCGTATCAATAGACGCTGAAATTGGCCGCCGTCAGCGTCGAGGAATCGACGCCGATCAAGGTGACGCTGCTGCCTGCCCCCAGATTGACGATGGTGTTACCGCCAACCATTGACAGACGGCTGGTCAGGTCGGATGCCTGGGAAATCGATTCCCCGTTCAAACCGGCCAGAACCAACAACCGGTCGCCGTCCGTGACGCTGAAACCCAGAACAACGTCGGAATCGCCCGCGTCGGTGATCAGGAAACGATCCGCGCCGTCACCGCCCGTCAATGTGTCGTTGCCAGCGCCCCCGTTCAGGACATCATTGTCCACCCCGCCGAACAGGCTGTCGTTGCCGTCACCGCCGTTGATGGTGTCGTTGCCAGCGCCACCGCGCAGTTCATCCGCGCCATCGGCACCGGTCAACAGATCGCCACCCTGGCCCCCCAGCAGAACGTCAACGCCAGCGCCCCCATACAGCGCGTCGTTGCCGAGACCACCAAACAGGCTGTCATCCCCCAAACCGCCATAGAGGGAGTCGTTGCCATCACTGCCAATCACCGTGTCGTTGCCAGCGTCACCAATGGCGTAGTCGTCCCCCTCTCCACCAATCACCGAATCATTTCCGGCCGAGCCGTACAGGCGATCATCCGCCGCTCCACCGTCGATCGTGTCGTCACCGGAATTGCCAATGATCAGATCGTACCCGCCGCCGCCCAGGACCGAATCGTTGTCGCGACCGGCCCGGATCATGTCATCGCCGACATCGCCGATGATGGTGTCGTTTCCGCTGCCACCGTTGACGAAATCGGGCACCTCATCGGAGGTGCTGTAGGACAGCGTGATCAGGTCATCGCCGTTGAATGCGTACACACCATCGTAATAGGAGGTGATGATGATGGTGCTGCCGCCGCCGGTCGTGTCTTGAATGATAGACATTTCGCGTTTCGCCTCAATTGACTGGATTGTTATCAGGAAAGATCATGCTTCTGCGGGGTGGGCACTGGTGCCACGCACTTTTCACGATTGAATCCAAAGATATTTCGCGATTGCCCTAAAATCTATGCGCGAAATCGCACGCCGACATGTTCATTGACTGCCACGCACGGAAGACCGACCACACCGAGACACGAGCCACCCGTACGCGCGTGCACGGAAGACGAGGCACCTGCGGATGCGATCTTGTCTTTTATGATATGTTATATCATAACTTATAAAGTGCCCTCACCACCCATCCAGGCCCTCATGCTCCCAACCGCTTCGACAATCGACGGGACCGCGTTCCCCGCAAGCAATCCAGCCGCGCATCGCCTCCATCTCGCCCCCAATCTCGCCCCCAATCTCGCTTTGTGTGAAAACGCAGACGCCTTGACCGCGATCCGGGAACCGGCGGTGACGATGGCGCTGTGGCGGCGCAACCTGCCCGCCGATCTGGCCGATGCGCTGGAAGACTGGCCGGGGAAGGATTGGACCAACCTGCGTCTGACCACCACGCCCGACAGCGTACAAACCGACGCCACCGCCACCGGGCCGCTGCTGCCCGACATCGCCGCGCTGGTCCGGCTCTACGCCGATGTGGTCGGCTGCCCCTCCGTAACGCTGCGGTTGGAGCGTGTGACCGGGAACGGATGCAAGTTCCTGCACGTCGATTACGTCGGCGTCCGGTTGCTCTGCACCTATCGCGGGCCGGGAACCCAATGGGCACCCGACGACGCGGTGCGCCGCGATGGCTTGGGGACCGGCAACAACGCCGCCGTCCTGCCCGACGCCCGGCGGCTGCGACGGATGAGCGTCGGGGATGTCGGCCTGCTGAAGGGCGAATCCTGGCCCGGCAACCGGGGGCGCGGCCTGGTCCACCGCTCCCCGCCCGCCCGCCCGGGTGTCGCGCGTCTGGTCCTGTGCCTGGACCACGACACGCATTGATTCCACAAGACGTGAAGGCAAGCCCCGCCCTCGTGCAACGGCGGGGCTTGCCCGTGCTCAATACACGCTGAAATTCGCGGCGGTCAGGGTCGAGGAATCAACGCCAATCAGGGTCACGGTCCCACTGCCAATGGTGAGAACGGTGTTGCCCCCCACCATGGACAATCGGCTGGTGAGATCGGACACCTGCGAGATGGATTGACCGTTCAGCCCGGCCAAAACCAGCAAGCGGTCGCCGTCCGCCGCGCTGAAGCCCAGGATGACGTCGGCGTCACCGGCATCGGTGATCATGAAGCGATCCGCGCCATCACCGCCCGTCATCGTGTCGTTGCCAGCGCCACCGTTCAGAAAATCCGCGTCAAGGCCACCAAACAGCGAATCGTCGCCAGCGCCCCCGTTGATGGTGTCGTTGCCAGCACCACCGCGCAACTCATCATTGCCATCGGCACCGGTCAACAGGTCCGCGCCTTGACCACCCAAAAGTACGTCGACACCGGAGCCGCCATACAGCGCGTCGTTACCCAGACCACCGAACAGAGAATCGTCGCCGGACACGCCATAGAGGGTGTCGTTGCCGTCGCCGCCTGTCACCGTGTCGTTGCCACTGTCGCCTGCCAAAAAGTCTTCGCCATCCGCGCCGAGCAGTGAATCGTTGCCAGCCGAGCCAAACAGGCGGTCGTCGTCGGCACCGCCGTCGATGGTGTCATCGCCGGAATTGCCGACGATCATGTCGTAACCTGAACCACCCAGAACCGAATCGTTGTCCCGCCCGGCGCGGATGATTTCATCGCCGATGCCACCGATGATGGTGTCGTTGCCGCTGCCACCATTCACAAAATCCGGAACATCCGTGGCCGTGCTGTAGGACAACGTAACCAGATCGTCACCGTTGAACGCATACACACCATCATAATACGAGGTGATGATGATGTTGCTGCCAGCACCCGTAGTGTCTTGGTAAATGGACATCGAATCGCTCCGTGGTGGATTTTCATTATTATCGCAGGAGATATTTTTTGCGTTCGGTCACTGCTTGCAGAGACCTATGACACACCGTCTATCAACCTTTCATTTTTCATATCACAACCAATTCATTCCCAATATATGCATATGGTTGCATGCGTTTCGGCCTATCCGCTCGTTGATCAAACAACAGCAAGCGTGGAGCCGGATCCAATGGCTCCGGAAATGTGGACGAAGAGTTGAAGAAATCATATAATTGCTTTCATATGCGATGGTCATTGGAGTGAATGCACGTTGCTATTGCTGGATTCCCTGACAAACGCCCTTCCAAGAATCCTCAACGCCGTCTGGAAACATGCTCCGGTTGACAGAAAGCGCCAGATTCTGGCGCGGGTGCGCGATCTTAACCCCTTTACCAGCTTACCCAACAACGACAACCTGCGCCGAGCCGCTCGGCTGGCCTGGATCGATGCGACGCTGACGTTGCTGGAAGCCGCCCAAAACCTGCCGCTCATGCCGGACGAGTCGCCAGCCAACCGGAGATTTCTGGACACCACACGCGCAACCCTGATCGACTTGCGGCACACCGCGTTTGACCGTAGCATCCAGTTGACTGACAGCCCAATCGACACCCATCTGCCAACTCTAACGCTCGCCGCCGCCGAACCCATTGACGCCACTAGCGCGAAACTCAGTGCCAACACCCAACACGGTCTGATGACCACGTTCGCCACTACCCTAAGCCACCTGACGGGGGGGGAAACTATTCCCACCCCACTCCTGCTACTAGCGCAAGACGGCGTTCAGGTGACCGATGACACAGGCAATGATACGCGCCTGACCTTCGGCGAGTTGGCCTTCAACGCCTTCGGCCGCCTGCTTTGCGACCCCGCCGCCTTCCCCGAAGGTCGCGAAGCCCTGCGCACGCTGATCGGGCAATGGTCGCTGACAGTGGCCAAGGAAACTCACGCCCTACTGATCACCCTTGACACGCGGCTGAACCAAACTGTAACCGCGCTGTCCAACCAGATCCAACTGGTGCTGGACACTCAAATGGGTCTGCTGATCCGAATCGACGACACAGTGGGTCGGATAGAAACCAAACTGGACGAGCACGCCGCCACGCTGAAACGCCTGCTCGCTCAAGCCGAGGCCAATGGCGCTGTCGCCCGCGCTGGAGAGGCTGGCTTCACCAAAGCGGTGGTCGTCGCCCTGATCGAGCGCATGGACAGTATGGACATCCAAGCGGATGGGCTGTTTCCCTGCCTCGACAGCGCCATCAGTAAACTTTCGGCACAGCAGACCACTGGGAATGCCGTCATTGACGCTCTATGCTCCGAAGCCAACCGCTTGCTCAACAAGGAGGGTCTAGACGCTCCTGCTGCTCTGTTGCGTGCCGTGCGCTATAAGCTCCGAGAAATCAGCGCCGTTCAAGAACGCCTCCTTTTGCTTAAGGAAATCCACTACAACGAAGTTAGAATCAAGCCATTCGCTGTCGTTGAAAATTTCATGGAGCTTGCCATCATGGATGGTGTAACAGGCTCTACTCGTTTGGGTGAATGGTTTTTTGAGAGAGCAAAAGAGTATCACGAGAGGGGAGAAAGAAAGGGGGACAATATTCAATTGTATATAGCAATTGAACTATACAAAGTATCCCTCAAAGAACGCCCGCGTCACAGCGCCCCACTCAACTGGGCGAAGACTTTAAACAATCTTGGAAGCGCTCTATCCACTCTTGGTCAACGAAAGAACGGCAGCGCAACGCTTAAAGAAGCGGTAGTTATCTACCGTAGTGCACTAACGGAATGCCAGCGCGCACTTGCACCGTTGGAATGGGCAACGATCCAGAACAATCTCGGCAATGCCCTAAGCGTACTTGGAGAATTGGAAGGTGAAGCGACTCAGTTGGAAGAAGCGGTATATGTCTTCCGCAGCGCGCTCGAAGAACGCACCCGCAATCGGGTGCCACTCCAATGGGCAAAAACTCAAACCAATCTGGGTAACGCTCTGAAAGCCCTTGGCGATCAAGAGCGTGGCACAAAACGGCTTATGGAAGCTATAGCCGCCTACCATGCCGCTCTGAAACTGGATGAATTCCGCAATACAGCGCCCCTTGATTGGGCAAGAACACAAGATAATCTTGGAATAGCGCTATCAACTATTGGATTTCGCGAGAAATCTAAAGAAAAACTTGAAGAATCAATCACAGCCCATAAAATGGCTCTTGAAGAACACACACGCGAACGATTTCCACTTAAATGGGCTGAAACTATGAATAATATTGGAAATACGTTCCGTAATATTGGCATGATTAACGGCGATAATAAAAATATAAAATTCGCAATAACTGCCTATCGCAGTGTACTCGAGGAAAGAAAGCGAGAGCGTTTGCCGCTCGATTGGGCAAAAACGCAAGATGATCTTGGCAATGCCATGCACATACTTGGAAAGAGAATGTTCGCGTCAAATATTATAAATGATGCTATCAATTCATATAATCTTGCACTAGAAGAACGCACACGCGATCGCGTTCCACTCCAATGGGCAATGACTCAAAATAATCTAAGCATTTCTTTATTTGTGCTTGGCATTAAAGATAATAATATAAGTCAACTAATTAAAGCATTTGAAGCTAGCGATAACGCACTCAAAGAGTGCAAACGATCTCAAAATTCTTTACTATGGGCCGAAATCCATTCTAATCAGGGAAATATACTTCTTGCTCTAGGAAAACGGATTGATGAAGCACCGATTGTCGAGAAAGCCGTCGAATCCCACAATCGTGCTCTTGAAGAATACTCACCTGACCGGGATATGCTCTATTGGGGAATAAGCATTTTCAACAAATGCACGGCTTTGATGTTTTTGGCCGAACAGCGCCGCGATGCGAAGATTGCGCAGCAGGCGTTGTCGGACCTCACCCATGTCGAAGCGGTGTTTGGAGAAATCAGCCCAGAATACGCTGAAGTCTATCGGCGTGAAATGGTAAAAGCCCATGGACTGGTCGTACGTCTGCAAACATGACGCCTCCAAACACAACGGCCCGCCCCCCCAAGGGGAGGCAGGCCGCAGTGGCTTGGATCCGTGTGAAAGCGGGTTTACGACTTGCCGATGCCCAGCTTGGCCTGCACGGCGGCCAAACCGTCCTTGCCATCGATGGTGGTCACACCCTGCAACCAGGTCTTCAGCGTCGCCGGGTTCTTTTTCAGCCATTCGGTGGCGGCGGCTTCGGGCTTTTTGTTGGCGTTCATGATGCCGTCCATGACCGCGTTTTCCATGTCCACGGTGAAAACCAGATTCGACAGGAATTTCCCGACGTTCGGGCATTCGGTGGCGTAGCCCTTGCGCACGTTGGTGCTGACCGTCGCCCCGCCGAAATCCGGGCCGAACCAATCGTCGCCGTCGGCCAGATAGGTGATCTCAAAGGATTTGTTCATCGGGTGCGGTGCCCAGCCCAGGAAGGCGATGAACTTCTTGGCCCGCACCGCGCGCTTGACCTCGCCCAGCATCCCGGCCTCGCTGGATTCCACCATCTTGAAATCCTTCAGGCCAAAGGCGTCGGCCTTCAGCATCTTGTCGATGATGAGATTGCCGTCGTTCCCTGCTTCGATGCCGTAGATCTTGCCGTCCAGCTTGTCCTTGAACTTCGCCAGATCCTTGAAGCTCTTCAGCCCGGCGTCGGCGGCGTATTTCGGCACGGCCAGCGTGTATTTCGCCCCTTCCAGATTGACGCGCGTCACCTCCACCGATCCGTCGTCCAACACCGGCTTGATGAAGCTTTCCATCGTCGGCATCCAATTGCCGAGGAAGACGTCGAGCGACTTGGTTTTCAGACCCAGATAGACAACGGGAACCGACGAGATGTTCGTCGTCGCCTTGTACCCCAGCCCTTCCAGGGTGACGGAGGCCAGCGCCGTGGTGGCGGCGATGTCGGTCCAGCCCACATCACCAAAGCGCACCGCCTTGCACGAGGCCGGATCGGCGGCCAGCGCGGCCCCCATCGTTCCGATCGTCACACAGGCCGCCGCCAGAACCCCCAACGCGCAACCCGTCGCTTTTGCCGTCATCGTCGTCATGCCCCTGTTGCTCCTCTGTCCGGTTTTTGTCAGACGCTGCGGCGCGGGGCCGACGTCTGTGTGGTGTTTGGTCGGCGAGTGATCTCTATGCGTCGATCAGGATGCGGCCTCCGCCAGGGCGGCGTCCAGCGCCACGATCTGCGGCTCCACCCCCAGGCTCGACAAAAAGGCCAGCAGCCCGTCCACCGCAACGGCGGTGGTGGCTGTGTTGGCCAGCGGGTGGAAGGCCACGCGCGGGGCTGCCATCAACGCGGCGTCCAGCACCAGCCGCACCCGCTTGGCGCGGTCGTTCACCAGGGCAAAGGGGCTGACCGCCCCCTGCCGCACCCCCAATGTGGCGAACAGCAACTCCTCCTTGGCAAAGGACACGCGTTTCGATCCGATGCGCGCGGGCAGGCTTTTCAGATCGATCATCCGGTCGGTCGGCGCGGCGATCAACCACAATTGATCCTTGGCGTCCTTCAGCAACAGATTCTTGGTGTGGAGCGCGTCGAGCGTTGCCCAGAAGGGTATCGCCTCCTCCACCGTGTGGACCGGCGGGTGGTGGATGGTTTCCGCCGCGATCCCCAGATCGGCCAGCCGCTGCAACAGCGCCTCGCTGGTGAGATGGGGGGTGGTGTCGTCCGGCAGCCCGTCGCTCGTCATCGCCTCATGCCCATTTGGTTCATGCCCGTTTGGTGGGCCAACAATCGCAAAGCGTCTCACGGCGGCGGACCCGTCCGCTTGAACCATTCGGGCATAGCGCTTGAACGCACCCGCCGTTTCCACGCGCCGCCGCCGCAAGACCGTTCAACACACCCGTTCAACAACCGATCAGAGCTTGCCCGTCACCCAGTAATCGACGCGGGTCTTGTTGGCCTTGATGTAGTTGTCCACCGCCTGCTCGTAGCTGGTCTGCTTGGCGTCCTGCATGATCGCTTCCAGGTCGCCGATGGGGATCACCATGCGGTTCAGGAACTCGAACACCGCCGGGTTGTCCTGGTAAAAGCCCTTGCGCACCAGCGCGTTGACGCTTTCCAACCCGCCCAGCGCGCCCTTGGGATCGTCCAGATAACGCAGCTTCATGCTGGCGAACATCCAGTGCGGAGACCAGGTCGTCACCACGATCCACTCGTTGCGCTTCATCGCCCGGTCCAGCGCCGCCAGCATGCCGGAATCGCTGGCCGACACCAGTTGATACTTGTCCAGCCCATAGGTCTTCAGCGCCTTTTCCGACGCCTGCATCAGCCCCGATCCCGGATCGATCCCCTGGATGCGGTCGTTGAGCTTCTTCTGAACCTCCGGCTTCTTCAAATCCTCAAGCGTGGACAGTTCGCTGGCCGGGATGTAATCCGGAACCGCCCAACCAAGCCGGGCGCGGGTGTAGAGCGGGCCAAGATCGACGATGTCCTTGCCCACCTTGTCCAGATAGGGCTTGTGGGTCAACGGCTGCCAGGACATCAGCATGGCGTCCATCTTCCCGGCGGCAAGCCCCTGATACTGCACGCCGATGTCGGCCATGGTCAGTTCGACCTTGGTGTCCAACCGCTCCTCGATCAGCTTCTTGGCCAGCTTGGTCACAGCCTCGGCGTCGGACCAGGCGGTCCAGCCGATGTTGACCTTCTTGTCGGACGCGGCGAGCGCGCCGGTGGCGGTCAGGGTCAGTGTGGCGACGGTGGCCAGCGTGGCCAACGTGGTGGTGATCGTCTTCAACATGAGTGTATCGCCTTCCTGTTCGATTTTTGGGGTTTGTTCATCGAAACAACGGCATCATCGGCGTTTCACTGAATCTCCTGGGCTTTCACGACCACCCAATTCCGGTCCGCCGTGACCGGTTGGCCCAACGCCTTTTGGCGGGCGGCGGCGTCTTCCCACATGGATTGGATTTGTTTGCGGTACTTGTCCTTGCGGTCCACCCACAGCCGCACGCCGCCATGCTCGACGTCCGTGCCGTGGAGCAGCATGTAACCGTCGCTGGTCGGCGTGTCCCCCGCCACCAGGATCGGCTTTTTCCATGGGTCGATGTAGGTGAGGATCGCGGCGTATTTGCCGGAAAACCACGTCAACGGTGCCCACAGATAGGTGCCCAGTTCCATGTCCATGGTCTGGGTCCAATCGTATTTCTTTTGTTCGATCAGCTTGCGGGCGGTGGTCAACGCGCCGGTCTTGCGATCCTTCAACAGCATCGTCACGCCGATGACGTTTTCCGGCTTGATGTTGTAGCCGTATTTGGGATCGGCGGCGACCATGCGCACCAGCTCTTCGCTGGCGGCGGTCATGACATAAACCTCGATGCCGTTCTTGTGCATCAGGTTCACCAGCTCAAGTTGGCCGCTGTAGGGTTTGGGCGCGCTGATCTCGATCGCCTTGACGCTGTCGCCCTCGTAATAATCCGACGGGATCGGCTTGCCATAGGCCATCAGTTCATCGACGTAGCCCTTCAACTCGCGCAGGGTGAACCCGGCGAACACCTGGGCGACCCAGGGGTAACAGACCTGATCGTCGATCTCGCACAGCCGGTAGTAATAGCTGTTCAGGCTCTCCTTGTGGCCGTTGACGTCCTTGAAGGGAATCAGTTTCAGCGACGGGTCGATTGTGTCCCGCGTCAGCACCCCTTTCATCTCCAGAAAGGGCAGCAGCGATTCTTCCAAATCGTAGCGGTACAGGGTGTTGTCCATGTCGAAGACGGCGTAGGCCCCCTTGTTCGCGTTGGCCTCCACCAGCGTTTTCAGCGCCGCCGCCGCCGGGGCGGGCCAATGGGCCAGCTCGTCCGCCGCCATGGCCGCGCCGGTGCCCCCGCCCATCACACCTCCCGTCATCAGACACGCGCCCAGAAAAACCCTGCCCAGATACGCCGTGACCCGGTTCATCCCAATCCCCCGCTGATGCTGTGGTGAAGGCAAGGTTCCGGCGTTCCGGCGCGGATGACGCGCCGGTGGACCACCTGGATGGAACCCGATGGAACGCGATAGACCCTGTTGTCCTGACCCCAAGCGCCCTTACCGTGCCGCCGCCGGACGCAGGCGGGAGAGGAAGGCAAAGCGCCGCGCCGGAGCCTTGACCGTTCCGAAACTCTGGGTGATGCGGTCCAGCACGATGGCCAGCAGCACCACCGACAACCCGCTTTCAAAGCCCAGACCGATGTCCAGCCGCTGGATGCCCTGAAGCACGACGTTGCCCAGCCCGCCGGCCCCGATCATCGACGCCACCACGATCATCGACAGCGCCATCATCATGGTCTGGTTCACCCCGGCCATGATCGACGGCATGGCGTTGGGCAGTTGCACCTTGAACAGCAGTTGGTGCGGGTGGCAGCCAAAGGCCCGCCCGGCCTCCACCAACTCGCCCGGCACCTGCTGGATGCCCAGCATGGTCAGGCGGACGGCGGGCGGCATGGCGAAAATCACCGTGGCGATGATGCCGGGAACCCGACCCAGACCAAAGAACATCACCGCCGGGATCAGATAGACGAAGGCGGGCATCGTCTGCATGAAGTCCAGCAGCGTCTTGCCCACCTGTTCGGCGATGCGGTTGCTCGCCATCCAGATGCCCAGCGGGACCCCGACCAGAAGACTGAGCAGGGTGGAGGACAGCACCAGCCCCAGCGTGCTGGCCGTCGGTTCCCACAGGCCCATGCCATAGATCAGCCCCAGCGACCCCAGCGTGAACACGCCAAAGCCAACCCCGACCCGCCAGAAGGCCAGGGCGGCGATCACCCCGCCCAACGCCCAGGCGGGCATCCCCAACAGCGCGGCGTCAATGCCGCCGCCAAAACCATCGACCACGGCGGCGATGGCGTCCAGGCTGGGTTGGAAATGGTCCAGGATGAAGGTGACGAGGCGCTCCGCCCACACGCCGATCCCGATCTTGCCGTCCATCGCTCACGCTCCCCTGTCCAGAGTTTCCAGCAACACCGAGGGCGAAATCGCGCCCAGATAGATCCCCTGCGCGTCCACCACCGGGACCGGGCAGGGGGCCGCCGCCACCCGCCGCAACAGCGTGTGCACCGGAAGGTCGCTCGTCACCGGCTCGATCCCCGGCAAAAAGGCGGTGAGGAAACGCGGCTCACCACTTCGCAACGCCTGCGCCACCGAATCGCGCGAGACGATGCCCTGAAAGCGGTTCTCATTGTCGCGGACATAGCCATAAAAATGGCCGCTTTCGGTCAATTGCTGCAACGCCGGTCCCAACACGCCCGGGACCCGGACGATGGTGTTCGACGCCTCGAACCGGGCGACGTCGCCCGCGCGCAGCACCCGCGACACATCGACGTTGCGGAAGAAGGAACGGACGTAATCGTCGGCGGGCGCGCGCAGAATGTCATAGGGCGTGCCGACCTGCACGATCCGCCCACCTTCCATGATGGCGATGCGGTCGCCGATGCGCATCGCCTCGTCCAGATCGTGGGAAATGAAGATGATGGTCCGCTTCTGCTCGCGCTGAAGCCGCAACAGCTCGTCCTGCATTTCGGTGCGGATCAGGGGGTCGAGCGCGGAAAACGCCTCGTCCATCAGCATGATGGTGGGGTTGTTGGCCAGGGCGCGGGCCAGACCGACGCGCTGCTGCATCCCGCCCGACATTTCGCGCGGGTAGCGGTGGGCGTAGGCCCCCAAACCCACCTGCTGCAAGGCCACCATCGCCGCGTCGCGCCGCGCCGTCTTGTCCACCCCGGCGATCTCCAGGCCAAAGGCGGCGTTGTCCAGCGCGGTCAGATGGGGCAGCAGGGCGAAGGACTGGAACACCATCGACATGTCGCGGCGCAGCACCTCCACCAGTTCCCGCCGCGACAATTGGGTCAGGTTGCGGCCATCGAGCAGGATTTCGCCGCTGCTGGGTTCGATCAGCCGGTTCAACAGGCGGATCATCGTCGATTTGCCAGACCCCGACAGGCCCATGATGACGAAGATTTCCCCGGCGCGCACATCGAAGCTGGCGTTCATCACGCCGACGTTGACGTTCAGCTTGTCCAGAACCTCCGCCTTGCTGGCCCCGGCGTTCAGCATCGCCAGGGCGGGTTTGGGATCGGCGGCGAAAATTTTGTAGAGGTTGCGGACCTGAAGCCGGACGTCGGCGTCCGCGTTGGTCTTGGCGGTTGTCGGTGGGGCTGCCGTTTTCGCCACGGCGGGAGGGTCGTCCAAGCGCATCGTCATGGTCATTCCGCCCTCCGTCCTGCGTTGCGGTGTGTGTGTCCGGGCCAACCCATCCCGGTGATGTCGGCCCCACTTTCAGCGGCGAAGACGGGGGCCTGGGGTGGTCGGTCGTCGATCGTCATCGCGGCAGCATTCCCTGTTCCTGGAGACAGTCGTAAATGGCGCGGGCGGCCTCGTCGGGCGTCGGCCCGACCAACAGGCGGCCCTGCCCCGCTTTGGCTTCGGTGGCGGCGCGCAACCGGTCGAGCGCACCGCCCGATCCGCCGCCCGGCGCGCCTACCGTCAAACGCTTGGGTCGGTCACGCCAAGGACGCACGGCGCAGGCGGCCAAGGCCGTGTCCACCGGGGCGTCCACCGGCTCCACCGTGATCCGCCCGCGCCGCGCCGGGCCGAAGGCCGACGGGCGCGGGGCCGGGGCGGCCGGGTGGATGGTGGCGACGAAGGGCACGGCGACGCGCAGGGCGCGGCGCTGCCCACGGGCCAGGGCCTGCACCAGCTCCGCCGATCCATCCTCGTTCAGCGTCAACGCGACCACGTCCGGGACAATGGCCCAGCCCAGCGCGTGGGCAAGGCTATAGGGCAGCGTCCCGCTGTCCTCCCCGCCTTCGGCCCGGTTGCCGGTCAGCACGATGGCGGGGGCGGCGGCGCGCAGGCGGGCGACCAGCGCGTCGGTGGGATCCCGCCCCTCCGCCATCGGCAGCACCGTCAGTTCCGCCAGCCCCATGCCGAGATAATCGCGCAGGGCCGGGCTGTCCGGCGATCCGGCGTGCAGCGCGGTGCGGCGGCCCGGCGGCAGCGACAGGGCCAGCTCCAGCGCCCGCGCGTCGGTGGGCGCGCGGCGCGCCCGCCCGGACACCGGGTGCCGACCGACCGAGAGCAGAACGGCGACGTCAACCATGCGTGCGCTCCCTCATCAGGCGGATCAGGGCGGGCATGACCGCTTGCGCGTCGGCGATGATCGCCAGATCGGCGCGCTTGATCATCGCCGCGTGCAGATCGGTGTTGATGGCGATGACGTGGCCAACCCCGCCAATGCCCTGAAGATGCTGAGGGGCACCCGCGATGCCGAAGGCCAGATAGCCGCGCGCCGACACCACCGTGCCCGACGCCCCGACCTGCCGGTCGCGCGGCAGATGCCCGGCGTCGCACACCACCCGGCTGCCCGCGCGCGTCGCGCCCAGCGCCCGGCCCAACTCGGCGAAGGCCGCCCAATCGGTGACGCCGTTCCCGGCGCTGAGGATGAAATCGGCCTCGTTCAACCCCACCCCGTCGGGATCGACCGCCAGGCGGCGGGTCGGTCCCAGCGTGGGCGTGGGCACCTCCGCCGTCACCGGATCGAGCAAGCGGGCCTCGTGGCGCACCGGCCCCAGCGGGGCGACCGCGTCGGCGGCGATGGACATCAGGCGCGGCGGCGCGCAGGACAGTTCGCGGGCACCGCCCCCGGCGCGGCGGGTGACGCGCTGGGCCGACAGGCTTTCCACCCCGGCGAACAGCCGCTCTCCAGCCATCGCCGCCACGCGGCGGGCGACGTCACCGCCGTCCTGGCTTTCGGGAAACAGCGCGTGAACCGGCGACAGGCGGGCGATGGCGGCGTGAATGGCGGCGGTGCGGCTCTCCGGCGCGTGTTCGTGGGACCAAGCGGCGGGCAGCGGCAACACGCGGTCGGCCCCCAGCGCCCCCCAATCCTCCGGCCCATCGGGGGCCAGCGCCACCACCGCGCCGTCCAGCGCGTCGGCCAGCAGGCGCGCCGCCGCCATAACCTGCCGGTCAAGCGCCGACAGCGCGCCGTCGGCGCGGTCGAGCACCGCAAACACCAGACAGGCCGGGGCGTCGATCACCCGCAACACCGGCTCCACCGCCGCGCGCACGCCCCGCCCGCTGGCGGCGAGAGGGACGGTTACGGGGGCCGCCAACGTTTTGCCGGTCCAATCCAGCCGCAGGCGCGGCGCGGTCTGCACCGTCGCGTCGGCCCGGCGGGCGCGCGGGTCGCGGCGCGGGCGGACCGACACAGGGGCCGCGCTGTCCAAAGCGGTCAGGGCCAGCCGCAGGCGGGGTCCATCGCTGGGAACCACACGGGTGGCGCGTTCGGCGCGGGGATCACGACGGCGGGCGGTCATGGCGTCGGCTCCGTCGCGGTCAGCACCAGTTCGGCCAATTCGGCGACCTGCGGGCGCGGCTCCACCACCCCCTCCAGCATCAGGGTGCAGGTGGGGCAGCCCACCGCCAGGGTCGGCGCGCCGGTGGCGCGGGCGTCGTCCATCCGCATGTCCGGGATCCGGCGTTCGCCCACCACATCGGTCAAGGGCGCGCCGCCGCCGCCACCGCAACAGCGCGACCGCAGGCCGGAGCGCTCCATCTCCCGCCGCTGCGCGCCGATGGCGTCGAGCACAGCGCGCGGGGCGTCGATCTCCCCGTTGTAGCGGCCCAGGTAACAGGGATCGTGGTAGGCCACCGGCCCGGCCAGGGGCCGCGTCACCGCCAGCGCGCCGCTGGTCAGCAGGTCCAGCAGAACCGCGCTGTGATGCTGCACGGTCCAGCGCCCGCCCAGGGCCGGGTATTCGTTGCGCAGGCAGTGGAAGGCGTGCGGGTCGGCGGTGACGATGCGGCGGAAGCGGCGGGCCTCCAGCGTCTGGATGTTGCGGCGGGCCAAATCCTGAAAGGTCGCCTCATCCCCCAACCGGCGGGCGACGTCGCCGCAATCCAGCTCCGCCGCGCCCAACACGGCGAACTCCACCCCGGCCCGGCGCAGCAGCAGCACCAGCGCGCGCAAGCTGCGCTGGTTGCGCAGATCAAACGCGCCGTCGCCCAGCCACAGCAGCGTGTCGCAGCTCTCACCCGCCGCCAGCACCGGCAGACGCAGATCCACCGCCCAATCCAACCGACGGTCCAACGCCCGCCCGCTGGGGGTGTCGGTGGCGCGCAACTCCTCCAGCACGCCCGCCGCCTTCACTGGGGTTGCCCCGCGCTCCAGCGTTTGAAAGCGGCGCAGATCGACGACCGCGTCGACATGCTCGATCATCATCGGGCATTCCTGCACGCAGGCCCGGCAGGTGGTGCAGGCCCACAGCGTGTCCGGGTGGATCAAGGCGTCGGCCCCGACCAGAGGACGCGTCGGCCCCGTCACCGCCGCTCCGATAGGCCGACCCGGATGACCATGCCCGGCGTAGGCGCGGTCATCCGACCCGTCGTCGAGCGACAGGACCAGATCCTGCACCAGCTTTTTCGGGTTCAGCGGCAACCCGGCGGCGTAGGCCGGGCAGGCGCTTTCGCACCGGCCGCACTGCACACAGGCGTCAAAGCCCAGCAAACGGTTCCAAGCGAAATCGACCGCCTGCCCCGCCCCCAGCGGCGCGTCCGCCTGCGCCAGATCCAGCGGTCGCAAGCCGGTGTCGCGTCCGGCCCCATCGTGAAAACGGTCGGGGCGCGGGTGAAAGGCCAGATGCAGCGCGCCATGGACGGCGTGCTTCAACGGCCCGTTCCAGACGCCGAACACCAGTTCGGCCAAGCCCCAACCGCCGACCGCGACCAGCCCCAAGGCAAACCACACCGGCAGGATCCCGCCCGCGCTCTGGTCCAGCGCCACCAGCAGGAAGGCGGCGGAAAAGCCGGTCAGCGCCACCGGCAAACGGCTGAACCGCCCGCCCGACAGCTCCGCCGGGCGCAGCACGCGGCGGCGGTAGCCGACCATCAGGCCACCCGCCAGCATGACCGTCAGCGCCAGGGCCAGCCCCCCCCACAGCAGCGGGTGGCGCAACGACGGAACCACCAGCGCGACCGACAGGGCCAGCGCGGCGAGAAAGCCGCCCGCCGTCAGGGCGTGGAACCGCGCGTTGAACGGCGTGCGCCCGACCACGTCGTGCACATCGACCAGATAGCGGCCGGGCAGTGCGGCAAGACCGGCCCACACACCGACCTTGGCCGCCCGCCCGGCGCGCCAACGCCGCGCCTGCACCAGGGCCAGCCCCAGCCCGACCAGCAGGACCGTCAGCGTGACCGTGGAGAGCGCGGCGGCGACCATCTCACAGATCCTTGCACAGACGCGCGGCGTCGTAGATGGCGGCGTGGATGTTGCGCCCGGCCACCGCGTCGCCGATGCGGAACAGGGCGTAGCCACTGGCCGGGACCGGTTGCGGTTGCCCGCTCAACAGCCGGTCCAGATCGGTTTGGCCCTGGTTGGCCGCCTGCGCCTTCAGGTCGAAATACAGGCCGTCGTTGGGCTGGGTCCCCAACTCGACCACGATCTGATCGACCAGCCGTTCTTCCTCTTCATGGGTGTAGTCGTTGCGCAGGACGGCGACGCGGCGGTTGCCCTCCGGGTATACCTCCACCAGCGTGTGATTCGTCGTCATCATCACGCCCAGCCGGTACAGCTCGCGCAGATGGATCGGCTGGTTGGTGGTCCCGACCTCCTCCGCGACCATGCGGTCGGGGGTGGCGATCTCCACCAGCGCGCCGCGCGTCGCCATGAAT
This sequence comes from Azospirillum sp., assembly GCA_027486405.1. Taxonomy (GTDB): domain Bacteria; phylum Pseudomonadota; class Alphaproteobacteria; order Azospirillales; family Azospirillaceae; genus Azospirillum. The sequence continues at coordinate 64,892 of JAIXPD010000060.1, read as the reverse complement.
TCGGCGCAGGAGGAACCGTGATGCTGGCCGGTTCCGTCATACATCAGGACGCTGCCGGTCGGCTCCACCGCCCCGGTTAGCACGTCCCAGCTGGTGACGGTCAGGTCCGCTCCGGGAAAGTCGCCCCGGTCGGGACGCCCGCCGGTCGCGACGATCACCACGTCGGGCTGTTCGGCCCGCACCAACGCGGCGGTGGCCTCCACCCCATAGCGGATCTCGACGCCCAGCTTGACCGCCTGCTGGGTCAGCCAGCGGGTGATTCCGGTCAGCGCCTCCCGCCAGGTGGCCTTGGCGGCGACGGAGATTTGCCCGCCCGACGCCGGGGCGCGCTCCAGCAGCAGCACCGCATGGCCGCGCTCGGCGCAGACCCGCGCGGCTTCCAGCCCGGCCGGTCCCGCCCCCACCACCACCACGCGGCGGCGGGCCGGGGCCTTGGCGATGACGTGCGGCATGGTCGCTTCGCGTCCGGTCGCCGCGTTCTGGATGCACAGGGCGTCACCGCCCACGTAAATCCGGTCGATGCAATAGCCAGCCCCCACGCATTGCCGCACATCGTCCAAACGGCCTTCGGACAGCTTGCGCATCAGATGCGGGTCGGCGATGTGGGCGCGGGTCATGGCGACCATGTCCACATGCCCCTCCTCCACCGCGCGGGCGGCGGTGGCCAGATCGGTCACGCGCTGGGCGTGGAAGACCGGGATGCCGACCTCGCGCTTGATGCTGCTGGGCAGATGCAGGAAGGGGGCGACGGGAAAGGACATGTTGGGCAGGGAAATCGCGTGCGCCATGTGGTCGCGCGCCTGTCCGCCCAGCACATTGACGAAATCGATCAGCCCGCGTTCGGCGTAGGTGCGGGCGATGGTGACGCAATCCTCGTTGGTCAGGCCATCGTCGATCAGCTCGTCGCCCGACATGCGGATGCCGACGATGTAGTCGTCGCCGACCTCCGCCCGGATGGCCTCGAACACCTCGATGCCGAAACGCATGCGGTTTTCCAGGCTGCCGCCGTATTTGTCGGTGCGGCGGTTGACCGACGGACTCCAAAACTGGTCAATCAGATGGCCATGGGCGGCGGACAGCTCGAACCCGTCCAGCCCGCCTTCCTTGCAGCGGCGGGCCGCCGCCGCAAAGCTGGCGATGATCCGCTTGAAATCCCAGTCTTCCATCTCCTTGGGCGTGTTGCGGTGCGCCGGTTCCCGCCGGGCCGAGGCCGAGACGGTGGGCAACCAATGCTCCGTGTCCCAACGCGTGCGCCGCCCCATATGGGTCAACTGGATCATCAGCGCCGCGCCATGCCGGTGGACCCGGTCGGAGAACTCGCGCAGAAACGGAATCACGCTGTCGTCGGCGACGGAGATCTGGTTCCACGGGGCCGCCGGGCTGTCCACCGCGACCGAGGAGGAGCCGCCGAACATGGTCAGCGCGATGCCCCCCTTGGCCTTTTCCTCGTGGTAGAGCTGGTAGCGTTCCTTGGGTTTGCCCTCCGATCCGTATCCCGGCGCGTGGCTGGTGCTCATGACCCGGTTGCGCAGGGTCAGATGCTTGATCGTCAAGGGCTTGAGAAGGGTTTCGGCGGGCGACGGCATGGCGGCTCGCTTCTCACTGTCGATGGAAAAAGGATGTCACCGGATCGTCAAGGAAACCTGCCAACCCGCGACAGATCACCGCAGGATTGCGACAGGCCGTCGCATTTGCGCGCAGACCGGCGGGCAGGATCGTCATGGCGCGTCCCTGTCCCGCCGGGGTGAACGGATCAGCACTCGACGACGTTGACGGCCAAGCCGCCAAGCGACGTTTCCTTGTATTTCGTCTGCATGTCGGCCCCGGTTTCCCGCATGGTGCGGATCACCTTGTCGAGCGAGACATGGTGCAGGCCGTCGCTGTTCAGGGCCAGACGGGCGGCGTTGATCGCCTTGACCGCGCCGATCGCGTTGCGTTCGATGCAGGGGATCTGCACCAGCCCGCCGATGGGGTCGCAGGTCAGGCCCAGATTGTGCTCCATGCCGATTTCGGCGGCGTTTTCGATCTGCGCCGGGGTTCCGCCCATCGCGGCGGCCAGCCCGCCCGCCGCCATCGAACAGGCCACCCCGACCTCGCCCTGGCACCCGACCTCCGCCCCGGAGATTGAGGCGTTCTTTTTGTAGAGCGTGGCGATGGCGGTGGCGGTCAGCAGGAAATCGAAGATCCCGCGCTCGCTGGCGTTGTGGCAAAAGCGGTCGTAGTAATGCAGCACCGCCGGAACGATGCCCGCCGCCCCGTTGGTCGGGGCCGTCACCACCCGTCCACCGGCGGCGTTTTCCTCGTTCACCGCGATGGCGTAGACGCTGATCCAGTCCATCACCGCCATCGGGTCGCGCAGCGCCGATTCCGCCTTGCTGCACGCGTCGCGGTAGAGCGCGGCGGCGCGGCGGCGCACCTTCAGTCCACCGGGCAGAACGCCGTCCTGGGTGATGCCACGCGCCACGCAGCCTTTCATCGCCCCCCAGATGCGGCGCATCCCCTCATCGATCTCCTCGTCGCTGCGGGTGACGCGCTCGTTGTCGCGGACCAGGGCGGCGATGCTGCGCCCGCTGTCCCGCGCCAACGCCAGCATCTCGTCGGCGGAGTTGAAATCATAGGGAACGTCGGGCACCCCGGGCGCGGGTTCGTTGCGGTGCAACTCCTCCTCCGTCACGACGAAGCCGCCGCCGACGGAGTAATAGACGCGGGTGTCGAGCAGGGTTCCGGCGGCGTCGCGCGCGGTCAGCCGCATGCCGTTGGGGTGGCCGGGCAGCGTCTCGCCCTTGTGCAGCAGCAAATCCCGGTCGGGGTCAAAGGCGATGACGGGACCGCCGCCCAGCGCCAGCCGCCGGTCGCGCCGAATCCCCTCGACCAGGGCCGGGATCCGTTCGGGATCGACGGTGTCGGGCCATTCCCCCAACAACCCCAGCAGCACCGCGCTGTCGGTGGCGTGGCCGACGCCGGTCAGGGCGAGCGAGCCGTACAGCTCCGCCGTCACCCGCTCCACCGCCGTCCGGTCGGCGCGGTCGGCCAGACCGGTGACGAAGGCGGCGGCGGCCTTCATCGGCCCGACGGTGTGCGAACTGGACGGCCCGATGCCGATCTTGAACACATCGAAGACGCTGACGGCCATGGGCAAGGTCCTTGTGCATCAAAGGATGGACGGGCGTCGGTCCTGGGGGGGGATGGTCAGCCGGGCCTCAGGCCCTTCGGCCCGATGACAGGCAACCGTCGGCCCGCACCCACCCGCCCCGACGGTGACGACGCCGGTCTTCTTGGATCCCGGATTCCGCCACGCGCGGCCCCAATGCTCAAGATGCGAAACCGCGTTGGGATGGGTGAGACGATCGACTGGTTGGACATGCCTGCCTCGCGCTTTTCGCAGGGATCAGTAGAAAGCTGAATGGATCGGACAGGCTAGAACAGAGTGGCCATTCCATTTGAACGCAAGCGACAGCATCGTCGGAAACGTTCAAGTTGGCCCCGATTCTCCCCCGCCCACTGCGTCGCCGTGTCGCGATTCGTGTCGCGATCCAGTGGGGCGGCGGGTCAGGGCCAGGGTGATCGTCGTCAGCGCGTCTTCGAACGCTTGGGTTCCCGGCAGGTCGGAGCCTTCCAGCACCGCCGCGCGGATCGCCCCCATCACCCCACGGGTGGCCACGAACAGGTCGGCAGGGCTGGGCGGCGGGTAATCCGGGTGCGCCCGTTGCACCAGCGCCGCGTGGGTCAGCGCCACCGTGTCCTGCATCATGGCGATGCATTCGGGCGTGTGGTCCAGCAGCCACGCCCGGCGCAGCAGCGGGCCGGTCCCGGGCGCGGGGATGCCGAACGCCTGCACCAGCGTGCGGATGTACAGCCGGGTGTGGACCGCCGGATCGTCGTTGGACGCGCCCGCCGCCGCCAGCATCTTTTCCAGATCGGCGACGATCTGCCGCCGCCGCCAGTCAATCATCGCCAGAATGATCGCGTCCATGCCGGGAAAATACTGGTACAGCGTGCCGATGGAGACACCCGCCCGTTCCGCCACCCGGTTGGTGGTCAAACCGCCTTCGCCATGCCGGGCCAAAATCTGAACGGTCGCTTCGAAAATCGTCGCCACCGTGCGCCACGCGCGCGGCTGTCTCGGCTTTTTTCTCATGGAATCAAGCTGTTGATCCGTATCGTCGGTCATCGCCGTGCTGGTCCGGGAAAGCGAGTTTGCCCGCACACCATCCCTCGCTATCCTGCCCTCGTCCAGATCAAAAACAGCACCGACCAGACAAATGGAGGATCCCATGTCGGATCTTGTGGTCCGCCGCTTCACGCTTGATGATGCGGCCCTGGAAACGTTGTCCGTCAATTGGCTTGGTGGTGACGTTTGGCGCAGTCAAATGTTCAACGCCAGCTCCCTGATGTTGCCAACCGGCGAGAAATACTTCATCGCCACCCTGCGGGAGGCGCTTCCCGCCATCACCGACCCCACCCTGCGCGACGACATCGACCGCTTCATCCGGCAGGAGGCGGCGCACACCGGCGTGCATGTCCGCCTGAACCGACGGCTGGAGGAACAGGGGCTGCGTTTCGTCCTCGCGCCCATCATCGGCTGGCGAATCAAGCAGGGGCGCGGGATGAGCGTGCTGAACAAGTTGGCCATCGTCATCGCGTACGAGCATTTCACCGCCACCCAGGGCGACGCCCTGTTGCGGGACGAGGTGTGGTTGGACGGGGCACCCCCCGCCCTGCGCGCCCTGTGGCTGTGGCATTCGGCGGAGGAGCACGAACACCGCGCCGTCGCCTTCGAGGTGTACTGCGCCTTGGGCGGCGGCTATTGGCGGCGGACCCTGTGGATGCTCTACATCAGCCTGTTGATGCTGGTGGAAACCATGGTGCAAACGCTGGACAACGTCCACCGGGTCGGCGGCCTGTGGCGCGCCCGGACCTGGGTGGAGGCGGCCCGTTTCCTGTTCCGGCCATCGGGCTATTTTCCCCGCCAGGCCCTGCCCTGGTTGCGCTTCTTTGTCCCCGGATTCCACCCGGCCCAGGGCGGTGACGACACGGCAGCGCAACGACGCCTGGACGAGATTCGATCCTGGACGGTCACGGTGTGATCGCCATTTCTACTCGTAAATCCGCCGGTCCGGCGGAACGCTGCGCAGATCGAAGGCGCGCAGCAGGGCCGACGGGCCGTCGGTGGGCAGGGTCAGTCCCTCCACCTCCGGCCCGCCGCGCCGCAGGGCGGACGGGGACACGCCGAACCCCTCGCGGAATTGGCGCGAGAAATGGGCGCAATCGGCAAACCCGCACTCCACCGCGATGTCGGTGATGGAGCGGGTCGAGTTGCGCAGCAGCCACAGGCCATAGCGCAGGCGCAGCACCCGGTAAAAGGCGGTCGGACTCACGCCGGTGGAAAAGCGGAACAGCCGTTCGAACTGGCGGGTGCTGATGTTGACCTTGCGGGCGATGTCCTCGACCGTCAGCGGATCGGCCAGATGCTGTTCCATCAGCAGCAGGGCGCGGCGCACCCGGTCGTTCACCACCTCGTTGTGGGTCGGCGGCTGGGGTTGCGGCTGGTTGGCGGGACGGGCCTTGTCGATCAGCATGATGTGCATGGTCTTCTGCGCGCAGGCCCGGCCCAGATGCCGTTCGATCAGGTACGCGGCCAGATCGGCCACCCCGGCACCGCCCGAACAGGTGATGCGGTCGCGGTCAACGACGTAGAGCTGATCGGCCACCGGCTCGACGTCCGGGAACTCCTCCACATAATCGCTGTAGTGATACCAGCTCACGCAGCAGCGCCGCCGGTTCATCAGGCCGATGCGGCTCAGGGCGAAACCGCCGGTGCAGACCCCGACCAGCGTCACCCCGGCGGCGGCGGCCGCCTTCAGATAGGCGACCGTCTCGTCGTCCAATTGCGGGCCGGGGTGGAGCAGACCGCCGACGACGACGATGTAATGGAAGCCGCGCGGATCCTGGAACGCCTCCCACGCGCCGATGGACACGCCGCAGCTCGACCGCACCGGCTCGGCCCCCGACCCCATGATGGTCCAGCGGCAGCGGATTTGCCGCGATCCGTCGCCATCGTCCGCCGCCAGCCGCAGCGCGTCGAGAAAGGTCGCGAGCGCGGTCAAGGTGAAGCGGTTGGCCAGGATGAAGCCGACCGACAGCACCGCTTCTTTCGCGGTCGCGCGTTTGGCCGCGTCGCCCGGCGGCCCCCCGTTCCAAGCGCCATCCGGCATCCTGCTCTCCCTTGTTCCGCGCGACAAACTGTCGCCTGTTTCCCGTCCGGGAACAAGGGGCACGCGGGTGTTGCCACCCGCGACACCACCGTCCTCCGGGCGATCCGGTCGGTCCGGGGGAAAGCAAGAATTAAACCAGGAGACGGGCCAGGAGGCCGGCATGATGAAACACCCGTTCCATCAACCGGCGCGGCGGTTGGACGGATCGCCGTCCGCCGCCGTGCCGTCGCGGATGTCGGCCAGAAAACCGTCCACCCGCGCGCGCAGCCCGTCGGTCAACGCGGCCAGACCATCGGCGGCGTCCAGCACATGGCTGGTGGCGGCGTCGGTGCGCTCGGCCCCGCTGCCGAACCGTTCGATGGCCGCGCTCAGCGCCTCCGCCGTCGCCGTCACTTCGGCGATGCGCTGGCCGATGTCGTCGGCGGAGCTGCGTTGCCGCTCCACCGCCGCCGCCACCGCGCCGGACAGGGCGTTCATGTCGCCGATGGTGTCCTTGATGCGGGCGATCGCCTGGATGGTCCCGTCGGTGGTGGCCTGGATGCCCGCCGCCTGTGCGGCGATCTGCTCCGTCGCACGCGCGGTCTGTTCGGCCAGTTGCTTGACCTCGCTGGCGACGACGGCGAAGCCCTTCCCCGCCTCCCCCGCCCGCGCCGATTCGATGGTGGCGTTCAGCGCCAGCAGGCGGGTGCGCGCGGCGATGGCGCTGATGACGCCGACCATGCCGACGATGCTGCGGGCCGCGCCGATCAGGCCACGCACGCTGTCGTCGGTGTCCTGCACCTGGGCGACGGCGGCGGACGCGATGGCGACCGATTGGCCGACATGCTGCCCGATTTCATCCATCGAACCGGCCATTTGTTGAGCAGCCGCCTCCATCGCGCCGACGCTGGCGGCGGTCTGGCCGACCGACGCGGCGGTTTCGATCACCCGCCCGCCGGTTTCGCTGGAAATGCCTTTCAGCGTGCGGGCGGTGGCGTCGAGCGCCCCCGCCGATTGGCCGACCGCGCCCAAGGCCTGCGTCACCGCCGCCTCAAAGCCCTTGATCGCCCCGTCCAGCCGTTCGGCCCGCCGCCGCACCGCCCGCTGTTCGGCGATGCGGTGCAGAAAGAAACGGACCTCGGCGTTCTCATCCGACCGTTCCAGCAGCGCGTCGGGCGTGTCCACCGCCACCAGCGCCCCGCCTTTCAGCACCGCCACCCGGTCGGCCACCCGCATAGCGTCCTCGGCGTCGCGCATCGCCAGCACCATGGTGGATCCCAACGCGCGCGCCACACGGGCCAGATCCTCGGTGAGTTCCGACCGCTCCAGCGCGGGCAGGCTGGCAAAGGGGTCGTCGATCAGCAGCAGGCGCGGCGCGGTGACGATGGCGCGGGCGAAGCCCACGCGCAGCCGGTCGGCGGCGGACAAATCGGCCAGCGCCGCCCCCGCCCGCTCGGCCAGTCCGAATTGCGACAGCGCCGCCATGGCGCGTTCGCGCCGCTGGCTCCGCCCCTGCCCCATCACCTCCAGGGCGAATTCGACATTGCCCGCGACCGTCCGGTTGGCCAGCAACGCGGCGGCGGAGGCGAAGACCATGCCCAGCCGTTCGCGGCGAAAGGCGGCGAGCGCGCGCGGCGACAGATCGGCCAACGCTACCCCGCCGACCGTCACCGTTCCGGCGACCGGATCGACCAGCCGGTTCATCAGCCGCAGCAGGGTTGATTTGCCCGATCCCAGCCGCCCGAGGAGCGCCAGGATCTCCCCACCGCCGATGTCCAGCGACAGACCGGCCACGGCGACCTCGACGCCGGTCGCGGCCACCGCCGCCCGGTCGGCGCGCGCGGCGATCACACGCCGGGCCTCCGCCGATGCCTGTCCGTAGACCGCCCACACCCCCCGAAGCGAAACCGCGTCCCCCGTGCCCACCGTCATGGCTCGCTCCTTCACAACAAACCGATCGGATTACAGCGCCCCCACCGCCACCCGCGCGCGCTGGCCCTGCCGGTCGCTGCGCGGCGGCACGCCGAAATGGTCGCGGTAGCATTTGCTGAAATGGGTGGCGGACACGAAGCCGCAGCACACCGCCACCTCGATCACCGGCAACGAGGTTTGCGACAGCAATTGCCGCGCCCGCTTCAGCCGCAGGCCCAGATAATGGCGGGCGGGCGAGCAATCGAGATACTTGCGGAACAGCCGCTCCACGTTGCGCCGCGACTGGCCCAGCATCGCCGACAGGGTGGCCAGATCCAGCGGGTCTTCCAAATTGTCCTGCATCAGCCGGATGACGTCGTTGAGTTCCTTGCACTCCATCACCGGGTTGGGCTGGATGGCGTCGTGCTGGTGGGCGTGGCCGGGGCGGATGCGGTCGTGCAGCATCTGTTCGGCGATGTCGATGGCCAGCGTTTCGCCGTGGGCGGCGGCGATGCGGTGCAACATCATGTCGGTGGCCGAGGTGCCGCCCGCGCAGGTGAAGCGGTTGCGGTCGATGGTGAACAGCTCCCCCGTCGCCTCGATCTCCGGAAAGGTTTCGGCGATCCCCGCCAGATTTTCCCAATGGATGGTGCAGCGGTAGCCGTCGAGCAGCCCGGCGCGCGCCAGAATGTGGCTGCCGGTGCACACCGCCCCCAGTTGCGTCCCGCGCGTCGCCGCCCGCCGCAGCCAGGACAACACCGCCCGGTCGTCGTAGCGGTGGCCGCCGATGCCGCTGCACACCACCAGGGTGGGCAACGGCGGCGCGTCGTCCAGCCCATGGTCGCAGAGCACGCCCACACCGTTGCTCGCGCGCTCCGCCCCGCCGTCGCGCGACAGCAGCACCCAGCGGTACAGCGTGCGCCCGCTGATGTGGTTGGCCAGCCGCAGCGGCTCGACCGAGGCGGTGAAGGCGATCATTGAGAAATCGGGCACCAGCAAAAAGCCGATGGTCTCCATCGCGTCGCCCCCCAAAACGTTGCTGCGTGTGCGGTCGGCGGTGGGTGCAGGCCGCGCGCCACCGCCGCCCCGATCCGTTGCGTGTCGAAACAGTAACACCGTCCCCGCATCCGCCGGATTGAACAGGCTCGCCCTTGTCCTTGTCGCAAACCGACAAGTGCGGAGAACGCTCACGACGGTGTTTATTTTTTATTGGACGATCAATTAAAAAAAACGCCTAAGCTACAGCCACGGCAAAAACCCAGCGCACACCCAGCGCAGACGCGAACGGCGGAGACGGCAATCATGACGCGGTTCGGGCGGCAAACCCACTACATTCACGGCCAATCGACACCGGCAACCGGCGATGGCTGGTTCACCACCGTCAACCCCGCCACCGGCGAAACGCTGGCGGAGGTGGCGCAGGCGACCGCCGCCGACGTGGACCGTGCGGTGGACAGCGCCCGGACCGGGCAAGCCGACTGGGCCGCCCGCCCGGCGATGGAGCGCGCCCGGGTGTTGCGCCGCGCCGTCGCCCTGCTGCGCGAGCGCAACGACGCGTTGGCGGAACTGGAGACGCTCGACACCGGCAAACCGATCAGCGAAACCCGCGCGGTGGACATCGCCACCGGGGCCGACGTGCTGGAATATTACGCCGGTCTTGCCCCGGCGCTGGAAGGGCGGCAAATCCCGCTCCGCCCCACCTCCTTCGTCTACACAAGGCGGGAGCCGCTGGGCGTGGTCGCCGGAATCGGGGCGTGGAATTACCCGATTCAGATCGCGCTGTGGAAATCGGCCCCGGCGCTGGCGGCGGGCAACGCCATGATCTTCAAGCCCAGCGAAATCACACCGCTGTCGGCGCTGCGTCTGGCCGCGATCTACAGCGAAGCCGGTCTGCCGGACGGCGTGTTCAACGTGGTGCAGGGCGATGGCCGGGTCGGCGCGCTCCTCAGCGGCCATCCGGGGATCGAGAAGATCTCCTTCACCGGCGGGGTGGACACCGGCAAGGCGGTGATGGCGGCGGCGGGTGGATCGACGTTGAAGGACGTGACGATGGAGCTGGGCGGCAAATCGCCGCTGATCGTCTTCGCCGACGCCGATCTGGACCGCGCCGCCGACATCGCCATGATGGCGAATTTCTACAGTTCCGGACAGGTCTGCACCAACGGCACGCGGGTGTTTGTCCACCGCAGCGTCAAGGCGGCGTTCGAAGACCGCCTGCTGGCCCGGGTGGAGCGCGTGCGCATGGGCGATCCGCTGGATCCGGACACGAATTTCGGCCCGCTCGCCAGCTTCCCCCACCGGGACAAGGTGCTGGGCTTCATCGCCAGCGGCAAGGCCGAAGGGGCGCGGCTGCTGGCGGGCGGCGGCCCGCCCTATGGCGACGCTTTCGCGCGCGGGGCCTACGTCGCCCCCACCATCTTCACCGATTGCCTGGACCGCATGCGCATCGTGCAGGAGGAAATCTTCGGCCCGGTCCTGTCGATCCTGGTGTTCGACGAGGAGGAGGAGGTCATCGCGCGGGCCAACGACAGCCGGTACGGGCTGGCCGCCGGGCTGGTGACAACCGACCTTGCCCGCGCCCACCGCGTCATCCACCGGCTGGAGGCCGGGATCTGCTGGATCAACGCCTGGGGCGAATCCCCGCCGGAAATGCCGGTCGGCGGCTTCAAGCAATCCGGCATCGGCCGGGAAAACGGCGTGGAGTCGTTCGATCACTACACCCGCGTGAAGTCGGTGCAGGTGGAGTTGGGGCCATACGGCTCCGTCTTCTGACCCCTTCCCACCCCCGACCCACCCGTCCGCACACCGTGTCTGGAACGCCTGGCCGTTCAGAGGGCTGACCCATGTCCATCGTCACGTCCATCGCAACGCGCGACTACGACTACATCATCATCGGGGCCGGTTCGGCGGGCAACGTGCTGGCCAGCCGCCTGACCGAGGATCCCGGCGTCAGCGTCCTGCTGCTGGAGGCGGGCGGGCCGGACCATCGCTTGGATTTCCGCACCCAGATGCCCGCCGCGCTGGCCTTTCCGCTGCAAGGGCGGCGTTACAACTGGGCCTTTGTCACCGAACCTGAACCGCACATGAACAACCGCCGGATGGAGTGCGGGCGCGGCAAGGGGCTGGGCGGCTCCTCCCTCATCAACGGCATGTGCTACATCCGGGGCAACGCGCTGGATTACGACGGCTGGGCCGAACAGCCGGGGTTGGAGGACTGGAGTTACCTGGACTGCCTGCCCTATTTCAAAAAGGCGGAAAGCCGCGACGTCGGCCCGAACGATTACCACGGCGGCGACGGCCCGGTGCAGGTGACGACCGCCAAGCCCGGCGTCAACCCGCTCTATGAGGCGATGGTGGAGGCCGGGGTGCAGGCCGGTTACGCCCGCACCGACGACCTCAACGGCTACCGGCAGGAGGGCTTCGGCCCGATGGACCGCACCGTCACCCGCCAGGGGCGGCGGTCCAGCACGGCGCGCGGCTATCTCGACCGCGCCAAGGGGCGGCCCGGCCTGACCATCGTCACCCACGCGCTGACCGACCGCATCCTGTTCGACGGGCGGCGGGCGGTGGGCGTCGCCTATCGGCGCGGCACCACCCCGCACACGGTCCACGCCCGGCGCGAGGTGCTGCTGTGCGCCGGGGCCATCGGCTCGCCCGCCATCCTGCACCGGTCGGGCGTCGGCCCGTCGGATCTGCTGCGCGATCTGGGCGTGCCGCAGGTGATCGACCTGCCCGGCGTCGGGGCCGATCTGCAAGACCATCTGGAAATGTACATCCAGTATGAATGCACGCAGCCGGTTTCGCTCTATCCGGCGCTGCAATGGTGGAATCAGCCCGCCATCGGGGCGGAATGGCTGTTTTTGGGGACCGGTGTCGGGGCCAGCAACCAGTTCGAGGCGGGCGGCTTCATCCGCACCGGCGACGATGTGCCGTGGCCCAACCTGCAATATCATTTCCTGCCGGTGGCGATCAGCTACAACGGCACCAACGCGGTGCAGGCCCACGGCTTCCAGGCGCATGTCGGCTCCATGCGTTCGCCCAGCAAGGGGCGGGTGCGGGCGGTGTCGCGCGATCCCAACGCCCCGCCCAGCATCCTGTTCAACTACATGGCCGACGCCCAGGATTGGCAGGAGTTCCGCGACGGCATCCGCATCACCCGGACGATCATGCGGCAAGCCGCCCTCAACCCCTATCGCGGGCGGGAGATCAGCCCCAGCGCCGATTGCCAGACCGACGCCGATCTCGACGCCTTCGTCCGCCACCACGCCGAAACCGCCTATCACCCATCCTGTTCCTGCCGGATGGGAACCGACGATCAGGCGGTGGTTGATGGGCAAGGCCGGGTGCATGGGCTGGAGGGGTTGCGGGTGATCGACGCCTCGATCATGCCGCGCATCATCACCGGCAACCTGAACGCCCCCACCATCATGATGGCGGAAAAGCTGGCCGACGTGATCCGCAACCGCAAACCGGAACCGCGCGCCAGCGTGCCCTACTACGTGGCACCGGGGGCGAGCGTGGCTCCGCCGGTCCGCCGGTCGGCCTGACCACACGCCACGTCCGGGGCCGGTTCAGCCCGGTCCGCAGCCCGATGCGCACGGTTCATCCGTTCCAACCCCGTTCCTGGTGACTCCGTCCGATTGCGACGGCCCACGCCCCAAACTCCGGCCTGATCCTCCCGCGATCCGGCCGTGAGTCCGGGGCGTTTTGGCGTTTGGCCGCCCGCCTCGCGATGGAACAAAAATTCCTGATTGACGGCTTAGGGAATTTTTGTTCTATAATCCAACCAACGATCAAGCGCTGGATCACCACCGGCGGCTAGAGCCAACACAACCCAAAAACAAAGACCGGCCAAAACAAAGACCGGACGACGGGGAGAGACAGACGCGACGGGACCGCCATCGGCGCGGCCGGACCACGCCTGCGCTTGCCCGCCGTCCGCCGGTCCCGGATTGCAGCGGAGCTGATTGATGCCTCACGAACGCGCCCTCGACGTCATTTCCATTGGCCGGTCTTCGGTTGACATCTACGGCGAGCAGATCGGCAGCCGGTTGGAAGACGTGCAAAGCTTCGCGAAATACGTTGGCGGCTGCCCCACCAACATTTCCGTCGGCACCGCGCGGCTGGGGCTGAAATCGGCGCTGCTGACCCGTGTGGGCGACGAGCATATGGGCCGCTTCATCCGCGAACAATTGATCCGCGAGGGGGTGGACACCAGCCACGTCATCACCGACCCCCAACGCCTGACCGCGCTGGTCATCCTGGGCATCCGCGACCGCAAGACCTTCCCGCTGATCTTCTACCGGGAAAACTGCGCCGACATGGCGATCTGCGAGGATGATGTGGACGAGGCGTTCATCGCGTCGTCGCGCGCCATCGTCGTCAGCGGAACCCATTTTTCCAGCCCCGGCACCGACGCCGCCATGCGCAAGGCGATGCGGCTGGCGCGCGCCAACGGCGTGAAGGTGGTGTTCGACATCGATTACCGCCCGGTGCTGTGGAAGCTGACCGGTCACGGGCTGGGCGAGGAGCGTTTCGTCGCCGACGGCGGCGTCACCGCGCTTCTGCAAACCATCCTGCCGGGCTGCGATCTGATCGTCGGGACGGAGGAGGAGTTCCACATCGCCGGTGGCAGCACCGACACCGTCGCCGCCCTGCGCGCCGTCCGCCGCCTGACCTCGGCGACGTTGGTGTGCAAGCGCGGGCCGATGGGCTGCGTCGTCTTTTCCGGCGACGTGCCGGACAATCTCGACCTCGGCGTTCGCGGCCCCGGCTTCCCGGTGGAGGTCTACAACGTGCTGGGGGCGGGCGACGCCTTCATGTCGGGCTTCCTGCGCGGCTGGCTGCGCGACGCGCCGCTGGCGGATTGCTGCACCTACGCCAACGCCTGCGGGGCCTTTGCGGTGTCGCGCCACGGCTGCGCCCCGGCGGTCCCGACCTGGACCGAACTGACCCATTTCCTGACGCACGGCAGCCCGACCACCCGTTTGCGCGAAGACGCCACCCTGTCGCACATCCATTGGGCCACCACCCGCCGCCGCGATTGGCCGGAGGTTCTGGCCTTCGCCATCGACCACCGCGCCCAGTTGGAGGCGATGGCCGAAAAGCACGGGGCGGACCCGGCGCGCATCGCCGATTTCAAGAGCCTGGCGCTGACCGCCGCCCGCCAAGGGGCCGGGGACCGCGACGGCTTCGGCATGCTGCTCGACGGCCTGCACGGCCAGAGCGCCTTGGAGGAGTTGACCGGAACCAACGCCTGGATCGGCCGCCCGATCGAACTGCCGGGATCGCGCCCGCTGCGCTTCGAGGGTGGCCCCGACGCGGCGGTGACGATCCGCGAATGGCCCGCCGAGCATGTGGTGAAGTGCCTCGCCTTCCTGCACCCGGACGATGAACCGGCCCTGCGCGACGACCAGGAACGGCAGATCCTGGCGCTGTTCGCCGCCTGCCGGGGAACCAACCACGAATTCCTGCTGGAAATCATCCCGCCCAAGGAGTCGGCGGTGGACGACCGCACCATCGCCCGCGCCATGGACCGTTTTTACGATCTGGGGGTTCTGCCCGATTGGTGGAAACTGCCCTCGCAGACCAGCCAAGCGGCGTGGGACGCGATTTCCGCCGTGGTCGCCGCCCGCGATCCGCTGTGCCGGGGCGTGCTGATCCTGGGGCTGGACGCGCCGGAGGAGGCGTTGAAAGCCGGTCTGGCGCTCGCCGCCCGGCAGCCGGTGTGCAAGGGGTTTGCCGTGGGCCGCACCCTGTTCGGGGCCGCCGCCGACGGGTGGCTCTCTGGGACCATGTCCGACGCCGAGGCCATCGACACCATGGCCACCGCCTACCGCCGCCTCATCGCCTTCTGGGACGAGCAGCGGGCCGAGGCGACGCGCGCGGCGGCCTGATCCGTCGCCGGATCACTCCGTTGCCGCCACCTGCGGATCCAGCGCCGACAGCGGGGTGGGAAAGCGGGTGGCGGGCATCCCGTCGCCCCGCCCACCGCCCCGGCTGCGCGGCAGCACCGTCAGCCCGGTGTGGGTGGCGCTGGTCCGCAAAATCTCCGGCCGGGTCGCCGCCGCAGGGGTGGAACCGGCGGCGGTGAGGGGATGCACCGCACCCGATCCGCCGCAGGCGGTGAGAAGCGCCAGGCACAGCAGGGTCAGCGGGGGAATCGGCATGATGGGTCCAATGGTCGGTTGGCGGATCGGTTGCGCGATCGGCGGAACGGTCGGGTGACACGCCCGATAGCAAACACCCGGACGCCGTATAAATTCCATGCGTCCTGTTTTCCCACCACCCCGCCGACCGCCCGGACGCTGGGTGCGACTCCGGGGGCGTGACAAAACGCGCAGCCACGACAAAACATCCCGCACCGCAAAACATCCGTCCGACCAACAACAGCCCCTTTACAGCCGCTTTTGGAACGTATATTCTAAATAAGAAAGCAAGACGGAAGAAAAATGCCGTCTGCCGGACGCCCCCAGCGCCGGTTCCAAACACACAACGGATCGCAGCCCCACCCTTGCGGCGATCCCGGAGGAACACGGGCCACAACCGGCCCCATTTGGAGTAGCGAGAATGGCGACCGTTCGCCTCACCGTGGCCCAGGCTCTGGTCAAATTTCTGAGCGCCCAATTCGTCACCGTCGATGGGCGGGAACAGCCGCTTTTCGCCGGGGTGTGGGCCATCTTCGGCCATGGCAACGTCGCCGGTCTGGGCGAGGCGTTGCACGCCGCCCGCGACACGCTGCCGACCTACCGCGCCCACAACGAACAGGGCATGGCGCACGCCGCCATCGCCTTCGCCAAGGCCAACGCCCGCCGCCGGATGATGGCCTGCACCACATCGGTCGGGCCGGGGGCGGTCAACATGGTGACGGCGGCAGCGCTCGCCCACGTCAACCGGCTGCCGGTGCTGCTGCTGCCGGGCGACACCTTCGCCACCCGCGCGCCCGATCCGGTGCTGCAACAGGTGGAACAGCCGGGCGATTTCACCGTGTCGGCCAACGATTGCTTCCGCCCGGTCTCCCGCTTCTGGGACCGCATCACGCGGGCCGAACAGCTCATGCCCAGCCTGCGCCGGGCCATCCAGGTGCTGACCGACCCGGCGGACTGCGGCCCGGTCACGCTCTGCCTGCCGCAGGATGTCCAGGCGGAGGCTTATGACTTCCCGCTGGCCTTCTTCGAACGGACCATCCACCGCACCCGCCGCCCGGAGGCCGACCGCGACGAACTGGCCGACGTGCTCGCCGCGCTGCGCGGCGCGGCCAAGCCGCTGATCGTCGCCGGTGGCGGCGTGCATTACAGCGGGGCCTGCGCCGCGCTGGCCGATTTCGCCGCCCGCCACGGCATCCCGGTGGCCGAAACCCAGGCGGGCAAGGGCGCCCTGGCCTGGAACCACCCGTGCAACGTCGGCTCCATCGGCGTCACCGGATCGAGCGCCGCCAACGCGCTGGCCGAGGAGGCCGACGTCGTTCTGGCCGTCGGCACCCGGCTGGCCGATTTCACGACCGCCTCCTGGTCGGTGTTCGGCAACCCCGCCGGTCGCCTGATCGGGCTGAACGTCGCCGCCTTCGACGCCGCCAAGGGCGGGGCCTTGCCCCTGGTCGCCGACGCCGCGCGCGGGCTGGAGTCGCTGACGGCCGGTCTGGCCGGTTGGGTGGCACCGACCGCCTGGCGGGCCACCGCGCAGGAGCACATGAGCCTGTGGAACCGCGTGGTCGACACCGCGACCGCCGACGCCGGTCTGGATCTGCCGACCGACGCCCAGGTGTTGGGCGCGGTCAACCGCGCGGCGGGGGAGGATGGCGTCGTCGTCTGCGCGGCGGGCGGCCTGCCCGGTGAATTGCACAAGCTGTGGCGCACGGCGCGGCCCGGCGGCTATCACCTGGAATACGGCTTCTCCTGCATGGGTTATGAGATCGCCGGGGGTCTGGGCGTGAAGATGGCCGAGCCGGAGCGCGAGGTCTTCGTCATGGTCGGCGACGGCAGCTACATGATGATGAACTCCGAACTGGCCGTGTCGGTGATGATGAAGCGCAAGCTTGTCGTCGTCCTGCTCGACAACCGGGGTTATGGCTGCATCAACCGCCTGCAAAACGCCTGCGGCGGTGCCCCCTTCAACAATCTGCTGCGCGACGCCCATTTTGAAACGGACGTTCTGCCCGCCGTCGATTTCGCCGCCCATCTGCGCGCCTTGGGCGCGGTGACGGAGCAGGTGACGGGCGTGGCCGCCCTGTCCGACGCGCTGGAGCGCGCCAAGGCGTCGCCCGTGACCTACGCCATCGTCATCAACACCGATCCGCTGCCCTCCACCAAAGAGGGCGGGGCGTGGTGGGATGTGCCGGTGCCGGAGGTTTCCACCCGGCCGGAGGTGACGGCGGCGCGCGCGCGCTACGTCGCCGCCAAGGCCCGGCAGCGCCGCTGAGCCTCGTTTTTCTCCGTTCTTGATCCTTCTCTCCGTTCGTCTGGGAGCACCCGATTATGACCGTTCGTCTTGGCGTCAACCCGATCGCCTGGAGCAACGACGACATGCAGGAGCTGGGTGGCGACACCCCGCTGGAGGTTTGCCTCGCCGAAGGCCGTCAGGCCGGCTTCGACGGGTTCGAGCTGGGCCACAAATTCCCGCGCGATCCCGACGCCCTGCGCCCGATCCTGGATCGTCATGGCCTGTCGCTGGTGTCGGGCTGGTACAGCGCCGGTCTGCTGGAACGCAGCGTCGCCGAAGAGATCGAGGCGGTGCAGCCCCATCTGCGCCTGCTGAAGGCGTTCAACTGCTCGGTCATGGTCGTGGCGGAAACCACCGGCTGCGTCCATGGCGAACGCGGCACGCCGCTGTCCAAGCGCCCGACCATCCACGCCGGACAATGGGCGGAGTTCGGCCGCAAGATGACCGAATTCGGCGATTACCTGCGCGAACAGGGCACGCCGTTGGCCTATCACTACCACATGGGCACGGTGGTTGAGACGCCCGACGAGATCAACCGCTTTGCCGAGGCGACCGGCGACAGCGTCGGCATCCTGCTTGACACCGGCCACCTGACCTTTGCGGGCGGCAAACCGCTGGATGTGATTTCCGCCTGGGGCCACCGCATCAACCACGTCCATTGCAAGGACGTGCGCGCCGAGGTGCTGGCGGCGGCCAAGGCCAGCGACAGCAGCTTCCTCGACGCCGTGGTCAACGGCGTGTTCACGGTTCCGGGCGACGGTTGCGTCGATTTCCCGGCGGTGCTGGCGGCGCTGAAGGCCAAGAATTACGCCGGGCAATGGCTGGTCATCGAAGCCGAACAGGATCCCGCCAAGGCCCACCCGCTCACCTACGTCACCAAGGGCCGCGCGCATCTCAGCGCGCTGGTCGCCGAACTCGGCCTGTAAGCCACGCTCCTCCGGCCCGCCGGTGCGGCCCAGTCGCGCGCATCGGTCGGGCCAGGGCGCTGCCGCCGCCATTTTGGCCGCCTCTCTTGAAAGATCGCCCTCTCCATGACCCAGATTGTTCAGCATTTCATCGACGGCGCGCGGGTGGACGGCACCAGCGGACGCACCGGCGATGTCTTCAACCCAGCCACCGGCCAAATCAGCACCCGCGTGCCGCTGGCCACGACGGCGGAGGTTGAGCGCGCCATCGCCGCCGCCCGCGCCGCCTTCCCGGCCTGGTCGAACGCCACGCCGCTGCGCCGCGCGCGCGTGATGTTCACGTTCAAACAGTTGTTGGAGGCCAACGCCGACCGGCTGGCCAGCCTGATCACCGCCGAACACGGCAAGGTCCATTCCGACGCGCTGGGCGAGGTCACGCGCGGGCTGGAGGTGGTGGAGTTCGCCTGCGGCGGCCCGCACCTGCTGAAGGGCGAAATCGCGGAGAATGTCGGAACCCGGGTGGACAGCCATTCGCTGCGCCAGCCGCTGGGTGTGGTCGCCGGGATCACCCCGTTCAACTTCCCGGCCATGGTCCCGATGTGGATGTTCCCGGTGGCCATCGCGTGCGGCAACTGCTTCATCCTGAAGCCGTCGGAACGGGTGCCCAGCGCCGCGCTGTTCCTGGCCGATCTGCTGAAGCGAGCGGGCCTGCCCGACGGCGTGTTCAACGTCGTCCATGGCGACAAGGTCGCGGTCGACGCCCTGTTGACCCACCCGGACGTCAAGGCGGTCAGCTTCGTCGGCTCCACCCCCATCGCCCATTACATCTACGCCACCGGGGCCGCCCACGGCAAACGGGTGCAGGCGCTGGGCGGTGCCAAGAACCACATGATCATCATGCCCGACGCCGACCTGGACCAGGCGGTGGACGCGCTGATGGGGGCCGCCTACGGCTCGGCGGGCGAACGCTGCATGGCGATTTCGGTGGCCGTGCCGGTGACGGACGCCATCGCCGACGCGCTGGTCGCCAAGCTGACGGAACGGGTGCGCGCCCTGCGCGTCGGCCCCGGCACCGACCCCAGCGCCGACATGGGTCCGCTCGTCACCGCCGCCCATCGCGACAAGGTGCGTGGCTACATCGACCTTGGCGTCGCCGAAGGGGCGGAACTGGTGGTCGATGGCCGGTCGGTGGCGTTGACTGATCCCAGCGCTGGCGACGGCTATTTCCTTGGCGGCACGCTGTTCGACCGGGTGACGCCCGACATGCGCATCTACAAGGAGGAGATCTTCGGCCCGGTGCTGGCGGTGGTCCGCGTGCCCGATTACCGGACGGCGGTCAACCTCATCAACGCGCACGAATTCGGCAACGGCACGGCGATTTTCACCCGCGACGGCGACACCGCCCGCGCCTTTGGCGCGGAGATCGAGGTCGGCATGGTCGGCATCAACGTGCCGATCCCGGTCCCGATGGCTTTCCACAGCTTCGGCGGTTGGAAACGCTCGCTGTTCGGCGATCACCACATGCACGGGCCGGAAGGGGTGCGTTTCTACACCCGGCTGAAGACCATCACCACCCGCTGGCCGACCGGCATCCGCGCCGGGGCCGATTTCGTCATGCCGACCATGGGGTAAGGCTGGCCATGGGGTAAGGCCAGTCGTGGGTTCAGGCTGGCCAGCGGGATGGGCTGGCGGCGGGTGGTCCATCCCCACCCGCCGTCGGCTCACCAGACACACGCCAAAAAGGCCACGGACCATCCCGGTCCCGGAGCCAAACCGATCAGGCCCCAAGGTCTGACAACACGCCCATCGCGTTAACAAATCCAAACCGGAGGAATGCATGTCCAAGAACACCCTCGCCCTCGCTTTCGGTGCCGTTCTGACCGCGACCACGGCCCTGACCTCCTTCTCTGCCCTGGCTGCGGGCGAGAAGATCGTCGTCAGCTTCCAAAACCTGTCCGAACCCTTCGTCATCGCCATGAACCGCGCCCTTCAGGCCGAGGCCAAGCTGCTCGACGTCAACCTGACCGTCGTGGACGCGCAGAGCAACTCGCCCAAGCAGTCGGCCGATCTGGCCAACGCCGTGGTGCAGGGGGCCAAGGGCGTCATCGTCGCCCCGAACGACGCCAAGGCTCTGGCCCCGGCCATCGACGATCTGCTGGCCGAGAAGATCCCGGTCGTCACCGTGGACCGCCGCGTGGAAGGCACGTCCAAGCCGGTGGCCCATGTCGGGGCCGACAACGTCGCCGGTGGCCGCACGCTGGCCAATTGGGTGGCGAAGACCTTCCCCAACGGCGCCCGCATCGTCCATCTCAGCGGCCAGCCGGGCAGCAGCTCCGCCATCGACCGCGCCAAGGGCTTCCGCGACGGCATCGCGGCGGCGGGGTCCAAGTACCAGTTGATCGCCGACCAGACCGCCAACTGGAAGCGCGCCGAGGGCCTGACCGTCACCGAAGGCATCCTGACCGCCAACGCCAGCAACCCGCCGGACGTGATCGTCGCCTCCAACGACGACATGGCGCTGGGCGCGCTGGAAGCCGTCCGCTCCACCAGCGGCGGCAAGTCCAAGACCGTCGTCATCGGCTTTGACGCCCTGCCGGAAACGCTGGGCAAGATCCGCGCCGGTGAAATGGCCGCCACGGTGGAACAAAGCCCGAGCACCCAGATCCGCACGGCGCTCAACACGCTGGTCGATCACATCCGCAAGGGGACGGAGCTGAAGAGCCTGGCCCTGGAGCCGACCCTCATCAACAAGGACAATCTGGACAAGGCCGACCGCATCGGCGAGGTCAAGTAACCCTCGTCCCCTGACGCAAGCCTGAACGGGCGGGACACGGACGGACGCACCCCGTCGGCCCGTGTCCCAGCACCGTTTCCACATTCCAGCTTGGGAGGCCGGTGATGGGTCAGACGATCCTTAAGGCGGCGGACATCAAGAAGGTCTTTCCTGGCGTCGTCGCGCTCGACGGTGTCCGGCTCGACATCGAGGCGGGCGAGGTCCACGCCCTGCTCGGCGAGAACGGGGCCGGCAAATCCACCTTTCTGAAAATCCTGGCCGGGGCGCAGCCCAGCGACGGCGGCAGCATGCTGTTCAACGGACAGCCGCTCGACCCCGCCGACACGCCGCTGGCGCGGCAACGGCTGGGCATCGTCACGATTTACCAGGAATTCAACCTGCTGCCGGCGATGACCATCGCCGAGAACATGTATCTGGGCCGCGAGCCGCTGCGCCGCAACGGCCTGATCGATTGGCGGCGGATGTACCGCGACGCCCAGAAGGTCATCGACGATCTCGGCCTCGACCTCGACCCCCGGATGCCGGTGCGCGTGTTGAGCGTGGCCGAACAGCAGATGGTCGAAATCTCCAAGGCGCTGACGATGAACGCCCGGCTCATCATCATGGATGAACCAACGGCGGCGTTGAGCGGCAAGGAGGTCGACAAGCTCCACGAGATCATCCACGGCCTGCGCGCCAAGGGCATCAGCATCATCTACGTCACCCACCGCCTGATCGAGGTGACGGCGGTGTGCGACCGCTTCACCGTGTTCCGCGATGGCCGTTACGTCGACACCCGCCCGGTGGCCGGATCGACGGTGCAGGACATGGTCCGTCTGATGGTGGGCCGCGACGTCGAGTTCCAGCGCCGCCGCGACCGTTTCGCCGGAGACCGGGTGATGCTGGAGGTGCGCGGCGTGTCGCGCGCGGGCAGCGCCACCGATCCGCACGCCTGCGTCCTGACCGACCTGTCGGTGCAGGTGCGGGCGGGCGAGATCGTCGGTTTCGCCGGTCTGGTCGGGGCCGGGCGGACGGAGCTGGCCCGCGTGATCTTCGGGGCCGACGGCTGCGACAGCGGCGTCATCATGGTCGATGGCCGCACCGCGTCCATCCGCACCCCCAGCGACGCCATCGCGGCGGGGATCGCCCTGGTCCCGGAGGACCGCAAGCAGCAGGGGTGCTTCCTGCCCCATTCCATCCGCCACAACATGTCCTTGCCCAGCCTGAAACGGCTGTCGAAATGGAAGTTCTTCGTCGATGAGGCGGGCGAGCGGGCGCTGATCGCCGATTACACCCGCAAGCTCGGCATCCGCATGGCCAACGACGAGGTCGCCATCGGCACCCTGTCGGGCGGCAACCAGCAAAAGGTTCTGCTGGCCCGCTGCATGGCGCTGCACCCCAAGGTGCTGATCGTGGACGAACCCACGCGCGGCATCGACATCGGGGCCAAGGCGGAGGTGCACCAGGTGCTGTTCGAAATGGCCAAGGCCGGGGTGGCGGTGATCGTCATCTCCTCCGAACTGCCCGAGGTGATGGCGGTCAGCGACCGCATCATCACCTTCCGCGAAGGCCGCATCACCGGCAGCCTGCCCGCCGAGGACGCCACCGAAGAAGAATTGATGAGCCTGATGGCGCTGGGTGGCCCGGCCAGTTCCCCGGCCAGTTCCAGCCTGCCCGGCTCGGGTGCCGCCGCGCATGCGCACGCGGCGCACTGACATGAAGGACAAGACCATGACCACCGCCGCAACCACCACCCCGCTGGCGACCCAGCCGCCGAAAAAACCGCGCGGCTTCGACATCGTCCAATTCCTGGAAAAATACGGCGTCCTGCTGTTTCTGATCGTCCTGTGCGTCGCCTTCGGCATCAGCAGCCCGAATTTCCTGTCGGTGCGCAACGTCACCAACATCCTGACCGAGGTCTCGATCTACGGCATCGTCGCCGTCGGCATGACCTGCGTCATCCTGACCGGCGGCGTCGATCTGGCCGTCGGTTCCGTCCTGGCCTTTGGCGCGCTGGCCGGGGCCTGGGTCGTCACCAACGTCGGGGCCGGGGCCTTTTTCGGCATGGGCTTCCTGGTGGCGCTCATCATCTCCTGCGCCATCGGCACGCTGACCGGCTATCTGCACGGCAAGACGATCACGCTGTTCAACGTTCCTCCTTTCATCGTCACGCTGGGCGGGATGACCATCTGGCGCGGGGCCACCCTGCTGATGAACGATGGCGCGCCCATCGCCGGGTTTGACGCCGGGTACCGCTGGTGGGGCCGGGGCGACGTGCTGGGCATTCCGGTGCCGGTGCTGGTGCTGTTCGTCGTCGCGGCGGCGGGCTATGTCGTGCTGCGCTACACCCGCTATGGCCGCCAGATCTACGCCGTCGGCGGCAACCCGGAGGCCGCCCGCCTGACCGGCATCAACGTGCCGCGCGTGCTGGTGTCGGTCTATGTCATCGTCGGTTTCCTGGCCGGTCTGGCCGGGTTCCTGCTGTCGGCCCGTCTGGGGTCGGCGGAGGCCATCGCCGGAACCTCCTACGAGCTGCGCATCATCGCGTCGGTCGTCATCGGCGGAACCAGCCTGTTCGGCGGCATGGGCGGCATCGGCGGGACGATGATCGGCGCGCTGCTGATCGGCGTTCTGTTGAACGGGTTGGTGATGATGAACGTCTCGCCCTATTTCCAGCAGATCGTCATGGGCGTCATCATCGTGCTGGCCGTCGCCTTCGACACCTACGCCAAGATGCGGCGCGGCAAGCGCTGATCCCATCCAGGACCATGGAAAGCCATTCATCATGAACACCCTGAATGTCGGGTTGGTGGGCAGCGGTTTCATGGGGCGCGCCCACGCCCAGGCCTTTCGCGCCGTCGCCGGTCTGTATGATCTGCCTCTGACCCCGGTGCTCGACCTGTTGTCGGAGCGCGACGAGGCGACGGCGGCCCAGGCGGCGCGCGCCTTGGGGTTCCAGCGCCACACCGGGGATTGGCGGGCGCTGGTCGCCGACCCGGCGGTGGATGTGGTGGCGATCACCACGCCCAACCGTTTGCACGCCCCCATCGCGCTCGCGGCGATCGAGGCGGGCAAGCATGTCTATTGCGAAAAGCCGCTGGCGACCACGCTGGCCGACGCCCGCGCCATGGCGGCGGCGGCCGACGCGCGCGGCGTGGTGACGCTGGTTGGCTTCAACTATCTGAAAAACCCGATGATCGCGCTGGCCCGCGAGATCGTGGAGAGCGGTGAGATCGGGGCGATCACCGGCTTTCGCGGCATCCACGCCGAAGATTTCATGGCCGACCCCGCCCACCCCTTCACCTGGCGGTGCGAGGCCGACAACGCGGGCGGTGCCCTGGCCGACATCGGCAGCCACATCCTGTCGCTCGCCCGCCATCTGGTTGGCGACGTCGCGGCGGTGTCGGGCCGTCTGCACACCGTGCACGACCATCGCCCGGTCGCCCCCGGCGCGGCGGAGACGCGCGCGGTGGCGGTGGACGATCAGGCCCACGCACTGCTTGAATTCGCCAACGGTGCCACCGGCACGGTGACGGCCAGTTGGATCGCGCAGGGCCGCAAGATGCAGCTCGCCTTCGAACTGGTCGGCACCAAGGGATCCATCGCCTTCACCCAGGAGCGCTTCAACGAGCTGAAGCTCTACACCGTCGGCGGGCCGCGCGGGCGTCAGGGCTTCCGCACCATCGAAGCCGGGCCGGAGCATGGCGATTACGCCGCCTTCTGCCCGGCCCCCGGCCACCAGATCGGCTTTGGCGACCTCAAGACCATCGAGGTCAAGGGGCTGGTCGAGGCGATCGGCGCGCACAAGGCCGGGCGCAAGGCCGCCGCCTACCCCGATTTCCGCGACGCCTGCGCCATCGAACAGATCGCCGAAGCCATCCACGTCTCCGCCCGCGAACGGCGGTGGATCGCGGTGGGCAGCGTCTGACCGGCCCGCTTTCCTGTCACCGGCTTTCGCATCCCTCTGTCATCGTTCTTGGTTCATCGACGCTTTTTCCCCTCAGGAGTGTTACCCATGGTTCGTTTCGCCGTTATCGGCTGTGGCCGCATCGGCCGCATGCACGCCCGCAACATCAAGGCGCACCCGCGCGCCGACGTGACGGTCGTTTATGACGTGGCCGCCGCCGCCGCGCAGGAGACCGCCGCCGCCGTTGGCTGCGCGGTGGCCGCCACGGTGGACGAGGCGCTGGCCAACCCGGCGGTGGACGCGGTGTTCGTCGCCTCCTCCACCGACACCCACGTCGATCTGATCGCGCTGGCGGCCAAGGCGGGCAAGCCGGTGCTGTGCGAAAAGCCGATCGACCTCGACATGGGCCGGGTGGAAGCCTGCTGGGCGGAGATCGCGCCGCTCAACCCGCTGGTCATGATCGGGTTCAACCGCCGCTTCGATCCGTCCTTCAAGGCGGTGCGCGACCGCATCCAGGCCGGGGAGATCGGGCGTCTGGAACAGGTCATCATCACCAGCCGCGACCCCTCCCCGCCGCCCGCCAGCTACGTCAAGAAGTCGGGCGGTCTGTTCCGCGACATGACCATCCATGATTTCGACATGGCCCGTTATCTGGCCGGTGACATCGTGGAAGTCCAGGCGATGGGGGCCAACCTGATCGACCCCGCCATCGGCGCGGAGGGCGACATCGACGCCGCCATGCTGGTGCTGCGCGCGGCGTCCGGCGCGCTGGTCCACATCAACAACAGCCGCCGCAGCGTCTACGGTTACGACCAGCGGATCGAGGCCTTCGGCGCCACCGGCATGTTGCAGGCGCAAAACCGCCGCGCCACCACGGTGGAAGCCTGGGGGTCGGCGCGCACCGGCGCGATGGACCCGGTTCTGGATTTCTTCATCGAACGCTACCAGGACGCCTATCTGGCCGAGATCGACCATTTCGTCGATTGCGTCGAAAACGGTACCACCCCGCTGTCCAGCTTCCAGGAGGGCCGCGAGGCCCAGCGTCTGGCCGAAGCCGCGCTGTTGTCGCTGCGCACCGGCGGCGTGGTCCGCGTCGCCGACGTCGGCGTTTCGTAAACCATTGTTGCCCGCCGGTTGCCTGCGACACGGGCAACCGGCCCCCTCCCCTGCGGCGTGGCCCGCGCCGCCCCGGTGTTGGTTCGGGCGCGCGGGTTGGGAGACGACGCGCGCGCCACCATCAGCCGCCCCATCCCCCCTCTCCGCCGGGAGCATCGTCCCATGCCACACCCCGCCAGCGCGTCGCCGCGCGGGACGGTGGGCGCGTTCGCCCACCTGACCATCCGCACCAAGATGGCGGTCAGCGCCGTCAGCCTGTTGACCATTCTGGCCGGACTGTCGAGCGGCAGCGTCGCCGTGCTGGCGCGCATCGACGGGCAGGTGTCGGCCTTTGCCGAGCGGGTGAACGGGGTGACGCTGGCGCAGGAGATCGACCGGGGCGTGCTCGATCTGCGGCGGTTGGCGCGCGAGTTCGTGTTGACCGGGGCGGAACCGGTGGCCAACGCCGCCCAGGCCGCCGCCGTGGCGCTGCGCCAGCGCCTGACCGACGCCGGGTTTCCCAGCGGCGACGGCGTGCAAGGCCATCTCGACGCCTATGGCAAGGCCCTGTCGGAACTGACGGAGGGCAAGCGCGAACAGGTGCGGATGATCCGCGAGGTGCTGGATCCCTCCGGCGCGATGATGCTGGAGCGTTTCCAGGAAATCCGGCAGGCCGCCGCCAAGGATGGCGATCCCGAGATTCAGCGGCTGGCCGGGGACGGGACCGAACGGCTGTTGCTGGCGTGGCTCAACACCACCCGGACCCTGAGTTGGGTCGATCTGGGCAAGGCCGAATCCACCGCCGCCGCCGAACGCCGCTTTGGCGACCTGATCGCCACGCTCGACTCCCTGGTCGAAAAAACCAAGGGGCGCGAATATTACGGCCCGGTCCGGCAGATCCGCACGCTCGCCCGCGCCTACCACAACGCCTTCAAACGCGCGGTGGAGATCGAGGCGCAGTTGGGCGCGATGGAGGCGGCGGAAAAGGCGGCGGGTCAGGCCATGGTCGCCGACGCCGCCACCCTGCGCGAAGAGGGCTTGCGCGACGAACGCGCCGTCGCCGCCGACACCCAGGAGCTGATTTCCACCACCCAGAGCGTCATTCTGCTGGTCTCGCTGGCCGGGATGGCGTTGGGCGGGCTGCTGACGGTGCTGATCGCGCGGGCCGTGGCGCGTCCCGTCATCCGCATGACCGACGCGATGCGGCGTTTGGCGGCGGGCGACACCGACATCGTCATCCCCGGTGTGGGCCGTCGGGATGAGGTGGGGGCGATGGCCGACGCGGTGGACGTGTTCAAACGCGCGGCCATCGACAGCGCCCAGCGCGCCGAACAGAGCCGGATCGACGCGGCGGCGCGGGCCGAACGGGTCGCCCGGCTGGAAGCGCTGATGCGCGGCTTCGAAGGCCAGATCACCGGCGTGGTCGCCGCGCTGGACGAGTCCGCCGGGCGGATGCAGCGGGCGTCGTCCAGCCTGTCCGCCGCCTCGGCCACCACCAGCCGGGAAAGCGTGGCGGTGGCCGACGCCTTCGCCCAGGCCAGCGGCAACGTGCGCAGCGTGGCGGCGGCGGCGGGGGACCTGACCCTGTCCATCGGCGAGATCGCCCGGCAGGTGGAACAGGCCACGGCGGTCGCGGACCGCGCGGTGGCCGAAACCGACCACTCCATCGCCCTGATCGCCGATCTGGCCCACTCCATCGGCCGGATCGACGAGGTGACGGCGCTCATCACCGCGATCACCAAGCAAACCAACCTGCTGGCGCTCAACGCCACCATCGAGGCCGCGCGCGCCGGGGAGGCCGGAAAGGGCTTCGCCGTGGTCGCCGGAGAGGTCAAATCGCTGGCCGAACAGACCGGGCGCGCCACCGATGACATCACCCGCCAGATCGCCAGCATCCAAACCGCCAGCCGGTCGGCGGTGGCCGCGATTGAGGGAATCGGCGCGGTCATCCGCGACGTGTCGCGCATTTCCGCCGCCATCGCCGCCGCCATCGAACAGCAAGGGGCGGCCACCAGCCGCATCGCCCACAGCGCCGACGCCCTGTCGGACGGGACCGCCGACGTCGGCCGCCGGATCGACCGCGTGACCGGGGCGGCCACCGACAGCGGTGACGCCGCCGCCCTGGTCGGCCGGGAGGCCGACGGGCTGAGCCAGGAAAGCCAACGCCTGCGCCGCGAGGTGGAGGGCTTCCTGTCCGGGGTGAAGTCCGCGTAATCCCTTGTTTTTCATTGATTATTGTGTCTGACCCGCGCATGGGGCGTGACGCGCACGCACGCGGCGCTTGGTTCCAGCGGTGGGAACATTTATTCTAAGCGCTTCCGCGCCGCCGCGCGCCCCATCGACAGGCCGGTCCCGCCCCATGGAGCCAGACACCGACGCGCCGACGAGCTTCACCGCTCTTCAGGCCGCCATCGCCCAACGGCAGAACAGCCTCAGCCCGCGTTTGCGCCAGATCGCCGAATACGCGCTGTCCAACCCAAACGACATGGCGTTGGAAACCGTGGCGCAGATCGCCGAACGGGCCGGGGTTCAGCCCTCGGCCCTCATCCGTTTTTCAAAGACGCTGGGGTTTGACGGGTTCACGGAGATGCAGCGCGTCTTCCGCACCCGTCTGACCGACAACATGCCCAATTACAAGGAGCGGATCCGCGCCCTGACCGATGGCGGCCCCGCCCTGTCCGACGCCTCGCGCGTGCTGGAGCATTTCATCGACGCGGGCATCAACGCGCTGGAGCATCTGCGCCAGGAATTGACCGCCACCGATCTGGACCGCGCGCTGGATCTGCTGGAAGGGGCCGAACACATCTATGTGATGGGCCAACGGCGTTCCTTCCCGGTCGCCGCCTATCTCGGCTACGCGCTGGGGCGGCTGGGGCGGCGGACCGTGCTGCTCGACGGGTTGGGCGGCATGCTGCGCCAGCAGGTGCAGGCCATCGGCGACCGCGACCTGCTGGTCGCCATCAGCTTCAAACCCTATTCGGAAGACACGGTGGAGATCTGCCGGCTGGCGGCCGACAATGGCGTGCCCGTTCTGGGCATCACCGACGGAACCCTCAGCCCGATCATGCCCTTGGCCGGGGTGACGCTCGCGGTGGAAGACGCGCAGGTCAAAGGCTTCCGCTCGCTGACCGCGACCATGTGCATGGCGGTCAGCCTGATCGTCGGGTTGGGGCAACGGTTGGACAAGGAAAAGGCCAGCCGTTGATCGTCGGTGGGCACGGTGAGGAGGGCGGTGGTGCTGCCAGGGCAATCGGGTGAAGGCTTGAAATTCCTCTAACAAGAAATTCGTCATCCCCGCGAAGGCGGGGAACCAGAGTTCGCAGAGTGGCTCTGACGGGAAAGCCTGGATCTCCGCCTTCGCGGGGATGACGGCAAATTCTTCGTATAGGTTTATAACCCTTCAAGCGATTGCCCTATGGTGCTGTCCACCGAAAGCGTCCCACACCAAAAGCCCAACAAAAAAACCGGGTGGTGACGCATCACCACCCGGCGCATAGGATCCTCTGTCGCCAGGAGAGCGGCTAGAGGGGACGCACCCGAGGGACGAGCGCAAGCGTACGCTCCGGCGTGACGGGATGGACGAACGCCGAACCGGAGCGAAGCTCCAGGAAAAACCGAAACTCAGAACAATCACACATTCAAGGGACGGAGCGGACCGCGCCGAAACCACTCCAAACATTGGAGTCGTTCCGCGCTTTGGCCCGCTCAATCGCCTTGCGCTCGGGGTTCTGTGGCTTCGTCAAAAACCCACAGAACCCTCAAGCAACCATCAAGCAACGTTCTGGATTAGAACGCCAGGTTGGTGGTGAACAGGACCACGTTGCCCTTGTCCTTGTTGGCGGCAACATCGGAGTTCAGCTTGAAGTAGTTGTATTCGCCACCAACCGACAGGCCCGGAGCGATGACATACTTCGCACCAACGACGAACTGCTGGAACTCGTTCTTGCCACGGACGGTCAGGCTGCCCGCGTCCTGGGCGTTGAGGTAGCCAACACCGACCGTGATCGGGCCGGTGGTGTACTGACCGCCAACGGTCCAGACGTCCTGGGCTTCACGGCTGATGGCCGCCAGGGTGGTGGTGCGCTTGGCGTAGCCGCTCTTGCCCGACCAGGAGTAGCTGCCGCCGACCTTGAACCCGCCGTAGCCGACCGACAGGCCGACGTTGGTCGAGGACAGGTTTTCAAACGTCGCGGTCGAGGTGGAGGAGCTCTTCGACGAGCCACCCAGGTAGTACAGGCTGCCGCCGACGGTCACATCGCCGAACTTGCCGTCGTAGTTGCCGCCAACTTCGAAGACGTCCTTGTAGGCACCGGCGGTGTTCCCGCTCGGAGCGGCGGTCTTGCGGCGGTTGACGTCGGTGTTCTGGCTGTCGGTGTTCGGCTGATAGGTGACGCCGAACTGGAAGCCGGAGAACTTCGGCGTCAGGTAGGTCAGACGGGTCGCGTTGTTGCCCGACACCAGCGTGCGGAAGGCACCCGCCGTGCTCGGCAGGTTGCCGCTGGTGGCGGTGCCCAGGAACGCCTGCATGTCGCCGTCAACACCACCCGTGCCCCAATCGGACGGGGCGAAGATGGCGTATTCGTCCGACAGACCGTTCTGCTGACCGGCGCTGACCGTGCCGAAGCTGCCGTTGACGAAGATGTAGGCGCGGTCGCTGACCAGGTTGCGGCTGGCGTCCGTCACCGTGCGGAGGCGGGCACCGTATTCCAGACCGTTGTCGGCCTTGGCGATCGGGGTGATGACCAGACGCAGACGGTTGCGGAATTCGGTGGAACGCTGGCCCTGATCGAGGTCTTGACCGACGATGCCGGCTTCGAAATAGGCGTCGCCACCGATGGTGATGTCAAACTTCGACTTGGACTGGGCCATCGCCGAGCCGGACGCCAGAGCGATGGAAGCAACACCGACGAGAAGAGCGATACGTGACATGCGGATTGATCCTCCAAGCTGCAGGTTCGTTGGTCCGATTGCCCGGACCTTCGGCCTTTACGGCCTTTCATGAACGCAAATGAGTGTGACACTCGTGAATGGGATGTTCCAATGACGTTCCGAAATCAGAACGGGTTCAACGGAACGACCTTCATGACAGAACGACAAATCCGGGAGTGGAGCAATCCAGATTCCGGATTCTGTGCTCTTTCACACAAAACTGTGTCAAAAACGCCGCACAGCTCCATTTTGCACACGCGAAACGGCGTTGCAGCATCGCCAGGCCAGAATTCAGAAGAAAAATTCTATTTTTGCTGAATTTTGGAATATATGATACATTCGTGTCCATCCACAGGATCCGCCTTATCGCGGCACCGCGCGCCATCCAGGGACACCACGATCATGAGCAAATTGTTGTTGCGCAACCATTCTCCTGACGACAGCGGACGCGTCCACCACGTCACGCCGGAATCGGCGGGGTGGCGTTTCATCGGTTTCGATCTGTACCAACTGGCGGCCGGACAGACCGTCTCGGGCCACAGCGCGGACCGCGAAACCTGTCTGGTGCTGGTGGCCGGACGCGCCGACGTGGCGGCGGGCGATCAAACTTGGGCCGATCTGGGCGACCGCATGAGTCCGTTTGAGGACAAGCGGCCCTTCGCCGTGTATCTGCCGCAGGGGGCGTCCTGGCGGGTCACGGCCACCAGCGCGCTGGAATTGGCGGTCTGCACCGCCCCCGGCCAGAACGGCGGCCTGCCGATTCGCCTGATTCGCCCGGAGGATGTGGCCTCGTCCGTGCGTGGGCAGGGCAGCAACACCCGCCTTGTCTACGACATTCTGCCCGACTCGCAACAGGCCGACAGCCTGCTGGTGGTGGAGGTTGTGACCCCGCCCGGCAACTGGTCCAGCTACCCGCCGCACAAGCACGACCAGGACGATGGCGGGGCGGAAACCCAGCTTGAGGAAACCTATTACCACCGGATCGACCCGCCGCAGGGCTTCGCCTTCCAGCGCGTCTACACCGACGACCGCTCGCTGGACGAAGCGATGGCGGTGGAGAACGGCGATCTGGTGCTGGTCCCGCGCGGCTATCACCCGGTCGGCGCGGCCCATGGCTACACCGGCTATTACCTGAACGTGATGGCCGGACCACGCCGGGCCTGGCATTTCAACACCGCGCCGGAACACCGTTGGCTGCTCAAGCCCGCGTGAGAATGAAAACGGGGCCGGGTTCCGCGCAGGACCCGGCCTTTGCGCCATGGCCGCTTCCCCCACCTCCCGCTGATCCCATCCGATCCGAACGACGTTTCCCTGCGGTGTCGCACCCCCTGTCGCACCCCGCTGTCGGGGGTTGACAACAAGCTGTCGCAAATGGGCCACCCGACGACCGCCAGCGGTGAAACACTGATCCCGCCGATGCCTTGAAACCGGGAGCCAGCCATGTCCGAATCCGTGTCCGTCGATGCCCTGATCGCGCGCCGCAAGCCCGGCTATTCGCTGGAAGCGCCCTTCTACACCAGCCAAAGCGTCTTTGATCTGGACCTGAAGGCGATCTTCGGACGCCATTGGATTTACGTGGCGGTGGAACCGGAAATTCCCGAACCCGGCGATTGCGTGACGGTGGACATCGGCCGGGCGTCGGTCATCATCCTGCGCGACGACGACATGCAGGTGCGCGCCTTTCACAACGTCTGCCGCCATCGCGGCGCGCGACTGACGCCGGAGGGCGCGTCGTCGGTCGGCAATCTGGTGTGCCCCTATCACCAGTGGACCTACGGCCTGGATGGAACGCTGCTGTTCACCGAGCATATGGGGGCGGAGTTCGATCATTCCTGCCACGGGTTGAAGCCGGTGCATGTCCGCAGCGTCGGCGGCCTGATCTTCGTCTGTCTGGCCAAGGAGGCCCCCGGCGACATCGACGCGCTGGCCGCCGCGATCGAGCCGTACATCCTTCCCCACGATCTGCGCAACTGCAAGATCGCCCATTCGGAGGATCTGATCGAGCTGGGCAACTGGAAGCTGACGATGGAGAACAACCGGGAATGCTACCATTGCGTCGGCAACCACCCGGAACTGACGGTTCCGCTGTTCGAATACGGATTCGGCTTCGCGCCCGATAGCCTGGACGACAACCGCCGGGTTCACGCCGAACGCTATGACCAGCTTCTGGCCGATTCGCACGCGCGCTGGGAGTCCATGGGCCTGCCGTCGCGCGAGATCGACCGGCTGACCGACGTCACCGGCTTCCGCACCCAACGCCTGCCCATCGACGGCAGCGGCGAATCCCAGACCAAGGACACCCGCGCCGCCAGCCGCAAGACCTTGGGCAACCTGCCCGACCGCAGCCTGGGCGGCCTGTCCTTCTGGACCCAGCCGAACTCCTGGCACCATTTCATGTCCGACCACATCGTCACCTTCTCCGTCCTGCCGCTCACGCCCGACCGCACGCTGCTGCGCACCCGTTGGCTGGTCCACAAGGACGCGGTGGAGGGCGTGGATTACGACAAGACGGCCCTGACCGAGGTGTGGAACGCCACCAACCGCCAGGACGGCGATCTGGTCGCCATCGCCCAGGCGGGGGCCACCAGCCCGGCCTATGAACCCGGCCCCTATTCCCCGCACACCGAAGGGTTGGTGGAGAAGTTCTGCGCGTGGTACATCGACCGTTTGTCGGCCCATCGTGGCCTGCAACACGGCCTGTCGGCGGGCGTTGAGGTGGCGGCATGACCAGCGGCGCGCACATCCCGGATTGGGCATCGGAGCTGACCGGGGCCGAGGCTCCCCCGTGGGATCCCGACCGCGACGACCGGCTGGTCTGCCGGGCGGTGCGGCAGGAAACCCACGACGTCAAGACCTTCGTCTTTTCCGGGCGCACGCCCTGCCGGTTCCGCTTCAAACCGGGGCAGTTCATCACGCTCGATCTGCCCATCGACGGCGGGATCGTGAACCGTTGCTACACGGTCGCGTCGTCAGCCGCCCGCCCCCACCGCATCGCCATCACGGTCAAGCGGGTTCCCGGCGGCCCGGCCTCCAACTGGCTGCACGACCACATGGTCCCGGGGCGCGAACTCCGCGCCACCGGCCCGATGGGGGAGTTCACCCCGGCCGACCGCCCGTTGACCAAGCTGCTGTTCCTGTCGGCGGGCAGCGGCATCACCCCGCTGATGTCGATGGCGCGCACGCTCGACGATCTCGGGCTGGAGCGGGACGTCGTCTTCGTCCACGCCGCCCGCAGCCCCGCCGACATCATTTTCCGCACCGAACTCGACGCCATGGCGCGGGCCGAATCCGGGTTCCGGCTGGCCCATGTTTGCGAGGCGGCGGGGGCGGAAGGGCAATGGCCGGGTTACAGCGGGCGGCTGTCCCTGCCGATGCTGCGCCTGATCGCGCCGGACCTGTTGGAACGTGACGTCTATGTCTGCGGTCCCGCCCCCTTCATGGCGGCGGTGCGGGCGATGACGGCGGAGGCTGGGGTCGATCCGGCCCGCTACCACGAGGAAAGTTTCAACTTCGACGAACTGCCGGGCAACGCCGCCCCCGGCGAATCGACTCCGGCGGAAGCGGGCGCAGCGGAACCGGCCCCAGCGGATCCCGCCACCGCCGCGACCGGATTCACGGTGGAGTTCGCCAAGAGCGGCAAAACCATCACCTGCGGCCCCGGCACCCCCATCCTCACCGCCGCAGCGGCGGCGGGGCTGCGTTTGCCCTCCTCCTGCTCGCGCGGTCTGTGCGGAACCTGCAAGAGCAAGCTGGTCTCCGGGACCGTGGCGATGAAGCACGGCGGCGGCATCCGCCAGCGCGAAATCGACGCGGGTCAAATCCTGCTCTGTTGCAGCCGCCCCACCAGCGATGTGGTGATCGACCGCTGACCCCCTGGTCAGACCGACGGCCCCTTTTGGCGGGCGGGAGCCATTCCGGTCCCCGCCCGTCTGCGCTCTCGACAGCGCGGGCGCAACCCGGCATGAAGGCGTCGTCTCGACATCGGGGAGCGACCGGCCATGCGGGCGATTATCTGCGACCAGTTCGGCGATCCGGCGCGCGTGCTGCGCCTGTGCGACCGGCCGGACCCGGCCCCCGGCCCCGGCGACCTGCTGGTGCGGATGGCGGCGGCCAGCGTCAACCCGTCCGATCTGCTGACCGTGCGCGGCACCTACGCCCAGGCCACCGCCCTGCCCTTTGTCCCGGGGTTCGAGGCGGTCGGGCGGGTGGTGGCGGTGGGCGACGGCGTGTCGGCCGACTGGATCGGGCGGCGGGTGCTGCCCCTGCGCGGAACCGGCACCTGGGCGGAGCTGATCGCCAGCCCGGCCCGCTGGGCGGTTCCGGTCCCCGACGCCATCCCCGACGCGGTGGCGACCCAATGCTACATCAACCCGTTGACCATCGACCGGCTGCTGACGCGTGAATTGACCTTGCGGGCGGGGGACACGGTGATCGTCACCGCCGGGGCCTCGGCCTGCGGGCGGATCGCTGCCCAGACCGCGCGGGCGCTGGGGCTGCGCCTGATCGCCGTGGTTCGCCGTGACGACGCGCGCGACGACGTACTGGCGCTGGGGGCCACCGCCGTGGTCAACAGCGCGCGGGAGGATCTGGCCACCACAGTCGCCGCCCTGACCGACGGGCGCGGGGCCGCCGCCGCGCTCGACGCCATCGGCGGGGCGGAGGGGGCGGCGCTGGTCGACCACATCGCCCCCGGCGGCACGCTGGTGACGTATGGCCTGCTCTCCGGGTCGTTGATCCCCACCGATCTGCCCGCCGCCGCCGCGCGCGGGGTGCGGGTGCTGAGCTTTTGGCTGAAACGCTGGGTGGACCGCTGCACAGCCGACGAGTGGCACGCCGCCTTTGCCGCCCTGATGGCGCGGGTTGAGAGCGGGGCCTTGACCCTGACCGCCGCCCCACCCGTCCCCCTGGCCGAGGTGGCCGAGGCGATGCGGCTGGCCGAAACGCCGGGCCGTCGGTCCAAGGTCGTGCTGGCGGGCTGAGGGCAAAGCCGGTAAGACAGCGTTCGCACACGCAACAATACCGTCACACAAGCCCAACCACCCCATGCCCAGCCCGTCGATCACGCTTCGCGCCGTCTCCCACGCCTATGGCGACCGCACCGTGTTGCGCGACTTGTCCCTGACGCTGACAGAGCGGCGCATCGCCATCCTCGGCGGCAACGGGTCGGGCAAAAGCACGCTGGCCCGGATGCTGAACGGGCTGATCCTGCCCAGCGCCGGGACGGTGACGGTGGACGGGCTGGACACCCGGCGCGACGGGCGGGCGGTGCGCCAGCGCGTCGGCTTCGTCTTCCAGAACCCCGACGTGCAGATCGTCTACCCGACGGTGGAGGAGGATGTCGGCTTTGGCCTGAAGGCGCGCAAGGTGGCCAAGGACGAAATCGCCCGCCGGGTGACGGCGGCGCTGGACCGCTACGCCCTCACCCGCTACCGCCACCAGCCCGCCCACCAGTTGAGCGGCGGGGAAAAGCAGCTTCTCGCCATCGCCGGGGTGCTGGTGCTCGACCCCGCCCATGTGGTGTTCGACGAGCCGACGACGCTGCTCGACCTGCGCAACCGCCGCACGGTGATCCAGGCCATCCGCGCGTTGCCGCAACACGCCATCGTCGTCACCCATGATCTGGACATGGTGATGGATTTCGACCGCGTCCTGGTGCTGGAGGATGGCCGCGTCGTGATCGACGACGCGCCGTCGGTCGCCGTTCCCGCCTATGTCGCGCGGTTGGGCTGATGCTGGGCCTCTATCTGCACCGGGATTCGCCCGTCCACCGGCTGGGGGCCGGGGTGAAGATGGGCGGGCTGCTGGCGGCAACGCTGCTGGTGCTGGCGCTGCCCGGTGCGGTCGGGGCGCTGGCCGCCGGGTTGTTGGGGCTGGTCGCCCTGTGGCTGGCCAAGCTGCCGCTGGGGCGGGTGTTGCGCGAGTTGCGCGCGCCGGTGCTGATGCTGGGGTTGCTGTTCGGGGTGCAGGCGCTGGTGGCCGGGACCGGCTGGGCGGACACGCTGGCCGCCGTCGCCCGCTTCGCCGCGCTGATCCTGCTGGCCACGCTGGTGACGCTGACCACCAAGGTCGCCGCCATGGTGGATCTCTTCGAGCGGGTCTTCGCCATCCTGCGCCCGCTGGGGGTGAACCCGGCCAAGCTGGCGCTGATGCTGGCCCTGACCATCCGTTTCATCCCGCTGCTGGCCGAACAGGTGCGCGAGGTGCGGATGGCGCAACAGGCGCGCGGCGTCGAACGGAGCATAGCCGCCCTGTTCGTTCCGCTGCTGGTCAAGATTCTCCGCTTGGCCGATGATCTCACCGCCGCGCTGGAGGCGCGGGGGTATGACCCGACCGACGACGCTCGCCCGGACGTCCGTCCAAATGATGCCGTCGGTCCCAACGATAAGGAAGCGCAGCCCCCATGTTGACCACCCGCGATCTCGTCCTCAGCGCCCTGTTCGCCGCCCTCGTGGCTGGTTTGGGCATGGCTCCCCCCATTCCGCTGGGCTTCCTGCCCGTGCCGATCACCGCGCAATCGCTGGGCGTGATGCTGGCGGGCGCGCTGCTGGGGGCCAAGCGCGGCGGTCTGGCGCTGCTGCTGTTCGTGCTGCTGGTCGCCGCCGGTCTGCCGCTGCTGGCCGGTGGCCGTGGCGGCATCGGCGTGATCCTGGGGCCGTCGGGCGGCTTCATCCTGGCCTTCCCGGTCGGGGCCTTCGTCACCGGCCTGCTGGCCGAACGCTTCGCCACCGGGGCCAACCCGCTGCGCCTGTTCGCGGTCTGCGTGGCGGGCGGCATCCTGGCCGTCTACGCCGGTGGCATCCCCTGGCTGTCGGTGGTGGCGGGCATGCCGCTGGAGAAGGCCGTGACCGCCATGCTGGCCTTCATCCCCGGCGATCTCATCAAGGCCGGTGTGGCCGCCGCCGCCGCCGCCGCCGTGCGCCGGGCCGGTGTCCTGCCGACCGCCCACGCCTGACCAACCGGCGACCTTAGGGAATGAGCCTCGCCCGCCCCTTTGCCGAGGCCGCCAGCCGCGCCCCGGACCACCCCGCCCTGATCGTCACCGGCGCTGGACCCGACGCGCCGCTGACCTATGGCGCGCTGTTGGCGCGCGTGCAACAGGCCGGGGCGGGGGTGTGGGCGTTGGCCGCAGCCAAATCCGCGACGGGCGACGACGCGCCGCCGCGCGTCGCCCTGCGGCTCGGCAACCGGGCCGAACTGCTGATTCTGTTCCTCGGCACGGTGGCGGCGGGCGGCATCGTCGCCCTGCTCGACCCGAAATGGAGCTCGGAGCAAAGCGCCGCCGCGCTCGACACCCTGCACCCTGATGCGTTGCTCGACGAATCGACGGTCGCCGACTGGCTGGCCGCACAACGGGGCGGCGACGCCGACCTACCTCCCCTTGATCTCCCCCCCGTCGATCCGGCCACCCCCTTTCTGATCGGTTTCACCTCCGGAACCACCGGACGGCCCAAGGCGTTCATCCGCAATCAGGCTTCCTGGCTCGCCACGCTCGACGCCAGCCGGGTGGAGTTCGGCATCGGCCTCGACGACGGCGTGCTGGTTCCGGGGCCGCTGGTCCACGGGCTGGGCCTGTATGGCGCGGTCGAGGGGCTGTCCGCCGGGGCGACGGTGCATGTCCAGGCGAAATTCGACGCCGATGACGCCGCCCGGCGGCTGGCCGATTCGGCGGCGGCGCTCACCACGCTGGTGGTGGTTCCCACCATGCTGGTCGGCATCCTCGACGCGGCGGAGCGCGCCGGGCTGGCCTTCCCCACCCTGCGCCGGGTGGTGTGCTCCGGGGCCAAGCTCGCCCCCGCCACCCACGACCGCCTGCTGGCGCTCTGCCCCGGCGTCATCGTGCTGGAATATTACGGCGCGTCGGAACTCAGCTTCGTCAGCCTGCGCGATTCCCGCGAGGGCGCGCCGCCCGACAGCGTCGGCCGTCCCTTCCACGGGGTGGAATTGTCGGTGCGCGACGACGACGGCCATCCGGTCCCGGCGGGCCAGCCCGGCACGGTCTGGGTGCGCAGCGCCATGCTGAGCGACGGCTATCTCGGCCCGTCCGACGGGTCGGGTTTCCGCGCCCGCGACGGTTGGGGCACGGTCGGCGATTTCGGCTGGATCGACGCCCAGGGCTGGTTGCGTCTGATCGGGCGGGCGGGCGACATGCTGATTTCCGGCGGCCTCAACGTCTATCCGGCGGAGGTCGAAGCCGTCCTGCGCGCCCATCCGGCGGTGGCCGAGGCGGTGGTGTTCGGCCTGCCCGATCCCTATTGGGGCGATCTGGTCAGCGCCGTGCTGTGGTGGCGCGGCGCGGCGCGCGTCGGCGCGGAGGAACTGCGCGCCTGGTCCGACGCCCATCTCGAAGGCTACAAGGCCCCCCGCCGCCTGTTCGCCGCCGCCGACATGCCCCTGACCGGCAGCGGCAAGATCGCCCGCGCCGACATCCGCGACCGCGCCCGCAACGGCGCGTTGGAGGCGATTGCGTGAGCCAACGCGCCATCATCATCGCCGCGCGGCGCAGCCCGGTGGGGCGCATCGGCGGCAGCCTGCGCGACCTGCCGGTTGAGGATCTCGCCGCCCCGGTGATCCGCGCCGCCCTGGCCGACGCCGGGCTGGAACCCGACGCGGTCGATGAGGTGCTGTTGGGCAACGCCGTCGGCCCCGGCGGCAACGTCGCCCGCCTGTCGGCGCTGGCCGCCGGGCTGCCGGTCAGCGTGCCGGGGGTGACGGTGGACCGGCAATGCGGCTCGGGGCTGGAGGCGATCAACCTCGCCGCCCGGCTGGTCCAGGCCGGGGCCGGGGAGGTCATCGTCGCCGGTGGGGTGGAAAGCACCAGCACCGCGCCGTGGCGGGTCGCCAAGCCGTCCAGCCTCTACCGCAGCCCCAGTTTTTACGACCGCGCCCGTTTCGCTCCCGAAAGCATCGGCGACCCATCAATGGGTGAAGCCGCCGAAAACGTCGCCGCCGCCCATGGCATCACCCGCGAGCGGCAGGACGCCTACGCCCTGACCAGCCATCGCAAGGCGGTGGCCGCGCAGGACAGCGGTCGTTTCGCTCGCGAAATCGTGCCTCTCACCCTGCCCGACGGAACCATCATCGACCGCGACGACGGACCGCGCCGCGACAGCAGCCTGGAGCGGCTGGCCCGCCTGCGCCCGGTCTTCCGCGAAAACGGAACCGTGACGGCGGGCAACGCCTGCCCGATCAACGACGGCGCGGCGGCGGTCGTTGTCGTGTCGGAACGGATCCATCGGTCGTTGGGCGGACCACCCGGCCTGTGGGTCGTCGATTCCCAGGCGGCGGGCGTCGATCCCCATCTGCTCGGCACCGGCCCGATTCCGGCGGTGCGCAAACTGCTGGCCCGTCACCCCGGCCTGAGCCTGCCCGGCCTGAGCCTGGACACCATCGACCGTGTCGAGTTCAACGAGGCGTTCGCCGCCCAGGTCCTGGCCTGCCTCGACGCGCTGGGGCTGGACGCGGATCGGGTGTGCGTGGGCGGCGGGGCCTTGGCGCTCGGCCACCCCTATGGCGCGTCGGGGGCCATTCTGATGACCCGACTGTTCAGCGAACT
Source organism: Azospirillum sp. (assembly GCA_027486405.1). GTDB lineage: Bacteria > Pseudomonadota > Alphaproteobacteria > Azospirillales > Azospirillaceae > Azospirillum. The sequence continues at coordinate 24,187 of JAIXPD010000060.1, read as the reverse complement.
CCTGTTCAGCGACCTTCTCTTCCCAACCGGCCCGGATCGGCCCCGGCGCGGCCTTGCCACGTTGGGCATCGGGGGCGGTTTGGGGTTGGCAACCTTGGTGGAAACGATGTCATGACCGCAGCGCCCTCATCCGGCACAACCGGCGAATCCACAACTGGCAAATCCACAACCGACGGATCCTTCCGTTCGGCCTTCCGTCACCGCGCCTTTGCCCTGTTCTGGAGCGCGCGCGTCTGCGCCATGCTGGCGATTCAGATGCAGGTGGTGGCGGTGGGTTGGCAGATGTACGACCTGACCGGCAGCGCGCTGGATTTGGGTCTGGTCGGGTTGAGCCAGTTCCTGCCGTCGCTGGCCCTGCTGCTGTTCGCCGGGCATGTGGTGGACAACCACGACCGCAAGCGGGTGTTGTTCGCCGCGCTGGCGGTGGAATGCGCGGCGGTGTTCGGGCTGTTTGTGGCGACCATGGCCGGGGCCTTGTCGCCAACGGCGATCTTCGCCACCGTCGCCCTGATCGGTGCGGCCAAGGCGTTCGAGGGACCGGCGAATCAGGCCCTGCTGTCGGCCACCGTCCCGGTGGAGGATTTGCCGAACGCCATCGGCTGGCAATCCTCCGCCATCCAGGTGGCGCAGATTTCCGGCCCGGCGCTGGGCGGCTTGCTCTACATCGCCGGTCCGGCGGTGGTCTATGGCGTCAGCGCGGCGATGCTGCTGGTGGCGGTGCTGTTGATCCTGGCGACCCGCCCGCGCCCGGTGATGATGGTGCGCCGGGCCATGAGCTGGTCCACCCTGCTGGCCGGGGCGTCCTTCATCCGCAGCCGTCCGGAGATTCTGGGGGCGATCTCGCTCGATCTCTTCGCCGTGCTGCTGGGCGGGGCGACGGCGCTGTTGCCGATCTACGCCCGCGACATCCTGCACGTCGGCCCCTGGGGGCTGGGGTTGCTGCGCAGCGCCCCGGCGCTGGGCGCGCTGGTGATGGCGGTGGCGATCACCCGCTGGGGGGTGCAGCGCCACGCCGGGCGCTGGATGCTGATCGCCGTCGGCGGCTTTGGTCTGGCCACCATCGTCTTTGGCCTGTCCACCGATCCGGTCCTGTCCTTCGTCGCCCTGCTGGCGGTTGGGGCCACCGATCAGGTCAGCATGTTCGTGCGCCAGACCTTGATCCAACTCGCCACGCCCGATGACATGCGCGGGCGGGTGGGGGCGGTGACGTCGCTGTTCATCGGCGCGTCGAACCAGTTGGGCGAGTTCGAATCCGGGGCGGCGGCGGCGGCCTTTGGCGTCGTTCCGGCGGCGGTGGCCGGTGGCGTCGGCGCGGTGGCGCTGGCGGGGGCCTGGGCCTGGCTGTTCCCGGCCCTGCGCCGGATCGACCGCCTGTCCGAAACCCGCTGACCGTCACGCAGACCCTTTCGCTGAAAACGAAACACCCCCGCACTTCAGGCTGCGGGGGTGTTCAAGGCGCATCGGACAAGGCGGGGCGGATAAAGCCGGATCGTCACGCGGCCAGCGGCGTCAGCCCCTGGGTCAGCGGTTCGAAGAAGCGGCGGAAACGCTCCTCCGCGTCGGCGTCCAGCAGGAAGGACAGGCGCACGCCGCCGTCGGTGCCGATGACCATCGCCGGGATGTCGGCGTTGTAGCCCGACAGGCGCAGCGTCACCCGCGCGTTCGGCGGCACCTGCGGCCCGGCGGCCAGCAACGCGCCACCGATCGACAGATTGTCCACCGTCACCTCCACAGACCGGCCTCCCACCTCCAGGCTGCCCGCCTTGCGCACGGCGTAACGCCGGGTGCGGCGGCGGTCGGCGTCGCGGGTGGAGGTGCGGATCACGCGGACGATGTCGGTGCGCAGGCCGGTGATGCTGACCGCCACCTCGTCGGCCTTGGTCCGCACATCCTCGGCGGCGGCCCCGGTCGTCTGCGCGTCGTTCGCCACCACCTCGATGCGGGAGCTGACCAGCCGCGCGGCGGACGCCGCCTCGATGACGTTGCGGGAGATGTCGCGGGTGGCGGCGGCCTGCTGGGCCACGCCCGCCGCGACCGTTCCGGCGATCACGTCGATTTCGCCGATGCGGCCCGACATGCTGTCGACCATCGACACGGCGGCCCCGGTGGCGGCGCGCACCTCGGCGATCTGGCGGGCGATGTCGTCGGTCGCCTTGGCGGTCTGGTTGGCCAGCGCCTTCACCTCGCTCGCCACCACGGCGAAGCCCTTGCCGGCCTCACCCGCCCGCGCCGCTTCGATGGTGGCGTTCAAGGCCAGCAGATTGGTTTGCCCGGCGATGTTGGCGATCAAGGTGGCCATGTCGCCGATCCGGCTGACCGCGTCGCTCAGCGACAGGATCGTGCGCTGGGCTTCGGCGCTGAGCTGCACGGTTTCGCGCGTCGCCTCGCTGGCCCCGCTGATCTGGCGGCTGATCTCCTGGATCGACACCGACAGCTCCTCGGTCGCCGCCGACACGCTTTCGGCGTTGGCCAGCGCCTGCCGGGCGGCGGACGCCACATCCTGCGAATGGGAACCGACGCGGGCGGCGGCCTCGGCCATCTGGCGGGCGTTGTCGGTCATCTCATGGGTGCGGTCGGAAATCACGCCGACGGCGATCTGGCTTTCATGCTCCACCGTGCTCGCCATCGACTCCAACGCGGCGACGCGCTGCTCCTCGGCCTGCTCGCGCATCCGTTCCTGATCGGCGCGCAGGCGGTCGTTGTCCTGGGCGTTTTTCAGGAATTGACCCACCGCCGCCGCCATCGCGCCGATCTCGCCGCCACGATGAAGCTCCGGCACGGTCACGCTGGTGTCGCCACCGGCCAGACGGCCCATCACCGCCGTGATCCGGCCCAACGGCGCGGACAACGCCCGGCTCAGCAGCGTCGCCACCAGCGCCGCCACGAGCAGACCGGCCAGAGTGGCCACGATCGACACCCATTGCGCCTGATCGCGCAGCGCGGCCACCTCGGTCGTTCCCTCATCCACGCCCCGCTGACCAACCTCTTGCAGCGGCTCCAACGCGGCTTGCAGATCAAGATAAGCACGGTCGAGCGCGGCCAATGCCTCACGCTCCTTGCCACGCAGGTCCACCATCACCGGCACGATGTATTCAATGATCTGGTCCAGCGCGTGAGACGCCTGCTGGATCGAGCGGCCTCGCTGCTTGTCAAAAATGGACTGCTTGTTGTCGGTTGACGCCGCGTTGATCTGGCGGGCGGTGTCGTGCACCTGCCGATCCAACTTGGTGAAATTGGCGAACAGCTTGGCGAGCTTGGCATCCTTCGGGGTGTAGATCCGCGCCATCGTGGCGAAGTCGCTCTTCTCCGGGTCAATGTTGCCCGAAAACGGCGTGTCGAACCGCGCCGCCTCGCCCAACGCCTCCACCCATTGCGACTGCCGGGCTTTCAGCAAATAGGCGTATTGCCCGACGTCATACACCATCTCGTTGAGGGTGAAGGTGTAGGACAGGCGGGTGTCGTGCAGGGCGACCACGGCGCGGGCCTGGGTGGCAAAGGCGGCCATCGCCGACCGCGCCTTTTCCGCCAGCGCGGCGGTGTCGCCGACCGCCGTCTGGGGAATGAACAGTTTGACGCCCTTTTCCGCGTAGAGTTTCCCAGCGGGCGACGAGCGGAACGCCTCCGAATCCGTGCCGTCGCGCAGCATGGTCAGGTCCATGTCGGCCAGGGCCAGTTCCTCGTCCAACGCCTTGACCGCCGCCGGGTCGGCGACGGTCCCGCGCAGGATGCGCTGCACCGCGATGATGGATTTCAGGGCGCGGGCGTTGGCCAGTTGCTCCATGTGCAGTTTCGGAACATCGGCGTTCAGCGTGTCATCCACCTCCGCCGACATGCGGCCGGTGGCAAAATAGCCGACCACACCGGGAATCGACGAGACGACGACCGCCGCCGCCAACCCTGCAACCAGCTTGCTTCGGATCGTTGCCAACATGATGGATAACCCCAAGGTCGATGAGCCGATGGTCCGAAAACGCGGGAGCCGGATCGGCTCACTTGGCCTTGCGCAGCTTCTCCGAATGCTCCAGCACCTCACCCAGTTCGCCCTTGGCTTCGGCCAGGGCCTGCTTGCTTTTGCTGGTCTGCCAATCCTTGATGAAGGTGTAGGCGCGGGCCGGGTGAACGACGACGTCGATGTAGTTGCGGGTCTTGCTGAACTGGTCCAGCGACTTCAGCGGCACACCGACGGCGTCGCCCGCGTCGCCGCTGTCGCCCCATTTGGCTTCGAGCTGGTCGGGCGTCATCGCCTTCATGCCCTCGGCACTGGCGATCACCAACTCCATGATCTTGGCGTCGGCCGGGTTCTCCTTGGCGTTTTCCTTGCACGCTTCCACGCCCATGGCGATCAGCTTGTCCTGACGGGCCAGCGACGCCGCCGGATCGGCGATGGTCCCGGTCAGCAATTCGCGCACCGATTCCGTGACCGTCGCCTTGTAGGCATCGACGTCGAACGCCATCGCCGACAGCGGGGTGAACAGGATGGCGGCGGCCAGAAGGGTTTTGATGCTGCGGCTCATGCAATCGTCTCCTCGCCATTCCAACGATGGCGTTCTGTGTTTTTGTTCAGCGTTCCCACACCGCACTGCGACTGGATGACGCAGCGTTGTTACGGTGTCTAAGCAATCGGCAGGCCAAAGACCAAGCACTTTGGTATGACCAGTGGGGAATCAACAATTCCAATGGCTGTGCGCAGCATTCTGAGACGGGCCACGTTTTTTCGATCTCGTTTTGGTGCGATCACACAGCAAAATGGCTCGCAAAATGCGAAAAGCGTCTCGATTTGAAAAATCCGTAACAAAGACAGTCCGAATCGGAGCAGACCTGAAATTCACGTAACAGCTTATGTGCGTTTTCTCTAATTCAACTCCGGCGTCACCATCGTCTCATCTCTTGCCCGCTCATCACCGCGATGCAGAGGCCAAAACGCCGTTCGGATTTCCGAACGTGGATTCGCCGCCCCATCCGGAAATCCGAACGATGGAGGGCTGAACAGAAACAACATCAAGCAAAATCAATAAGTTAAAATCAGAAGCGCAGCAACCGGCGCTGGCACAGCCGTTGCTCTGTGAGCGGCATCCCGCACAGACGGGAACCCCATCACGGAGCGAAACGTCCCATGCCCGCCGCCACCACCCGCCCCACCCGCCTGGAACATGATCTGCTGGGCGACCGCGAGGTTCCCGCCGATGCCTATTACGGCGTCCACACCCTGCGCGCGGTCGAGAATTTCCCGATCACCGGGACCCCCATCGGTCATTACCCCGATCTGGTCCGGGCGCTGGCGGACATCAAGACGGCGGCGGCGCGCGCCAACCAGGAATTGGGGCTGTTGAGCGCGGAGCGCGCCGACGCCATCGTTGCCGCCTGCCGCGAGATCCGGGCCGGGGCGCTGCTGGATCATTTCGTGGTGGACGTCATCCAGGGCGGGGCCGGGACCTCGACCAACATGAACGCCAACGAGGTCATCGCCAACCGCGCGTTGGAGATTCTGGGCCACGCGCGCGGGGCCTACACGCACCTGCACCCCAACGAACACGTCAACATGAGCCAGTCCACCAACGACGTCTACCCGACGGCGTTGAAGCTGGCGACCTACACCGGCATTTTCCGATTGGTGGAGGCGATGGGCTATCTGCGCGCCGCCTTCCAGCGCAAGGCCGACGAGTTCGCCGACGTGCTGAAGATGGGCCGCACCCAGTTGCAGGACGCCGTTCCGATGACGCTGGGGCAGGAATTCTCCACCTACGCCGTCATGCTGGCCGAGGATGAGGAGCGGTTGAAGGAAGCCGCTCTGCTGATCCGCGAAATCAATCTGGGGGCCACCGCCATCGGCACCGGCATCAACGCCCACCCGGATTACGCCCCGCTCGTCTGCCGCCGTCTGGCCGAAATCAGCGGCGTGCCGGTCGTCACCGCCCCCAACCTGATCGAAGCGACGCAGGATTGCGGCAGCTTCGTGCAATTGTCGGGCGTGCTGAAGCGGGTGGCGGTGAAGCTGTCGAAGACCTGCAACGACCTGCGCCTGCTGTCCAGCGGCCCGCGCGCCGGTCTGGGCGAAATCAACCTGCCCGCCCGTCAGGCCGGATCCTCGATCATGCCGGGCAAGGTCAACCCGGTGATCCCCGAGGTGGTCAACCAGATCGCCTTCGAGGTCATCGGCAACGACATGACCGTGACCTTCGCCGCCGAAGCCGGTCAGCTCCAGCTCAACGCGTTCGAACCGATCATCGCCCACAGCCTGTTCAAGAGCATCACCCATCTGCGCCAGGGCTGCCGGGTGCTGGCCGACCTGTGCGTGGACGGCATCACCGCCAACCGCGACCATCTGGCCGCCGCCGTGCGCAACTCCATCGGCATCGTCACCGCGCTCAACCCCTACATCGGCTACGCCAACGCCACGGACATCGCCGCCGAGGCGCACCGCACCGGCAAGGGCGTGGCCGAACTGGTGGAGGCGCGCGGCCTGATGACGGCGGAGGCGCTGGCCGAGGTGCTGCGCCCCGACATCCTCACCCGGCCCCAGATGATCCCCACCGCCGGCTGATCCGCTCCAAACACCGACATCCCGGCGGGCAAACCGCCGGGCCAGGGAAGGACACGTCCCATGAATCGACAGACGACGCTCATCATCGCCGCGATGCTGCTCGGCATCCTCACCGGCTATCTCTGCAACACGCAACTGTCCCCGGCGGACGCCAAGACGGTGGCCGGTTACTTCGTGATCGTCACCGACATTTTCCTGCGCCTGATCAAGATGATCCTGGCCCCGCTGATCTTCTCCACCCTGGTGGCCGGGATGTCGGGCATGGGCGACGCCAAGACCGTGGGCCGCATCGGCGGCAAGGCGGTCGGCTGGTTCCTGATGGCGTCCTTCGCGTCGCTGTTCATCGGGCTGGTCTTCGCCAACCTGCTGCAACCGGGCGCGCATGTCGGCGTGCCGCTGCCGGAAACCACCGCCAGCGCCGGGCTGAAAACGTCGTCGCTGAACCTCAAGGATTTCCTGATCCACGTCTTCCCGCGCAACATCTTCGAAGCGATGGCGAACAACGAGATCCTGCAAATCCTGGTCTTCTCCGTCTTCTTCGGTCTGGCGCTGGGCCAGTTGCGCGACACCAAGGCGGGCCTGCTCGCCCAGTCGATCGAAGAGGTGGTTCCGGTCATGCTGCGCGTCACCGAATATGTGATGCGCTTCGCCCCGATCGGCGTGTTCGCCGCCGTCGCCAACGTCGTCGCCACCCAGGGGCTGGGCGTGCTGGCGGTCTATGGCACCTTCATGGGCAGCTTCTACATCGCGCTGGCCGTGCTGTGGCTGGTGCTGCTGGGGGCCGGGTTCCTGGTGCTCAAGGGCGATGTGTTCCGCCTGCTGGGTCTGGTGCGCCAACCGATGCTGCTGGGCTTTTCCACCGCGTCCAGCGAATCCGCCTATCCCCGCCTGATGGCGGCGCTGAAGCGGTTCGGCGTGAACGAGCGGGTGATCGGCTTCGTCCTGCCGCTGGGCTACTCCTTCAACCTCGACGGCTCGATGATCTACACGACCTTCGCGTCGCTGTTCATCGCCCAGGCCTACAACCTGCCGCTCAGCCTCGATCAGCAAATCATCATGCTGCTGGTGCTGATGGTGTCGAGCAAGGGCATCGCCGGGGTGCCGCGTTCGTCGCTGGTCGTGGTCGCCGCCGTGCTGCCGATGTTCAACCTGCCGGAAGCGGGCATCCTGCTGATCCTGGGCATCGACCATTTCCTGGACATGGGCCGCACCGTCACCAACGTGCTGGGCAACGCCATCGCCACCTCGGTCGTGGCCAAGTGGGAGAACGCCATCGGCGACGCCAGCGACGAGGACGAGACGGAGGACGCCACCGATCCCGTTCTGGCCTCCGCCACCGCGCGCCACTGACCCGCAAATCCCCCCTCTGCCCGCACGGGTGGAGGGGGGAGACATGGCAATCGCTTGAAGAATCGCGCACCCGGCTGAAACAAGAGTTGCCACGGATTTCACGGATTTTTCTCACGGCCATCCTGTTTGCAAGCTTGCTACAAGCCTCGTGACGGGATGGATGAAGCGATTGGAGGAAAAATCCGTGCAATCCATCCTTTTGTCCGTGAAATCCGTGTCCCTTCTTGCCTGCTTGACGATGACCGCTCGTTCAAGCGATTGCCGTGAGGGTTGGACCCTTGCCTTTTTGATGTTCCACACGCGATTGCCGGAACGCGCCGGGTGATTTAGGACTGACAGCCTACCGCCACCGGGAGCGCCCGCTTGTCCCCGCATCGCCCATCCCCCCACCCCGCCGCCAATCCCGTCCGTCCCCAGAGCATGGCCGCGCGCGGGGACGGGGCGTTGCAACCGGTGAACAGCGTCCCGAAAAGCGTTTCACGCTGTTTCAAACGTTCCATTCGCGCGCCACAGCGGGGGGTCTGATGCGCCTTGCCGCCACCGCCCGCCGCCTGCGCCGGATCGGCCCGTTTCCGCTTCTGGTGTTGACCATTGCCCTGCTGATCGGGGCGGCGGCGTTCCGCGCCAGCGAAACGGCGGGGTTGGCGGCGCTGGGCGACACCGGGCGGCACCGGCTGGATCTCTACGCCGCCAGCCTGGAACGCGAGATCGACAAATACGCCTTCTTCCCGGCCACGCTGGAGCTGGAACGCGACGTGCTCGATCTGGCGTCGGGGCGTCCGGCCCCGGCGGCGGAGGTGAATCGCTTTCTGGAGCGGCTGAACCAGCGCACCGGCACGCTGGCCATTTACGTGATGAACGCGCAGGGCCGCGTCGTCGCGTCGAGCAACTGGAACCGCCCCGACAGCTTCATCGGCGAGGATCTGTTCTACCGCCCCTATTTCATCGCGGCGGCGGCGGGGCGGCCCGGCCGCTTTTACGGCATCGGGACCACCCGGAACGAGCCGGGCTATTTCCTCTCCTCCACCCTGACCGACGACGGCGAGATCGTCGGCGTGGCGGTGGTCAAGGTCAGCCTGGAGCAGTTGGAACGCTCCTGGGCGACGGTGGAGGCCCCGGTTCTGGTGGTGGACGAAAACGGCGTGGCCATCCTCGCCTCCGTGCCGTCCTGGCGCTACAGCACCTTGCGCCCGCTGGACGGGGCGGAACGCCAGCGGTTGGAACGGACGCTGCAATACAACGCCCGCCCGTTGCCGCCGCTTGGCCTCAGCCCGGTGCGGCGGGTGTCGGACGACGCCGAACTGGTCCGCCTGCCCGCCGAGGCCCGGTCGGAGGCCGACGCCGCGTCCCCCTTCGCCATTTCCGGCCTTGTGCTGGCGCAAAGCGCGCCGTTGCACGGGACGCCCTGGACCCTCACCGTTCTGTCGCCGGTGGCCCCCGTCACGGCGATGGCCTGGGCGCACGCGGCCTTGAGCGCGGTCGGCAGCGCCCTGATCGGCATGCTGGCGTTGCTGTGGCGGCAGCACCGGCGGCACCTGCGCGCCCTGCGCCACGCCAACGACGCCCTGGAACGCAAGGTGGAGGAGCGCACCCGCCACCTGCGCGCCGCGCAAGGGGAGCTGGTCCACGCGGGCAAGCTGGCGGTGATCGGCCAGATGTCCGCCGGGTTGGCGCATGAGTTGAACCAACCGCTGGCGGCGCTGCGCACCCTGTCGGGCAACACGGTGAAGTTCCTGCAACGCGGCAAGCTCGACGCCGCGCAGGAGAATTTGGACCGCATCGGCCAATTGGTGGACCGCATGGGCGCGCTGACCGGGGAGCTGAAGCGCTTCGCCCGCAAATCCACCGGCGCGCCCCAGCCGGTGGCGACGGGCCGGGTGATCGCCAACGCCCTGTTCCTGCTGGACGCCCGCGTGACCCGCTCCACGGTCGCGGTGACGGTGGAGGCGGCGGACGACGCCGTGGCCCTGTGCGACGCCAACCGGTTGGAACAGGTGCTGGTCAATCTGCTGACCAACGCGCTCGACGCGCTGACCGGCACCAAAGGGACCGGCGGGGCCATGACCGGTGGGGGGGCCGCACCCGCCATCACCGTCACCGCCGCGCGGCACGGCGCGCGGGTCCGCATCGCCGTCGCCGACACCGGCCCCGGCCTGTCCGACGCGGCGCGCGACCGGCTCTTCGAACCGTTTTTCACCACCAAGGATGCGGCCAAGGACGGGGCCAAGGATGGGACGGACCGGGCCGAGGGCGAGACCGGCGGCGGCCTGGGCTTGGGACTTGCCATTTCGGCGGGGATCGTGCGTGACTTCGGCGGCACGCTGACCGGGACCAACGGCCCGGACGGCGGGGCGCTGTTCACCATCGACCTGCCCGCCGCTCCGGACTCTGGCCCCGATCCCGTCACCGACACCCCCAACCGCGCCGACGCCTGAGGTTCCGACCATGCCCCCCAGCTCGACCACGGCCCCGCTCACCGTTCTGATCGTCGAGGATGACGCGAACGTCCGGCTGGGCTGCCAGCAGGCGTTGGAGTTGGAGGACATCGCGGTGGAGGCGGTGGCCAGCGCGGAGGAGGCGCAACGGCGGCTCGCCGGGACCGGTGGCGCGGCGGGCGGCTCCCCGGGCGGCGGCCCTGCCGTGGTTGTCACCGACATCCGCCTGCCCGGCATGGATGGCCTGGATTTGCTGCGCAGCCTGCACGCCGCCGATCCCGAACGCCCGGTGGTGCTGATGACCGGGCATGGCGACGTCGCCATGGCGGTGCAGGCGATGAAGATGGGCGCGCACGACTTCATCGAAAAACCCTTCTCCCCCGATTATCTGGTGGAGGTGGTGCGCCGCGCGCTCGACAAGCGCCGCTTGACGCTGGAGGTGCGCGAGCTGCGCGACCGTTTGCAGAACCGCCAGAGCATCGACGCCCGTCTGGTCGGTGACTCCCCATTGATGGAGCGGGTGCGCCGCCTGATCCTCGATCTCGGCAACTCCGCCGCCGACGTTCTGATTCACGGCGAAACCGGCACGGGAAAGGAGCTGACCGCGCGCTGCCTGCACGACGCCAGCCCGCGCCGCACCGGCAATTTCGTCGCCATCAACTGCGGCGGCTTGCCGGAAAGCCTGTTCGACAGCGAGATTTTCGGCCATGAGGCGGGCAGCTTCACCGGGGCGGGCAAGCGCCGCATCGGCAAGGTGGAGCACGCCAACGGCGGCACCCTGTTCCTGGACGAAATCGAAAGCATGCCGATGCCGGTCCAGATCAAGTTTCTGCGCGTGTTGCAGGAACGCTCGCTCGAACGGTTGGGATCCAACACGGCGATTCCGGTGGATTGCCGGGTGGTGGCCGCCACCAAGGTCGATCTGCGCGCCTTGGCCGACCGGGGGCAGTTTCGCGCCGACCTCTATTACCGGCTGAACGTCGCCACCCTGCCCCTGCCGCCGTTGCGCGACCGGCGCGAGGACATCCCCCTGCTGTTCGAACAATTCGCCTTGCAGGCCGCCCTGCGCCATGGCCGTCCGGTCCCGGAACCGGACACCGCCCGCATGGCCCGCCTGATGGCCTATGACTGGCCGGGCAACGTGCGCGAGCTGCGCAACGTCGCCGACCGCTGCGCCCTGGGCATCGAAAGCGGCTTTCCGCCCTTCGGCGACAGCGCGTCCGCCGCGCCGCGCCCGTTGGCCGACGCCGTGGCCGCCTTTGAGCGCGCCATGATCGCCGACGCCCTGCGCCGCCACGACCACAGCCTCGCCCGCGCGGCGGAGGAGCTGCAAATCCCGAAAACAACCCTGCACGACAAAATACGCAAACATGAGCTGTAGTTCGGGCGCGCGCCCTACGCCGCGAACGTCAGATCACAAAATCGCTCTGCCCGATCTGGCGGGCGCTGTGGGCGAGCGCCAGACCTTGCAGGATCCCGGTCACGTCGTCCGCCGCCGCCGGACGGCCGAAATGATAGCCCTGGACCAGATCGCAGCCGTTGCGGGTCAACCACGCGTGCTGTTCGGCGGTTTCCACCCCTTCGGCCACCAGCAGCATGTTCAGGCTCTGCCCCAGGGCGATGATCGCCCGCGCGATGGCCTGCCCACCGGTGTTGACCGTCTGCCCATTGCTGAGGTTGCGGGTGAAGGAGCCATCCATCTTCAAAATGTCGAAGGGCAGGCTGTTGAGGTAGCTGAGGCTGGAATAGCCGGTGCCGAAATCGTCCAACGCCAGCCGGATGCCCAACCGCTTCAGCGCCGCCAGAACCCGACGGCTCAGCGCCATATCCTCGATCAGCAGCCCCTCGGTGATCTCCAACACCAGACGGGAGGGATCCAGGCCGCTGCGATCCAGCACCCCGCGCACATGCTCGACCAGTTCCGGATCGCGCAGTTGGCGGGGGGACAGATTGACGGCGATCTCGATCGGCGGTTGCCCGGCCAACTCCCAGGCGCGGGCCTGGCGGCAGGCGGTTTCCAGCACCCAACGGCCAATCGGCACGATCAGACCGCTTTCCTCGGTCAAGGGGATGAAGGTGGCGGGGGAGACGAGGCCGAACGCCTCGCTGCGCCAACGCAACAGCGCCTCCACCCCCACCGGGCGGCCCGATCCGGCCTCCACCAACGGCTGATAGTGCAAAAAGAACTGGCCGCGTTCCAGGGCCTGCGCCAACTGCGCCTTCATCGCCAGCCGTTCCGCCGCCGCCGCCGTCATCGCGGCGTCGTAGAATTGCAGGGCGTTGCGGCCCTGCTCCTTGGCGTGCTGCATCGCCATGTCAGCCTTGCGCAGCAGATCGTCGATGGCGTCGGCGTCGTCGGGAAACAGCACGCCACCGACGCTGGCCGACAGGCTGTAGCTGTCGCCCGCCAGCGGAAAGGGGTCGGCCAACGCCCGTTGCACCCGCGCGGCCAGCACCGCCAGTTCCTCCCGCTCCCCCGGATCCTCGATCAAGGCGGTGAACTCGTCCCCACCAAAGCGCGCCACGAAAACAGAAGGCGGCAGGGCGTCGCGGATGCGGCGGGCGATGGCCACCAGCAGATCGTCGCCCAACTCGTGGCCAAGGCTGTCGTTGATCTCCTTGAAGCGGTCGAAATCCAGGAACAGCACCGCCAGCCGACGCCCGGCCCCGCGCGCCGCCGTGATCGCCCGCTCCAGCCGCTGGCGGAATTGGAAGCGGTTGGGCAGGCCGGTCAAGGCGTCGAACTGCGCCAGATAGGCCATGCGGTCTTCGGTGGCCTTGATGTGGGTGATGTCGCGGAAGACCAGGACGCCGCCAACGATCCGCCCATCGGTTTCCAGCAGCGGACGGGCGTTGACGCGGATCCACGTGCCGGGCCGCGCGCCCTCCTCCACCGTCCTCTCCGCTCCACGGTCCAGGAACAGGCTTTGCCGCTCGATGCTGTCGCCCCGGATGGCGCGGGTCATCGGGCGCAAGGCGGGCGGGCACGGCGTGATCTGATCGTCCAGGCGAAAGGACGGGCCAAAGCGTTCGTCAAAGGCCACGCAGTGCAGCGGGCCGAACACCGCCTCCGCCGCCGGGTTGGCGGTGATGATCCGCCCGTCGAGATCGGCGACGCACACCCCTTCGGCCATGTTGTCCAGAACCAGCCGCAACACCTGCGCGGGACTGCCGCCCGACACGGGCGCGCGCAGGCCGGGGGAACTGACAAACGGATCCCCGGCGCGGCGCTGAGGGGCATGGGACATGACGCGATCTCCAATCCAGATTCACCGGATAGAGATACTGTTATCCCAATTGTGTATAATAATTATATCACAAAATTTTCCCGCAAATCCTATTGGTCGCGGCGCTCGCCAGCGGTCACGGCGGCCCAAAAGGCTTCAACCGTTGGCGATTGCCGCTGGCGCGCGCGGATCAGGTGGATCTCGACCCCAATGGTGAAACGCCCGTCCCCGGCCTCCACCAGACGCCCGGCGGCCAGATCGTCCTCGGCCAAGGTTCTGGGCAGCCACGCCACCCCATCGCCCTGGCGCGCCATGGTCAGCAGCGTGGCCGCCAACTGCGCCGTCAGCGCGTTGTGCGCCGTCAACGTCAGGCCGTTCCGCTCCAACGTGGCGGCGACGATGCGGCCCAGCGCGGATTGCGGGCGGTAGGACAACAGGCGGGGCGGGGCCGACGGATCGCCGGGCAGCGGCCAGCGCGGGCCACCGCCCGCCTCCACCGGGGCACACAGCGGGACAAGCGCGTCCTGACCAACGACCACGCTGGTGAAATGGCGGGTGTCCAGACGGGGCATGGCGTCGTGGTGGCTGTGGCACAGCAGGAAATCCGCCGCGCCGCGCGCCATCAACTGCTCGCACGCCTCCATCGTGTCGGAAATCAAGTTGAGCGGGCCAAGGCTGGCGAAGCGCGCGTGCCCCCGGATCCAATCGGGAAAGAACACAAAGGACAGGGCGTGGGTGGCGGCGATGGTGATGGCCGACGCCTCCCGCCCGGCCACCGCGCGGGTGTCCTGCCGCAGCCGGTGGACGCGGCGGGACACATCCTCCGCATGGGCGCGCAGGAAATCACCGGCGGGTGTCAGCGTGGTTCCCTGCGGGGAGCGGGCGAACAGGCGCGTTCCCACCCACTCCTCCAACGCCTGGATGCGGCGGCTGAAGGCCGGTTGGGTCACGTTGCGGGTTTCCGCCGCCCGCGCGAACGTCTTGTGTTCGGCCAGCGCCAGAAAATCATCCAGCCAGTTCAGATCCATCCCCGTTCAAACCCGTCCCAGTCCAAACCCGTCCCAGTTCAAAGCCATTGGTGATGCCGATCCGGCATGACGAACCACGGTCTTGGCATTGGGCCACCGTCGCCCCGCCGCTTATACGTCAAGCCGACCGGACAACGAAGCCGCAGCGGCCCCAAACAGGAGATGCCCCCATGAAAATCGTCGAGATCCGCGAGATCACCGCCCCGATCGCGTCGGCCATCGCCAACGCCTACATCGATTTTTCCAAGATGACGCTGTCGCTGGTCGCCGTGGTGACGGATGTGGTGCGCGACGGCCGTCGGGTCGTCGGCTATGGCTTCAACTCCAACGGGCGCTACGGCCAGGGCGGCCTGATCCGCGAACGCTTCGCCCCCCGCATTCTGGACGCCGCCCCGGACAGTCTTCTGGACGACAGCGGAACCAACCTTGATCCCGACCGGATTTGGGCGGCGATGATGAAGAACGAAAAGCCCGGCGGCCATGGCGAACGCTCCGTCGCCGTCGGGACCATCGACATGGCGGTGTGGGACGCGGTGGCGAAGATCGCCGGGGAACCGCTGTTCCGCCTGCTGGCCAAACGCCACGGCCGCGAGGCCAACCCCAAGGTCTTCGTCTACGCCGCTGGCGGCTATTACTACCCCGGCAAGGGGCTGGACGCGCTGCGGGGCGAGATGCGCAGCTACCTGGATCGCGGCTACACCGTGGTCAAGATGAAGATCGGCAACAGCATCGCCGAAGACCAGCCGCGCATCGAAGCGGTGCTGAAGGAGCTGGACGGCAAGGCGCAACTGGCCGTGGACGCCAACGGGCGGCTGACGCTGGAACAGGGCATCGCCTACGCCAAGATGCTGCGCGACTACCCGCTCTTCTGGTACGAGGAGGTTGGCGATCCGCTGGATTACGCCTTGCAAGCCGCGCTGGCGGAGTTCTATCCGGGGGCGATGGCCACCGGTGAGAATCTGTTCAGCCACCAGGACGCCCGCAACCTGCTGCGTTACGGCGGGATGCGCCCGGATCGCGACTGGCTCCAGTTCGATTGCGCCCTGTCCTATGGCCTGTGCGAATACCAACGCACCCTGGAGGTGCTGAAGACCGCCGGATGGTCGCCCAGCCGCTGCATCCCGCACGGCGGCCATCAGATGTCGCTGAACATCGCCGCCGGTCTGGGGCTGGGCGGCAACGAAAGCTACCCGGACCTGTTCCAACCCTTCGGCGGCTTCCCCGACGGCGTGCGGGTGGAGGACGGCCACATCGTCATGCCCGACCTGCCCGGCATCGGCTTCGAAGGGAAATCCGACCTCATCACGGTCATGCGCGATCTGGCCGCCTGAGGCCGCGACGGGCGGGTGCCGGTGCCGGGACGCCCCCGCCGCCCTTCAAGCCGCCGGATCGAACAGGCCACGCAACTGCGCCGCCAACGCCTGTTTCTGATAGGGTTTCGGGATAAACCGCAGGTCGGGCGGCAGGGACGCGCTTTTGACCAGGAAATCCCGCGCGTAGCCCGAGCAGAACAGCACGTGCAGGCCGGGATGGCGGGCGGTGGCGGCGGCGGCCAGTTCGGGGCCGTTCATGCCGCCGTTCAGCATCACATCGGTGAAGAGCGCGTCCACCGGCTCGCGCGCCAGCAGCGCCAACGCGGAATCCGCCGAGGCCACGGCGAGCGCGCGATAGCCAAGCCCGGTCAGCAGGTCCACGGCGGTTGCCCGCACCGCCGGGTCGTCCTCCACCACCAGAACGCTGCGTTCCGGCCCAAGAGGTGCCGAGGCCCGGTCGGCCAGCGGTGTGGTGATTTCGGACGGCGGGGCAACGGGAAAGCGCATGGCGACCGTGGTTCCCTGCCCGACCTCGCTGGTGATGTCCACCGTGCCGCCCGATTGACGGACGAAGCCATAGACCATCGACAGGCCCAGGCCGCTGCCCCGGCCAAAGCGCTTGGTGGTGAAAAAGGGTTCGAAGACCCGCGACAACACGGCGGGCGGCATGCCGCCGCCGGTGTCGATCACCGACAGGACAACACCGCTTGCCCCGGCGGCATCGTTCGACCGCTCCGCACGGGTGGCGACGGTGATGGTCCCGCCCCCCTCGCCCATCGCGTCGCGGGCGTTGACCACCAGATTGAGCAGCGCGTTTTCCAACTGGCCGGGATCGACCAGGGCGGGGGGAAGCCCCGGCGTCAGCGCCGGAACCAGCGTCACCCCGCTTCCCAGACCATAACTCAGCAGATCCAACATCCCCTCGACCATCTCGTTCACATCGATGGTCTGCGGCTGCAAGGCCTGTTGCCGGGAAAAGGCCAACAGGCGCTGGATCGTCGTCGCCCCGCGTTCGGCGGCGTCGAGCGCCCGCAGCGCGCGCGGTCGAACCTCCTCCGGGTTGCCGGGGGCGTCATGGATCATCTGGAGATTGCCGATGATCGGGGCGAGCAGATTGTTGAAATCATGGGCGATGCCGCCGGTCAATTGGCCGACCGCCTCCATCTTCTGCGCCTGCCGCAACCGGCGTTCGATCTCCCGCCGCTCGGTCAGGTCGGAATAGGTGGTGATGAAGCCGCCGGACGGCATCGGGCTGCTGTGCAACTCCACCACGCGGTCGTCGGGGAAATGATGCTCGCACCGCACCACCTGGGCGGCGCGCAACCGGGTCAGGGCCGCCGGATCGACATGTCGGCCATCGATCATGCGGATCGTCACCCCGCGCGCCAGCAGGTTGCGTTGCAGATCGGCCAGGCTGCAACCGGCCACGTCCTGCGGCGTGAAGCCGTTCAAATCCAGAAAGCGCGGATTCCAGGCGACCAGTTGGCCATTCTGGTCGAACACCGACAGGCCATCGTTCATGTTGTTGAAGATCGCCGTCAGCATGCGGGAATTCTCCCCCAACTGGCGGGCCAGATCGTCGCGTTCGAAGACGTTGGTTTTGAACACGTTGAAGGCGCGGGCCAGATCGCCGATCTCGTCGTGCCGGTCGGTGGCGGGAACGCTGACCTGCCGGTCCCCGCCCGCCAACGCCGACATCGCCCGCGTCACCGCCCGCAGATTGGCCGCCACGTCGCGCACGACATACAGCGCCGCCCCCAGCGCGGCCAGCGCGCACAGGGCACCCAACGCCAGGATGCTGGCCTTGCCCGAATCCAACGCGCGCGAGGTCGCGTCAACCCGCTGCCGCGTTGCCGCCTGCATCGCCGCCGTCACCCGGTCGACGTCCTGGGTCATCTGCACGGCGAGCGTGTTGGCCGCCGCGACCAGGAAATGCATGCGCTGTTCGATGCCCATCAGGCGGCGGCTGGCGTCGGCGGCCCGGCTCTGGCGTTCCAACAGCGTCAGCAGTTCGGGCAGTTCGGGCAACGCGGTTCCGTCCGACGCGGCCACGCGGCGCAGACGCTCCACATCGGCCTCGAACCCCTCGCGCCGCCGCGCCAACTCCCCCTGATTGTCGGCCGCGAGCATGGCGGCGACGGAATCGCGCAGGCCGTCGGCCAGACGCAGCGTGCGGAACACGGGCGCATCCGGCTGATGGCGGAACGCCGCCTCGGCCAGGGCGTTGCCCAAGGCCCGCTGGCGTTCCAGCCCGTTGCGGATCTCCATCACCTCGATCCGCGCGTCGATGGCCTCGCCGGTGGCGTCCACCAGACTGCGCAGCGTGCCATCCAGCCGCCCGGCCAGGCGGACCAGCGGCGGCACCCGCGTCGGCACATGGGGGCGGTCCAAATCCAGATCCGGCAAGCGATCGGGCAGTTGGCGCAGCAGGGCGGTCAGATCAACCAACCGGTCTTCCAGGCGGCTGCGCTCCTCGTCCAACGCCGGGGTGGAGGTGATGGCGGCGATGAAGGGGGCGCGGGCGGCCAGACCGCTGCTGCGTTCGGACAGGCGCAGGGCCAGCGCGATGTCGCCCAGCCCCTCTTTTTGCAACGACACCAACGCGCGTTCGGTTTCCCCGAAGCCGAACCAGCCGACCCCGCCGACCGCCGTGGTGAGGAGGACCATCACCCCGAAGGCCGCCACCAAACGCCCGCGCACGCTGGCGGGTGACAAGACACGCCGGACCATGGTTCCCCGTTTCGCAGAATCCGCCGGGCGGGGCGGCCACGCCCCTCCCCGCTTTCAGTTTGGAAGGCCAGTTTAGGACGCCGCCCGCCCGGTTCGGAAGCCCCCCACACCCACGCGCCGGTCCGGGTTGGACCGCGTCAGCGCGGAACCACCATCACCCCGTCATCGGCGAAGCGGGCCGTCACCGTGGTCCCCGCCGGAACCGGGTTGACGACGTTGGTGTCGATGGCGAACAGGTCGCCCAGCGCGCTGGTCAGGCCATATTCCATGTGGGAGCCGAGATAGGTGGCCTTGCGCACCGTCACCGGAACGCCGTTGCCGGTCCCCACCTCGGCCCGCAGGCGGATGGCGTTGGGGCGCACCGCCAGCAGCACCCCGCCCAGCGGCAGATCGGCGGCCACATCGGCGTCCGGGACCGGCAGCACGGCGTGGCCAACGCGGACGGTCGCCACACCATCGGCCCGCCCGATCAACTCCGCCTCGATCAGGTTGGCCCCACCGATGAAGTCGGCGACGAAGCGGTCGCGGGGTCGCCGGTAGAGATCGGTCGGCGTGCCGATCTGGGCGATCACCGAGCGATTCATCACGATGATGCGGTCGGACACCGCCAGCGCCTCTTCCTGGTCATGGGTGACGTAGACGGAGGTCAGACCCAATTTCTGCTGCAAATCGCGGATGTCGTCGCGCATCTTGCGGCGCAGCTTGGCGTCCAGGTTGGACAGCGGTTCGTCGAACAGCAACACCTCGGGTTCCAGCACCAGGGCGCGGGCCACGGCCACGCGCTGCTGCTGGCCGCCCGACAATTCGCTGGGCAGCCGTTGGCCATAGCGCGACAGCCCCACCAGATCCAACCCGGCGGCGGCCTTCTCCGCCGCCTCCGCCTTGCGCATTCCGCCGACCACCAGACCATAGGCGACGTTTTCCGCCACCGTCATGTGCGGGAACAGCGCGTAGGACTGGAACACCATGGTGACGTTGCGGTCGGTGGCGGGCAGGCGGGTCATGTCCTTGCCACCGATCAGGATGGTTCCGGAGGACGCCATCTCCAACCCGGCGATCATGCGCAGCGTGGTGGTCTTGCCGCAGCCCGACGGCCCCAGCAGGGTGACGAGATCGCCCGCCCGGATGCTGAAGCTGACATCGTTGACGGCCACGGCCTGGCCGTAACGGCGGGTGACGTTGCGGAACTCCACCCCGGCGGCGTTGGTGGCGATGCTCATACCGGTTTCTCCTGCAAGGCAAGGCGGTCGGTCGTGCGCCGTCCGATGCGGCGCTCCCCGACCACGAGTTGAATGAGGGCGATGACCGCGCCCATCAGGACGATCAGGGCCGAGCTGTAGGCGATGGCGAGGCCGAAATCCCCTTGTTCGACCCGGCCGACGATGTAGGCGGTGGCCAATTCATGCTGGGGACTGACCAGGAAGATCACCGCGCTGATGGAGGTGATGGCGCGGACGAAGCTGTAGACCAGCGAAGCGACGATGGCCGGGCGCAGCAACGGCAGGATCACCCGGCGGATGGTTTGCAGATTGCCCGCCCCCAACGTCAGCGAGCTTTCGTCCAGGCTGCGGTCGATCTGGGACATCGCCGCCACCCCGGCGCGGATGCTGACCGGCATGTTGCGGAAGACGATGCACAGGATCAGGATCGCCATCGTCCCCGTCAGTTCGACCGGCGGCTGGTTGAAGGCGAGGATGTAGCTGACGCCGATCACCGTGCCGGGGATGGCGAAGCTCAACATCGTGAAGAACTCGAACGCGCCTTGCCCGGCGAAGCGCTGGCGCACCAGCAGATAGGCGGTCATCAGGCCAACGGCCGCCGTCAGCGGGGCCGACAGCCCGGCGACCTGGATGGTGGTGAACAGCGAATCCCACGCCCGCCCGGCCCAGATCAAGCCATGCTCGCCCCAGGTCAGATCAAAGGCGTTGCGGTAGTGGCGCAGGGTCAGGCTGTTGTTGCGCCCCCAATTCTCGGTGAAGCCGCCGAACAGCACCATGCCATACAGGATGAAGGTGAACACCGCCCACGGAATCGCGGTGGCGAAGGCGGCGACCCGCACCCCGGTCGGCAGCGCCGGGGGCACGCCGTTGTCGCCCTTGCCGCTGACGGTGGCGTAGGATTTCGTGCCAAGCCACCGGCGTTGCAGCCAGAAGGCCCCCAGGCACAGGCCCAGCAGGATGATGCCGAGTGCGGCCGCCCGGCCTGGATCGTTTTGCGCGCCGACCACGGCGAAATAGATCTTGGTGGACAGCACGTCGTAATTGCCGCCCAGGATCAGGGGGTTGCCGAAATCGGCCAGGCTTTCGATGAAGCCGATCAGAAAGGCGTTGGCCACGCCGGGCCGCATCATCGGCCACGTCACCGTGCGGAACGTCACCCACAGGCTGGCGCGCAGCGTCTGGGCGGCCTCCTCCAGCGACGGGCCGATGCCCTGGACCACCCCGATCATCACCAGAAAGGCGATGGGGGTGAAGGCCAGCGTCTGGGTCAGCAACACCCCCGGCAGGCCGTAAATCCAGCGCGACGGCGGGATGCCGAACCAATCGGCCAGGGCCAGCGTCACCGTGCCGGTGCGCCCGAACAGCAGGATCACCGCCAGCGAGATGACAAAGGGCGGGGTGATGATCGGCAGCACCGTCAGCATCCGCAACAGCCCCTTGGCGCGAAAGCCGGTGCGCACCGCCACCAGGGCGAAAGCCAAGCCCAGCAGGGTGGTCAGAAGCCCGGTCATGGTGGCGAGGAACACGCTGTTCCACACCACGCCGCAACTGCGGCTCTCATACAGGCAGTTCAGCCGCCAGATGTCCGGTGCGGTCAACCGCGTCCACAGGGCGAGCGGGGAAAAGCCACCCGCCCCGCCATCCCCGGCGCTGCTCAGGACAAAGCCGACCGGCAGGAACACGAACAGGGCGATGGACAACAGCACCAGCCCGATGGCCCCGGCGGTGAAACGGTCGCCCTTCATGCAGCCCAGCCCGGCAAAGCCGCTGGTCGTCTGGAACAGGAAGGCCGTCATGGTCAGCGCGGCCCCCAGGCCGAAGGCCCCCTGACCCTGCGGCAGCGGGCCGAACAGCGCCGCCAGCCCGGACCAGCTCCAGCCGTTCAGGCCGATGGCGAAGCCCTGGACAACGGTCCAGAGCAGACCAACCGCCCCGCCCACCAGCAGCAGCCACGGGTGCAGCGGGTGATGGCGGGGCAGCGCCACGGCCCCCACCCCGGCCGTCAGTGGGACCAGCAGCGGCACCAGCCACCAACGGCCGTTGGCAAGCCCATCGATCAACGCGGATCCCGCCAGCCCCGCCCCCGGCGGGTTGACGGAAAGCTGGGTCGCGGCGCTGGAAAACCAGGGCAGCAGGGCAAAGCCCACCCACCCCAGCACCACCCAAAGTGCCGAGCTGTGACGCATCACATCACCTGTGCGTTGGAGCCGGGGAGGTTACTTGCCGACCGACTTGATTTCGGAATCCCAACGCGACAGCAGGCGCTTGCGCTCCTCGGCGGTCCCGTATTTCTGGAAATTGTAGTCGATGAAACGGATGTCTTCGAAATTCGGCGCTTCCGGCGGAGTCGGGGCCTTCTTGTTGGACGGCACCTGGAATTGCTTGGCCTGCGCGCCGGTCGCCTGCCCTTCGGGGCTGAGGGCGAACTCGTAGAACGCCTTGGCGGCGTCCAGCTTGCGGGTTCCCTTGATGATGCTGACCGAGCCGATTTCGTAGCCGGTCCCCTCGCACGGGGTGGTCACGTCCACGGGAAAGCCGTTGACCTTCTGGTTGATGCCGTCGTGGGTGAAGATGATCCCGACCAGCGTTTCGCCGCGCGACACGGCGGACGCCGGGGCGCTGCCGGATTTGGTGTATTGGTTGACGTTGTCGTTCAGCTTTTTCAGGTAATCGAACGCCCCTTCCTCACCAAAGATCTGCACCAGCGTGGCGAGCGCGGTGTAGGCGGTCCCCGACGCGTTGGGGTTGGCGACCTGGACCTCGTCCTTGAATTCAGGGCGCAGCAGATCGGCCCAGCATTTCGGCGGCGTGATCTTGCGCTTGGCCAACATCTCCACATTGTAAACGAAGCCAAGCGCACCGGCGTAGACGCCGACGCTGCGCCCCTTGGATTGCCGGTGCTGGCTCAAGGCCCAGGGCTGGAGATCGGCAACGTGCTGGCTGTCGGCGGGCTGGGTCAGCCCCTCTTCGGCCGCTTGCAAATGCGGGTCGCCGGGGCCACCCCACCAGACATCGGTCTTGGGGTTCGCCGCCTCGGCGCGGAGCTGGGCCAGGGCCTCGCCCGCGCTCTTGCGGCTCATCGCCACCGGAATGCCGGATTTCTTTTCAAAGGCGACGGCGATGGCCTTGCACCATTCCTCCTGAACGCCGCACAGAACGGTCAACCGGTCCTGCGCGCTCGCCGGGGATGCGGCCAGCGCCACCAACGCCACCAACCCGGCCCCGACGCGCCCCGTCCAACCTGTCACCACACCCGCCATCGCCGTTCCTCCTGATGCTTGCGTTTCTTCGCGCCGGTCGGTGCCGGACGCCAGCGGCACGGATAGCAGCGCCAGATAAACCGGGCATGTCACGGGAGGGCGGATTGTTTGCAACACTGTTAACACAGGCCCGACACGGCCTCAGTCGCCGAACGCCACCACCGCGCAGTCAAAGATGTAGCCAAGGCCGCGTTCGGTGCGGATCATCCAGGGCTGTTGCGGGTTGCTTTCGATCTTGCGGCGCAGGCGCAGGATCAGCACGTCGATGGTGCGGTCGAACACGTCGTCGCGGTCGTGGTGGGTCAGGTCGAGGATCTGGTTGCGGCTCAACACCCGGCCATGGGCGCGGACCAGCGCCAGCAGCAAATCGAACTCCGCCACCGTCAGAGTCACCGGCCGCCCCATCGGATCGGTCAGCTTGCGGCCATCGGTGTCGAGGGTGAAACCGGCGAAACGATAGCCCCGCCGGGGGCCGGGGGCGACGGGGGCCACCGTGTCCCGCGTCGTGCGGCGCAGCACCGCCTTGACCCGCGCCACAAACTCCCGGTTGTGGAATGGCTTGACGATGTAGTCATCGGCCCCGACCTCCAGCCCCATCACCCGGTCGATGTCCCCGGCCCGCCCGGTCAGCATGATGATCGGGGTGCCGCTGGTCGCGGAAATCTGGGCCGACAGGGCGATGCCGTCGCGGTCCGGCAGCTTCAGATCCAGCACGATCAAATCCAGCCGCGTGGCGTCCAGCGCGGCGAGCAGCGACGCGGCGTCCACGCAGCAGACCGGCTCATACCCCTCCGCCGCCAGCAGATCCGCCACGGTCTGCCGCACCGCCGGATCGTCATCGACGACAGCGATTTTCCGACGACGATCGTCATGGGAAAGCATGGATGCGCACGCCCTGAACGGAGAAGACGCGCCATTTGCCCGCCATCCGGACCCGGCGTCAAGCGGGGGGGCGTCAAACGGGGGGGTTATCGCATATGGAGATTGTTTTCCATTTCGAGGAATCACGTCATCCCCGCGTAGGCGGGGATCCAGGCTTTTCCATCAGAGTCGTCCTGCAAACTCTGGTTCCCCGCCTTCGCG
>JAIXPD010000069.1 GCA_027486405.1 Azospirillum sp. | reverse complement strand
CTGCGGTCCCCCCGTCATCGCTCAAACTCTCCGGCTCTGGTCCATGCCGATAGCCTTCTGAATCAAACGACGGCTCATGTCACACGAAACTCATCCACCTTCTCTGAATCGCCCTGGGAACGCGCCGCCGGTTGGTTGACACGCGCACGGACCGGCCCCATGGTGCCGATCCCTGCCAATTTCGACAGTCGAACGACCGCGCCATGAGCAACGCCAATCTGCAAGCCATCATCGATGCCGCTTGGGACAACCGCGACACCCTGAACACCGCCACCACCGGCGAGGTGCGCGACGCCGTGGACACGGCGCTGTCCGCCCTCGATTCCGGCGACCTGCGCGTCGCGGAAAAGTCGGAGACCGGTTGGACGGTGAACCAGTGGCTGAAAAAGGCGGTCCTGCTGTCCTTCCGCTTGAACGCCAACGAGATGATCCCCGGCGGCCCCGGCGGTTCCTCCTGGTACGACAAGGTCCCGCCGAAGTTCGAAGGCTGGAGCGAAGGCCAGTTCCAGGCCGCCGGGTTCCGCGCCCTGCCCGGCGCCATCGCCCGCCGCTCCTCCTACGTCGCCCCCGGCGTCATCCTGATGCCCAGCTTCGTCAACGTCGGTGCCTATGTTGACAGCGGAACCATGGTGGACACCTGGGTGACGGTCGGGTCCTGCGCCCAGATCGGCAAGAACGTCCATCTGTCGGGCGGCGTGGGCATCGGCGGCGTGCTGGAGCCGTTGCAGGCCGATCCGGTCATCATCGAAGACAACTGCTTCATCGGCGCGCGCTCCGAAATCGTCGAGGGCGTGATCGTCGAGACCGGCGCGGTGGTGTCGATGGGCTGCTACATCGGGGCCTCCACCAAGATCATCGACCGCCACACCGGCGAGGTCTTCGTCGGTCGCGTTCCGGCCTATTCGGTCGTGGTTCCCGGCTCCCTGCCCGGCAAGCCGCTGCCCGACGGCACGCCGGGGCCGAGCCTGTATTGCTGCGTCATCATCAAGCGCGTGGACGAAAAGACCCGCGCCAAGACCGCGATCAACGACCTGCTGCGCGACTGATCGCCCCCCACGCGTTCCCGCACACGCCGCCCGTGGCGGACGGGTGCGGGCGCGCGGCCCCGCCGTCTGTGCTCTTCCCGCCGCTGCCCACCGGACCCATCATGACCATCGACGCCGTTGCCCTCGCCCAGGATCTGATTCGCTGCCCCAGCGTCACCCCGCGCGACGATGGCGCGTTGGGCGTGCTGGAAGCGGCGCTGACGCCGCTGGGCTTCACCTGCCACCGCCTGCGGTTCGAGCAGGAGGGCACGGCCCCGGTGGACAATCTCTACGCCCGGCTGGGCACGGCGGGGCCGAACTTCTGCTTTGCCGGGCACACCGACGTCGTGCCGCCCGGTGAGTTGAAGGGCTGGTCGATCGATCCCTTCGCCGCTGAAATCCACAATGAGAAGCTGTACGGGCGCGGCGCGGTCGACATGAAGGGGGCGATCGCCGCCTTTGTCGCCGCCGTGTCGCGCCGTCTGGCCGCCGGTGGCCCGCCCGCCGGGTCGATCAGCCTGCTCATCACCGGCGACGAGGAAGGCGTGGCGATCAACGGCACCAAGAAGGTTCTGGACTGGCTGGCGGAGCGCGGCGAGCGGCTGGACGCCTGCGTCGTCGGCGAACCCACCAACCCAAAGGCGCTGGGCGACATGATCAAGATCGGTCGGCGCGGCAGCCTGACCGGCCACCTGACCGTATACGGCGCGCAGGGCCACACCGCCTATCCCCATCTGGCCGACAACCCGCTGCCCCGGTTGGTGCGGATGCTGGCCGCCATCACCGAAAAGCCGATGGATGAGGGGACGGAGCATTTCCAGCCCTCCACCCTGGCCTTGACCACCATCGACGTCGGCAACCCGGCCACCAACGTCATCCCGGCGCAGGGCAAGGCCACCTTCAACATCCGTTTCAACGACGCCCACACCCCGGCCAGCATCGAAGCGTGGCTGCGCGGCTGCTTCGACGCCGTCGGCGGAGCCTATGACCTGACCATCCAATGCTCGGGCGAATCCTTCCTCACCGCCCCCGGCCCGTTGACCGAACTGGTCGCCGAGGCGGTGGAGGCCGCAACCGGACGCCGCCCGGACCACTCCACCACCGGCGGCACCTCCGACGCCCGTTTCATCAAGAATTTCTGCCCGGTGGTCGAATTCGGTCTGGTCGGCCAGACCATGCACAAGGTGGACGAGCACACCGCCGTCGCCGATCTGCATGGCCTGTCGGCGATCTACGAAACGATCCTGGAGCGGGTGTTCACCCGCCTGCCCGGCACCGGCGCGGCGGCGTGAGCGGAGGGCGTCGGCGATGCCGCCCAGCCCCACCGCGATCCTCACCGCGCTGACCGGCGTCTACCGGCTGGCGCGATTCGACGCCAGCGGCTTCGCCGTTCTGGACCGCAGCCCGGGCGGGGCGGTGGCCTCCTTCTTCGCCGCCCTGCTGGTGCTGCCCGCCTACGCGCTGCTGTTGCTGCTGCGGCTGTCGGGGCAGGTGGACGACACGCCGCTGCCCCAGCTTGTCATCGTCGAGGCCATCGCCTACGTCGTCAGTTGGACCGCGTTCCCGCTGACCCTGCACCGCATCCTGAGCCTGATGGGCAAGGACGACCGGTTTTCCGGCGCGCTCACCGCCTACAACTGGTCGGCGGTCATTCAGATGGCGGTCTATCTGCCCGCCACGCTGCTGTCGGCCAGCGGCCTGCTTCCCGCCTTTTTCACCGAAGGGCTGGTGTTGGGCGTGATGATGGCGATGCTGACCTACCAATGGTTCGTGCTGCGCACCGCGTTGGAGCTGCCGGGCCTGGGCATCGCCGCGCTGGTGATGATCGACCTGTTTCTGTCCGCCATGATCACGGACATCGCCGACAGCCTGCTGTGAGCCGACCGGACGGAGCGGCTCGTCGGGCACGGGTAGCGGGCACGGCTCAGCGGGTGCGGCTCACCGCTCGTGCAGGCCCGACGCGGGCGGTTCCGGCTTGGCTGAGGACGCGGCGGGCGGAACCGCCGGTTCCCCCTCGCCCAGGAAGAACAGGTTGCGCAGAAAGCCGGGGGCGAGGATGGCCAGCGGGTTGACCGTCACGTCCGGGTCGGACAACCGCCCGCGCACCCGCCAGGTGGCGGAAAAGATGCCCTGCCCTTCCCCGCCGCTCAACAGATCGCCCAGCAGCGGGATTTGCCCGACCAGCCGGTTCAACCCATAGATCGGCACGATGGTCCCGCGCAGGTTGGCGGTTTCCCGGTCCAGATCGACATCGCCTTCCAACGTCAGGCCCAGGGCGGACCCGGTGGTGCGCAGATCGACCAGAGTCAGCGCCGGACCTTTCTTGCGGAAGCTGGCCACCATGCGCCCGAAATTCACCCCCTTGCCGCCCTCCAGCAACTCGGCAAAGCCCGATGGCGAGATGGCGTTGAGCAGGCGGGCCAGAACCGGCACGTCGATCAGGCTGTAGTTCAGGATCTCGGCGTGGCCCTCGATCGCCGAATCGGCGCGCGGCTCCGTCGTCCGCCCGGTGATGGCGAGCTGGCCGCCGCGCACGCGGTCGTTGATGTCCATGGCGCTGAGAGCGGCCCCGAGGTCGTCGGCGCGGATCGCCACGTCGTACAGGCCCTTGGCCCCGGCTTTGTAGGACAGCGACACCGCCCCGCCGTTGCCGCTGCGCGTCGCCCCGGTGCCGCTGCGCGCGGTGATGTCGAGCAGGGTCCAGGCGTTGGCGTCGCGCCGGACGGTTCCGGCGACCTGCCGCAACCGCCGACCGTCGCCAAAGACCACGGAGTTGAACTTCAGATCCAAATCCAGCGGGTTTTTCTTCACGTCCGGCGGTTCGGGCGGCGGCGGCGGTTCGCCCGGCTCGCCCTTGCCCATCAATTTGCGGGCGTACAGGCTGTCGCCGCTGATGGTTCCGGCGTAACCGACCGGGGTGGAGCCGTTTTTGGGCCGCACGGTCACGTCGGCGCGCAGATCGGTCTGTCCGACCTTCAGCGATGGAACCACAACGCGGGCCACGCGGCGGCCACCGTCGGCCAATTCCAGATTGGCTTGCGCCTTCAGCCCGCCGGCGTCCACCGTCAGGCCGCTGATGCGGGTCGGGCGGTCCTTGTCGAATTCCAGGGTCAGTTTGCCGGTCCCGGGCTGGCCGGGCGGCTTTTCCCACCCCAGTTCGGCGATGGACAGGCGGGTCTTTTCCAGATTCATCGCGGCGGTCAGCGCCAGCTTGTGGCGGCGGTCCACCGTGAACAGGATGTCGGCCCCCATCGGCCCGATCACCCGCTCCTCCAGATCGATGCCGTGGCTGCGCAGATCGTTGGCGTCCACCATGCCCTTGACCGCGATGCGGGTGCGCGGGCCGGTCCCCTGCGATTCGAAGGATTCCTTCCAATCGACGTTGACCGGGATGCCGTCGAGCTTGGTGGTGCCCTTGATCGCCATCGACTTCAGATCCAGGGCGAGCGACAGGGTCCCGTCCGTGGCGTTCATCCCCGCCGCGACCTTCTCCACCCCCACGCCGCGCATCTTCCCGGCAACGTCGAGCGCGATGTGGTCAAAGGTCAGGTCGGCCAGCAGCGGGAAGGCGAAATGCAGCATCGCCTCCGCCGTGCCCTGGGTGCGTTTCGGGTCCAACTCCAGCTTGCTGGGATAGCTCAGGGGCGGGGTGTCGAGCAGGGTCAGGATCGGCCGCACCCCACCCGACACCGGCACGCGGATGTCGATGGTCTCCTTGCCCACGTCCAACCCGTCGATCAGCACCGCCCCGTCGCCGACCTCGATCTCGCCGACCCGACCGCCCTTGGTCTGGATGGCGAAGGTCTTGCCGTCGGCCACCGCCTCCATCGCCACGCCGGTGGCGGGCGGCAGGTGGTGGAAATAGCGGACGCTGGCGTTCTCCCCACGCAATTCGGCGCGGAACCGGGTCAGTTCCGCCGCCGCCGGGTTGGCCAGCGGCAGGGTCAGCTCCGCGCTGGCCGACGCCTCCGTCGCCACGCCGGTGGTGACGTTTTCCGTCACCCAACCGCGCGCGCCAACCGCCATCGGCTTGGGCCAGTAATGGCGCAGATCGTCCAACGGCACGCCGCGCGCGGTGACGGACGCGGTGACGGACGCGGTCCCCCCGCGCTCCTCCACGCCCGCCGTCCCCTCGATGCGCGGGCCGTTGGCCGGATCGCCCAGCCCAAGGGCCAGACGGTCCAGGCGCAGGCGGCTGGTCCCGTCCGCCCCACGCTCCCCCGCCACGCGCAGTTCCGCCCCGACCACCGGCAGGGGCTGGTCGAACAGGTCGCCGTGCGTGATCCGTCCGGCCCCGGCGGTCAGCGTCGCCGCCCCGCTGACCGGGCGGAAGCCGGAATCCAACGTCACATCCAGCGTTCCCGCCAGCGGCAGGGCGATCCCCGCCAACGGGGCCAAGGCCGGGGCCAACCCGGCCAGGGCGTCGGGGCGCAGATCGGACCAGCGCGCCGCAGCGCGCAGGCCGCCGTCGGCCCCTTGCTCCGCCGTCACGCTCGCCCCGGTGTTGCGGCCGCCCGCCGTCAGCGACAGGGTGGCGGAACCGTTGCGCCGACCGTCCCGCTCCGCAGCGGTCCCGTTCAGCGTCAGGCTGACGGGCTGCTCGCCGCCCAGGGCCAGCGTCGCACCGTCGAGCGTCAGCGCCCGTCCGCCGTTGGAGAGATCGAGTTGCCCGCGCGCGCTCGCCCCCGCCACGGCCAGGGGTTGGGGGTGCAGTTCCGGGATCGCCACCCGACCGGCCCCGGCCTTCAGATCGAACCCGACGCGGGTCGGGCGGAACCGTTCGTCCAGCCGGGCTTCCGTCCGGCCGCTGACCGGCAGATCGACCGCCGCCAACGGGGCCAGGGCGGGGCCAATGGCCGCCAGCGCCGCCGGGTTCAACGCGTCGAAGGTCATGACCAGATCGGTGGTGGCGTCGCCGTTGCGGTAGCGGCCGCTGACGCCCACCGTCACCGGCTGGTCGCCGTCGCGCTGGGACAAATCCAGAGCCAACCGCGCCCGGGCTTCGGTTCCCTGGGCGTCGCGGGTCAGCACGATGTCGGCACGCTTGGCGTGCCAGGACAGGCCCAACATGCGGTTGACCATCGTCAGATCGGCCCCCGTCACCGACAGGCGGCGCAACGCCCCCATCGGCCGGTTGAGGTCGGGCGCGCCGCGCAGACTCTCCAGCAAATCTTGCAGCGGGTCGGGACGGTTCGGGTCGACCACCTCCGCCGGTTCCGCCTCCGGGCTGGGGGCGGAGCGGATGTCGAAGGCCAAACTGCCGTCGGCCCGGCGCAGCACCTGGACGCGCGGGCGCACGAATTCGAGCCGGGTCGGCACCAGCTTGCCGAGAAACAGGCCGGGAATGGAAAAGCCGATGCCCATCTCCGGCGCGGCCGCCAACTCCACCCCATCGGCGTTGACCGCCCGCACCCGCCGGGCGCGCAGATCGATCCGGCGCGGCCCGGCCCCAACCTCGCCGACCGCCTCCTCCGATTCCAGCGACAGCACCAGTTCGCCCACGTCCGTGTGGAAGCGGCCATCGGGATCGCGCAGCGCCTCTTCGATCATCGGGATGAAGGGGTCGAGCGGAATCGGCCCCTGCGCCAACCGCCACAGGAACAGCCCGACCGCCGCCGCGCCGACCACGGTGGTTCCGGCGGCGCACAGCCCCAGAATCTTGGCCGTCCGCCGGATCACGCGGGCCACCGCCCGGCCGCCGCGATCCCACGCGGCGGGGCACCAACCGTCGCACCGGCAAACGCCCGATTGACGCGTCCCGGCAAGCCGTGCAGGTTTTTGCTCATGATTTGAGCAGGAAAGCCGCCACCCATGCCGTCCGACCTCCCCGCCGTTACCCTCGCCACCGCGTCCTTTCCCCGCCCGTTCGACCCGGAACAGGCCGCGTTGGGCCGGGAACGCTGGCTCCAACAGGCCGCCGCCGCCACCGACCCCGGCTTGACGGAGTGGGCGGAAGGCTTTGCCGCGTCGGCCATGGGCCGGGCGTTGATCGACGCCGTGTGCGGCAACAGCCAGTATCTGCGCCAAAGCCTGACCCGCGAATTGGCCTTCGTCCGCCGCATCGTCGAGGACGGGGTGGACGCCACCTTCGCCGCGCTGATGGCGTCGCTGGAGGAGGAATACGGGCAGGAACGCGCCATCGACCGGCTGATGACCGGGCTGCGCGTCGCCAAACGGCGGGCGGCGCTGCTGATCGCGCTGGCCGACATCGCCGGGCTGTGGACGTTGGAGCAGGTCACGGGGGCCTTGACCGACACCGCCGAAACCGCCGTGCGGCTGGCCGCCGCCCATCTGCTGCGGCGCGCCGGGGAGGCGGGGACGGTGACGCTGCCGGATCCGCAGCGTCCATGGGTTGGCTCGGGCCTGATCGTGTTGGGCATGGGCAAGATGGGCGGGCGCGAACTCAACTATTCCAGCGATATCGACCTGATCGTCCTGTACGACGACGCCGTTGTGCAGACGCCCCAGCCGGACAACCTCGCGCGGACGTTCATCCGTATCGCGCGGGATCTTGTCCGCATTATGGATGAACACACCAAGGACGGCTACGTCTTCCGCACCGATTTGCGCCTGCGCCCCGATCCGGGGGCCACGCCGCTGGCGGTGTCGGTGTCGGCGGCCGAGATCTATTACGCCAGCGTCGGCCAGAATTGGGAACGCGCGGCGATGATCAAGGCCCGCGCGGTGGCGGGCGATCTGGAGGCCGGGGCGAATTTCCTGCGCTATCTGGAACCCTTCATCTGGCGGCGCAACCTGGATTTCGCCGCGATCCAGGACATCCATTCGATCAAGCGCCAGATCAACGCCCACAAGGGCCACCGCGAGGTGACGGTCAACGGCCACGACATCAAGGTCGGGCGCGGCGGCATCCGCGAGATCGAGTTTTTCGCCCAGACCCAGCAATTGATCTTCGGCGGGCGCGACACCCGCGTGCGCGTCGCCCCGACGCTGCGCGCCAACCGCGCCCTGTGCGAGATCGGGCGGGTCCCGCCGACAACCGTGGACGAGTTGGAGGAGGCTTACAACTTCCTGCGCCGGGTCGAACACCGCATCCAGATGACCAACGACCAGCAGACCCACCGCATTCCGGAGGATGACGCGGGCGTTGCCCATCTCGCCACCTTCCTGGGCTATGACGATCCCGCCCACTTCCGCGCCGATCTGCTGACCCAATTGGGCCGGGTGGAGGATCGTTACGCCGAACTGTTCGAGGAAGCGCCGTCGCTGTCCGGCCCCGGCAATCTGGTCTTCACCGGAACCGATGACGATCCCGGCACGGTCAAGACGCTGAGCGGCATGGGGTTCCAGGACCCCAGCCGGGTGATCGCCGTCGTGTCCTCCTGGCACCGGGGCCGGTACCGCGCCACCCGGTCGGGCCGCGCGCGGGAGCTGTTGACCGAACTCACCCCCACCCTGTTGACGCAGTTGGCCAAGACCCCGGCCCCCGACGCCGCGCTGATGAATTTCGACAGCTTCCTGGAAAAGCTGCCCGCCGGGGTCGGGCTGTTCTCGCTGTTCGTCGCCAACCCCTGGCTGATGGAGCTGGCCGCCGAAATCCTGGGGACCGCCCCCCAATTGGCCGCCACCCTGTCGCGCAACCCCTCGCTGCTCGACGCCGTGATCTCGCCCGACTTCTTCGACGCGCTGCCCGGCACGAACAGCGGGCTGGCCGACGACCACGCCCGCGCCCTGGCCGCCGCCCGCGATTTCGAGGACGCGCTGACCCTGTCGCGGCGCTGGACCAACGACCAGCGCTTCCGCGCCGGAACCCACATCCTGCGCGGCATCACCGACGGCGACCGTTGCGGGGCCTTCCTCGCCGATCTGGCCGACATCGTCGTGCCAGACCTCGCCGCGCGGGTGGAGGCGGAGTTCGCCGCCCGCCATGGCCGGATCCCCGGCGGGGCCTGGGTCGTGGTGGCGATGGGCAAGCTGGGCAGCCGCCAACTGACCATCACGTCGGACATCGATCTGATCGTGATCTACGACGTGCAGGGCGATGCCCGCATGTCCGATGGGCCGAAACCGCTGTCGCCCAACGAGTATTACATCAAGCTGACCCAGCGCCTGACCAACGCCATCACCGCGCCGATGGCCGATGGGCGGCTGTACGAGGTGGACATGCGGCTGCGCCCGTCGGGCAACGCCGGGCCGCTGGCCACCGCGCTCGACGCCTTCCTGCAGTACCAGAAGACCGACGCCTGGACCTGGGAACAGATGGCCCTGACCCGCGCCCGCGTGATCGGCGGCGATCCCGCCCTGGCCGAACGGGTGGCCACCGCCATCCGCAACGTGCTGACCGCCCCGCGCGATCCCGACAAGCTGCTGTGGGACGTCGCCGACATGCGCCGCCGGATCGAGAAGGAGTTCGGCACCAAAAACCCCTGGAACATCAAATACGCGCGTGGCGGCCTGATCGACATCGAGTTCACCGCGCAGTATCTGCAACTGCGCCACGGCCACGAGCGGCCGGAGATCCTGCACATCGGGACCGCCAAGGCGCTGCGCAACGCCGCCCGCACCGGCGCGCTCGATCCCGCCATCGCGGCGGAGCTGGAATCGACCCTGCGCCTGTGGCGGCGGGTGCAGGGGTTCCTGCGCCTGACCACCGCCGGGGTGCTCGATCCCGATCAGGTGTCCCCCACCCTGTTGGCCGGGCTGGCCCGCGCCGCCTTCCCGGATCGTGACCCGGCAACGGTTGACTTCGCCGAACTGGACACCACTATCCGGTCCATCGCCGCCCGCGCCCACGCCCATTATGTGGCGTTGGTCGAGGAACCGGCGTCCCACCTCACCCCGCCCGCTTCCCAACAGGATCTGAGCTTGCCATGAGCGTTGACGTCGGAACCATCGCCCCGGACTTCACCATGCCCACCGACGGGGGCGGCAGCGTCACCCTGTCGGCCCTGCGCGGCAAGCCGGTGGTGCTGTATTTCTACCCGAAGGACGACACCTCGGGCTGCACCTCCGAGGCTTGCGGCTTCCGCGACCAGTTGCCGGACTTCTCCGCCGTCGACGCGGTGGTGATCGGCGTGTCGAAGGACAGCGTCGCCAGCCACGACAAGTTCAAGGCCAAATACGAGCTGCCCTTCACCCTGGCGTCGGACACCGACGGCAGCGTGTCGGACGCCTATGGCGTCTGGGTCGAAAAGAGCATGTATGGCCGCAAATACATGGGGTTGGAGCGCGCCACCTTCCTGATCGGCGCCGACGGGACCGTGCGCAACGTCTGGCGCAAGGTGAAGGTGACGGGTCACGTCGCCGCCGTGCTGAAGGCGGTCAAGGCGCTGTAACGCCCGGATACGACACACCGGGCCGGTCCACCCTCCGCAAGCGGGGAGAGGTCCGGCCCGTCTTCTGTTCAACCCGGCCCATGACAAGCGGGCGGAATGCCGATAGGCTGACCACCCCGTCACGACCGGGTTGACCCGTGCGCCGTACCCTGCTGCTGCTGTTTGCCTGTCTGGCCCTGTTGTCCGGGTGCGGCGTGGACGCCGACCAGGAATTGTTGTGCCGCAAGCTGATCCCCGCCTTCGAGGAGGACAGCTACAGCGCCGTGTCGGCCCGCCCCCTGCCCGACGACGCGCGGGTGGTGCGGTTGGATTACCGATCCGGTGGGCAAGCCCGGTGGATCGCCTGCCGCTTCGCCGGAACCGCGACCGAGGCCGGGCGGCTTCAATTGACCGGGGTGGCGACCGACCGCAGCGGCTGGCTGGGCGAGATGCGCTTTGCGATGCTGGAGCAATGGATCCGCATCAAGCCGCCGCGCAACGACGCCGCACCGGAAGCCAGCTTCCAGCCCGGCGCGCACACGGCATGGACGCCCTGGCTGTTCCTGCTGCAACAGATCGTCAACGCGGGAACCGTGGCCTGTGTGTATGGGCTGCTGGCCCTGGGCTACACGCTGGTGTACGCCATCATCGGCCAGATCAATCTGGCGATGGGCGAGTTGACCATGCTGGGCGCGATGATGACGGCGATGGCCGCCGCCGGGTTGGGCCTGTTCGGGCTGGCCACCTGGCCGCCCGCGCTGTTCGTCGTGCTGGTGCTGGCGATGGGCTTCACCGCTGCGCAGGGCTGGACCATGCACCGGCTGGTGTTCCGCCGGTTGCGCGGCGTGCGCTCCCACACCCCGCTCATCATCGCCGTCGGGATGTCGGTCGCCTATCAGGAGGGGGTGCGGCTGCTGCATGGTGCCCGCGACTGGTGGCCAACCCCGGCGCTGGCCGACCGCCATGACCTGATCGGCGATGGGGCCTTCACCGTCACCGCGCTCACCTCCCAACTGGCGATTCTGGGGCTGACCGCCGGGCTGTATCTCCTGCTGTGGGCGATCATCTGGAAGACCCCCTACGGCCGCGCGCACCGCGCCTGCACCGACGATCTGGCGGCGGCGGAACTGGTCGGGGTGGATGTGAACCGCACCATCGCCATCACCTTCACCCTGGGCGGGGCGCTGGCCGCCGCCGCCGGATCGGTGATCGCCTTCTATTACGGCGGGGTCAGCTTTTTCACCGGCTCGCTGATCGGCTTCAAGGCGCTGGCGGCGGCGGTGGTCGGCGGCATCGGATCGGTGCCGGGGGCCATGCTGGGCGGGGCGCTGCTGGGGCTGGTGGAAACCTTCTGGTCGGGCTATTTCGCCATCGCCTACAAGGACATCGTCGCCTTCGCCCTGCTGGCGCTGTTCCTGGTGTACCGCCCGCAGGGGCTGATGGGGCAACCGCGCGGGCGGGGGGATTGAGGTCCGGGCACCGCTTTTCCGAATACCCACACCGTGAAACTTGATATTCCGATCCGCCCGGCGTTGCTCTATAGGGTGCGTCCTTCGCCCCCCACGCCCCAAAGACACGAAGGAACGCCGGATGTCCGACGCCATGAGCTGCCCGCAATGCCAATCCGAACACGCCTATCACGACGGCAGCCTGTGGATCTGCCCGGAATGCGGGCATGAATGGAATCCGGACACGGCGGCCAGCGCCAGCACGGACGATGATTCGGTGGTGCGCGACGCCAACGGCAACGTTCTGGCCGACGGCGACAGCGTGACCGTCATCAAGGATCTGAAGGTCAAAGGCTCCTCCCTGGTCATCAAGGGCGGAACCAAGGTCAAGAGCATCCGCCTGACCGACGGGGCCAACGGCCACAACATCGCCTGCAAGATCGACGGCATCGGCGCGATGGACCTGAAGTCCGAATTCGTCAAGAAAGCCTGATCGGGTTCCGCCTGCGCTCATCAGGACAAACGGCCCGGTTCACATCAACGCTGTGAACCGGGCCGTTTGTCTTCTGACGGTTCCCCGACCACCCGACACGCCCGCATGACACTTCCCTTTCCGTCCTGCCCGCGCCCAAACGCAGAGCGGGCGGGGATGTCGCCACCCCCGCCCGCTCAAACACACCGCTCGCGCAAATCGGTCGAACCGACCGAAAGGGCGCGCGGACCTTACAGCCCGCGCACGTCGGCCAGATGGCCCGTCACCGCCGCCGCCACGGCCATGCCGGGGCTGACGAGGTGGGTGCGGCCACCACGGCCCTGACGGCCTTCGAAGTTGCGGTTGGAGGTGGACGCGCTGCGCTCGCCCGGGGCCAGACGGTCGGCGTTCATCGCCAGGCACATGGAGCAACCCGGCTCACGCCATTCAAAGCCCGCCTCGACGAAGATCTTGTCCAGACCCTCTTCCTCGGCCTGCTCCTTGACCAGCCCCGAACCGGGGACGACCAGGGCGCGGACGCCGTCGGCCACCTTGCGGCCCTTGGCCAATTCGGCGGCGGCGCGCAGATCCTCGATGCGCCCGTTGGTGCAGGAACCGATGAACACCGTGTCGATCTTGACCTCGCTGAGCGGTTGACCGGGGGTCAGGCCCATATAGGCCAGCGAACGTTCGACGGCGGCGCGCTTGCCCTCGTCGGCGATGTCCGCCGGGTTCGGCACGGTCGCGGTGATCGGCAGCACGTCTTCCGGGCTGGTCCCCCAGGTGACTTGCGGGGCGATGTCGGCGGCGTTCAGCACGATGGTGGCGTCATAGACCGCGCCCTCGTCCGACGGCAGCGTCTTCCAATAGGCAACGGCCTGCTCGAACGCACCGGCCTTCGGGGCGAGCGCCCGGCCCTGGACATAGGCGTAGGTCTTTTCGTCCGGGGCGATCAGACCGGCGCGGGCCCCGCCCTCGATCGCCATGTTGCAGACGGTCATGCGGCCTTCCATCGACAGCTCGCGGATCGCCTGACCCGCGAATTCGATGACGTAGCCGGTCCCGCCCGCCGTGCCGATCTTGCCGATGATGGCCAGCACGATGTCCTTGGCGGTCACGCCCGGGTTCAGCGAACCATCGACGCGCACCAGCATGTTCTTGGCCGGCTTCTGCAACAGCGTCTGGGTGGCGAGCACATGCTCAACCTCGGACGTGCCGATGCCGAAGGCCAGCGCGCCGAACGCGCCGTGGGTGGCGGTGTGGCTGTCGCCGCAGACGATGGTGGCACCCGGCAGCGTGAAGCCCTGTTCCGGCCCGACGATGTGGACGATGCCCTGGCGGACGTCGTCCATCGGGAAGTAACGGATGCCGAAATCGCGGGCGTTCTTGTCCAGCGTTTCGACCTGGATCCGGCTTTCCTCTTCGGTGATGCCCTTCGAACGGTCCGTGGTCGGCACGTTGTGATCGGGAACCGCGAGGGTGGCCATCGGGCTGCGCACCGGGCGACCGGCCACGCGCAGCCCCTCGAACGCCTGCGGGCTGGTGACTTCGTGCACCAGATGGCGGTCGATGTAGAGGATGCAGGTGCCGTCATCCTGGCGATGCACGACGTGGCTGTCCCAAATCTTGTCGAACAGAGTGCGCGGCTTGGACATCGGAAAAACTCTCTCTCGCGGAACGAACAGGCGCGGAACCATGGAAGGCCGCACAATAGCGTTGTGTCGCGGTGGGGACAAGCGCGGCTGTCCGTCTTTCGCCGCAAGCCTGTCCCCCGCAAGATTGTGACGCAGCTCGCGGCTTCAGGGCAGCATCTTGCCCGGATTGAGCAGCCCCGCCGGGTCCAGCGCGGTCTTGACCGCGCGCAGCAGGCCGAACTCGACCGGCCCCTTGATGGCGGGCATCTCGTCCTTCTTGAAGCGCCCGACGCCGTGTTCGGCGGAGATCGAACCGTCCAGCGCGAAGATCACCTCGTTCACCACATGGCAAATCTCGTCCCAGCGGGCCAGATAGGCGGCGGTGTCGGCCCCTTCGGGCTGGCTGAGGTTGAAGTGGATGTTGCCGTCGCCGACATGGCCGAAGGGGGTCGGGCGGATGCCGGGGCAGGCATCGGCCACCGCCGCTTCGGCGCGCTCGATGAACTCCGCCACGCGCGACACCGGCACCGACACGTCGTTCTTGATCGAGCCGCCTTCGAACTTCTGCGCCTCGACGATGGCCTCGCGGATGAACCAGAGCTGCTTGGCCTGGCTGTCCGATTGGGCGATGGTCGCGTCGGTCGCCAGTTCGGCTTCGAACGCCTCGCCCAGCGCGGCTTCGACGCTCTCCTGGAAGGCGTCGGACCGGGTCCCCGCCGTCAGTTCGGTGATGACGTACCAGGGCGAGACGTCCGACAGCGGGTCGATGGTCCCGGCCACATGCTTCAGCGCAAACTCCAGGCAGCGGCGCGACATCAGCTCGAACGCCGACACCGCGTCGCCCGAGGCGGTGCGCAGGCGGGCGAGCAGTTCGATGGCGGCGGCCGGGCTGGGCACGGCGACGAAGGCGGTGATCGACTGGCGCGGACGCGGGAACAGCTTCAGCACGGCGGCGGTGACGATGCCCAGCGTGCCTTCGGCCCCGATGAACAGGTTTTTCAGGTCATAGCCGGTGTTGTTCTTGCGCAGGCGGCGCAACCCGTTCCACACCCGGCCATCGGCCAGCACCACTTCCAGCCCCAGCACCAGATCGCGGGTGTTGCCATAGCGCAGGACGTTGATGCCCCCGGCGTTGGTGGAGATCAGGCCGCCCATCTGCGCGGTGCCTTCCGCGCCCAGGCTGAGGGGGAACAGGCGGTCCACCTCGGCCGCCGCGTTCTGCACGGTGGTCAGGACCACCCCGGCCTCGACCGTCATCGTGTAGTTCAGGGCGTCGATCTCGCGGATGCGGTTCATCCGCGACAGGCTGAGCACGATCTCGCGCCCCTCCTCATAGGGAATGGAGCCGCCGACGAGGCTGGTGTTGCCGCCCTGCGGCACGATGGGGATGCCCGCCTCCGCGCAGATGGCGACGACGGCGGCCACCTCCTCGGTGTTGGCCGGGCGGACCACCGCCGGGCTGTTGCCCTTGAAGCGCCCGCGCCATTCCGCCAGATAGGGGGCCATGTCCGACGCGTCGGTGATGAGACCGGTCGGGCCGACAACCGCGCGGATGCGGTCCAGAACGTCCTGAAGAGCGGCGGCGGGGGTGCTGGTCATGGCGCGGGTTCCGGCGATGGTGATGGGGTGGAACGGTTACGGGCGGGGTGCCGCAGCGCGGCGCAGACGGTCGTTGATCGCCACGCCCAACCCTTCGTCGGGGATCGGCATCACGGCGATGCGGGCGGCCCCGCTCTGGTCGAGCTGGCGCAGATGGCTGAACAGATTCGCCGCCGCCTCGTTCAGATCGCCTTGCGGGCTGAGGTTGAGGCGCGACGCCCCGCCAAAGACGAAGCGGTCGGGGCCGAAGGTCAGAAACGCCTCGTCGGACTCCGCCGAGGATGCGTTGAGGCGCACCGCCGCGTTGGGGGCGTAGTGGCTTTCCAACTGGCCCGGCGACTTCGGCGCGGTCGGGTCGCCCGGCGACAGGCGGATCGGCCCGATCAGCCGCTCCATCTCGTCGGGCAGGACCGCACCGGGGCGCAGCAGCACCGGTTCCGGCCCGGTCAGGTCGATGACGGTGGATTCCACGCCGACGGCGCATTTGCCACCCGTCACCACCGCGTCGACCCGGTCG
Organism: Azospirillum sp.; assembly: GCA_027486405.1. Taxonomy (GTDB): domain Bacteria; phylum Pseudomonadota; class Alphaproteobacteria; order Azospirillales; family Azospirillaceae; genus Azospirillum. The sequence goes on along the minus strand of JAIXPD010000069.1, from coordinate 48,294 downwards.
CCCAGGCTTTCCAGCACATGATAGGGCGTGGTCGGGCTGACGGCACCGGAGCGGTTGGCGCTGGGGGCCGCGATCGGCCGCCCCGCCGCGCGCAACAGCGCTTGGGCCACCGGATGGCCGGGCACGCGGATGGCCACGCTGTCCAAACCGGCGCTGACCAGCAGCGACAGCGGCGAGTCCACCGGGCGCGGCAGCACCAGCGTCAGCGGGCCGGGCCAGAACTGATGCGCCAGTTCCAACGCGCGGTCGTCAAAGCGCGCCCAGGCCTGCGCCACCGCCACATCGGCGACGTGGGCGATCAGCGGGTTGAATTGCGGGCGGCCCTTGGCGGCGAAGATCGCGGCGACCGCGCGGTCGTCGGTGGCGTCACCCCCCAGGCCATAGACCGTTTCGGTCGGAAAGGCGACCAGCGCGCCCGCGCGCAGCAACGCGCCCGCGCGGGCGATCCCGGCGGGGGTGGTGGGCAGCAGGGCCGGGCGCTTTTCAGCGGGGGCGGCGGCGGAATCGGGCGTGGTGGGGGCTTGGTCGGTCACAGGGTCTTTGTAGCCGCTCACGGGGCTGTGTCAATTCGCACGGGTTGCGCCCGCCGCATGGCAAGGTTATGACGGGTGCAAGGGCGCGGACTCACACGACACCAACTATCACACGACAACAACATATGATGGGTGCGGGCATGGCGGGCAAGGTCTTCACCGTGGCGCAGCAGAAGGGCGGTGCGGGCAAGACCACGCTGGCCGCGCATCTGGCCATCGCCTGGGCGCAGCTTGGCCATTCGGTCGCCACCGTGGACATCGACCCGCAAGGCAGCCTGACCCGCTGGCACGCGGTGCGGGCGGAGGCCACCGGCGGCAAACCCGGCTTCACCCATGTGCAGATCACCGGTTGGCGCACGCAGGCCGAGGTGGAGAAGCTGGCGCGCAGCCATTCCATCGTGGTGATCGACAGCCCGCCCCACGCCCAGACGGAGGCGCGGATCGCCGTGCGCGCCGCCTCGCTGGTGGTCGCCCCGGTGCAGCCCAGCCCGATGGATCTGTGGGCGGTCCACCCGACCATCGAGTTGGCGAGCCAGGAAAAGCGCCGTCTGCTGCTGGTGCTGAACCGCGTGCCGCCGCGCGCCAAGATCGCCGACGAGCTGGTCGCCAAGGTGCAGGAACTGGCCAACCCGCCCGCCGTGCTGCTGGCCGACGCCCAGGTCGGCAACCGCACCGCCTACGCCGGTACCCTGATGAGCGGCCTGTCGGTGACGGAGGCCGCGCGCAAAACCGTGGCCGCCGCCGAGATGCAGGCGCTGGCCGAAGAGATTTTGCGGCGCTCCTGAGCGGCGCGCCTGAGACCGGATCAGTAGCGCGCCGCCACGAAATACAGGCCATCGGGTGGGCAGGTCGGCCCGGCCTTGCTGCGGTCGCGCGCCTCCAGCGCGGCGCGCAGGTCGTCGGCGGTCCATTTGCCCGAACCGACCAGTTCCAGCGATCCCACCATGTTGCGCACCTGATGGTGCAGGAAGGAGCGCGCGGCGGCGTGGATGCGGATCTCCTCGTCCACCCGCTCCACCGCCAGCCGGTCGAGCGTCTTCACCGGCGATTTGGCCTGACAGAGCGCGGCGCGGAAGCTGGTGAAGTCATGCTGGCCGACCAGGACCTGTGCGGCCGCGTGCATCGCCTCGGCGTCCAGCGGACGGGTGACGTGCCACGCCCGCCCGGCGTCGAGCGCCAGCGGCGCGCGGCGGTTGACGATGCGGTAGATGTAGGAGCGCCCGATGGAGGTGAGACGGGCGTGAAAGCGGTCGTCCACCGCCTCCACCTCCCGCACCGCGATGGGAGCGGGTTTGAGGTGGAAGTTCAGGGCGTCGCGCAGCTTCAACCCGGTGAAGCCCTTTTCCAGATCGAAATGGCAGACCTGCCCCAGCGCGTGGACGCCCGCGTCGGTGCGGCCCGAGCCATGGACGCGCACCGTCTCGCCGGACAGGCGGAACACCGCCTCCTCCACACTCTGCTGCACCGACGGGCCATTGTCCTGCCGCTGCCAGCCGACGAAGGGCCGACCGTCATACTCGACGGTCAGTTTCCAGCGCTGCATGTCAGGGAAGACCGATCACGGAGCCGACCGGCAGGGCGAAGCCGCGCAGGAAGGCCGCGCCATCGACCGGGGCCTTGCCGGGCCGCTGCACGCGGGTCAAGCGCACCGCCCCATCGGCGCAGGCCACCGTCAGGCGGTCGTCCAGCAGGGTGCCGGGAACAGCCGCACTTGCGTCAACGGCTTCCCCCAGGGCCGCCGGTTCCGCCGGTTCCGCCGACAGCACCTTGATGCGTTCGGCCCCCACATCGAACCAGCAACCGGGCCACGGGGTGAGCGCCCGCACCTGCCGTTCGACAAAGGCGGCGGGCTGGGTCCAGTCGAGCCGCCCATCCTCGCGCGACAGCTTGGCGGCGTAGGTCACGCCCTCCTCGGGCTGCGGCTGCGCGGTCAGGCTGCCGTCGGCCAGACCGGCCAGCGCCGGGCCGATCATCCGCGCGCCCAAGGCCGCCAACGCGTCGTGCAGGGTGCTGGCCGTGGTGTCGGGGGTGATCGCCACCGCCTCTTTCGACAGCATCGCCCCGGTGTCCAGACCAACGTCCATCTGCATGATGGTGATGCCGGTTTCCGCATCCCCCGCCAGGATCGAGCGCTGGATCGGGGCCGCCCCGCGCCAGCGCGGCAGCAGGGAGCCGTGGACGTTGACGCAGCCCAGACGCGGGGCGTCCAGGATCGCTTGCGGCAGAATCAAGCCATAGGCGGCGACCACCGCCGCGTCGGCGTTCAGCGCGGCGAAGTCGGCCTGCGCCTCGGCGTTGCGCAGGCTTTTGGGGGTGCGCACCGGGATGCCGTGGTCATCGGCGAAGCGGTGAACGGGGGAGATCTGCACCTGCTGCCCCCGCCCGGCGGGGCGCGGCGGCTGGCTGTAGACGCACAGGATCTCATGGCCCGCCGCGACCAGCGCGGCCAGGCTGGGCACGGCGAAATCCGGCGTGCCCATGAAAACGAGACGGAGCGGGGTCATCCGGATTTCGCGCGCCCGATGGGTCAGGCGCTCGCCTTCTGCTGCTTGTGCTTCTGGACCTTGCGCAGGATCATGTTGCGCTTGAGCAGCGACAGATGATCGACGAACAGGACGCCGTTCAAATGGTCGATCTCGTGTTGCAGGCAGGTCGCCAACATGCCGTCCGCCGCCAACTCACGCGCCGTGTTGGTTTCGTCCAGATAGCGGACGCGCACCGACAGCGGGCGGATCACGTCGGCGTATTGCTCCGGCACCGACAGGCAGCCTTCCTCGCACGGGCCGGTGTCCTCCGACGACCAGACGATTTCCGGGTTGGCGAGGCGGATCGGGTTGCGCGGCTCGTCCTTTTCGTGGACGTCCACGACGACGACCCGATCCAGCACGCCGACCTGCGGGGCGGCCAGCCCGATGCCGTTGGCGGCGTACATGGTTTCCATCATGTCGTCCATCAGCTTGGCGACGCGCGCGTCCACAGCGGCGACCGGCTGCGCCTTTCGCTTGAGGACGGGGTGGGGGGCAACGAGAATCGGAAGGACGGCCATGGCGCTCAACAGGATGGAAGGGGCGTGCGGCGGCGACAGCGCCCACCGCAAAGCATCAAATTAAGTGCAGTGCCCCACTGGGTCAAGGAAACGACCGCACACAGACATCGGCCCCGGTTGCGACATCGGCCCCGCTTGCGGAATGTCATCCGCCCGCCCGGTGCGCGGTGATATAGACGGAGTGCTCATCCTTCACTGCGAGTGTCCGATCATGATCGTGCTGCACGGTTCCGCCGGTTCGCCCTACGTCGCCCGCGTGCGGATGCAGGGCTACGCCAAGGGTCTCGACATCACGCTGCACCCGGCGGCGTTGGGCACGCCGGAGTTCGAGGCGATGAACCCCATCGGCAAGATGCCGGTGCTGGAGCACAACGGTTTCATCCTGCCGGAAAGCCTGATCATCTGCGAGTATCTGGAGGATCTGCACCCCACCCCGACCATGCTGGGCCACAGCCCGCAGGAACGCGCGTTGGCCCGCCTGATTCCGCGCACGGTCGATCTCTATTGCGCCGGTCTGTTCAGCCTGCTGCGGGCGGCCTCCGATCCCGGCTATTCGGTCAATCTGGACGCCGAACGCGCCAATCTGAACAAGGGGCTGAACGCGCTGGAGCATTTCCTCCAGCCAACCGGCTACGCCGCGCGGGCGGAGCTGTCCTTGGCCGATTGCGTGCTGGTCCCGTGGCTCTATTACGGCAACAAGCTGGCCGACATCGGCGACGACACGCTGTCGCGGTACGCCAAGCTGTCGCGGTACATCGAGACGGTGGCCGACGACGCCATCGCGCAACGGGTGTGGTCGGAGATGGATGAGGCCTTCCGCGCCTTCATGGCGAAATGGAAGGCCGATCAGGCGGCGGCCTCCGCAACGGAGTGACCCGGCGCTTTTGACCCGGCAATCGTGGCGGCTCCACCGGCAGGATTTGCCCCTCCTGATTTGCGCGTCAGGCCGCCTTGGCCGTGGCGGTGGCGGTCGCCATGGTCGCAGTGGTCACGGTGTTGGTGGCCAGGCCGGGGTTCGATTCCGACCCGACCATGCGGCCCAGCCCCAGACCGAAGCCCACGCCCACCCCGGCCTCGGTCGCCTGGTCGGTGCGCACCGGCTCGTCGCGCATGCGGCGGTTGGCCTTGTCGCGCGGGCGTGTCTGCTTGCCGTTGATGCCGTCCACCTCGTCCGGGGTTTCCAGCGCGTTGAGCGCCAGCACCTGATAGATCGACAGCGGCGTGCCGTTCATCGCCTTGGCGGGCATGGTCGGCACCTGGGTGGTGAAGCCGTCGGTCATGTCCTGCTTGCGCACCGCCTCGGTCGCGGCCTGGGCCGGGGCGAAGCTGGCCATCGGGTTTTCGGAGAATTTGGCGGCGAAGCGGTCGTAGATCTCCTTCAGCGACTTGGCCTTGCCGGTGGTCTTGTCGACGAACACGTTGGCGTTGGCGCTGGCGGCCTCCGGGAACAGGTCGCGGGCGCTGCGGTTGGGGTTGTCGTGCATGGCGTTGAGGAATTTGGCCGCCCCGCCCGCCCCCAGGAAATGGGCCATGTAGAGTTCGGTCGAGCCGATGGTGCCATCGACGTTGTCCTGCAGATAATCCTTGTTGTCCTTGGTGAAGGCCGCCGCCATCAGGGCCGAGGTGTTGGGATCCTTGCGCAAATCCAGGATCTCCTGCTTCATCGCCGGGTCGGCGACGTAGGGGCGGCCGTCGCTGCGGGTCTGGATGGCGTTGGCGTAGCGGCCCAGGCCGTATTCGGCGCCGTGCTGCTTCATGGTTTGCAGCCATGTGCTGTCGATGAACTGGTACAGCCCGGTCGCCGAGGAGGAGGAGGACTTCACGTCCGTCCGATACCCGCTCTCCACGGCAGCTTTTTCCATCAGGTAGGAAAAATCGACCCCCGTCTTGGCGCTGGCGTTGCGCACGGCGGCTTCCACATTGGCCGGACCGCGCGGGGCGCTGGCGGCTTGGGTGGCGGTGCTGCTGGGCAGGCCGAAGGCGGTCAGGTTGGTCATCGGGCGATCCTCTCTCGCGGTCGCTGCGATCAATGCAGGGAGCGTGCCAGTTTTCCGCCCGCCCCCCGCATCAGGCCGATCAGGCGATCACAGCGCCGCGCCGAACGTCACCGGCACCGGCTGCCACCAGCTGTCGGTCACGCCGAAACCCTGGTTGCTGATGCTCCACAGCGACAGGTTCGGGCCGGGGCCGGGGTTGTTGTTGTTGGTCAGCCACACCGAGACGCCGGTGGTCTGCGGACCGGGCGCGCAGGCCAGGCAATAGCCGCCCATCGCGGTGGGAACCGGGAACCACACCGAAGGCGTGCTGGTGGACGGGGCGGCGGCGAGGTTCACCCGCGCGGTGGCGGTGTCGCCGTTCAGGAAGCGTGGGCCCGTGTGGGTGGACAGCGAGATCAGATAAATCCCGGCCAGGCTCTGGCCGTTGTAGGTCACGGATTGCCCGGCGTCGGCCACCTGCCAATAGGCCCCGTTCGCCGCCCCCGACGTGGAGGCGGCCATGGTCAGCGCGCCGGTCGTCGGCTGGGCGATCAGGATCGATTGCAGGGAGGTCCCCGCCGTCAGCGATTGAAGGAGGATTTGCGAACCCGGCACGAACCCGGTGGCGACGGTGCTGGTCATGCTTGAACGCTCCTGTTTGAATCACGGGACTGGGATTTTTCCTCACGCATTGCGGGAATTTCCTTCCGATGCATGGGGTGTATTTGATCGTCCGCTCGCAATTTTGATTCGTCAAATTGTTGTTTTATTCAATCAAAATTATACGTATGTGCGCGTCGGCCCGCCCACTTGCCACAACCCCGCGACGGGCATAGCGTTCCCAGACACCGCCACGGCGCGGGCATGGCGTGGGCATGGCGTGGCATGGCCCACAGCGCCCCTCGCCAAACGCCGTGCGATGGTGTATGTTGACGTATACGTTAATCAACCGGCCGCCAGCGCCGGACTGACACCAACACCCCATTTCTTGCCCTTGGGAGGCCGCACCACCATGACGACCTACACCGCCCCGGTCGATGACCTACGCTTTGTCCTGAACCATGTGGTCGGGCTGGAGGCCATCGCCGCTCTGCCCCATTGCGAATCGGCGGCCCCCGATCTGGTGGACGCGATTTTGGAAGAGGCCGGGAAGTTCGCCTCGGGCGTGCTGGCCCCGCTGAACCGGGTGGGCGACAAGGAAGGGTCGCGCCTGGAAAACGGCGTCGTCCGCACCCCCACCGGCTGGAAGGAGGCGTACAGCCAGTTCGCCGAATCCGGCTGGAACAGCCTGCCGTTCGAGCCGGAGCATGGCGGCCAGGGCCTGCCCTGGACGGTCGCCTTTGCGGTGAACGAGATGTGGCAGTCGTCCAACCTGTCCTTTGGCCTGTGCCCGCTGCTGAACCAGGGGGCCGTCGATCTGTTGAGCGAGCACGCCAGCGCCGAGCAAAAGGCGCTGTACCTGCCCAAGATGATCTCCGGCGAATGGACCGGCACGATGAACCTGACGGAGCCGCAGGCCGGATCCGATCTGGCCGCCGTGCGCACCCGCGCGGTGCGGGCCGAGGATGGGACCTACCGCATCACCGGCCAGAAGATCTTCATCACCTATGGCGAGCATGACCTGACGGACAACATCATCCATCTGGTTCTGGCCCGCCTGCCCGACGCCCCGGCCGGGATCAAGGGCATCAGCCTGTTCATCGTGCCGAAATTCCTGCCCAACGCCGATGGCACGCCGGGCCGCCGCAACGATCTGCGCTGCGCCAGCCTGGAACACAAGCTGGGCATCATGGCCAGCCCGACCGCCGTCATGGCCTATGGCGACGAGGATGGGGCCGTCGGTTTCCTGGTGGGCGAGGAGAACCGGGGCATCGAATACATGTTCACCATGATGAACAACGCCCGCTTGGGCGTGGGCATCCAGGGCGTGGCGGTGGCCGAACGCGCCTATCAACAGGCGCGCGATTACGCCAAGAGCCGGGTGCAGAGCAAGGATCTGGCCGACGCCAAGGGATCGGCGGTGACGATCATCAAACACCCCGACGTGCGGCGGATGCTGCTGGACATGCGGGCCAAGACCGAAGCGGCGCGCGCCCTGGCGCTTTACGCCGGAACCCAGCTCGACACCGCCCGCCACCACCCCGACGCCGCCGTGCGCGCGGCGGCCACCGCGCGGGTGGACGTGCTGACCCCCATCGTCAAGGCGTGGTCCACCGACATCGGCTGCGACGTGGCCTCCACCGGTGTGCAGATCCATGGCGGCATGGGCTTCATCGAGGAAACCGGGGCGGCCCAGCATTACCGCGACGCCCGCATCACCCCGATCTACGAAGGCACCAACGGCATCCACGCCAACGATCTCGTCTTCCGCAAGACCGGGCGCGACAAAGGGGCCTCGGCCCGCGCCCTGATCGCGGAGATGCGGGCGACGGCGGCAGCGCTGGCCGCCCTGCCCGGCGACGACGCGGCGGTGATCGCGGCGGAACTGTCGGCGGGCCTGACCGCGCTGGACTCGGCGGTCGATTGGATCGTCGCCACCCAGGCCGATGGCGACCTGCGCGGGGCCGCCGCCGGGGCCGTTGCCTATCTGCGGCTGTGGGGCAACGTGGCGGGCGGCTGGATGATGGCCCGCTCCGCCATCGCCGCGCTGGAGGGGCTGCGCGCCGCCGGGGCCAACGCGTCCTTCCTGGAAACCAAGCTGGTGGTCGCCCGTTTCTACGCCGAACAGATCCTGGCCCCCTCCCCCGCCCTGCTGCCCACCATCCACAGCGCCCGCAACACCGTGTTGGCGCTCAGCGAAGACCAGTTCTGACCACCGCCCGCCGGGCCCCTCCGTCCATCGGAAAGAGGGGCCGGGCGCGAGGGCGAATGGAACGTTTGAAACACCGTGAAACGTTTTTCGGAGGGGTGTTCCATTGGTTCACCGCGCGCGTCGGCTATGGCGGGCCGGGCGCGGTGGAACCGGTGCACAAGCAGAACGGACCATCAGCGACGGACATGGGGATCTCCTCAAGAAATTAGGTTGATATTCCTATATAATCTGCCCATCCCCGGCAACAGACCGCGAAAAATCGGGAAAATCGGTTGCTGCGCTCCCTTTCCAGGGTGGGAAGGGGGTTGGGTGTTTGGTCTCACTGATTCACCCGCAGAATCATCAATGCCTATGCCCACCGTCCGCAATCATTGATGCATCTTGACGCTCCTACGTTATCCACATCGCAAAAACAAACAGATCGTTTCCCCGATGCCTCGCATTGATGGGAGAGTTTTTTTCTTAATCGGCATCTCCCTCAAGATGCGCTGTGAGTCTGTTATCTGGTCGTGTTTCAGTTTGGAATTTGTGGGCCTTGATGGCTACTGATCAGGATAAAAAAATTGTGTCACCGTTTATAAAATCAATCATAGAGTAAAATTATGAACGTGAAAATTACCGTTACTGGTCCTGATGGGCAAAATGCCGTTGACGTTGTCGACGTCCAGGAGACTGGGGACCTCGCGGCAGCAATTGGTCGACTGTTTGATAAACACCGCACGCAATTTCCTGACGCCCCTCCTTTCGAAAAGCACGTAAAGGTCGAGCAAGCCTGATAGCCCCCAAAGTACGAAAGCAAAACTTGACACCCCTGATGCGTCGGCCTATCTCTAACCTCAGATCGCTGGACATTGGGCGTGTCGCTATAGCCAGCCCCACCTGTTTTCAGGTCCTGCCCGTATGGGAGGATAGTCTACGACCAAGCTTCGGCTTGGAAACAGACGAAGCGGTTCGCCCCGAGGCTTAAGGCCCGATGGCCCCGAAAGGGGCCATTGCCTTTTCTGGCCATCCTTTCTGATAAGCTCCGTCTCTGGAAAATTGGCGCGGGCTGCGTCTGTTACGACCGAATGGGGCGGACTGGCCCAAGGGTTGGGCGCTCACGTCTCTTGTTGAAATTCCTGTTGGGTCGTTTGTTTTCGGCACGCAGCCGAACCAAATGCCGAAAGGTCACGCTCCCATACGTCGACGGCACGGCCTTGTCACACGGGTAGGCTGAACGAACGCGCATGTGAAGGTGAACCGGCAAACCGCGTGCAGGATCGAGCGAAAACACGATGCTGTACAACATCGGGATCCCATCATCGCTGATGGTGGGGATCTGCGCGTAACGATCATCGCCGTCAAGATTCCAGGCTGTTCCCCCGGCGGCCCATTCAATCAGCGCTTTGATGTCCAGCGAATGCCTGTACCGCTTGGGACAAAAGCAACCCGGCGGAACACGCGACGACCCCGGAAACACCCATGCGGGGTCATCCCCCCGTTCCACATCCCGTGTGAAAACATGGTCCGAAAACGTGACAACGATCCGCCGGGAGATCTTGGCGGTATCGACCACGTCGAACTCGTATTCATTCAGATGCTCGAAACCATAGGTCTCGCCATTGAAGACAAATGGCCGCCACCCTGGGGACGGAAAATACGGGCCGGGCATGAGGAACCTAAGCGCAAGGGAGGGTTGAAATTACACAATCTCAACCCGCCCCACACGCACAAAACTCTTCCTCACTCCCTTTCTTCGATACTCACCCCCTCACCAGTAACGCATCGCATCCCGGTACAGCCCGCGCAGATCCTCGTCGGAGACTGGGCGGGGGGCGATGGTCAGCAGGCGTTGTTGGGCGGCCGCACCCGTCACCAGGCCGGGGATGTCGGCGTCGGTGTAGCCCAGGGCCGACAAGCCATTCGGCAGGCCGGTGGCGCGCATCATGGCGATCAGGCGGGTGGCGAGCAGGTCGCCGCCATCCTCCGGGCTAGCCCCGCGCGTGTCGGCCCCCAGGGCGTCCGCCGCGCGGAGATGGGCGGCGGGGGCGGCGGGGCCGGTGAAGCGGAAGGCGGCGGGCGCGTTCAGAACCACCGAGACGCCGTGCGGGACCATCGGATCGACCGCCTCGTACCCGGTGGCGGTGAAGCTGTGGTTCATCCCGGCCACCGAATAGGACATGGCGTGCGGGATGTGCACCCCGGCGTTGCCAAAGGCCAGACCGGCCAGCGTCGCCGCGAACATCAGGGCGTCGCGCGCCTCAGCGTCGGCGGGGTCGTTGACGGCGCGTTCCAGCCACTCCCCGCCCAGCCGGATGGCGTGCAGGCTGCCGATGTCCGACCAGGGATTGGCCCCCTGGTAGGGCGGGCGCAGGGCCGAGTTTTCGGGCCGGGGCCGGGTGCGGTGGGGCCGCGCCGTGTGGCTTTCGATGGCGTGGGTCAGCACGTCGAACCCGGTGGCGGCGATGGCCCCCGGCGGCAGGCTGTCGATGGTGCGCGGATCGACCACCGCCAGCGTCGGCCGCAGATGGCGGGAGGAAATGCCGGTTTTCACCTGCTTTTCCACATGGTCGAAGATGGCGACACCGGTGGTTTCGCTGCCGGTGCCGCAGGTGGTGGGACAGGCGATGTGCGGCTTGACCGGGCCGGGGACCGGTTGCCCCTCCCCCAACGGCTTGTTGACGTAGGTCAGCAGCGGGGCCGGGTGGGTGGCGTAGAGGTTGGCCGCCTTGGCGGTGTCGATCACCGATCCGCCACCGATGGAGATGTAGCCGTCAAAGCCGCCCTCGGCGGCGAAGGCGGCGGCCTCCAGGAACGACGCGCTGGTCGGCTCCACCCGGCAGGCGTCGAACACCACCACATCCAGCCCGGCGGCCTTCAGCGAGGCCAAAGCCACCGCAAAGGGGGCGGTCGCCGCCACGCGCGGGTCGGTGAACAGCGCCACCCGCCGCATCCCCAACGCCTGCGCGTCGTCGCCCAGCTCCGCCAGCATGCCGGAACCGAACTTCATGCGCGCGGCTTCAACGGTGAAGCCGACCTCGCCGTTGGGAAGGATGGGATAGGCGTTGGTGACGGGGGCCATCGCGGGTGCTCCTGTTGTCAGTCCAAGCGCCTTCGAGTCGGGCGCGCTTGGCGGTAAGGGGAGCGCGCCGCGCCGCCGCTGTCAATGCGTCCGTTCGTCCGGCGGATTGTTTGCGGCGGCGGGGATCCGCATCCGTTGATAGAGGAAACCGACCCCGATCAAGCACACGCCCAGCCCCAGGAAGGAGGCGACGCGGTACAGGCCGGTCAGCCCCTCCATATCGCTGATGAAGACCTTGGCGACCACCGCCAGCAGCAGGGCCAAGCCGACATGGCGCAGCTCGCCCCAGCCCCACCGCAGCGCCGCCGCCAGCAGCAGCACCGCCACCAGCAGAAAGGCCACCGAATAGCTGTACCATTCGGCGTCGGTCAGGCCGTCGGCCATCAGATTCGGCCCGTGGAAGAAGCGGCGAATCTCCAAGGCCAGATTGGCCGCCAGCAGCACCCCGACCAGCCCGGCGGCGGCGCGCCGCAGCGGGTCGACGCGCAACGGGTCCACCCACAGGATCAGCCCCATCAACAGGCCGGGCGCGCCATAGGCCAGCAGCAGGCGGTTCACCACCGGCCAATCCCCCACCAATTCGCCGGTCGTCAGCGGGTTGAAGCCAAACAGGTGCAGCGCCACGCAGGCCGCCGCCGCCATCCCCAGCAGGACACGCCGCCCCCAGCGCGCCACCGGGCGCAGGCTCCACCGCCGATCCACCGACAGCAGCAGCGCCAGCCCCAGCCACGACAGCGTGTGCAACGCCGCCTCCACCAGCGTGGACGGGGCGCGTTTCAGATCGTCGGCCATCCAGCGATGGATCGCCAGCGAGGTCAGCAGGGTGGTGAAAACCAGCGCCCCGGCCTCCAGCACCATCACGGTCAGGTCGTCCGCCTTTTCACCGGACGCTTGCCGCATCCAGCGCGCCGCCAGCAGGAAGAACAGGGCGGGCAGGCCATAGCCGTAGAAAATCCAGGCCACACCCTGATACTCCAGCACCAGCGGATTCAGCGCCAGACGGGTCAGCACGACCAGCGTGACCAGAAAGGCGACGCGGCGCAGCTCGCGCAGGGTGAAATGGCGCTCCAGCCACGCCAGAACCGGCACCTGCGCGGCCAGCGCCACCGTCAGCCACGCGTCGCGCAGGATCATGGTGGCGGCCAGCGTCAGCGTCCCGACCGCCCCGGCGGCGTAGGCCGCCAGCGCCAGATCGGCGTCGGGCCGGGTTCCGCGCTGGCGCGCCAGCGGCGTGGTCGCCGCCACCAGCAGCGCGGCCAGGGCCAGCGCCGCCCCCGGCCATTCCATCAGCCCGCGTTCCGGAACCAGATAGGCGTAAAGCGTGGCCAACAGCGCCAGCGGCAGCAGGGCCGACAGCGACGCCCACAGCGCCACCCGACGCGCCCCCACCCCGGCAAGGAAACCGCCGACGCCGAACAGCGCGGCGAATCCGGCCATGCTCCACAACGCCCGCCCGATCTCCTCGGCCAAGCCGACCGGCGCGCCGGGGACCAGCGGACGGCCCTCGGCGTTCATCAGCGGGGCGAGTTGCGCCAGTTCCGGCAGATCCCAGACGAACAGGCTGGCCCACACCGTCAACCCGGCGGTCCAGGCCAACCCGCCCAGCCGCTCCACCCGCCGGGCGGCGATCAGCCCACCGGCGGCGTACAGGCCCAGCATCGTCAGGCCCATCGTCTGGTGATCGTCGCACGCGACCATACCGATCATCACCAGACCGAACAGCGTCGCCGCCGTCCGCCCCAACCGATCGAAGGGATGGCGCGGGGCGCGGTTCCACAGCCACAGCGGCAGCGCGGCACGCCAGCCCTCCGCCGGAGTCTCAGGGTTGGCGTCCCCAGATTTGCCATTTGGCGTGTCGTCGATCCAGCGGCTGACCAGGGCGGGCCAGAGGAAGAAGGCGGCGGACAGCACGGTGTAAAGGCCGACGACCGGCGCGTCGCCCGACCGCCAGGGGTCGAAAAACCAAAAGAGCGGCCACAGCACCGCCCAGACCAACGCCCCCCAGCCCAGCCAGCCCCAGCCGCGCCACAGCACCAGCGCGGCGGCGGCACCGTTCAGCGCCAGCAGATAGGGGAACAGGCCCCAGGCCATCGGGTTGCCCGACGTCACCAGGATCGGCGTGACGTAGCCCGCCAGCAGCCCCAGCGCGGCGATGAACGGCCCTTGCAACAGCGACAGCGCCACGGCCCCCAGCGACAGACCGGCCAGCAGGGCAAAGGCGATGAGCGGGTCGAACAGCTCGAACAGGGCGTAGCCGCCATAAACGCTGGCGAAGGCGGTGAACAGCCCGGCCCCGGTCAGGGCGACCGGCGCGTGATGCGGGTGGATCGCGGCGATGGCGCGTTGCAGGGGCTGGCGGCGCAGCCATTCCCCGCCCACGATCAGGCCCAGGCCGGACAGCAAGCCCAGCGTGACCCGCACCCCAGCCCCGAGCCAGCCATGTTCGATCGACAGCTTGATGAAGAAGGCCGCCGCCAGCGCCATCGTGCCGCCGCCCAGCCAGATCAGCCAGCGCGAGGCAAAGGATTCCTCCAGGTCGCGCCAAGCGGAACGAGGCGGTTCCGGCGGCGGTTCGGGGAGGCCGACAGGGGCGGCGGCGCATTGGGCGGCGTCCGGCAACACCCCATCGGCCGGGGCAGGAAGAAACGGTACCTCGGCGGCGGGCGGAACGGCCCCCGGCTCCACCACACCGGCTTCAGACGGCGCGGCCTGGGCGGCGTGCTCCTGCGACGGTGACGGGGCGGCCAGCGCCTGCGCGCTCAACCGGGCCACGGCCTGTTGCAGATCGGCGATGGTCTTGGCCTGATCGCGCAACCGGCGATCGACACGGTGAAACACCGCCGCGATCACCACAATCAGCGCAATGACTTCCATGGTGACGCAACCCCAATCGCCGTTTCATCCGGCGACGGAGCATAACAACGCACACATGACTTGTCTTTAAAAGGACATCCGGCCCGTCACGGTCCCCGGACGGTGCGCCACAGGCAGACCGCGCCGTAATAGGCCGAGGACGCCAGCCACAGGCCGAACAGCCAGGTCGGATGATCGGGCGACAGCACCACCAGCGCGCCGCAGCACAGCAGCCACACGGTGGTGACGGCGATGTTCAGCGGCATCAGGGCGCGGACGCGGAACGGGTGCAAGAACTTCACCGTGGTGAAGGTCAGCAGCCCCAGCGCCACCACAACCGCCGCGTTGATCCAGGGATTCAGCCCCAGCAGCCAGAGATAGAGCGCCACCACGTTCCAGATCGCCGGAAAGCCGACGAAATAATTGTCACCGCTCTTCATCTGCACGTTGGCGAAGCAGTAAAGCGAGGTCAGGACGATCCACGCCGCCAACCCGACGCTGACCAACCCCTCCGGCAACAGGCCGAATCGGTGCATGAACACCGCCGGAACCACGACGTAGGTCAGGTAATCGATCACCAGATCCAGAACCGTTCCGTCGATCCCCGGCAACACCTGCTTGACCGAGGCGCGGCGGGCCAGCGTGCCATCGACGCCATCGACCACCAGCGCCACCCCCAGCCAGGCCAGGCACAGCTTGGCGTCGCCCGCCGCCGTGGCCAACAGCCCCAGCAACCCCAGCACCGCCCCGCTGGCGGTGAAGACATGGACGCCCCAGGCCGACAGGCGATGGGTGATTCGGTAGGCACTCATGCGGGATTTCCGTTTCGGCGGGCGGGTCAGAGTCGGAAGCAAGACGGTTTTTTGACACAAACGCGCGCAGTTAAACACAGATTTGTGGCGCTGCGGAATCCCTCATGCCGTGCGCTGACGGAAATCGCCTATGCGCCGGGCGCGGCGCTGGTCCCCCCGCGTCCGGCCAACGCCTCCGGTTGCGGTCCGCCGGTGGCCCAATCCAGCAATTCCACCGTGTGCACCACCGGCAGGTTGGCCCCGGCGGCGATCTGGGTGATGCAGCCCAGATTCCCCGCCGCGACGAGGGCCGCCCCGGTGCTGGCGATGGCGGCGACCTTGCGGGCGCGCAGCTCGTCGGCCAGATCGGGTTGCAGCATGTTGTAGGTCCCCGCCGACCCGCAGCAGAGATGCCCGTCGGGAATCTCCCTCACCGCGAAACCGGCGGCGCGCAGCAGGGCGCGCGGCGGCTCCTTCAGCTTTTGCCCGTGCTGCATCGAACAGGCGGCGTGATAGGCCACCGCCTGCCCGGTCGGGATCACCGGTGCGGCCAACCCCAGTTCAGCCAGCAGTTCGGTGACGTCGCGCGCCAGCCCGGCGATGTGGGCGGCCTTGGCGGCGTAGGCCGGATCGTCGCGGAAGAGATGGCCGTAATCCTTCACGCTGGTTCCGCAGCCCGACGCGTTGACGATGACCGCGTCCAGCCCCTCCCCCATCACCTCGGCGATCCAGGAATCGATGGTGGCCTTGGCCAGCTCGCGCGCCATCTCCTCCTGCCCCATATGGTGGGGCAGCGCGCCGCAGCAGGTGGCCGCGCGCGACACCACCACCTCCACCCCGTGGCGGGTCAGCAGGCGGATGGTGGCCTCGTTGATCGCGGGGGCGAGCACCCGTTGGGCGCAGCCCAGCAGCAGCGCCACCCGTTTGCGCCGGGGACCGGCCACGGTGTGGGTGCCGGGCCGGTCGCTGGCGCTGGGATTCGGCAGGCTGGACGGGGCGAGCGCCAGCATGGCGCGCAACCGTTTGGGCAGCAGCGCGCGGAAGGGCCGCGCGGCGGTCGCCCCCAGCATCGCCACCCGCAGCGTCGCCGGGCGGGTCAGCAAACGGGCCAGCAGCGCGCGGGTGGCGCGGTCGGCCAGCGGGCGGCGGTGGGTGCGTTCGATGTGGGCGCGGGCGTGATCGACCAGATGCATGTAATGGACGCCCGACGGGCAGGTCGTCATGCAGGACAGGCAGGACAGGCAGCGGTCGATGTGCTTGACCGTCGCGGCGGGCGGCGGGCCGCCCTGCTCCAGCATCGCCTTGATCTGGTAGATGCGACCGCGCGGGCTGTCCAGCTCGTCGCCCAGAATGGTGTAGGTCGGGCAGGTGGCGGTGCAGAAGCCGCAATGGACGCAGGCGCGCAGGATCGCTTCGCTGTCGCGGATCGCCGGGTCGGCCAGTTGGGCCAGGGTGAAGTTGGTTTGCATCCGTGCCGTCTCCTCACACGCCCGGATACAGGCGGCCGGGGTTCAGGATTCCCATGGGGTCGAAGCTGCTTTTCACCCGGCGGGTCAACGCCATCAGCGGATCGGGCAACGGCTGGAAGACATCCACCGTCGCCCGCACCTCCTGCGGCGCGCGGATCAGGGTGGCGTGGCCCTGGGTTCCCACCGCCCGGCGGATCGCCGTGGCCGATTCGGGCGGGGCGAGCAGCCAGACCAGCCCGCCGCCCCAATCGTAAAACGCCTCCACCGCCGCCCCGGCCGGCCCCAGCGCACCGCGAATCGCCGCCACCACGGATGGACCAGAGGCGGGGGGAACCGACAGTTTCCACAGCTTGGGGCCGTTGCCCCCGCCCCAGCCCTCCGCATCCGGTGTGGGAGAGGCCAGAATGGACGCGGGAAAAACACCCCCCAGAAAGGCCGCGTCGCGCAGTTCCCGCCAGACGGCGCGCGACTCGGGGGCGTCCAGCACGGCGTCGGCCCGCAGATCGGCGCGCAGCGCCGCCACCCGTGCCGCAACCGACGGGCCGAACCCCTCCAGCCGCACCAGCGTCACCGGCCCACCGGCCTTTGCCACCCCCGCCACGCCCGACCGCGCGGCCAGACCATCGGGCAGATGGGCGGCCCCCGACACGTCGTAGGGGCTGCGCAACGCCTGGTCCAGCGCGCCGACCGCCGCCGCGTCGTCCAGGCCGAACAGCAGCAGGGTGGCGGTGTCCTCCGGCGCGGGCAGCACCTTGACCGTCAGTTCGGTGAAGGCGGTGAGCGTGCCGAAGGATCCCGCCATCAGCTTGGGCAGGTCATAGCCGGTGACGTTCTTCACCACCTTGCCGCCGCCCTTGTAGCGCTCCCCCCGGCCGCTGACCCCGGCGATGCCCAGCGTGTGGTCGCGCGCCGATCCCGCCGCAATCCGACGGGGACCGGCCAGCCCGCAGGCGATCAACCCGCCCAACGTGCCGCCGTCGGGCGGTTCGAAGGCGAGATGCTGCGCCCGTTCGCCCAACAGCGCGGTGATCTCCGCCATCGGCGTGCCCGCCCGCGCGGTCAAAACCAGCTCTTCGGGTTCATAGGCGAGCACGCCCGACAGGCCGGACAGGTCGAGCGCGTGGGCGGTGCGCACTGGGCGGCCCAGGCCGCGCCGGGTTCCCTGCCCCAGCAGTTCCAACGGTTCGTCCGCCGACAGCGCCCAGCGCACGGCGTCGACCAGTTGCGCGTCGGTCTCCGGCTTCAGGATGGTGGTGGTCATGGCCGGGAGCGCCTTTCAAAAACGCGGGATGTCGGGAAAACGCAGTTCGCCCTTGTGGACGTGCAGACGCCCCAGCTCGGCGCAGCGGTGCAGGGTGGGAAAGACCTTGCCGGGGTTGAGCAGCCCGTCGGGATCGAAGGCGCATTTCAGCCGCTGCTGCTGCTCCAGATCCGCCGCGTCGAACTGGTCGGTCATCAGGTCGCGCTTTTCCACCCCGACGCCGTGTTCGCCGGTCAGCACGCCGCCAACCTCGACGCACAGGCGCAGGATGTCGTTGCCGAAGGACTCGGCGCGCTCCAGTTCGCCCGGCTGGTTGGCGTCGTACAGGATGAGCGGGTGCAGATTGCCGTCACCGGCGTGGAACACATTGGCCACGCGCAGGCCATAGCGCGCCGACAGCTCCGTCATCCGCGTCAGCACCAGGGGCAGCGCCTTGCGCGGGATGGTCCCGTCCATGCAGTAGTAATCGGGGCTGATTCGCCCCACCGCCGGGAAGGCGGCCTTGCGCCCGGCCCAGAAGGCCAAACGCTCCTCTTCGGAGGTCGAAACCCGGGTGCAGACCGCCCCCTTGTCGGCGGCGATGGCGGCGACGCGCCCGATCAGGTGATCGACCTCCGCCGCCGGACCGTCCAGCTCGACGATCAGCAGCGCCTCGACGTCCAACGGGTATCCGGCGTGAACGAAGGCTTCGGCGGCGTGGATGGCCGGGCGGTCCATCATCTCCATCCCGCCGGGGATGATGCCCGCCGCGATGATGGCGGCGACGCAATCGCCCCCCTGTTCGCTGCTGGGAAAGCCGATCAGCACCGCCCGCGCCGTGGCGGGCTTTTTCAGGATGCGGACGGTGACTTCGGTGACGACGCCCAGCAACCCTTCGGACCCGGTGACGACGCCCATCAGGTCATAGCCGCCCGCGTCCAGATGCTTGCCGCCCAGCCGGACGATGGTCCCGTCCATCAGCACCAGCTCCACCCCCAACACGTTGTTGGTGGTCAGGCCGTATTTCAGGCAATGCACGCCGCCGGAATTTTCGGCGATGTTGCCGCCGATGGTGCAGGCGATCTGGCTGCTGGGGTCGGGGGCGTAGTAAAAACCCTCCCCCGCCACCGCGTTGGAAATGCCCAGATTGGTGACGCCGGGCTGCACGACGACGCAGCGGTTGGCGTAATCGATGTCCAGGATGCGCTTGAACTTGCCCAGCCCCAGCAGCACGCCATCGGCCAGCGGCAGCGCCCCGCCGGACAGCGAGGTCCCCGCCCCGCGCGGCACGACCTTGACCCCCATCTCCTGGCAGGTCTTCAGGATGCGCGACACCTGATCGACCGTTTCCGGCAGCACGGCGACCAGGGGAAGCTGGCGGTAGGCGGTCAGCCCGTCGCACTCATAGGCGCGCAGTTCGGCCTCGTCGACGATCACCCCCTCGCCGGGGACGATGGCGCGCAGGGCGTCCACGATGGCGCGGCGGCGGGCGATGACACCGCTGTCGGGGACCGGCATCTTCATCGGCGGGCGTCCTTCCTGTCATCGGGGCCACGGGTGACAATCCGTCCGTAAGACGTACCATCCGCGCGCACCGGGACACAAGACGCTGAAAAACCGCCCCAAAACGCAAGAGCCGCACCCGAAGGCGCGGCTCTTGCGAGAAACCCGTTTGCGAAGCGACCGGGGAGGATTCTCCCAGGCCGCCCAGCCGGATCAGCCCTGACGGGCCTTGAAACGCGGGTTCTGCTTGTTGATGACGTAGACGCGGCCCTTGCGGCGAATGACCCGGCAGGCCTTGTGACGCGTCTTCATCGACTTCAGAGAATTGACGATTTTCATGATACGGTTCCTGGACGCTCTGGCGGCTCGATCGAAGGCGCGCACCATAGTGCGGCGTCCCCCACCTGTCAACGCCCGGCTTGTCCGTCATTTCCATTGGTCGGTCAAGATCCCGCAGGCCCGTTTCACCCCGTTGCGCTGTCGGCTTTGTGTTGCCGGTGCCGTCGGGACTTCAGCGAATTCATGCGAGGACTCACCTTCTCTTCGCCGCCGGTGTCGCGTGACCGGTCGGCACCGTCCCCACCGCCCGCGCGATTCGGTCACAGGCCCGAAGCCCCCCGGGCAATCGCTTGAAGCATTGTGCACCCGACCAGAACAAGAATGGACACGGATTCCACGGATTTTTTCACGGATTTCGCGGAACTCGTCTCAAAGCCACCCTGTTTGCGATTGTGCGCCCCCCTCCTGGCGGGATGCGGGAGGCCATTGGAGGCGAAAATCCGTGCAATCCATCCTTTTGTCCGTGACATCCGTGTCCATTCTTGCTTGCGTGACGATGACCGCTCGTTCAAGCGATTGCCCTGGGAAGACCCCTGCCCGGAGGACTCCTGCCCGGAAGACCCCTGATTGACGGGCAGCACCCCCACGGCAAGCATGGGTATGCACGCTGTTCGAAGGGGATCCCATGGCCGCCGCACT
This sequence comes from Azospirillum sp., assembly GCA_027486405.1. Classification (GTDB taxonomy): domain Bacteria; phylum Pseudomonadota; class Alphaproteobacteria; order Azospirillales; family Azospirillaceae; genus Azospirillum. The sequence goes on along the minus strand of JAIXPD010000069.1, from coordinate 28,032 downwards.
CCGCTTTCCATCCTTTGCCCTGCGGCGTCCGTTGCGGGCGCTGGCCTCAAGACTCATTCTCGTGGCGCTGGTTCTGGGCGTGAGCGGTCCGGCCCTGGCGGCCAGCGAGCCGGTCCCGACGCCGCCGGTCGCCACCACACCGACCCCAGCCGCACCCCCCACCGGCGAGTCGCCCGCCCCCGCCGGGCCGATCAGCGTCAAGACCGGGCTGTTCCTCACCCAGCTCTATGATTTCGACATGGCCAAGCGCAGCTTCACCGCCACCTTTTGGGCGTGGTTCCTGCACAATGATGACAAATACAACCCGGCCCAGACCGTCGAGATCACCAACGCCAAGGCGTCCCAAGGGAAATTCGCCAGCCTGGACAGCAGCAAGGGCGTGAACTGGCAACAGGTGAAATACAACGCGACGATTCAAGAGGCGTGGAACATCACCCATTTCCCCTTTGACCGCCAGGAACTGGCCATCGTCCTGGAAGACGCGCAATCCGACGCCAGCGCGGTCAAGCTGGTGGCCGACAGCGCCAACAGCCGAATCGATTCGTCGGTGGAGGTCCCGGGCTGGACGATCGAGGGGTTGACGGTCCGCGACGTCGATGTCGTGTACAACACCAGCTACGGCGACCCGACCTTGCAGGGGACCAGCGCCTATTCCCGCGTGGTCGCCACCATCACCATGAAGCGCCACGGGCTGCGGCTGCTGTTCAGCACCTTCATCGGCTTTGCCGTGGCCTTCCTGCTGGCGATGCTGACCTTTCCGCTCAGCTTCGAATCGATGGGCGGGTCGCGCATCGGCCTGTGCGCGGCGGCGGTGTTCGCCGCCATCGGCAACAAATATGTGGTGGACAACATGCTGCCCCCGGCGTCGAGCTTCACGTTGGCCGACGGCATCCAGGCCACCAGCTTCGCGTCCATCTTCCTGGCCGCCTTCACCGTGGTGGCGATGCAGGGGCTGCACAAATCCTCGCCCCGCCTCAGCCGTCTGTTCAACGCGGTGATGGGGATCGGAACCATGGTGGCCTATCTGGCGGTGAATGGCTGGCTGATCCTCCAGGCCGCCGCGTCCTGATGGGTTGATGGGCTGGATGGGGGGACGCGGGGGCTGGCCGTTGGTCGCCCCCCGCACCGGCCGATTCGCGCCGATGGCCTGTTTGCGTCACATGTCTGTTTGCGACACTTTCCTTTTTGCGACAGGTTTGTGTTTTCGTCCATGCGCGCCGCGCAGCCCTGCGTGACGGGAGCTTCTCTGGTGCGGCGCTGGGGACCGGCGTACATCTTCGTTCTGTTGCCGCTGGGCAGCAGCGTTGCCCGTTGGCGACACCCAACCCACCCCCCGCACCGCCTCCCCTCCCGGTTCCACCGTGTCCGGGTGTGGCCCTGTGCGCGCCCGTTTCGACCGTCCGAGTTGCCCGCCATGATCCTGTCTTCGCTGTCCATCACCGCCGCCGATGCTTTTGGGGCCGCCGCCTTTGCCGGATCGTGCCTGTGGCCGCTGATGAAGCAACGCCGGGGGTTGTTGTGGGGCCAGGCCATCACCAACCTGCTGTTCATCACCCATTTTGTGCTGCTGGGGGCCTACACCGCCGCCGCGCTGTGCGGGCTGGTGGTGACGCAGGTGCTGATGTCGTTGCCGGAACAGCGGTCGCGCTGGCAGTCGCTGTTGTTCACCGCCACCCTGCCCGCCATCGCGGCGGTCGCCGCCGCCACCTGGGCCGGGCTGCCCTCCGCCCTGTCGAGCATCGGCATCAGCCTGTCCACCGCCGCCCGCTGGCAATCGAACACCACGCGGATGCGCCTGTTCCTGCTGGGGGCCGGGCTGTTCTGGATCAGCCACAACATCCTTGTGGTGTCGCCCTTCGCCATCGCGTCGGACGTTTGCTCCGCCGCCGGGAACATCGCCCGCCTGATCGGCGAACGCCGCGCCGCCCGCCGGGCCGCCGCCCGCGCGGCCATCAACGGCAACGACGCCCCGACCGCGCTGGCCGCTTGAGTTTCCGCCCGCGTCGGTCACGGTCACGCAAGGTCACTGGCGAAAGCGCCCCGCTTGCGGGTACAAGCGTGCGCGTGCGGGGGCGCATTCTCCCCCCGCCCCCTTCCCCGTGACCCCATTCCTGTGACAGTAGGGCGGCCCCGCGATGTTGAAGCGTGTGTATGACTGGACGATGGACAAGGCGGCGTCGAAAAACGCCACCGCCTGGCTGGCCGGGGTGTCCTTCGCCGAAAGCTCCTTTTTCCCGCTGCCGCCCGATCTGCTGCTGGTTCCCATGGTCATCGCCAACCGCGCGGCGGCGTGGCGGCTGGCGGCCATCTGCACGCTGGCGTCGGTGCTGGGCGGCGTCTTCGGCTACGCCATCGGCTATTTCCTGTACGAAACGCTCGGTCGTTGGGTGATCGATTTTTACCATCTGACCGACAAGTTCGAGGCGATGCGCCAGACCTTTTTGGACTATGGCGCGGAGATCCTCATCATCAAGGGGATGACCCCGATCCCCTACAAGCTGCTGACCATCACCGCCGGGGTGGCGCAGCTCAACATCTGGGTGTTCATCGGGGCGTCGATCCTGTCGCGGGCCATGCGGTTCTTTCTGGTGGCCGGGCTGCTGCGGGTGTTTGGCGAGCCAATCCGCCGCTTCATCGAGGAACGCCTGACCCTCGTCACCAGCGTGGTGGCGGTGCTGCTGGTCGGCGGCTTCCTCGTCGTCAAGCTGATCTGACCCGCCGTTCGGACCCCCGCCATGCCGCCCTCCGGTCGCCCGCCCCGCACGCCCCGCGCCCCATCCGGCCATACCGGCCCGGCCCAACCCGGCCCAACCCGTTCCGGCCAGCCGCCCGCGCGCGGCGGTCAACGGCACGGCCCTGCCGCCAACGCCCCGCACAAGGCCGCGCCACACGGTGCGCCCTCCGCGCCGGAGGACTCGCGCAAGCTGTTCCGGGTTGCCGGTCTGTCCGCCGTGTCGGCGCTGTTCGCCAACGCGCCCCAGCGGGTGGAGCGGCTGTTCTTCGACGAGCGGCTGAAACCGGCGGTCGGGGATTTCTGCAAGACGATGGCCGCCGCCCGCAAACCCTACCGCATGGTGGAAGCCGACGAACTGGCGAAGGTGGCGGGCACGGTGCTGCACGGCGGCGTGGTTGCCCTGATGGCCCCGCGCACGGTCCCGGCCTTTGACAGCGACGCCGCCCGCCGCTGGCGCGAGCCGCTGCTGATTTTGGACGGGGTGGGCAACCCGCACAATCTGGGGGCCATCCTGCGCACCGCCGCCTTTTTCGGCCTGCCGCGCGTGCTGATCTCCGGCCATCCGGGCCAGGCCCTGCCGTCGGAGGCCGCCTATCGCGTGGCCGAGGGTGGATTCGAATGGGTGGAGCTGTTGCGCGCCGATCCGCTGCCGCTGGCGCTGAAGCGGCTGCGGACCACGCACCGCATCATCGGCACCGCGCTGGACGCCAGCCGCCCGACCATCGACACGGCGGGGTTGGCCGCCGACGCGCGCGACCCGCGCCCGCCCGCCGTGATCCTGGGCAACGAGGAACAGGGCGTCGCCCCGGCGACGCTGGCCGCCTGCGAAGCGGTGCTGACCATTCCCGGCAGCGGGCGGGTGCAATCGCTGAACGTCGCCGCCACCGCCGCCATCCTGATCCACGCGCTGGCCACCCAACGCTGACCACCCCGCGCGCTCTTACAGCGCGCGGGGTCCTTGGTTGCGCGCGACCGTGTCAGCCTTCGCGGGTGCTGACGCCCGCGTCGGCGAAGGTGGCCATGCCGGTGTGGCAGGCGACCGCCGACTTGACGATGGTGATGGCGAGCGCGGCGCCGGAGCCTTCGCCCAACCGCATGCCCAGATCGAGCAGCGGTTCCTTGCCGATCGCCTGCAACAGCCGGGTGTGGCCCGGCTCCACGGAGCGATGGGCGACGACGCAATGGTCGAGCGCCCGGCGGTCGGCCTTGTAAAGCACCGCCGCCGCCGCCGTGCAGGCGAAGCCGTCGAGCAGCACCGGCACGCGGGCCACGCGCGCCGCCAGGATCGCCCCGGCGATGGCGGCGAGTTCATAACCGCCCAGGCAACGCAGCGCCTCCAACGGATCGTCCTTGGACTGCGGGTTGGCGGCGACACCGGCCTCCACCGCCGCGATCTTGCGGGCCAGCCCCTCGTCGTCCACCCCGGTGCCGCGCCCGGTCCAGTCGGCGGCCTCGCCGCCGAACAGGGCCAGACACAGCGCGGCGGCGGCGGTCGAATTGCCGATCCCCATCTCGCCCAGCGCCATCAACTGCACGCCCATTTCCACCGCCATCATGCCATAGGCCATGGTGCGGCAGCATTCCTCCTCGCCCATCGCCGGGCCTTGGGTGAAATCGGCGGTCGGGTTTTCCAGATCCAGTTCATAGACGCGCAGATCGGCGTCCGCCGACTCGCAGAGCTGGTTCACGGCGGCCCCGCCATGCTGGAAATTGGCGACCATCTGCGCCGTCACCGCCGCCGGATAGGCCGAGACGCCGCGCGCCGCCACCCCGTGGTTTCCGGCGAACACCGCCACGCGCGGGCGGCGGATGTCCGGCGGGTGCTGGCCCTGCCAGGTGGCGACCCACTGCGCCAACTCCTCCAACCGCCCCAGCGCCCCCGCCGGTTTGGTGAGCTGCCGCTCGCGCTGCATGGCGGCGGTGGCGGCGTCGAGATCCGGCCCCGGCAGATTGCGGATGAGGGCGCGGATTTCCTCGAAGGTGACGGCGGGTTGCGGGCTGCTCATGGGGTTGGATCCTGACGAAAGCACGGAAATTCGGCGCGACCTTGCACCCATCCGCCCCCCAAGTCAAAGCGTCCGGTCGATGAACAGGGCAATCGCTTGAACGAACGCTCATCGTCACGCAAACAAGAATGGACGCGGATTTCACGGACAAAAGGAAGGATTACACGGATTTTCGACTCCAATTGCCTCCTGCGCTCCGCCATGAGGTTTGCCGCAAGATCGCAAGCAGGGCAGCTCTGGGGTGCCTTCCGCGAAATCCGTGAAGAAATCCGTGAAATTCGTGTCCATTCTTGTTTTGACCGGGTGCACGGTGCTTCAAGCGATTGCCCTGGGTCGATGAACCACGGCCAGGATCAGCGGCCCAGGGCGCGGTTGATGGCGGTCAGCACGGCGTCGCCGTAGCGGTCCTTCATCTTGTCGTGGAGCGGCAGCAGGGCGGTGCGCAGGGCGGCCAATTCCTCGGCGGTGGGGGTGTGGATGGCGGTTTTGCCGGATTGGCGGATGGCATCCAGCGCCTCGTCGTCGTCCTTGGCCGCCAGATCGGTGAAATAGGCGGAGGAGTCGACCATGGCGCTGGTCAGGATGGCCTGAACATCGGCGGGCAGACCACCCCAGAACGTCTTGTTCACGATGACCACATAGGCGTGATAGCCGTGGTTGGTCAGCGTCATGTGCTTTTGCACCTCGTGGAATTTCTGGGTGTAGATGTTGGTGATCGGGTTTTCCTGCCCATCGACCACGCCGGTTTGCAGGGCTTGATAAACTTCGGAAAAGGCCATGACTTGCGGCAGCGCGCCGATCTGGCGCATTTGCGCGTCCAGCACCTTGGACGATTGGATGCGCAGCTTCAGCCCCTTGAAATCGGCGGGGGTCTTCATCGGCGTGTTCGCCGTCATCTGCTTGAAGGAATTGTCCCAAAAGGCCAACCCGACGATGCCCTTCGGCTCCAGCTTGGCCAGCAGGTCACGGCCGACCGGCCCCTGGGTGATTTTTTTGGCCTCCGCCATGTCCTTGAACAGATAGGGCAGGTCCAGCACCTCGAACTCGCGCACGCCCAGCGGGCCGAATTTGCTGATGGTCGGGGCCAGCATCTGCACCGCCCCCAGTTGCAGCGCCTCCAGCTCCTCCTTGTCCTTGTAAAGCTGGCTGTTGGGGTAGACCTCCACCTTCACCCGGCCGTTGCTGCGCTCCTCCGCCAGCTTTTTGAACTGAAGGGCGGCCTTGCCCTTGGGCGCGTCGGCGGCCACCACATGGCTGAACTTGATGGTGATCGGCGTCGTCTGCGCCCAGGCCGTGACGCTGCCGCCCAGCAGCAGCGCGCCGGTCAGCAGCGTGGTGAGAATGCCCGTCTTGGTCATGGCGTGTGTCCTCCCTGTGGGTGTGTTTTTGTGGTGTGCGGGCGTCAGGCGATGCGGGCGGCGATGGCGGCCCCGACCTCGGTCGTGGTCGCGGTTCCCGCCAGATCGCGGGTGCGCGGCCCGTCGCGCAGGGTGGTTTCGATGGCGCGCAGGATGTCGTCGTGGGCGGCGCGGTAAGCACCGGTTCCGTCGCCCAGGAAATCCAGCATCAGCGCCGCCGACCAGATCATGCCGATCGGGTTGGCGATGTTCTGCCCGGCGATGTCGGGGGCGGAGCCGTGGACCGGCTCGAACAAGGACGGAAAGGCCCGTTCCGGGTTCAGATTGGCCGACGGCGCGATGCCGATGGTCCCGGTGCAGGCCGGGCCAAGGTCGGACAGGATGTCGCCGAACAGGTTGGAGGCGACGACCACGTCAAACCGGTCGGCGTGCAGGACAAAGCGCGCGGCCAGAATGTCGATGTGCTGCTTGTCCCACGTCACATCGGGGTAGGCGCTGGCCACCGCCGCCGTCCGCTCGTCCCAATAGGGCATGCTGACGGCGATGCCGTTGGATTTGGTGGCGGAGGTGACGTGCTTGCGCGCGCGCGTCCGCGCCAGTTCAAAGGCGTAGGTCAACACCCGGTCCACGCCCTTGCGGGTGAAGATTGACTGCTGCATCACGCATTCGCGGTCGGTCCCCTCGAACATCCGCCCGCCGACCGAGGAATATTCGCCTTCGGTGTTTTCCCGGACGATCATCATGTCGATGTCGCCGGGCTTGCGGTTGGCCAGCGGCGAGGGAACTCCCTCCATCAACCGCACCGGGCGCAAATTGACATACTGGTCAAAGCCCCGGCGGAGCTGGAGCAGCGACCCCCACAGCGAAATGTGGTCCGGGACCACCTCCGGCCAGCCGACCGCGCCGAACAGGATGGCGTCGAACGGTTTCAACCGCTCGAACCAATCGTCGGGCAGCATCTGGCCATGGCGCTGGTAATAGGCGGCACAGGACCAGTCGAACTCTTCAAACACCAGATCGATTCCGTGTTTGGCGGCGGCGGCCCTGGTCGCGCGGACGCCTTCGGCCATCACCTCGACGCCGATGCCGTCGCCGGGGATGACCGCGATTCTGTGCTGCGGCACTCAACACCTCCTTGTTTGGATGGATTGATGGTAGCCACAACGGTTTTTCGTTTACAATGGATCGAGTTTTGAAGAAGGACTTCACGAATCGTGAACAATCGGCTGAGTTTGCAGGACATGGATCTGTTCTGTCGGATCGTGCGCGCGGGCAGTTTCGCGGCGGCGGCGCGCGCGCTGGGGGTGTCGCCCGCGCTGGTCAGCAAACGGGTGGCGATCCTGGAGGCGGCGATGGACACCCGGCTGTTCCACCGCACCACCCGCGCCATCAGCCTGACCGACGACGGCGAAACCCTGCATCAATGGTCGGTGAAGATCCTGGACGATGTCGGCCAGATGCAGGACGTCATCACCAGGGCGCACGACCAGCCGCGCGGCGTCCTGCGCATCGCCAGCAGCACCGGCTTTGGCCGCAACCGGCTGGCCCCGGCCCTGTCAGAGCTGATGCGCGTTCATCCCGAACTGGGCATCCAACTGGAGTTGCTGGACCGCCCGGTGGACATCGTGGGGGAAGGGTTCGACGTCGACATCCGCGTCGGCGGCGTCCACGAACCGAATCTGCTGGCAAAGCCGCTGGCGCGCAATTGGCGGGTGCTGTGCGCCGCCCCGTCCTATCTCGCCACGGCGGGCACACCGGAGACGCTGGCCGATCTGGCCCGCCACCGCTGCATCGTGATCCGCGAGCGCGACCAGTCCGGCGTCTGGCGCCTGACCGGACCAAACGGGGTGGAGGGCGTGAAGCCGCCGCCCGGCCTGTCGTCCAACAACGGCGAGGTCGTCCATCAATGGGGTGTGGACGGCCACGGGGTGTTTTTGCGTTCGATCTGGGATGTCGCTGCGGATCTGTGCGCCGGGCGATTGGTGCATGTGCTGCCCGCTTACCGGCAGGACGCCGACGTCACCGCGCTCTACGCCCAGCGGCTCGACCAGTCCGGGCGGCTGCGCGCCTGCATCCGCTTCCTGCGCGATTGGTTCGCGCGCGCCCCCTTGGGCTGAGGAATCAAAAAGCGAGGACGCGGTTGACCCAGCGGCCAAGCGGGCCGGTCAGCCGCAGCGCGCCGATGGTGGCGGCCAGACACAGGCAGCCTTCCGGGTCGGATCGCGGGCTGTGGTCGATGGTTGCATCGCCAACCGCCATGTCACCGGGACCGAAGGCACCGAAGGCGTCGGAAAAGCCGCCTTCCAGCACCACGGTCAATTCCAGCCCGTCATGGGTGTGGCGCGGGACCCGCACACCGCCCGCCAGACGCAGCAGCCGGACGGAGGCGGTTCCCCCGGTGCGCAGATCCACCCCCCGCATCCCCGGTTGCAGGAAGCGCCAGCGCTGACGCTCCAGCGGCCCGCGCAGATAGCCGCGCAGCGGGGCGGGCAGGCGCGGATCCGTGGTGTTGGTCTCGGTGGTGTCGGTCTGACGGGTATCAGCGTGAGGGGCGGCGTCTCCCCTCGCCGCGTCCCGGTCGATGCGGGCCAGCAGGGCGTCCAGGCAACCGGGGGCGAGCGGCTCCGGCTCCAGATCCTCCAGCAGGGCACCGCCGATGGCGTCGAGGTCGGCCACCGCGTCGCGGCAGCACGGGCAAAAGGCGAGATGGGTGGCGACGACCAGCGCGGCCCCTTCGCACAGGGCACCGCCCGCGTAGTCGATCAACACCGCCTCGCCCGGATGATGGCTTGGCCCGCTCATGCCCCGATCCTTCCTGACACCGCCCGTCGCCCCACAAACCCGCGCCACCAATCCGCCCCGCCGCCCGCTCATCCGTCGCGCAAGGCCCGTCGCCGCCGGTCCATCGCCAGCCGCAGGCGGGATTTGACGGTGCCGAGTGGGATGCCGTGCTCGGCGGAAATCAGGCTGTGGGGTTTGTCCTCGAAATAGGCCATGCGCAGCAAGTCCGCTTGTTCGGCGGGCAGCGTTTTCAACGCGGCGCGCAGGCGGCTGTTGCATTCCCGCGACTCCACCCGCTGGTCGGCGGATTCGCCCGGTGCCGGCAGCAGCAGCGGGTCGTTGGGGTCGAACTCCGGCCGTTGCTCCCGCCGCAGCGAATCGACGCGCTTGTTGCGCGCGATGGTGAACATCCAGGTGCTGGCCGACGCCTGGCGCGGGTCGAAGCTCTCCGCCCGCCGCCACACCAGCAGCATCACCTCTTGCACCAGTTCCTCCGCCGCGCCGGAGTCGCAGCCCAACCGGCGCAGATAGCTTTTCAAACGGGGGGCGAAATGGCCGAACAGCGCGCCAAAGGCCAGCCGGTCCTGATCGCGCCCGACGGCGACGAGCAGATCCTCCAGGCTGGTGGCGGCGAAGGCCGACGCGGCGGCGGGCTGGGTCATGCCCCCATTCAAGGCGAACAATGGTGCTGGCACAAGCGGGGACAGCCCGCATCCCCGCTGCCGCGCGCGACTCTGCCCTGCGTGCGTCCCTTTGCCGCCGCTGGCCCATTCTAAGGATTGTCCCTTTTTCGCCATCGCCCCTTTTTCGCCATGATTGTGCCCGATACGCAGACCACCGCCGCACGGATCGCCACCAGGGTGACAGGCCGCGCGTGTGAAAAGGCCGGTCGGGCGTGCAAATCGCGCGACGGTGTCTTTTTGCACCGCCCACTCCCCTTGGAAACGCACCGGCATTTGCGGTAGTGTCCGCCCGACCCTCCGAACACCAACGAGCAGTCGCACACGATGTTGTCCTTCCGCGCCATCCGCCGCCCTCTGGGGGCCGTCCTGGTTCTCGCCGCGTCCCTGACGGCGGCGGCCACGACCACGGCCAGCGCCGCCGACCCGCGTCTTCTCGGCACCTTCAAGGATTGGAGCGCCTTCGCCTTCGAAGAGAATGGCAAGAAGGTCTGCTACATCTCCAGCCAGCCGAAGAAGAAGGAACCGGCGACGGCCAAGCGTGGCGACGTCTATGTCCTCATCACCCATCGCCCGGCGGAAAAGACGCTGGACGTGGTGAGCTTCATCGCCGGTTACGCCTTCAAGAAGGACAGCGAAACCACGCTGGACATCGGCGGCAAGCCGTTCAAGCTGTTCACCGACGGTGAAACCGCCTGGGCGCGCGACGCCGAAACCGACAAGGCCGTGACCGCCGCCCTGCGCGACGCCAAGGGCAAGCCGATGGTGGTCAAGGGCAGCTCCGCCCGTGGCACCAAGACGACCGACACCTACAGCCTGGACGGCGTCACCCAGGCCTATGACGCCATCAACCAGGCCTGCGGCGTGAAGCGCTGACGGTTTCGGGGCGACCGACGGCGGAGAATGCACGACGCCGTCGCTTGGTCTTTTGACTCTTCCCGCTCATGGCCTTATTTAAGGGGCCATGAGCGCCTCCAATCACGCAAACGCCTTTGCCCTGCCCGCCGTCGATGCGGACGGGCGCAAAAACCTTGTCGGCCTGTCCCGCGATGAGCTGGAAGCCGAAATGCTGTCCATCGGCCTGGAGAAATTCCGGGCACGCCAGCTTTGGCACTGGATCTACCACCGTGGAGCCACCGATTTCGCGGTGATGACCACGCTGGCCAAGCCGGTGCGCGAAAAGATGGCCGATCACTACGCCATCGCCCGCCCGACGGTGGTGAAGGATCTGAAATCGACGGACGGCACGCGCAAATGGCTGCTGCGGATGCCCGACGGGCAGGAGGTGGAGAGCGTCCACATCCCCGAAGAGGATCGCGGCACGCTCTGCGTCTCCTCGCAGGTCGGCTGCACGCTGACCTGCCGCTTTTGCCACACCGGCACGCAACGGCTGGTGCGCAACCTCGACGCCTCCGAAATTCTGGCGCAGGTCATGCTGGCCCGCGACATGCTGGACGAATGGCCCGCCCCGCCCGACGGGCGGATGCTGTCCAACATCGTCATGATGGGCATGGGCGAGCCGCTGTTCAATTACGAGAACGTCGCCAAGGCGCTGAAGATCGTGATGGACGGCGACGGAATTTCGATCTCCAAGCGGCGCATCACCCTGTCCACCTCCGGCGTCGTTCCCGCCATGCGCCGCTGCGGCGAGGAGCTGAACGTCAATCTGGCGGTCAGCTTGCACGCGGTGACGGACGAACTGCGCGACATCATCATGCCGATCAACCGCAAATACCCGCTGCGGGATCTGATGGCGGCCTGTCGCGACTATCCCGGACTGTCCAACGCCCGCCGCATCACCTTTGAATATGTGATGCTGAAGGGCATCAACGACACCCCCGCCGACGCCCGCGCGCTGGTGAAACTGCTGGAAGGCGTTCCGGCCAAGATCAACCTGATCCCCTTCAACCCCTGGCCGGGCGCGCCCTACGAACGCTCCACCGACCGGGCGATCCAGGTGTTCGGCGATCTGGTCAACAACGCCGGGTACGCCAGCCCCGTCCGCACCCCGCGCGGCGAGGACATCATGGCGGCTTGCGGCCAGTTGAGGAGCGAGAGCCTGCGCCTGACCGCCGCCGAACGCGCGGCGATCGACAAGGTCATCGCCGAAAAGGACGCGGAGCTGGCCTGACGCGCGCACCGGGAACGGGGGAAACATTCCCCCGTATGCCCATCGGCCCATGCCCAAATTCCCACTGCCCGGCTTGACAAGGCGTGAAGGCGCGCGGGATGCTTTCCCGCCACGCCCTTGCGTGCGCTCACACATCCGTCGGGGAGACATCAGGGATGACCAGCCTCAAGCACGGCCTGTTCGGTGCGGCCGCCATCGCCTTTTCCGTTTTTGCGCCGACCGCGCCGGTTCTGGCCGACACGCCCAAGGATTCGCTGGTGATGGCGTGGGCGTTCGACGACATCGTCGGCCTCGACCCCGCCGAGATTTTTGAGTTCTCCGGCGCCGAATATGGCGCGCAGGTCTATGACCGGCTCATCAACATCAACCCCAAGGACGTCAGCCAGATCAGCGGCGAGGTCGCCGAAAGCTGGACCGTGTCGGACGACGGCAAGGTCTTCACCTTCAAAATCCGCGACGGCATCAAGTTCCATTCCGGCAACCCGCTGACCGCCGAGGACGCGGCCTATTCGCTGCGCCGGGCGGTGAAGCTGAACAAGGGTCCGGCCTTCATCCTGGGTCAGTTCGGTCTGACGCCCGACAACGTCGATCAGATGGTCAAGGCCACCGACCCGCGCACGCTGGTGTTCACCACCGAACAGGTCTACGCCCCCACCTTCGTGCTGAATTGCCTGACCGCCGGTGTGGCGTCGGTCGTCGATTCCAAGCTGGTGCAGAGCAAGGAGAAGGACGGCGATTTCGGCGCGGCCTGGCTGCGCCTGAACTCCGCCGGGTCCGGCCCCTTCCAGTTGAAGCAGTGGAAGGCGAGCGAGCTGCTGACGCTCGACGCCAACCCCAACTACTGGCGCGGCGCGCCCGCGCTCAAGCGCGTGCTGATCCGCCACATCGCCGAACCGGCCACCCAGCGGCTGTTGCTGGAAAAGGGTGACGTGGACGTCGCCCGCAACCTGAAGCCGGAGCAGTTCGAGCCGCTGAAGGCCAACAGCGCCGTGCGGTTGGTCCAGGCCCCCAAGGGCACGCTGTGGTACGTCGGCCTCAACCAGAAGAACCCGGCGCTGGCCAAGCCGGAGGTGCGGGAGGCGATGAAGTACCTCGTCGATTACGAGGGCATGGCCAAGACCATCATGAACGGTCAGGCCACCATCCATCAAACCTTCCTGCCCGATGGCTTCCTGGGCGCGCTGAACGACACCCCCTACCGCTACGACCCGGCCAAGGCGAAGGAGCTGTTGGCCAAGGCGGGCTACCCCAACGGCTTCACGGTGACGCTCGACATGCGCAACACCACGCCGACGCAGGACATGGCCCAGGCGATCCAGGCCAGCGCCGCCGCCGGCGGGGTGAAGATCGAGATCATCCCCGGCGACGGCAAGCAGGTGCTGACCAAGTACCGCGCCCGCAACCACGACATGATCATTTACCAGTGGGGGGCCGATTACCAGGACCCGCACACCAACGCCGAAACCTTCGCCGCCAACCCGGACAACAGCGACACCGCCAAGTCCAAGCCGCTGTCCTGGCGCAACGCCTGGGACATCCCGGAACTGACCAAGAAGACCAACGCCGCCGTGATCGAGCGCGACGCGGCCAAGCGCGCCGCGACCTATCAGGAGCTGCAACGCACGGTTCTGGCCGAGTCGCCCTTCGTCATCATGTTCCAGCAGATCGAAGTGGTGGCGGAGCGCAGCAACCTGACCGGCATGGTCTGGGGGCCGAGCTTTGACAGCAACGTCTATTGGAAGGCGTCGAAGAAGTGACGACACCGCCCCGCCTTCCGGTCGGAGGCGGGGCGTTCGTTTTGCTTGGGTTCGTTTTGCCTGGGTTGTTTTGCTTGGGTTCGTTTTGATTGGGGGACGGCGGGTTACGCCCAGGCCCCGGCGTCCGCCACCACCACGGCCTGCGTGTCGCTCAGGCTGGTCAACACGCCGCGCTGAAGCTCCGCCGCCGTCACCACGCCGCCCCGGCCATCGGGCAGATCGCGGGTGGCGGTCGCGGCTTCCACCACCGTCACCCGCCATCCCCGGTCGTTCGCCCCGCGCACGGTGCTGCTGACGCAATTGTGGGTCATGAAGCCGGCGATGATGAGTTCGCGGCGGCCGGTGGCCCGCGCCACCTCCTCCAGCGTCGTGCCGGTGAAGCTGTTGGCTTTCGCCTTCACCACCACGGTTTCGCCGTCCACCGGGGCGACGGCGGGGATGATCGCCACGAACGGGCCGTCGGGGTTGAAGATCGGGCTGCCCGGCTGGCTGTGATGCACCACATGGACGACCGGAACCGCGTGGGCGCGGGCCAGCGCCAGCAGGGCGGCGGCCTGCTCCACCGCCGCGTCCACCCCGACCAGCGGCAGCGCGCCGTCGGTGTATTCGCGCTGAAGGTCGATCAGCACCAGAACGGCGGCGTCGAGCGGGCTGGGGGTCAACGGCGCGCCCGCCATGCTCAGGATCGTCCGGGCTTCGGTCATCGGGTGGGGCCTTTCTGAAAGAGAAGGTTGGTGTTGGGGTGATCCTGCCCGCTTCAGGATTGAACGGCCATCCGCTAAGATCGGTCGCTCACTGTTCAAAAATGAACGGGGTTCAAAAATGAACAGGGTTCAGAAATGAACGGGGCGGCGCGACGGGGAAGCGGTGATGGATTGGGACGATCTGCGGGTGTTTCTGGCGGTGGCGCGCGGCGGCAGCCTGTCGGCGGCGGCGCGGACCCTGCGCCTCAGCCACGCCACCGTCGGGCGGCGGCTGGCCGCGCTGGAGGCGGGTTTGGGCCGGACCCTGGTGGAGCGCCGCCCCGACGGCCACCGCCTGACCGACGACGGCGAAGCGGTGCGCGCGCTGGCCGAGGCGATGGACGAGCAGGCCCTCGCCATCCAGCGGCGGGAAGGGACCGGCGGCGGCCTGAGCGGGACCGTGCGGGTGACGATGACACAGGCGCTGGCCGACCGCTTCCTCGTCCCCCGGCTGGGGCCGCTGCGGGTGGCCCATCCCGATCTGGACCTGGAAATCATCACAGACAACCGGTCGCTCAGCCTTGCCCGGCGCGAAGCCGATCTGGCGATCCGTCTGGCCCGGCCGCGCCAGGGGGAGTTGATCGGGCGGCGGCTGGCGACGCTGGGCTACGGCCTCTACACCACCCCCGGCGCGCCCGACACGCTGATCGGCTATGACGAAACGCTGGCCGATCTGCCCGAAGCGCAATGGCTGGCCCAGCATGGCGGCGGGCGGCGCATGGGCTTCCGCGCCAACAGCGTGTTGGGCCAATTGGCCGCCACCCTGGCGGGGTTCGGCGTCGCCTTCCTGCCCTGCCTGCTGGCGGCGGGCGAACCCGGCCTGATCCGCCTGCCGCTGCCCGGCCCGCCGCTGACCCGCGAGGCGTGGTTGCTGGTCCACCGCGACCGCAAGGACGTGCCGCGCGTCCGCGCTGTCCTCGACCACATCGCCGCCGTCTTCGCCGAAGAGCGGGCGCTGTTGGCGGGGTGAGCAGGGCAATCGCCTGAGCGAGCGTTCATCCTCACACAAGCAAGATTAGACACGGATTTCACGGACAAAATGAGGGATTCCACGGATTTTCGACCTCAATCACCGCATGCATCCCGTCACGAAGTTTGTCACAAAATCGCAAACAGAATGGCTCTGAGACGCGTTCCGCGAAATCCGTGAAGTTCGTGGCAAATCTTGTTCCGGTTGGGTGGGCGATGCTTCAAGCGATTGCCCTGGAGGGATGAGGACCACACTTGCCGCGCGGTGCGACAAGTGTCATTTTTAAAGCGTCAAATGACGGAGCGTTGCCATGAGCAGCCACAACCAACCCCACCGGCAGGGCATGGGCGCGCCCCCAGCGATGGAGCGGGTGGAGCGCATCGCCGCTCTGCTGGGGGGGGCGCAGGTCTTCCGGCAACCGCCAAAGACGGCGCTGGACGCCCATGACCTGCTGTTGAACGGGCTGCCCAGCGCCGCGCTGGTCCGCCTGTTCGCCAATTTGGGCGTGCTGCAACGGTCGCCGTCGCTGGAACGGGCGGTGGGCATGAGTCTGCGCACCTTCCAACGGCGCAAGGACACGCCAACCCGCCCCCTGAACCCGGAGCAGAGCGGGCGGGCGTGGAAATTCGCCGAAATCCTGGCCAAGGCGACCGAGGTGTTCGGATCGCAGGAGGCGGCGGAACGCTGGCTCGATCAACCGGCCATCGGCCTGGATCAACGCCGCCCCCTGGACCTGCTGACCACCCCGGCCGGGGTGGAGATGGTGGACGAGTTTCTCACCCGCCTGGAGTATGGGGTGTACGCGTGACTCCGCTGCCGCCACCCTTGGGCGATGGCGCGTTGGTTGGCTGGCGTTTGGACGCGGACCGCCACACCCCGGATTGGGACAGCGGCGAGGGGGCCTACCGCGTCGGTGGGCGGTGGAACAGCCGGGGCGTCCGGGCGGTCTACGCCGCGTTGGACCCCGCCACGGCGATTTTGGAAGTGGCGGTGCACAAGGGCTTTCCCGCGCTGGACGCCGTGCCCCACACGCTGACCTCCTTTCGGGTCGATGCCCTGGACCGGGTGCATGTGGTCGATCCGGCGTCGGTCCCCAACCCGAACTGGTTGCGGCCCGGCCAGCCCAGCGCCGGGCAACAGGCGTTCGGCGACGCGCTGTTGGCCCGGCATGGCTTTGTCGTCATCCCCAGCGTGGTGTCGGCCCACAGTTGGAACCTGCTGTTCGTCGCCTCGGTCGCAGCGGGCGGCTACCGCGCGATCGCGCAGGAGCGTTTCGCGCTCGACACCCGCCTGCACCCGCCCGTTCCGCGATGACACTCCAGCACTCCGTTGCCAAGCGGGGGAGGAATTCGCACGTTTCTTATCAAAAGCGTTGAGCCGGACCGGCGCATCGTCCATTCTCCGGCCTTTCCGGGGGGGCCAAGGCGGCTCCCGTGATTCCATCGGTCAGGTCAGGCGGCGATGACGGGCGAACGCATTTATCTGTACGACACCACCCTGCGCGACGGGGCGCAGACCCAGGACGTGGATTTCTCGGTCGCTGACAAGATCGCGATTGCGCAGGAGCTGGACCGGCTGGGTATTGATTACGTCGAAGGCGGCTGGCCCGGGGCCAACCCCACCGACGACCAGTTTTTCGCCGAGGCCCCGGAGCTGACCCGCGCCACCTTCACCGCCTTTGGCATGACCCGGCGTCCGGGCCGCAGCGCGGCCAACGACCCGCAACTGACCGCGCTGGTGCAGTCGCGCGCCAAGGCCGTCTGCATGGTCGGCAAGACGTGGGATTTCCACGTCGATGTCGCGCTGGGCATCCCGCGCGACGAGAATCTGGAGCTGATCCGCGACAGCGTCGCCGCGCTGCACGCCGCCAAGGGCGAAGCGCTGTTCGACGCCGAGCATTTCTTTGACGGTTACAAGCGCAACCCGGCCTACGCCGTCCAGTGCATCCGCGCCGCGTTCGAGGCGGGGGCGCGCTGGATCGTGCTGTGCGACACCAACGGCGGGACCCTGCCGCACGAGATCGACGCCATCGTCCGCGCCGTGATCGCCGAGCATGGGATCCCCGGCGACCGGCTGGGCATCCATTGCCACAACGACACCGAAAACGCGGTCGCCAACTCGCTGGCCGCCGTGCGGGCGGGGGCGCGCATGGTGCAGGGGACCATCAACGGGCTGGGCGAGCGCTGCGGCAACGCCAACCTCGTGTCCCTCATCCCGTCGCTGATGCTGAAGATGGGATTCGAAACCGGCATCAAGCCGGAGGATCTGCCGCGCCTGACCCAGTTGAGCCATTCCTTTGACGAGCGGCTGAACCGCGCGCCCAACCGCCACGCCCCCTATGTCGGTGCCAGCGCCTTCGCCCACAAGGGCGGGCTGCACGTCTCGGCGGTGGAGAAGGACCCGGCCTCCTACGAGCATGTCTCGCCGGAGGCCATCGGCAACCGGCGGCAGATCGTCATGTCCGATCAGGCCGGGCGGTCCAACATCATCGCCCGCCTGCGCGACATCGGGCTGGACATCGACCCCAAGGACGACCGGCTGGCCCGCCTGCTCGATCTGGTCAAGCAGCGCGACAGCGCCGGTTACGCCTATGACACCGCCGAGGCCAGCTTTGAACTGCTGGTCCGCCGCGAGCTGGACGGGGTGCCGCGCTTCTTCGAACTGCTGCGCTTCCACGTCACCGACGAACGCCGTTACAACGCGGTCGGCAAGCTGGTGGTGGAATCCGAGGCGGTGGTGCGCGTGCGCGTCGGCAACGAGATCCGGTTGGAGGTCGCCGACGGCAACGGCCCGGTGCACGCGCTCGACGTCGCCATGCGCAAGGCGCTGGAGCCGGTCTATCCGGCGCTGAAGGGCGTCAGCCTGTCCGATTACCGCGTCCGCATCCTGGCGGCCAAGGAAGGGACCGGGGCGATGCCGCGCGTGCTGATCCGCTCCACCGAACGCGACGGCAGCGAAATGTCGACGCTGGGCGTGTCCACCAACATCATCGAAGCGTCGATGGAGGCGCTGGTGGACAGCTATGTGTTCACCCTGCTGAAGAGCGGGGCGGCCCCGGTGGCGCGAACCGCTGGTTGACGCACCCGACCGCCCAGGAGCTGTGACCGTCGCGGCCCTCGCTTGGGCCGTGATGGTCGATCCGGGTCAGCGACCAGTGATCCACCCGCAGCCGCAGCGCGGCGGCGGGGGACAGGTCGAGCGCCAGCGCCACCGCCGCGCGGATCGGCCCGCCATGCACCACCGCCACCAGATCGCGCCCGGCGTGGGCGGCGGTCAAGCGGGTCAACGCCCCGGCCACCCGCGCGCAGACGGCGGCGAAGCTCTCACCACCCGGTGGGGCGTTGGTCGCCGGATCGGCCCAGAAGCGCGCGGCGGCACCGGGATCGGCGGCGGCGATGGCGTCGTGCGTTTGCCCCTCCCACATCCCGAAATCCTGCTCCGTTAAATCTTGTTCGGGCAAATCTTGTTCGGTCCAATCGGCGTCGCGCCGGGGGCCGTTCTCAGGCCGAAGCGCCCGCGCGGTCTGGCGGCTGCGGCGCAGCGGGCTGGTCAGCCACAGCGCTCCGCTGGGCAGTGCCCCGGCCAGGGCCTGCGCGGTCGCGGCATCGCCGGTGTCGGCCTCGGCGTCGGTCGATCCGATGATGACGCCCGCCGGGTTAACAACCGGGGCGTGGCGGATCAGCCACCAGCGGGTCGTCACCCACTCGGTTGTCACCCACCCCACGCTCACGCCCCCGCCATCCAGGCGGTCAGCGTCAGCAGGGCGGCGATCTCCGCCACCTGCTGGGCCGCGCCGAACACATCGCCGGTGTGGCCGCCGATCTGCCGCCGGGCCAGCGCGCCCATCAGCGCCGTCGCCCCGGCGGCGGCCAGCGCGGCGGGCAGCGCGAGCCAGCCCACGCCGACAAACGCCACCGCCAGCCCCAACCC
The DNA here is from genome assembly GCA_027486405.1 of Azospirillum sp. GTDB lineage: Bacteria > Pseudomonadota > Alphaproteobacteria > Azospirillales > Azospirillaceae > Azospirillum. The sequence goes on along the minus strand of JAIXPD010000069.1, from coordinate 8,942 downwards.
GGCGGCCAGACGCACGGTGGCGCGCGCCGGGGTTCCTTGCGCGGCGGCCAAGCCATCGCGGCGGGCGGGCGGCAGATGGGCGGCCAGCGCCGCCAGCCCGGCCCGCGACAGCGCCCCCGCCGCGACCAGCGCGGCGATGGCGGTCTCGCTTCCTGCCGCCAGCAGCGCGGCGATGGCCGCCGCCCGCAGCCCGACCGAGAAGACCAGCGCCAGCACGCCATAGCTGCCGACCCGGCTGTCGCGCATGATCTCCAGCTTGCGCGCGGTGTCGCGCCCGCCGCCGAAGCCGTCGGCGACGTCGGCCCCGCCATCCTCGTGCAGCCCGCCGGTCACGGCCACCATCGCCGCCAGCCCCAGCAGCGCGGCGGCCAGCGGCGGCAGATGCGCCAGCCCGGCCAGCGCGGCAACCAGCCCGCCGATTCCCCCGACCAGCCCGCCGACCAGCGGAAACCAGCCCATGGCGCGCGCCGCCGCCCCATCGGCCAGCGGCCCGGCGATGGGCAGCGGCAGGCGGGTGAGGAAGACCAGGGCCAGCGCGGCGTCCTGCCGGTGCTGGGCCAGGGACGCGGGCGGGGCGAAGCGGGGTGGACGGGGCGTGTTCATGCCAACCGACCTACCGCCAACCGGCGCAAACGGCAATGGGTGCTGTGTGGGCTGCGCGGTCGCAGGGGCGATTGGCGCTTGACCCCGGTTATCCACAGTGCTGTGGATAATTTGGTGCATAACCCTGTTGAACCGTCGGCCCCGCCTGTCCGAAACCGTCACAATCGCCGCCGTCCCGGATTCGCGGCCCCGCCCGGTTGTTGAGCTTTCGCGGTGGCTGGGTCATAGATCGGGGTGTGTTGGCCTCCTGGGGATAAGCATGACCGGATGTTGGGCATGATCGGGCGTTGGGTATGACCGGACGATGGACCGCCACAGGCCGCCCCCGCCGCTCCATCCTGTTGCGGGTGTTGGTGGTGATTTTGATCGCGCTGGCGCTGGCGGTGCTGGCCGAGCGGGTCGGGCTGTTGCCGGCGGGCAGCGTCGAAGCGGTGCTGGGGCAGGAAACCAAGCGCCACCGCTCCACCCGCGCAGCCAGCACCGCCGTGGCGGTGGCCCCGCCCGCCGTCGCCCGCGCGTCCGACCGCATCGACTTCGACCACACGCAACGCCTGCTCGACGCCATCCGGGTGGAGCCGGAGAAGCGGCGCGGCTACGCGCGGGAGGATTGGCCGCATTGGCTGTCCACCGATCAGTCGTGCCTGAACGCCCGCGAACGGGTGCTGATCCGCGATTCGGTCAGCCCGGCGAAGCTGTCGGCGGACGGCTGCACCGTGCGCAAGGGCGAGTGGATCGACCCCTACACCGGGGAGCGGATCACCAACCCCAAGGACATCGACATCGACCACCGCGTGCCGCTGGAGGAAGCCTATGGCAGCGGCGGCCACGCCTGGACCCGTGAACGGCGCGCGGCCTACGCCAACGATCTGACCGACCCGCAGACCCTGCTGGCGGTCAGCGCGTCGGCCAACCGGGCCAAGGGGGCGAAGGGGCCGGAAGAGTGGCTGCCACCCAAGCGCGACGGGGTTTGCCTGTACGTCGCCGCCTGGATCGCGGCGAAGGCGCGCTGGTCCCTGAGCATGGACGAGCGCGAGCGCGTGACCGTCGGCAACATCCTGTCCGAATGCCGCCAATCCGCCCGCTGATCCGCCAGGGCAATCGGGTGAAGGCTTGAAATTCCTTTATTAGGACATTCGTCATCCCCGCGAAGGCGGGGATCCAGAGTTCGCAGAGTGGTTCTGACGGGAAAGCCTGGATCCCCGCCTTCGCGGGGATGACGGTAAATCCTTCGTATAGGTTTATATGCCTTCAAGCGATTGCCCCGGCTGATCCGCCCGGCCGTCTTTACAACCCGCTATCACGCATCTTATCACTGAAGACGGGAAACGGCTGAAAAGACACAACCGCAATGGCGCGCACCCCCGAAAAGCCCGACGGCATGACCATCGCCCGGCAACGCATCGCCGAGGAGGCGGAGGCGCGCACGGGCAAGTTGGACCTGAATGGACTGGGGTTGGAACGGCTGCCGGACAGCCTGTTTGACCTCACCCATTTGCGGGAACTGGATTTGGGGAATCCGGTTTTGTCGCTTCCGGGTTCACCTGGACGAAACCAGATCAACGCCCAACGGGCGGGATTGCAGAGACTGATCCGGTTGGAACGCCTAAGTGTTTGGAATAGCGACATCACCAACCTTGATTTCGCTTCATCCTTGCCAGCGCTGCAAATCCTTGGCTGCTGGAGCACCCAGGTCAGCGACCTCGCGCCGCTAGCGGCATGCTCAAATCTGAAAGCTCTTATCTGCAGCAACACTAAGGTCAGCGACCTCACACCGCTCGCGGCATGCTCAAATCTGAAAGCTCTTATCTGCAGCAACACCAAGGTCAGCGACCTCACGCCGCTCGCGGCATGCTCAAATCTCCAAAACCTCGACTGCAGAGAAACCCAGGTCAGCGACCTTGCGCCGCTCGCGGCATGCTCAAATCTCCAATCACTCACCTGCTACAACACCCAGGTCAGCGACCTTGCACCGCTGGCGGCATGCTCAAATCTCCAATCACTCGACTGCACCAACACCCAGGTCAGCGACATCGCGCCGCTGGCGGCATGCTCAAATCTCCAATCACTCGACTGCACCAACACCCAGGTCAGCGACATCGCACCGCTGGCGGCATGCTCAAATCTCCGATACCTCACTGCATCTAGGTGCCAGCTTCAGCCCCTGCCCGCCGGGTTGCTGTCCCTGCCCGACATCAAAAAACTGGTGCTGTGGGACACCACCGTCGCCGGGATTCCCTCCTCCGGGGTGCTGTCCAAAAACCCATTCGACAACTGCCTGGACCGGGTGCGGGCGCATTACGCCGATTTGGCGGAGGGGGCGGAGGAGACGGGGCGGGTCAAGCTGATTTTGTTGGGCAATGGCGGGGTGGGGAAAACGCAGATCGCCCGCTGGTTGGCGGGGAAGCCGTTTGAGGAGGCGTGGGATTCCACCCACGGCATCGCGGTCGGCGGTGTCACGCTGGCGGATGAGGGGGCCACCCGGATGCAAATCTGGGATTTCGGCGGGCAGGAGATTTACCACGGGGCGCACGCCCTGTTCCTGGGCGGCCCGGCGGTGATCGCCATCGTCTGGGACCCGACGACGGAGAGTGAACCGACGCAGCGCTGCAATGGGTTGGAGTTCCGCAACCAGCCCTTGGCCTATTGGGCGGCGGTCGCCCGCCATCTGGGCCACCCGGACAGCCCGCTGCTGGTGATCCAAAGCAAATGTGACCGACTGGAGCAGGAGGCGCGGACGCCACCGCTGCCCGCCGACCTGTTGGACAATCGCCCCTACGCCAAAATTCTGCAGGTCAGCGCCAAGGCCGAACGCTGGCGGGACAGCCTGCTGGAGACGCTGGCCGAGGCCGCCAGTTGGCTGCGCGCGCCCGAACGGCTGGGCGCGGTGCGGGTCGGGGCCGGACGGCTGCGGGTGCAGCGGCGGTTGGAGGCGATGATCGAGGCGGACCAGTACCAGCCCGCCGACCAGCGTCAACACCGACTGGTGACGATGAACGCCTTCGCCGACCTTTGCGCGGAGGTGGGCGGGGTGTCGTCGCCCGCCGCGCTGTTGACCTATCTCGACGCCGAAGGGACCGTTCTGCACCGCCCCGGCCTGTTCGACGACCGCATCATCCTGGACCAGAATTGGGCGCTGGAGGCGGTCTACGCCGTGTTCGAACGCGACCGGGGTGCCTTCACCGAGATTCGCCGGGCCAATGGCCGCTTCACCCGCGATCTTCTGGCCCGCCTGGTCTGGCAAAATCACAGCACGGCGGAACAGGGCCTGTTCCTGAACCTGATGCGGTCCTGCGGCATCGCCTTTGAACACCGGCGTTTCACCCTCGACGATGATGGCGCTGAGACCATCGAATACATCGCGCCGGACCTGCTGCCCGCCACCACCGACACCGGCGGGATGTGGACGGAGGACGCCCCGACGGAAACCGTCACCTTCGCTTACCCCCTGCTGCACGGCGGCCTGATCCGCAGCGTCATGGCCGATCTGGGCGGCAGGGCCGGGGCGAACGCCCGCTATTGGCGCGATGGCCTGTGCGGGTTTGAAGCCGACAGTCAAAGCCGCCTGTGGATCGACCAGACCACCGGCACCGACCCGGCCACCCCCTGGCAAGGCCATCTGCGCCTGCGCACCCAGGGCGGCAACGCCCGCGAATTGATGGACCAACTGGTGCGCGTGGTCGAACGCGCCCAACAGCGCGTCGGCCTGACCCCATCCGCCGTCACCCCCAGCAGCCCACCCGATCCCCGCACGGAACCGCGCGCCCTCTCCCTGGTTCAGGAAAAACCCAACCAACCGGAATGGTACGTCTCCTACGCCTGGGGCGACGATACCAAGAAAGGCAAGCTCCGCGACGCCGTGGTAAAGCGGCTGTGTGAAGCTGCCGAAAGGCGCGGATTAACCATTTTGCGTGACCAAGATGTCCTGAAACTCAATGATAGCATTCCACGTTACATGGAGCGCATTGGCCAAGGTGAACGGGTCTTTGTCATCCTGAGCAACGCCTATCTCAAGTCGCGCAACTGCATGTTTGAATTGACGGAATTGTGGAAGGCATGCGGCTACAATGGCGAGTACTTGCGAAGACGTGTGCGGATGTACGCCCTACCAAAAACAAAAATTTGGACCAATGACGACCGAAATCGCTGGATCAAGTATTGGGATAAACAGAGGCGCGATCTCGCAAAATTGATGCGAAAGTCCAACAGCGCCCTGGAAGCAGATCCAAATCACGATGAATTAAAGCTGCAACGTCGCATTTCCAAACAGATACCAGACATTCTTCGGGAACTGACCGATCACATCCAACCCAGGACCTTCGAGGAACTGGAGCAACACGGCCTGGACGATCGCTGACACGGCCCCGCCCGGTCCTGTTGATGGGCCGGGCGGGCCGCGCGCATCCACGCTCCGCGCCGCCGCCGCTGGCGCGGCGATGACTCCGCACGCCGCCGTATGGAGCGAATCGATCCACAAGCGCATAATTTTTGATTGCACAACTCGTCACATCTTGCGGCTTGAAATCGCAATATTTCATTTGAGTTCGTTTAATTTCGTCACTTTTCGCGCATTCTCGCTCCTTGAAAAAAGAAAATACCCTAAACATACTGATTTTACAGGAAATACTGATCTAATCTTGGGGAGTCTTGCAATTAAATGACAACCGTCAACAGCCGCCCTCCTCAGACCGAAGATTCCCTACAGATTTCCTCTCCCGTTTCTCTTCCAAAAGCCCAATCTTTTTATCCCGATTCCTTCCTGATCGGCGACGGATACCCGGACCAGCAGTCCTTCAGCGTCAGCGCGCGCGAAGAGGGGAAGGGGTTCGGCGTCTACACCATGGTTCCCTTCCAGCGAGGGCAGCGGGTGTGCCGGATCAGCGGCAGCATCACCCACGACGTGCTGCAACACACCTTGCAGATCTCCACGCACTGCCACCTGTACGACCCGTTTTTCACCGGCTATCTGCTCCACAGCTGCGATCCGAACGCCATCCTCGACATGCAAAAGTTCGAGCTGTGGGCGCTGAAGGACATCGCCGCCGGGGACGCGATCACCATCGATTACACGACCACGGAAGACATCCTGTTCCGGCAGTTCCCCTGCGGTTGCGGCGCGCCCAATTGCCGGGGCTGGATCACCGGACGGCAGGAAACCGCCAAAATTCCGTCCGCGCAGGGTTGAGGATTCAGCCATGACAGCGGACGCATCGGCCCCCACCCTGTGGTGGGAGCGCCCCGACCTGTGTTATCGCGGCGGCGATCTTCATCTGGCCGGTGTCAATCTGGCCCGCGCCGCGTGGGCGGCGGGAACGCCGTCCTATTTCTATTCCGGGGAGCGGGTCCGGGCGAATTTGGCGCGGGTGCGCGCCGCGCTCGACAGCACCGGGCTGCGCACCAGCGTGCGTTACGCCATGAAGGCCAACCGCTGCGCGCCGCTGCTGACCTGGATGAAGATGTCGGGCCTGTGCGGGATCGACGCCTGTTCGCCGGAGGAATTGCGGCTGGCCGTGTCCTGCGGCTTTTCCGAGGGTCAGGTGTCCTACACCGCCACCTCGGTGTCCGACGCCGATCTGGACGCGCTGGCCCGCCACCCCGACACCTGGATCAACGCCGACAGCCTGTCGATGATCCGCCGCCTGGGCGAACGCTGCCCCGGCCGGGCGATCGGCATCCGCGTGAACCCGGCCCTGGGGGTTGGGTACGGGACCAACGAACTGCTGCGCTATTCGGGCGACCGTGTGTCGAAATTCGGCATCTACCGCGATCAGTTCGACGAGGCCCTGCGGCTGGCCAAGGCGCATGGGCTGCGGGTGGAGGGCATCCATTTCCACGTTGGGTGCGGGTATCTGACCGACCAGCTTCCCGCCTGGCGCGCCGTTCTGGACGAATGCCTGTGGTTCCTGGGTCGGTTGGACAATCCCCGGATCGTCAACATCGGCGGCGGGCTGGGCGTGCCCCACGTCGCCACCGACCAACCGCTGGATCTGACGCGCTGGGCCGGGGCGATCCGCGACGCCTTCCACGACCGGGGGGTGGAGGTCTGGGTGGAGCCGGGCGATTACATCGTGAAGGACGCAGGCGTCCTCGTGCTTCAGGTCAACACGGTGGAGCGCAAGCGCAACACGCTGTTCTACGGGGTGGATGGCGGCTTCAACCTCGCCATCGAACCGGCCTTTTACAAGCTGCCCTGCGAGCCGGTCCCCGCCCGGTTGGCCCGCGCGGACGCCTGGACCGCCGGTCCCCGCCCCAAGGCCACCATCGCCGGGAACATCAACGAGGCGCTCGACCTGTGGGCGGAGGATGTGGCGATCCCGGAAATGGCCGAGGGCGACCTGCTGGTGCTGCTCAACGCCGGTGGCTACGCCGCGTCGATGGCGTCCAACCATTGCATGCGCGGCCGGTCCACCGAAACGCTGCTGCTGCCCTGACCCGGAACGGGCGGGGTGCTGACCAAGGTGATGTGACAACGATGTTCAGGAAACGCTGGGCAACGCGATGAGGGAAACAATGTCTCGATTGATTGCGCTGGTTCTGATGTGTCTGGCCGGGTTTGTCAGCGTGTCCAAGGCCGCCGACTTCCCCCCCGATCTGCAACGCATCAAGGACCGGGGCGAATTGCTGGTGGCGGCCTACGTCAACGACATCCCCCCCTTCTTCTTCACCGACGACCGGGGGGAACTGGCGGGCATCGACGTGGACATCGCCAGCAAACTGGCCGAGGTGCTGGGCGTGCGTCTGCGCTTCCTGCGCATCGCCAACCGCTTTGACGAACTGCCCCAGATCCTGTTGGAACGCCGCGCCGACGTCGTGATTTCCGCCTTCAGCCGGTCGATCAAGCGCGCCCAGACCGTGCGCTTCACCGAACCCTATGTGAATCTGGGCCGCGTGCTGTTCCTGAACCGCACCGGCACCGTCAGCATTCTGGAAGGAAAGAGCGATTTCCACGCCCTGAACCGCCCGGATGTGGCGATTGGCGCGAACGAAGGCGGCGTTTACGCCGATCTGGCGCGCGAGATGTTTCCGGCGGCCACCATCCACCTGTACAAGACCCACCGCGTCGGCACCGCCGACCTGCTGAACGGGACCCTGCACGGCTATCTGTGCGACCAGCCCTGCGCCAACGCCTACAACCGCCCGCGCGAGTGGCACAAGATCAAGCCGCCCGATGATTGGGGCCTGAAGGTCCGCACCCTGCCGCTGCATGTGGGCACCGACCCCGTCGCGATGGCGGTCCATCACGACGATTCCGCGCTGCACGCCTTTCTCAACGTGTATGTCGCGGAAAACCGGGCGAACGGCGTGTTTTCCGCGATCACCGCGAAATACGGCCTGAACGAGGGGCAGTGACCATCATGGCAAAAACACTTCTGTCCATCTGGATGTCGCCCTGGTTGATCCTGGTGGCGGTCGCTGGCGGGGCCGCCTTTGGCAAGACCATGCCGGAGGCCACCGGGCTGCTGGCGCTGCCCGGCCAACTCTACATCGCGCTGATGCAGATGACGGTTCTGCCGATCATGTGCACGGCCATCATCTCCAGCATCGGCGGCGCGCTGTCCGAAGGCAACAGCAAGAAGCTGCTCGTCCGCTCGCTGGTGGTGTTCATCCTGCTGCTGGCGGTGGCGGTCGTGCTGGGTGTCCTCATCGGGCTGATCCTGCAACCGGGCAGCGGGTTGAGCGGCGAAGCGCGGCGCGCCCTGGGCGCGGCCATCGTCAGCGCCGACGGGACCGCCCAGCAAAGCAGCGGGTTGGTCAGCCTGCTGACCTCGATGGTCTCCACCAACATCGTCCAGTCGGCCAGCCAGGGCGAAATGCTGGCGCTGATGTTCTTCTCGATCATCATCGGCCTCGCGCTGGGCAGCCTGGAGGGCGACCAGGGCCGCGCCGCCATCGGCTTCTGCGAATCGCTGTTCGCCGGGCTGTGCAAGATCATCGACTGGATCATGTATGTCCTGCCCATCGGCGTGTTTTCCCTGGTGGCGACCAACGTCGCCGGGATGAGTTCGGAGGTGCTGGTCAGCGTCGCCAAGCTGCTGGGCGCGTTCTACGCCGGGTTGGCGGGGATCGCCGTGTTCCTGCTGGTGGCCTGCGCGCTGTGGTGCCGCCGGGGACCGCTGGCGGTGCTGGGGGCGGGCCGCGAGCCGATGCTGATCGGCCTGGCCACCGAATCCAACTACGCCCCCATGCCGTCGGCGATCGCCGCCTCGCAAAAACTGGGCGCGTCGCAACAGACCGCCGAGATCGTGGTGCCGATCGGGGCCAACCTGTTCAACATGGCCTACATCCTCTACTACATCGTCGCCGTGCTGTTCGCCGCACAGCTCTATGACAAGCCGGTGGGG